>NZ_CM191263.1:4400000-4880000 GCF_041475715.2 Xanthomonas sp. NCPPB 3583
CCACCGCGTGCCAGCCGGCAATGGCCTGCTCTGCGGTTGCGGCATCGTGAAACCGGGTGGCCAGCTCGCGTGCCAGGCGCAATTTGACCTCGCGCGGATGCAGCTCTCCCGCAGCGACCTGCTCTTTCAGGCGCGCCGCTTCGGCCAGGCTGATATCGAAGGACAGCAAGTCGATCCAGCGCCAGGTCAGCTCGTCGCCGATCTTCATCGTCTTGGTGACGATGTCGATGGCCGGCTCGTTGATGCCGATGTAGTTGCCCAACGACTTGGACATCTTGGCTACGCCGTCCAGGCCTTCCAGCAGCGGCATGGTCAGCACGATTTGCGGCGCCTGACCGTAATGCTCCTGCAAGCCGCGCCCCATCAACAGGTTGAACTTCTGATCGGTGCCGCCCAGCTCGACGTCCGCCTTCAGGGCGACCGAATCGTAGCCTTGCACCAACGGGTAGAGGAATTCGTGGATGGCGATCGGCTGCTGGCTGCCGAAGCGCTTGGCGAAATCGTCGCGTTCGAGCATGCGCGCGACGGTGTGCTGGGCAGAGAGCTTGATCATGTCGGCCGCGCTCATCTGGCCGAACCATTCGGAGTTGAAGCGCACCTCGGTGCGTTCGCGGTCCAGGATCTTGAAGACCTGCTCTTCGTAGGTCCGTGCGTTGGCCAGCACATCCTCGCGGCTGAGCGGCTTGCGGGTGGCGTTCTTGCCGCTCGGGTCGCCGATCATTCCGGTGAAGTCGCCAATCAGGAAGATCACCTGATGGCCAAGCTGCTGGAACTGCCGCATCTTGTTGAGCAGCACGGTATGGCCCAGATGCAGATCCGGCGCGGTGGGATCGAAGCCGGCCTTCACCCGCAGCGGCTTACCGGTGGCGAGCCGCGCCTGCAGCTGATCGAGCTTGAGGATCTCTTCGGCACCACGGCCGATGAGTGCGAGGGATTCTTCGATAGTGGCCAACCACAGACTCCAGCGGCGCTTGCCGTCAAAAACGTGAATGATGTTAAACGCGGGTTAATTCCGCGCCAAGTGAAAATAATGAACAGGCTCAATGGTTTGACGCGCTGTTACAGGCTGTCTATGGTACCGGCGATTGGGCTCGCACTTCGAGCCAGCGAGGAATTTGAACGATGCAGAACTCAGAGCAGGGCCGTGCACGCAAGCGGCGCTTTCACGAACGCCTCCACGTCCTCCACGATACTGCACTGCATCGCAAGCTCAAGGCGCATCTGCCGGCGGCATTCAATGACCGCTGGACCCGCCGTCACTGGATTCACGCCAGCCTGTTCGCCACCATCGGTGCGCTGGTCGCCACGATCGTGCCGGGTTTTTCCAACGCCATCGACGCACCGCTTTCCAGCCATTCCACGCTGGCATTGCCATTGCCGCCGCTGGTTCCCAGCCGCAAGCAGCTGGCACCGAGCACCGATTGGGAAATTCTGCAGGTCAAGCCGGGCCAGACCCTGAGTACCTTGTTCAGCGAGCTGGGGATCCCGACCACGGTGATGTACCAGGTATTGGCGCACCCGGGGACCAAGGAGGCGCTGACCAAGCTGCGTCCGGGTACCGAGATCGCCTTCGACATGCCGACGCCGGGGCAGCTGCGCGCACTGCGTTTTGATCGCGACGACAGTCATCGGGTGGAACTGCGCCTGCTGGGTGACGCCGTGCGCGAGAACGTGACCGAGCGGGCGACGACCACGCGCACGGTAGTGGCCAGCGGGGAGATCAGCAGTTCGTTGTATGCCTCGGCCGGCAAATCCGGACTGTCGCCGGCGGCGGTGGCGATCATGACCGACGAGATCTTCAAGTACGACATCGACTTCGACAAGGATCTGCAGCCCGGCGACCGGTTCAGCGTGGTCATGGATGAGACCTGGCGCGAAGGCGAGCGGATCAGCACCGGCGACATCCTGGCGGCGACGTTCACCACTGGCGGCAAGACCTATACGGGGTTTCGCTTCGAGCGCGCCGGCAAACCGGCCGAGTACTTCGACATCACTGGGCGCCCGCTCAAGAAGAGCTTCATCCGCATGCCGGTGGCCTATAGCCGGATCAGCTCCACCTTCGGTGCGCGCAAGCATCCGGTGCTGGGCACCATGCGCATGCACAAGGGTGTGGACTATGCGGCCGCCTCGGGCACGCCGATCATGGCAGCCGGCGATGCGCGGGTGGTGTTTGTCGGGACCCAGCGCGGTTACGGCAACGTGGTGATCCTGGATCACGGCAAGAACTACAGCACGCTGTACGGGCACATGTCGCGCTTTGGCAAGATCAAGGCCGGGCAACGCATCAACCAGGGCACGGTGATCGGCTATGTCGGCATGACCGGCCTGGCGACCGGCCCGCATCTGCATTACGAATTCCGCGTGGGCGGGCAGCAGCGCAACCCGATGTCGGTGACGATGCCGCCGCCGGAGCCGCTGCAGGGCGCCGAACTGGCGGCGTTCCGCGCGCAGACGGCGCCGGCCATGGCCCGTATCGAGGGCATGGAGAAGCTGATCTACGCCGACGCCGGCAAGCCGGCCAAGGGCAAGTCGCGCAGTTGAGGCCTGCGGCTGGTCACTGCCTCAGCTGCGTTGCGGCTGCGCAGGTGGGTGGCGGGCGGGTTCGGCGCTGCCTCCAGCCGTGTCGCCTGGTAGTTGCCGTGCAGCTACGGGTTGCGGTGCACTGCAGGTGCTGAACGCTGCGATGTCCCCATGCGGCACCTGGTCTTGGCTGTCGACCGACAGCTTCTGAGGCGACTGCAGACCTTGACGATGCCTGAAGTGGGCGGGGAATCTCGAGGCGTGGGTCATTCTCGCGGCAGCGATTGCAGCACGTGGCCCGACGATGACGCGCCCACTGCACGGCTGCCACCGGGGTAAGACCGGTTGACGGACCCGGCCCGGCTGCACAAGCTGGCCGGCCGTGTCTTTCTGGCTTCGGCATGTCTGTCTTGGAACACGTTGACTCCCCCTTGTATCTGGGCCTGATGTCGGGAACCAGCGCCGATGGCATCGATGCCGCGCTGGTGCGCTTTGCTGATGCCACCCACCGCCGCTGCGAATTGGTGGCCGGGACGACGGTGGCGTGGGAGCCGCAACTGCGCGAGACCTTGGTGGCGCTCGGCCAGGGCGCCGAGACGGTGGCCATCGATGCGCTGGGCCAGCTGGACGCGCAGGTGGGGCTGGCATTCGCGGCGGCGGCCAATCGATTGATCGGCGACAGTGGCGTGGAGCGCCGGCAGATTCGTGCGATCGGCTCGCATGGGCAGACCATCCGCCACCGGCCCAACGCCAATCCAGCGTTCACCTGGCAGATCGGCGATGCCAGCCGGATTGCAGAGCACACCGGCATTACCACGGTGGCCGATTTCCGCCGCCGCGATGTGGCCGCCGGTGGCCAAGGCGCGCCACTGATGCCGGCCTTCCATCTGGCCATGCTGGGCGCAGGCGATGAAGACCGCGCGGTGCTCAATCTGGGCGGCATCGGCAACCTGACCTTGATTCCGCGCGACGGCGCGGTGCTGGGATTCGATACCGGCCCGGCCAATGCGTTGCTGGACAGCTGGTGCCAACGCCATCACGGCACGCCGTTCGATGCCGAGGGTGCGTTTGCCGCCAGTGGGCGCGTGGATGCGGTTTTGCTGCAGGCGCTGTTGGCCGATCCGTGGTTTGCGTTGCCGCCGCCCAAGAGTACCGGCCGCGAGCAATTCCATCTGGACTGGGCCGTGCAGGCGATGGGCAGCGCGCGGTTGGATGCTGCCGATGTGCAGGCGACCTTGCTCGAACTCACCGCTGCCAGCGTGGCCGATGCCTTGTTGCGGCTGCAGCCAACCACGCGACGGGTCCTGGTCTGCGGCGGCGGCGTGCGCAACCCGGTGCTGTTGGCGCGACTGGCGGCGCGGCTGCCGGGCATGGTGGTGGAATCCAGCGCGCGATACGGACTGGACCCGGATTACCTGGAGGCGATGGGCTTTGCCTGGCTGGCGGCCGAGCTGCTGGCCGGACGCGCGGCCAACCTGCCCGCGGTGACCGGGGCGGCCGGACCTCGGCTGTTGGGGGCGATCTATCCGGCGTGAGCCCGTTGGCCTGTGCTGGCCGGGATGAAGCTGCGGCAGCGCTAGGGATTATTTCCCGCCGGCAGCGCCTTGAGCGCGGCAATCGCCTCGGCCAGGGCATCGACCTCCGGGTGCTGCAGGCCGCCGGTGACTTCGTATTCGCTGGCGAACAGGCCTTGTTCGAGCAGATGCATGACGGTCTGGTGCTGGGTCCAGCCCCGTGCGACGGAAATGCGGCGAATACGGTCCACCAGCACCGGGTCGATGTCACGCAATACCAGATCGGTCATGCCCTGCCTCGTGCAATGCGCTGCTCCGCGCGCATCATCGGCAACCTTGGCGGACGTTTCAATCCGGCCGCCTGTCGTGCGCCAATAGCCGCGGCCATAGCCAGGCCAGCAGCATTAACGTGGGAATGACGGTCAAGGCGCTGAGGATGAAGAAGGTGCTGTAGGAGGTCGCCTGGACGACGAACCCGGACACGCCACCGGCAAACTTGCCCGGCAGGTTGGCCAGCGAGACCAGCAACGCATACTGGGTTGCGGTGAAGTTGCGGTCGGTCAGCGAGGACATGAAAGCCACCAGCACCGTGGCGGCGAACCCCTGGAAGAGATTATCGGCACTGAGCGCGGCATAGAACGCCCACAGCTTGCCGGGGTTGTGCGCCATCAGCAGGAACGCCAGGTTGGACAAGGCCACCCCCAGCGCGGCCACCAGCAACATGCGCCGGAACCCGAACGCGGCAATTGCCGCGCCGCCAGCGAAGGCGCCGACAATGCCCATCCAGACGCCGAACAGCTTGGAGACGGTGGCGATATCGGCCTTGGTGAAGCCCGAATCCAGATAGAACGGACCGGCCATGACGCCGATCACCTGGTCGGGAAACTTGTACAGGCCCACGAACAGCAGCAGCACGATGCCCAGCGCCAGCCCATTGCTGGAAAAGAAGCTGGAAATCGGTTGCCAGAACGCACCGGCGACGTCCACGCGGCGCACGACCGTCGCCTCGGGCCGGTCGGGCTCGCGGCATAGCAAGGTGGTGACGATCGGCACCAGCATCAGTGCGGCCATGCCGACGTACGCCCACGTCCAGCCGAGGTATTGGGCCATGTACAACGCACCGGCACCGCCCAGGATCAGGCCGATGCGGTAGCCCAGCGTGTAGGTCGCCGCCAACGCGGCCTGCGCGGCATCCGGAGCGATTTCGATGCGGTAGGCATCCACCACCGAGTCCTGGGTCGCGCCCCAGAACGAGGCGAACAACACCCAGCCCACCAATCCCGTAACGCTCAGGTCCGGGCGCGAAAATGCCAGCGCAAACAGGCCGATGGTGACGCCGATCTGCGCCACCAGCAGCCAGGAGCGACGGCGCCCCAGAAACGCGGTGAGCGGAAACGCATAGCGGTCGATCAGCGGCGCCCACAGGAACTTGAGCAGATAGAAGAAGCTGGCCAGGCTGATCAAGCCGATGCTGCCCAGGTCCAGCCCCACATCGCGCAAGCGGGTCGACAAGGTCTGCGAGGCGATCAGCAGGAACGGCAAGCCGCTGCCGAAGCCCAGCAGTGCCATGGTCGCCGCCGATGGCGTGGCGAAGGCGCGCTGGATACCACGCCAGCCCTTATAGCCCGGTGCAGACGTGGTCATGCGTCACTCCGGCGAGCACGAACGCCAGTGGTCGTGGCCGGCGCGGCCCACGGCACCGCTGCATGCAGCCCGCCGCGGAGGGCCGTCATGGCGTCACGCGTCCTGTCTTGAGCGGTCTGTGCAGGACCGTAACGACGCACTCCCGTGCCGAAGCAGAACGTTGCGAAAGGCATCGGCCGACTGCGTAAGGGCCAATGAGAGCCGCCGCGCGTGCTGCAGTGGCCGAGCTGCCGCCGGATGGCGATGTTGCCGGCGAAGTCTTGGCCCCGTTCTGCAACATGCCGGCGCGCTATGACCGAAACCATAGCCTTGGCCTGCCTCACTGCGCGTAATCCACGATGTACGGCGCGTGGTCGGAGAAGCGCTCTTCGCGGTAGATCGAGCAGGCCTTCAAGGTGTCGCGCAGGCCGGGGGTGACCAGTTGGTAGTCGATGCGCCAACCGACATTGTTGGCGCGCGCCGCGCCACGGTTGCTCCACCAGGTGTAGTCCTGGCCCTGCGGATGCAGTACGCGGTAGCTGTCGACCCAGCCGCGGCCTTCGGCGGGGTTGGCGTCTTCTGGCGCGTCGGCGCACAGGCCGTTGAGCCAATCGCGCTCGGGCGGCAGGCAGCCGGAGTTCTTCTGGTTGGATTTCCAGTTCTTGATGTCCAGCGCCGTGCGCACGATGTTCCAGTCGCCGCACAGCACGTACTGGCGGCCACTGGCCAGCCACTGCTCCAGGATCGGCCGTAGCCATTGCATCACCTGGAACTTGTAGTCCTGGCGCAACTCGCCCGAGGAACCGGAGGGGATGTAGAAGGACACCACGCTGAGGTTGCCGAAGCGCGCTTCGATATAGCGCCCCTCTTCGTCGAACTCCGGCCAGCCCAGCGCGGTGCGCACCTCGTCGGGCTCGTGCCGGCTGTAGATCGCCACGCCGCTATAGCCCTTCTTGGTGCTGGCGTCGCGAAACCAGGCCTTGTAGCCGGTGGGCAGGAAGTCTGGCCCGGCCAGCTGATGCTCCTGGGCCTTGGTTTCCTGCACGCACAGCACGTCGGCGTCCTGGGCGGCGAACCACGCGAAGAAACCCTTGCTGGCGGCCGAGCGCAGGCCGTTGGCGTTGAAACTGATGATGCGCATGGATGAAGAGCCGGGATTCGGGAATGGGGATTGGAGATTCGTGAAAGCGTACCGCATCAGCGGATGCCGCAAGGCGCGACCGGCTATGCTTTCCAATCCCGAATCCCTACTCCCCAATCTCGTCACATGACCGACCACCGCACCCGTTTCCTGCAGCTGGCCCTGGACGCCGATGCCCTGCGCTTTGGCGAGTTCACGCTCAAGTCCGGGCGGCTCAGCCCGTACTTCTTCAATGCCGGGCGCTTCGATTCGGGAGCCAAGACCGCGCAGTTGGCGCAGTGCTATGCCGATGCGATCGATGCGGCCGGGCTGGACTTCGACCTGTTGTTCGGGCCGGCCTACAAGGGCATTCCGTTGGCAACCGCGCTGGCCTGCGCCTACGCGGGGCGCGGACGCGACCTGCCGCTGGCGTTCAACCGCAAGGAAGCCAAGGACCATGGCGAAGGCGGCACCCTGATCGGCGCGCCGCTGGCCGGCCGTAAGGTATTGATCGTCGATGACGTGATCACCGCCGGCACCGCGATCCGCGAGGCGCTGGCCATCATCCGCGCCGCCGGCGGCATGCCGTCGGGAATCGTGGTGGCGCTGGACCGGCAGGAGATCGCGTCCGATCAGGACCGCCGTTCCGCCGCCCAGGCGGTGGCGGCCGAGGCCGGCATACCGGTGATCGCGGTGGCCAACCTGGGCGACCTGCTTGCTTTTGCGGCAGGAAACGCCGACCTTGTGGGCTTCCAGGAACCGCTGCTGGCCTATCGTGGCCGCTACGGGACCGACACCACAGGCTGACGGCAGGCGACAGGGGGCTGCGATGATGCCAATACATACACGTTCGGCATTGTTCGCCGTTGCGGCGGCTGTCGCTGCGACCTTGGTCATGGCGGCGCCGGCCGGCGCGCAAGACAAGCCGGCCGGCAAGAAGCTGTATTGCTGGAACCAGAACGGCGCCCGCGTGTGCAGCGATACGCTGCCCCCGGAGGCGGTGAACCAGGCGCGCGACGAATTCAACGTCAAGAGCGGGATGCGCAGCGCCGAGGTGCAGCGCGCCATGAGCAGCGACGAGCGCGCTGCCGCTGCGGCCAGCGAGCAGCAACGCCAGGCCGATCTGGCCGCCGAGCAGATGCGCCAGCGCACCGACCAGGCGATGCTGATGTCCTATCAGAGCGAGGACGACCTGCGCCGGGTGTTCAAGGAGCGCATCGCCATCGTGGACAACAACATCCATACCGCGCGCTTCAACGTGACCAGCCTGCGCGAGGGGTTGGCCAGCCTGCTGCGCAGCGCCGGCGACCGCGAGCTGGCCGGCCAGGCAGTGGCTGACAAGCTGGCCGGCGACATCCAGCAGCGCCATCGCGATCTGATGGCGCAGTTGCGTCTGCAGATCAGCTTCGAGCAGCAACGGGTGGCGCTGGATGGCGAGATCGCCGACATCCTGCAGCGCTACCGGGCCATGAAGGAGCCACCCGCCGGCGCCCCGCCCGCCGGCTGACCGGCGCTGCGTCATCCCGGCCGTGCGGCGCACCGCCGCGGGCGGCATTTCCCGATCCGACGCCCTGCCCGCATAATGGCCGGTCTTACTCTTTGCCCACGAGGCTCTCCCGCATGGCCCGGATCATCGCCATTGCCAACCAGAAAGGCGGCGTCGGCAAGACCACGACCGCGGTCAATCTGGCGGCCGGCCTGGCGCGCGCGCCCAAGCGTGTGTTGCTGGTGGATCTGGACTCGCAGGGCAACGCCACCATGGGCAGCGGCATCGACAAGCGCGATGTGGCCGCCTCCACCTGCGACCTGTTGCTGGGCGAAAACACCGCCGCGCAGATCCGGGTGGCCGCGCCGGAAGGCTTCGACCTGCTGCCAGGCAACATCGACCTGACCGCTGCCGAGATCCAGCTGATGGACCAGGGCGAACGCGAACAGCGGCTCAAGCGCGCCCTTGCGCCGATCCGCGACGAGTACGACTTCATCCTGATCGATTGCCCACCAGCGTTGTCGTTGCTCACGCTCAATGCGTTGACCGCGGCCGATTCGATCATCGTGCCGATGCAGTGCGAGTACTACGCGCTGGAAGGGCTGACCGCGCTGCTGGAAACCATCGAAGCGTTGCGCGCCAACCTCAACCCGACGCTGGAAATCGAAGGCGTGCTGCGCACCATGTTCGACATCCGCAACAACCTGGCCAATGCGGTATCGGCCGAGCTGACCGAGCATTTCGGCGACAAGGTGTTTCGCACCATCGTGCCGCGCAACGTGCGCCTGGCCGAGGCGCCCAGCCATGGCCAGAGCATTGTCGGTTACGACCGCACCTCGCGCGGCGGGGTGGCCTACCTGGGCCTGGCCGGTGAGATCGTGCGCCGCCAGAACGACCGCAACAAGGCCGTCCGGCCCGTGGAGACCGTCTGATGAGCAAGCCGCCGCTGGCAAAGAAGCGTGGCCTGGGCCGTGGCCTGGAAGCGCTGCTGGGGCCCAAGGGCGCGGCCGCCGCCGCACCGGCCGGTGCCGACGAACAGGCCTTGCAGCCCGGCGATACCCTGCGCACCTTGGTGGTGACCCAGCTGCAGCCGGGCAAGTATCAGCCGCGCCGGGAGATGGACGAGGTCAAGCTGGCCGAGCTGGCCGAATCGATCAAGGCGCAAGGCGTGATCCAGCCCATCGTGGCGCGCGAGCTGATGCCGGGGCAGTTCGAGATCGTGGCCGGCGAACGCCGCTGGCGCGCTTCGCAGCTGGCTGGGCTGACCGAAGTGCCGGTGGTGGTGCGCGAGTTGGACGACCGCACCGTCATCGCGATGGCGCTGATCGAAAACATCCAGCGCGAAGACCTCAACCCGCTGGAAGAAGCGCAGGCGTTGCAGCGGCTGATCGACGAATTTTCGCTGACCCATGCCGAGGCCGCCGGCGCGGTGGGACGCTCGCGTGCGTCGGTCTCCAATCTGCTGCGGTTGCTGGAATTGCCGGTGGCCATTCGCGTGTTGCTGGAAACCCGCCGGCTGGAAATGGGCCACGCGCGCGCGCTGCTCACCCTGGCGCCGGAGCTGGCCAGCAAGCTGGCCCAGGAAGCAGCCGACCAGGGCTGGTCGGTGCGCGAGGTCGAACACCGCGCGCAGCAGTTTGCCGCCGGCAAGGTGCCCGGCTCGCTGCGCAAGGGCAAGCCGGCGCCGGTGGCGCCACAGGCCGATATCGCCTCGCTGGAAACCGAACTGTCCGAGTCGCTGGGCACCAAGGTGGTGTTCAATCACGGCCGCGGCGGCAAGGGCAAGCTGGTGATCCATTACACCGATCTGGACACGCTGGACGGCGTGCTCGAACGCCTGCGCATGCAGCGCAGCTGATCGCTTGCACATCCAACAGGATCCTCGTCGGCCATGAATCCCGCCAAGGTGGACCGCCAGCATCTGCTGCAGCTGACCGACCTGCCCAACGTCGGCCCGGCCTGCGAAAAGGACCTGCGCCTGATCGGCATCCGCGTGCCTGCGCAGCTGCGCGGTCGCGATGCCTACGACATGCACGCACAGCTGTGCCTGCGCACCGGCGTGCTGCACGACCCCTGCGTGATCGATGTGTTCCTGTCGATCGTGCGCTTCATGGACGGCGAGGCGGCGCAGCCGTGGTGGAAGTTCAGCGCCGAGCGCAAGGCCAAGCTTGCCAGCGAAGCGCCGCTCGCGCTGCGGTGAACGAAGACGCGTGGCGCGCTGCAGCCTTGATCTCGAGCACCGCATGCGCGGCGGCCGCGGCAAATCGCGCCTGGCACGCCGCGCACGGCAGGCGCGTTGGCAGCATAGAGATGCCGAACCCGCTCGCAGCGGCGCCTGCAATGCGCCGCGCATGCGCAGCCGGAGCGCCAGCCTTTTGTTTCCGCATTTCCCAGGATCACAGCCATGACCATTCTCGTCACCGGCGCTGCCGGTTTCATCGGTGCCTATACCTGCCGCGCGCTGGCGGCCCGCGGCGAGACGGTGGTGGGGCTGGACAACTACAACAGCTACTACGACCCGCAGCTCAAGCACGACCGGGTGGCGGCGCTGTGCCCCGGCATCGATATCCGCACGCTGGACCTGACCGATCGCGAGGGCCTGGCCGCATTGTTCGATGAGATCCAGCCGACCCGCGTGGTGCATCTGGCTGCGCAGGCGGGCGTGCGGTATTCGCTGGAAAACCCCCACGCCTACGTGGACAGCAACCTCGTTGGCTTCGTCAACATGCTCGAGCTGTGCCGGCACCGCGGCGTGCAGCACCTGGTGTATGCCTCGAGCAGTTCGGTCTACGGCGATTCGGCCACCCCGCCGTTTTCCGAAGACCAGCGCGTGGACCAACCGCGTTCGTTGTATGCGGCAACCAAGGCCGCCAACGAATTGATGGGCTACACCTATGCGCAGCTGTATGGCCTGCGCGCGACCGGACTGCGCTTTTTCACGGTGTACGGGCCGTGGGGCCGGCCGGACATGGCGCCGCTGATCTTCAGCCGTGCGGTGCTGGCGGGGCGGCCGATCGAGGTGTTCAACCACGGCAAGATGCAGCGCGATT
The DNA here is from genome assembly GCF_041475715.2 of Xanthomonas sp. NCPPB 3583. Lineage (NCBI taxonomy): Bacteria > Pseudomonadati > Pseudomonadota > Gammaproteobacteria > Lysobacterales > Lysobacteraceae > Xanthomonas > Xanthomonas sp. NCPPB 3583. The sequence goes on from NZ_CM191263.1 coordinate 4,411,314, forward strand.
TCACTTTCGTCGACGATATCGTGGCCGGTGTGCTGGGCGCGCTGGACACGCCCAGCACCGCGCCGGTGCCGCACCGGGTGTTCAACCTGGGCAACCACACGCCGGTGGAGCTGGAGACCTTCATCGACGTGATTGCGCAGGCCGCCGGCCGTGCAGCCGAAAAGGTCTACCGGCCGATGCAGCCGGGCGACATGATCCGCACCATGGCCGATACGCAGCGTGCGCAGGCGGCCTTCGGGTTCGATCCGGCGACCCCGGTTGAGCGTGGTTTGCCGCAGGTCGTGGAGTGGTGCCGGCAGTATTTCGGCGAGCGCACCTAACGCTTGGCGAGGCTTACGGGGGAGGTGCGCAAAGGCGTCGATGGGAGCGCGGAGCGCCGAGGCTGCCATGCGAGCCAGATGCAGGGCCTACCTTCCAGCAGCCGCCCGGGCGTACGACCGCATGGCAGCCACGCAATGCATGGCGATGTGCCAGCTGATGCACCGGAAGAGGACGCGTGATCGGCCCGCTGGCCCACGCCTTCGCAGCCCTGCCACGTTCCCACCGTACGCTACAGGCTGCTTCCAACCGGTCCAATGCGCATAACGCGTGCATGCTTCATGCCTGACTCAGAGAGTCAGGGCACAATGCCCGATCTTTTTCGCTCAGCCTTCATCCGGCTACCCCGCATCCATGAGCCAACCTCAGCTGTCCGTCGTCGTCCCGGTATTCAACGAGCGCGATAACGTCGCCACGCTGGTGGGCGAAATCGTCCGCGCCCTGCGCGGCGTGGTGGCCTTCGAAATCGTGTATGTCGACGACCATTCGCGCGACGACACGCTCGCGGTGCTGCAAGACCTGAAGAGCACCACGCCGGAACTGCGCGTGCTGCATCATGTGACCCAGAGCGGCCAGAGCACGGCGGTGCGCAGCGGGGTGAAGGCCGCGCGCGCCAGCTGGATCGCCACGCTCGATGGCGACGGCCAGAACGACCCGGCCGACATCCCCAAGCTGCTCATCGCGCGCAGCCAGGCCGAGCCGCAGGTGAAGCTGTTCGCCGGCTGGCGGGTCAACCGCCAGGATTCCGGCTCCAAGCGCTGGGCCAGCAAATGGGCCAATGCGATCCGCTCGCGCATGCTGCGCGACAACACGCCCGACACCGGCTGCGGCATCAAGTTGTTCGAGCGCGAGGCGTTCCTGGACCTGCCGTACTTCGACCACATGCATCGCTATTTGCCGGCGTTGATGCAGCGCGCCGGCTGGCGCACGGTGAGCGTGCCGGTCAACCACCGCCACCGCACCGCCGGCGTGTCCAAGTACAACAATCTCAATCGCGCCCTGGTCGGCATCCGCGACCTGCGCGGCGTGGCCTGGCTGATCACCCGCAGCAAGCGCACCGTGGTGCAGGAACGCTGATGGACCCGTCCTTGCTCGACCAACAACTGACCTGGCTGTACTGGACCGGCATCCATGTGACCGGGTGGAAGCTGATCGGCTATGTCGGCGCACTGATGTTCGGTGGCCGCTGGCTGGTGCAGTTCGTTGCCTCCAAGCGCGCCGGCAAGCCGGTGATTCCGCGCCTGTTCTGGTACATGAGCGTGGTCGGCAGCCTGATGACGCTGAGCTATTTCGTGTTTTCGGCCAAGCAGGATTCGGTCGGTGTGCTGCAGAACCTGTTCCCGGCGTTTACCGCGTTTTACAGCCTGTATCTGGATGTGAAGCATCGCGGGTGGAAACGCGACCGGGCCGGTCATTGAGGCGGGGATTCGGGATTCGGGATTCGCATTGCCTGGTCCGGATGGTTGCTGGTGATCGAACGCCGTTGGTGAGCCGTGGCGGGTTGAGATGATCCCGGTGCGCTGCAAAGCGCGTTGCTGCATCCGATGTTCGGTGATCCATCGTGGTTGGCGATGCCTCAGCGTACGCAAGCGATACGGCTGCACTGCATCTCACTGACAAGGTTTTGGGCTGCGATGCAGCGTGATTGATGTGCGCCTACGCGCCTTGACGCCACCTGCGGCATCCACCCCATGCAGCGCAGCTTGCCGGAGGCGTGGCGATAGCGCTGACCGCTGATGCCCGCTTTTCGGACACGCCATTGCGCGCGCGGCCGACGCGATGATGGACTGCCCGCCGATGTTGCCGCTCTCGCGCCGCGGGCAACCTGTGACCATGTCCACTGCGCTCCGTCATCGCCTCCTGTCCACGCCGACGCTTGAAGCCACGTATTGGCATCTGCGGCTGCCCACGCATCAGCACGTGCCGCTATTCGCCGATTGGCGCTGCGCTCGCGCCGCGGCGGCCAGCCTGGCGCTGCCACGCCATTGGCAAGGTGCGCAGTTGCTGTGCTGGGTGCTGTTGCCTGAGGCGTGGTGCGGGTTGCTGCAGGCACCGAGCAAGGCGGTGTTGCTGCAATTGGCCGCGACGGCGCGACTGAGGACCGCCGATGCAGTCAATCGCGCACGCGGGCGTGGTGGAACGGTGTGGCAGCCGCAGATGCAGGTCTCGGCGCTCCCGCAGCAAAGCGATCATCGACAGTTCGCGCGCACGCTGGTCGCATTGCCCCTGCGGGCGGGCCTGGCCGAGCAGGTGGGCGAGTATCCGTACTGGGACGCAGTCTGGCTATTGACGGACGGTCACGACGCCGCGTCGATCACCACGCACTGCGATCGTGCCGAGCCAACCGGAACAGGCGCAACACACGGTTGATCGCGTACACCGAAGCGAGCCGGATAACGGCCCGCCGCGTCGCCCGCCGGCCCAGCTGCGCTGCCCCTGCCCAGGCAACGCAGCGGACGGTCCGCGCATCCGGCGATCAAAACGCCAATGGATGCTCCGGCAACAACGTCTGCAGTTCGTTGCGGAACAGCGTGCGAATCCGCTGCAATGCGGCCTCGCTGTCGGCTTCGAACCGCAGCACCAGGATCGGCGTTGTATTGGAGGCGCGTACCAGCCCCCAGCCGTCGATGAAGTCCGCGCGCAGCCCGTCGATGGTCGACAGCCGCGCCGATTCGAACGGCGATTCTTCGCCGGTCTGCGCACGCGCGACAAAGCGCGCCACCAGCGCATGCGCATCGCCTTCCACCGGCACCTTGATCTCCGGCGTGGAGACGCTCTCGGGCAGGGCGTCCAGCACGTCGGAAGGGGTTTCCTCGCGCTGGGCCAGGATTTCCAGCAGGCGTGCGGCGGCGTAGATGCCGTCGTCAAAGCCGTACCAGCGCTCCTTGAAGAAGAAGTGGCCGCTCATCTCGCCGGCCAGTTCGGCATCGGTCTCGCGCATCTTGGATTTGATCAGCGAATGCCCGGTCTTCCACATCAGCGGACTACCGCCGTTGCGCAACACGTAGTCGGACAGCTTGCCGGTGCACTTCACGTCGTAGATGACCAATGCGCCAGGATTGCGCTGCAGGACATCGGCAGCGAACAGCATCAGCAGGCGGTCGGGGAACACCATCGCGCCTTCCTTGGTCACCACGCCCAGGCGATCGGCATCGCCATCGAACGCCACGCCGATATCCGCATCGAAACGCTGCACCATCTTCACCAGATCGTTGAGGTTGTGCGGCTCGCTCGGATCAGGGTGATGGTTGGGGAAGGTGCCATCGATGTCGCAGTACAACGGCACCACTTCGGCGCCGATCGCTTCCAGCAGGCGCGGTGCGATCTCACCGGCCACGCCGTTGCCGGCGTCCACCACCACCTTGATCGGGCGATCGAGCTGGACGTCGTCGGCGATACGCTGGATGTAGGCATCGCTGATGTCGCGCTGTTCCAGTTCGCCAGGCGTGGCGGCGGTATGCAGGCGACCTTCGTTGATGCGCTGGTGCAGTTCGGCGATGGCGGCGCCGGACAAGGTCTCGCCGCCGATCACGATCTTGAAACCGTTGTAGTCCGGCGGATTGTGGCTGCCGGTGACCGCCACGCAGCTGCCGGCACGCAGCTCGTAGGCGCCGAAGTACACCACCGGCGTCGGTGCCAGGCCGATGTCGGTGACATTGCAGCCGGCGCGGCGCAGGCCTTCGATCAGGCCGTTGCTCAGCTCCGGCCCGGACAGCCGGCCGTCGCGACCGACCACCACATCGCGCAGTCCCTGCGCTTGCATCACGCTGCCGATGGCCTGGCCCACCAAGGCGGCAACGCCGGGGTTGAGGTCCTTACCGACCACGCCGCGGATGTCGTAGGCACGGAACATCTCGGTGCCTCGGCGTCCAGCGCGCGTGCCTCGCTGGCAACGCTGGCGTCGTGCTGCAGGCTCTGACTGAAGGTGGGTTCATCGGCGCCGGATTGGTCGGCAACCCGGCGCCGTGGCAAGGCCACCTGACCCCGGCTGGCCAGCACCAGCAGTACCGCAATGATCAGCAGCAATGCCGCCACGATGGCGCAACCGACGGCGCCCAGGCCCAGTGGGCCGCTGTCGCCTTGCGGCACCGCCGCAGCCACGCGCAAGCCGCTGGTCCCAAGCGGCCTGGCCAGCGTTTCGGCCGCATCGGCCAGTGCCATATCGCCCTGCTGGGCCACGTTGTAGCTGCCCTGGCGCACGGCCAGGTAGGCGCTGTCCGGTGCCGCGATTGCATCCAGCGGGCCGGTCAGGCGCAGTAACGGCAACCGCGCATACGCCACCGCCGGCTGCCCGCCAAGGCGCACCGCGGCAGCCACGCCCAGGCGGACTTGTTTGGCCTCGCGTACCACCCGGACCTGCGCCCGGTCGGCCACCTGCGCCGATTCGAGCAGGCTCAGACGCGCGTAACCGAAATCCTTGGGGTTGGCATAGGCCGCGGCAAGGTCGCCAGGCAGCACCTGCACATCCTCGGCGCCCTTGAAGCGCTCGCGGATGGCCGATGCGGCCGCCAGCGCGTCGCCACCGGCCAACGCAGCGATGACCGGCGGCTGCTTGAGCACCGCGTCGAGCTGGCTGGCCTGGGTGGCCATGGCCTGGCCCACGTCCTGCACCGCGCGGTCGCGCGCCTGCTCCAGCCCTTGCGCCACCGCGTCCTGGCGCCATTGCGCATAACTGTTCCAGCCGAACCAGGCAGCCAGCAGCAGCAATATGCCTCCCAACACCGGACCACTCGTACGCACGCTGGACATCCCCTGCCTGCGCTCGTTCGCCTTGCTCATGTAATTTCCCCTGTCAGCGCACGCCGGTGTGGCCGAATCCACCCGCTCCCCGCGCGCTGTCGACGAAAGTATCCACCACTTGCAAGCCCATACGCACGATCGGCAGGATCACCAGCTGCGCGATGCGGTCGCCCGGCTCGATGGTGAAGGCCTCGCGGCCGCGATTCCAGGTGCTGATCAGCAGCGGCCCCTGGTAATCGGCATCGATCAAACCGGTGCCGTTGCCGAGCACGATGCCGTGGCGATGGCCCAACCCCGAGCGCGGCAGGATCACCGCGCACAGCTGCGGGTCGGCCAGATGGATCGCGATACCGCTGGGGATCAGCGCCGCATCGCCCGGCTGCAGCGTCATCGGCGCCTCCAGCGCGGCGCGCAGGTCCATGCCGGCGCTGGATTCGGTGGCGTAGGCCGGCAGCGGCCACAGATCGCCGAAGCGCGGGTCGAGCAACTTCACCTGCAAGGACTGGGTTGGGGGGCTCATGCCTGCAATCTCTCCGCGATCAGGGCCAGCAGTTGGTCTGCCAACTCGGTCTTGCTGCTGCTGGGGAACACACGCTCGCCGCCCTGCCAATAGGCCGTAGCTGCGTTGTTGTCGCTTTCGAATCCGCCGCCTTCGATCCCCACCTGGTTGGCGATGATCAGGTCCAGCCGCTTGGCCGCCAGCTTGCCACGGGCGTAATGCTCCACATCGTGCGTTTCGGCAGCAAAACCGACCACCAGTTTCAGCGCCCCGGTCTGCGCGGCGACCTCGGACAGGATGTCCGGGGTGCGTACCAGCTCCAGGGTCAACGTTTCGCCAGTCTTCTTGATCTTTTGCGACACCACCCGCTTGGGGGTGTAGTCGGCCACGGCGGCAGCGCCGATGTAGATGTCGGCCGGGAATGCACCCAGCACCGCGTCGCGCATCTGCGCGGCCGAGCGCACGTCGATGCGCTGCACGCCCTCCGGGGTGGTCTGATGCACCGGCCCGCTGACCAGCACCACATCGGCACCCTGCCTGGCAGCGGCGGCGGCCAGGGCGTAGCCCATCTTGCCGCTGCTGCGGTTGCCGACGTAGCGCACCGGGTCCAGGTCCTCGAAGGTGGGGCCGGCGCTGATCACGATGCGCAGGCCTTCCAGCTGGGTGCTGCTGGGGATGAACACGGGCGCGGCAACGCTCTTGGTGCCCTCCGGGGCTGCGCTGGCGACCGCCGCGCCGCCGGCCAGCGCCGCAAGGATCGCGGCCGGTTCGGCCAGCCGGCCGGGGCCGGATTCGCCCTCCGCCAGCGGGCCGTCGTCAGGGCCCACCACCGCCACCCCCCGCGCACGCAGGGTGGCGATGTTGGCCTGGGTGGCCGGATGCAGCCACATGCGGTGGTTCATGGCCGGCGCCACGGTCAGCGGCGCGGTCGTGGCCAGACACAGCGTGGTGACCAGATCGTCGGCCAGACCATGCGCCAGACGCGCCAGCAGGTCGGCGGTCGCCGGGGCAACGATCACCCGGTCGGCCCAGCGCGCAAGTTCGATGTGGCCCATCGCCTGCTCGGCGGCGCTGTCCCACAGCGTGGTGCGGGTGGGCTGCCCGGACAATGCCTGGAAGCTCAGCGGGGTGACGAATTGTTGCGCACCGCCGGTCATGGCGACCTGCACCTGCGCACCGGCGTCGCGCAGGCGACGGACCAGTTCGAGCGATTTGTAAGCGGCGATGCCTCCGCCGACGCACAGCAGCAAACGCTGTCCGTCCAGGGGGCGGGCCTGAGTGGAGCCGATCACGTCGGGGTCGTCCTACGGTTACAAGGACAACTAGATTAGCCGATGCCTCCGCTTGGCCTGATGGGCGTCGGCGATGAGCACCGGCAATCTCGCCATATGCACATACACGACTGGCCCACCCACGAACGCCCGCGCGAGAAACTTCTGGCGCGCGGGGCCACCGCCTTGTCCGATGCCGAGCTGCTGGCGATCTTCGTCGGCTCCGGCCTGCGCGGCCAGGATGCGGTGCAGACCGCGCGCGATCTGCTGCACCGGCACGGCCCGCTGCGTCTGTTGCTGGACCGCCCGGCCAAGACGCTGGCGCGCCTGCCCGGGCTGGGCCCGGCCTCGGCCTGCAAGCTTGCCGCCGCGATGGAGCTGGCCCAGCGGCACCTGATGAGCGCGCTGGAGCGCGGCGAGGCGCTCAGCGACCCGCCCAGCGTGGGCCGCTATTTCTCGCAGCGGCTGCGCGCGCGGGCCTATGAAGTGTTCGCCGCGCTGTTCCTGGACAACCGCCACCGCGCCATCGCCTTCGAGGAACTGTTCACCGGCACCATCGACGGGGCCGACATCCACCCGCGCGAAGTGGTCCGGCGGGCGCTGCTGCACAACGCGGCGGCGGTGATCGTCGGGCATAACCACCCGTCGGGTAATCCGGAGCCCTCCGAGGCCGACCGCGCGGTCACCAAGCGGCTGCTGGACAGCCTGGAGCTGGTGGATATCCGCCTGCTGGACCATTTCGTCATCGGCGATGGTCGACCGGTGTCGTTCGCCGAGCGCGGCTGGCTGGAATGAGCAGTGGTGCGCTGACCTGAACCATCGGTCGGACCCTGCGCCGCGCGGTCGGGTAAAATCGCTGGTTTGGTTCCAAGCAGATCCCACGTGAAAGCCCTACTCCGCGCACTGATCGGCCAAGGCATTGAAGCCTTGCGCGCCAATGGCACCCTGCCCGCCGACACCCTGCCGCCGGATTTTGTGGTCGAGCGACCCAAGACCCGCGAGCACGGCGACTTCGCCACCAATGCCGCGATGCTGCTGGCCAAGGCTGCGCGCAGCAATCCGCGCGCACTGGCGCAGGCGCTGGTTGCCGCGCTGCCGGCCAGCGACGACGTGGCCAAGGTGGACATCGCCGGTCCGGGCTTCATCAATTTCCATCTGGCCCCCACCGCGTATCAGCGCGAAGTGGCGCATGTGATCAAGCAAGGCCACGACTACGGCCGCGGGCTGGCCGGCAACGGCCGTTCGGTGGGCGTGGAATACGTCTCGGCCAACCCGACCGGCCCGCTGCATGTCGGCCACGGCCGCGCCGCGGCGATCGGCGACAGCCTGGCGCGCGTGCTCGACGCCAACGGCTGGAACGTCAAGCGCGAGTTCTACTACAACGATGCCGGCGTGCAGATCGAGAACCTGGCGCTGTCGGTCCAGGCACGCGCGCAGGGGCTCACCCCCGACAGCGACGGCTGGCCGGAAAACGGCTATCGCGGCGACTACATCGCCGATGTGGCCAATGCCTATCTGGCCGGCGACACCGTTGACCTGGAAGGCCATCTGGTCACCGGCACCAAGGACCCAGCCGATCTCGAATCGATCCGTCGCTTCGCGGTGGCGTACCTGCGTAACGAGCAAAACCACGACCTGGCCGCGTTCCGGGTCGATTTCGACATCTACTTCCTGGAAAGCTCGCTGTACAAGGACGGCAAGGTCGAAGAAGCGGTGCAGAAGCTGATCGCCTCCGGCCATACCTACGAAGAAGGCGGCGCGCTGTGGCTGAAGTCCACCGACTTCGGCGACGACAAGGACCGCGTCATGCGCAAGTCCGACGGCACCTACACCTACTTCGTGCCGGACGTGGCCTATCACCTGACCAAGTGGCAACGCGGCTACGAGCGCGCCATCACCGAACTGGGCGCCGACCACCACGGCTCGCTGACGCGCGTGCGCGCCGGCCTGCAGGCGATGGAACTGGGCATCCCGCAAGGCTGGCCGGAATACGTGCTGCACCAGATGGTCACGGTGATGCGCGGCGGCGAGGAAGTGAAGCTGTCCAAGCGCGCCGGCAGCTACGTCACCCTGCGCGACCTGATCGAAGAAACCAGCGCCGACGCGGTGCGCTGGTTCCTGATTGCGCGCAAGCCCGATTCGCAGCTGACCTTCGATATCGACCTGGCGCGCGCGCAAAGCAACGACAACCCGGTGTTCTACGTGCAGTACGCGCATGCGCGGGTGTGCAGCGTGCTGCGCCAGGCGCAGGAAAAGGGCTACAAGTACGACCAGGCCCACGGCCTGGCCGAGCTCGCATGCCTGGACGACGAACACTCGCTGGCGGTGATGCTGGAGCTGTCGCGTTACCCGGAAGTGGTGGAAATCGCCGGCCAGGCGCTGGAGCCGTACCAGATCGCGCAATACCTGCGTGAATTGGCGCACGCCTTCCACACGTGGTATCACAACAGCAAGGTGCTGGTGGACGATGCCGCCGAGCGCGACGCTAAGCTCACCCTGGCGGTCGCCACCCAACAGGTGCTGGCCAATGGCCTGGAACTGCTCGGCGTCAGCGCTCCGGAAAAGATGTAGACAGGCGGCAGCTCCCGGGTGCCGGCGCAGGCAGCGGCGCAGCGCATGGCACTGCGGCAGGCGCCGCCCTGCCACCTCGGGCGCCGATGGCGCCACCGGGCAATCAGCGCAGCGGCGCGCATTGCCACAGCAAGCCGGGCCAGCGGGCCCGCAACGACACGATTCGGAGAAGTGGTAGATGGCAGCACGACGCGGTAAGAGTCAGGCCCGGCGCAACACCAGCAATGGCACCCCCGGTTGGGTGTGGCTGGTGGCTGGCGCCGCGATTGCGGCAGTGATCTTCCTGGCCGCACCCAACCTGTTCAAGAAGGACGGCGACGGTTTCCTGCGCGTGGGCCCGCGTGCCAATCCGGATGCGCAGCCCGAGCCGGTGGCCGATGCCGACGTGGACACGCCGGCCGAACTGCCCAAGCCCAGCGCGCAGCCGCCCAAGCCGCAGGCCAAACCCGGCGATGCGCAGACCCAGTACGACTTCTACACCTTGCTGCCCGGCAAGGAAGTGCAGATGTCCGATGCCGAACTGGCGGCCAGCGCGCGCGCCGAAGAGGCCGCGCGTGCGCGTGCGGCGCTGGAAGGCAAACCCGTGCCCCCCGCACCCGGCGCCAGCGTGGCAGCCGCCACACCGGCGGCCAGCGTCCCGACGCCGTTGAAGGAAACCGCCGCCAGCGCACCCAAGCCGCTGCCGGAAACCGCACCGGCACGCCCGGCCGCCACGCCGGCTCCGGCCAGCACCGCCGCACTCACCACACCGGCCGCTGCCGCGCCCAAGCCCGCTGCAACCGCCGCCGCTGCAACAGCGCCCGCGGCTGCAGCGCCGGCGGTCGCCGACAACACCCGCTACATCCTGCAGGCCGGCTCGTTCGGCGCCTCCGGCGATGCCGAATCCACCAAGGCCAAGCTGGCGATGATGGGCCTGGCCGCACGCGTGGAATCGGCCGACATCAGCGGCAAGACGGTCTACCGCGTGCGCATGGGGCCCTATGGCAGTGCCAGCGAGCTTGCCGAGGCCAAGCAGAAGCTCACCGGCAGTGGCCTGTCCGCCATCGCGATCAAGGCGCAGTAAACGCCCGTGTTGCGACGTAGCGCTGGCGTGTTGCTGGGCGTGCTGGCGTGGGCCGGCCCGGCGCAGGCCACCGCTCAACTTCCCGACCTGATCCAGATCGACGGCCAGCAGGCGACGCTGCTGGCCGAACCCTTGTCCGGCCCACTGGACGACCCAGCCACCTGGAAGCGTTTTGTGGCGCACGCAGGCAGCGCGCTGGGCAGCTGCAGCGCCAACTGGCGCGGCTACCGCGCCCACTGGCGCCTGGACGGGCAACAGCTGGTGCTCGACCGCGTGGTCCTGGGCGCCTGTAACGACGCGCCGCCCACGCTGCCGCTGGATGTGCTGTTCCCCGGCCAGGCAGCGCCCGTGCCCGCCGTCTGGGTGGATGGCGAATTGCTCGTCGCGCTGCCCGCCACCGCGACGAGCGCTGCGCACGCACCGGCCCCGTACGTGGTGCTGCAGCTGCGGCGTGGCCAGGTCGTCGCACGCCAGACCCTGACCGAAGAGCGGCTGCGTGCGCGGCATGCGGCAACGGCGAAGCCGCGGCCTGCTCACTGAATCTGGTTCCCGCCCCCTGTCCCCCTGGAGTTCCCCATGTCCAAGACCGTCCTGATCACTGGTGCCACCTCCGGATTCGGCAGCGCCGCCGTGCGCCGCTTCGCTGCAGCCGGCTGGAAGGTCATCGCCACCGGCCGGCGCGCCGAACGCCTGCAGGCGCTGGCCGCTGATCTGCCGGCCGGGCAGGTCCACACCGCCGCGTTCGACATGCGCGATGCACACGCCTTGTCGGATGCGATCGACGCGCTGCCGCCGGCCTTCGCCGACATCGACGTACTGGTCAACAACGCCGGCCTGGCGCTGGGCACCGCGCCGGCGCAGCAGGCCGACCTGGCGCAGTGGCAGCAGATGATCGACACCAATGTCACCGCCCTGGTCACCCTCACCCACCGCCTGCTGCCGGCGTTGATTGCGCGCCGCGGCGCCATCATCAATATCGCCTCGGTGGCGGCAACCTACCCATACACCGGCGGCAACGTCTACGGCGGTACCAAGGCCTTCGTGCAGCAGTTTTCGCTGGGCCTGCGCTCTGACCTGCACGGCACCGGCGTGCGCGTGACCTCGATCGAACCGGGCATGGCCGAGACCGAATTCACCCTGGTGCGCACCGGCGGCAACCAGGCCGCGTCCGACACGCTGTACCGTGGCGCCACCCCGATGACGGCCGAAGACATCGCCGAACAGATCTTCTATGTCGCCAGCCTGCCGGCGCATTTGAACATCAACCGCCTGGAAATCATGCCGGTGACGCAGTCTTTTGCGGGGTTCCAGGTGGCCCGCGACGCGCAGTGAGGCGTGCACCGAAGCAAGGGCTTAGGCGGTGAGCGTGCAGTGCGCCAGCCGCACCCCCCGCTGCGCCGCGCAAGCCCTACCGAGCATCGAACGAAGCATCGAAAAGCCGCGTACTGCGCGGCTTTTCGTTACATCAGCGCTGCATGGTCGCAGCAACTGCGCAGACCGGTTGCCCGACACCAGGTGCTGCAGCGGCGGCCGCCACGCCGCCACCCGTGCACGCTCGCCGTTCTCCGCAACCATCGCATCACGCAAGTTCGGCATCGCGGCGCACGGCTGCGCGCCGCCGCAGCAACGCGCCGCGCAGCTGCAGGAACGGACGTTCCACCACGTAATGCAGCAGCGCACCCGCCGCCAGCGCCACCACGCCATACACTGCAAAGGCCAGGACACCACGGCCGTCCAGCGTGGCGCCGAGCCAGCCCTGGGTCACATGGAACATCGCCTTGTGGGTCAGATACACGCTGTAGGAAATGGCGGCCAACCAGGCGGCACCCGGCACGCGTAGCCGGCCCAGTGCGCTGTCGGTCGCGGTGCCTGCCAATACCAGCAAGGCCAGCCCCAGCGAAAGCACCGGCCAGCCCACCGCGTTGCCGATCAAACCGGTGCGCTCGCGGAACAACCACATCGCCAGTGCCAGCATGGCCACACCGGCCAGCGCCCAGGTGTTGCCGCGCTGCTGCAGCCATTGCCATGTGCGGGGGCGGAAGACCTTCGTCATTGCCAGCACGACACCGGCCAGCAAACCGTCCAGCCGGTTCCAGGTGGGGTAATAGAGATCTTCGACAAACCAGTTGCGCTGCTGGCCGCTGCCGATCTGATCCAGCGCCGTGTTGTGCAGCCACACGCTAGTGCGCAACGCGATGCCGGCGACCACCACCGCCACGCACACCGCGACCACGCGTGCCGCCGATGGACGCCGCAACAACAACAACGTGGCCAGCAACGGAAACACCAGATAGAAATGCTCTTCCACACAGAGCGACCATGCGTGCGAGAACGCCGCCTGCTCGGCGTAATCGACGAACAGATTCAAGGTGAAGGTGAGGAACATCCACCATGGCGCCAGCCCGGGCGATTCGCGAAAACCCGGCCATGCCATGTAGATCGCCAACACCACCAAAAACGCCGGCAGGATGCGGAATGCGCGGCGCAGGTAGAAATCGGCGAAGTCCAGTGGCTTGCCGCGCGACAGCGGGGTCAGCACCTGGGTGCCGATCAAAAAGCCGCTCAGCACGAAGAACAGGTCCACCCCCATCCAGCCGTAGCGCGACAGCCATTCCCAGTCCGGACCCAACCCGCCGACCACGAACGAATGGAACAGCATCACCCAGACGATAGCGATGCCACGCAACAGGTCCAAAGCGGGATAGCGCATGCGGGCCAGATCAACCGAGGGAGCCCGATTGTGCCGCATGCAGGCAGCGCGCAGGGCGTCGCCGCCAACCACGCACTGCTTCCACCGCGCCGCAGTGCGCGCATCAGCGCTGCGGCGGATGCGCAGCATCGCCATGCTTATGCGATGGCGTGCTGTGTGGTCCGTACGGCCGCCGCAGGCGTCACTGCCGCGGGTTCAAGCAATTGCCAGGCTTCCAGCTGATCGACCGCATTGCGGACGCCGTCTTCCTGGCCGATCCGTTGACCGAGTGCGCGCGCAGCCGCACGCATGGCCGGCGTGCCCGCCTGCCGGATGGCAGCGGCCAGGGCTTCGGGCTGCAGCCCGGCACGCGCCAGCGCTGGCGGCGCAACGCCGCGCTGGGCCAGGCAATGGGCCCAGAACGACTGGTCGTAGCCAAAGGGCAGCACCACCGAGGGAATGCCCGCCGCCAACGCGGCACCGCTGGTGCCGGCGCCACCGTGATGCACGGCCACCGCCACGCGCGGGAACAGCCAATCGTGCGGTGCCTGTTCCAGATGGAAGAAGCGCTCGGCATCATCGGCGACAGCGGCGTCCCCGGCCCCCAGACCGCCCCAGCCGCTGGCCAGCAACGCGCGCTGCCCGGTCAGTCGCACCGCTGCCTTGACCGTGGCAGTGAGCTGCGCGACCGCGCTGCTGGTCATGCTGCCGAAGCCGATATACAGCGGCGGCGGCCCGGCCTGCAAAAACGCCTGCAGCGCGGCCGGCGGTTGCCACTGCGACGGCGGCAGCTGCCAGAAGCCGCACACCTGCGCGCTCTCCGGCCAGTCCGGCGGGCGCGGACACACGTGCGCGCTATAGCCGTAGATCACGCGTAGTGCGCTGCGATCCGGACCGCTCCACGGATATCCCGGCAGCCCCAACGCCGGACGCACGATATCGTTGAAGGCCGGCCGCATCAGCTGCCAGCCGACAAAGCGCATCAGGCGATGCAATGCCACGTTGACACGTCCCGGCAGACGCAGGTTGGGCATCAGCATCAACGGCAGGTGGCGCGACTCGGTGAGCGGCTGCAACTGCGCAAACGCCACCGGCACGCCATACGCCTCGCCCAGGCTATGGACGAGGAAACTGGCACTGCCCACGCCCAGGATCAAGCCGGCATCGGCACACGCCGCGCGGCCCTGCGCGGGCCAATCGCGCGCCCACTCCAGCAACTTCTTGCGCAAGATGCCAGGGGCACCGCGCATCTCGGCAACGTCCGGATGGTCGTGCAACAGTTGCTGGAGATCGCCGCTGAGCGGGAAGAATTCCAGGCCGTGCGCACGGATCAACGACTCGAAGTTGGAACTGGTCAGCACCCGCGCCGGATAACCGCGCCGCTGCAGGCCAAGGGCCAGCGCAATGATCGGGCGCACGTCCCCATGCGTGCCAAGGGTGGCGATCACCACCGGGCGCTGGCGTGACGGATCGGCGCTGGACTCAGGCATATTCGGTCACTCCGTCGCCGGCGACCGCGCCACGGCCGGCCTGTCCCACCGGCCGCACAGCCCGGGTGGCCTCTGCGGTGGCCGCGTGCAGCAAGGTGCTGAGCGTGGCCGCATGCGTCGGCGAGAGCATTGAATGGTGGTCGCTGTCCAGAACGTGCAGCTGCAGGTTGCGCACGTACGGGTGCCACGCCTGGGGACGGTAATCCACCCACAGCGCATCGTCGCCGCCGGAGCTCATGCGCACGCTCGCTTCGACAAAGACCACATCCTGGTCCAGCTGCCTGGGCCGATGACGCCGCGCCAGCTGCAGGTGATGCTGGGTGAGGGCGCCCAGATCGTCCAGCAAGGTGGGACGTTGCTCCAGCAACTGGCGCACCGCAGGCAATTCGTTCAGCCCGTAGTGATCGCACAACAGGCTCGCCAGCTCGGCGACCGTGGTCGGCATCGACTGGCCCGGCGCCAGATGCAAGGCCAACGCGTGCACCGAGGCGCGCACGTTCTCCGATTCCGACAACGCTGCGGCCTGTTCCAGATGCGGGTAACTGTCGAGCATGGCCAACACCTCGACCTCTTCGCCCAGTGCATGCAATTCGGCGGTGATGGCGTGCGCGATCAAACCGCCCAGCGACCAGCCCAGCAGACGGTACGGCCCCCTCGGCTGCACGCTGCGCAGACGCGCCAGGTAATCGCGCGCGATCGCCTCGATGCTCTCCGGACGGTGCTGCGGGTCGCTCAAGCCCGGCGATTGCAGCGCATACACCGGCCACTGCGGATCCAGCTGACCCAGCAAGGTGAGATACGACCAGCCCAGACCGATGACCGGATGGATGCAGAACAACGGCGTGCTGCCGGCGGTGCCTGCACGCAGCGGCAGCAGCACGCTCAACGGGTCGTTGGGCGTGTGTGCGCTGCGCTTGATCACCTCGGCCAGGCCGGCGATCGTCGGCGCATGGAACAACGTGCCCAGCGGCAGTTCCACCCCGAACATCTGCGGGAAACGCGCGGCCATTTCCGCCGCACGCAGCGAATCGCCGCCAAGCTCGAAGAAATTGTCGTCCACGCCCACCACTTCGATGCCCAGCACCTCCTGCAGCATCGTTGCCAGCTGGCGTTCGAGCGCATCGCGCGGCGCCAGGTGCGCGCGTTGCGGCAATGCGCCAGGCGCCGGCAACGCACGCCGGTCCAGCTTGCCGTTGGGGGTCAGCGGCAACGCCTCCAGCGGCACCCACAGGGTAGGAATCATCGATGCCGGCAGGCGCTGCTGCAGATGCGCGCGCAACAACTCGATCGACGGCGCATTGCCGTGCTTGCCCACCACATAGGCCAGCAGTTGCAAGGCATGCTCGCCATCGCCGTGGCCCACCACCACCGCCTGCGCCACCTGCGAATGCAACAGCAGTGCGCTTTCGATTTCGGCCGGCTCCACTCGATGTCCGCGGATCTTCAGCTGCGCATCGGCGCGCCCGATGAATTCCAGCAGGCCATCGCTGCGTTGACGCACGCGGTCGCCGGTGCGGTACATGCTGCTGCCGTCGTCGGCGAACGGGTCGCGCATGAAGCGCTCGCTGGTCAGCTGGCGCTTGCCGCGATAGCCCTTGGCCACGCCTGCGCCACCGATATACAGCTCGCCGATCGCACCGGTCGGCAGCGGTTGCCGCTGCGCATCCAGCACATAGACGCGCGTATTGAGCAGCGGCCTGCCGATCGGCGGTGCGGCGGCATCGGTCAACTGCAACGGCATGATGGTCGACCAGATCGTGGTTTCGGTAGGCCCGTACAACTGGGTCAGGCGCCCCACCCGGCTGAGCAGTTGGGTGGCCAGTTCCGGCACCAACGCCTCGCCGCCGATCAACGCATGGATGCGATCCAGCACCAGATCCTCATTGGCCAGCAGGATGCGCCACAGCGATGGCGTGGCCTGCACCACGCTGATGTGTTCGTCGGCGATCAACCGCGACAGGCCGCGCGGGTCGTGGCTGATACCGGCCGGTGCAATGACCACGCGCGCCCCCACCAGCAACGGCAGGTACAACTCCAGCCCGGCGATATCGAAGGTGATGGTGGTGACGGCCAGCACACGGTCGCGCGGGCGCAATGCCAGCTCGTGCTCCATCGCATGCAGGAAATTGAACAGGTTGCGATGGCTGATCTCCACGCCCTTGGGCGCACCGGTGGAGCCGGAGGTGTACAGCACGTACGCGGTGCCGTCGGGCGTCGCCAGCGGTGCGATTGCCTCCGGCAACACGGCCGGGCGCGGATCCAGCCAGACCATGCCACCGAGCAGATAGCGCTCGCACAGCGCTGGCTCGCAGACCAGGCCAATGGCACCGGAATCGTTGAGCATCTGGCGGTTGCGTGCAGCCGGGCTCTCCGGATCCAGCGGCAGATACGCAGCCCCGCTCCACATCACCGCCAGCAACGCCACCAGCAATTGTTCGCTGCGCGGCAACGCCACCGCGACCACATCGCCAGGGCGCACGCCATCGGCCACCCATTGCGCAGCGATGCGCGAGGCAAGCTCGCACAGCGTGGCGTAGTCGAGCGTGCGGTTGTCGTATTGCGCAACCACGGCCGCAGGCATCAACTCGGCGCGTTGCAGCATGCCGTGCAACAGCGTGGCCGGTTCCGGCAGCGGCGCTGCGGTGTTGTTCCATGTATGCAGCAAACGCCGGCGCTCGCTATCGCCGAGCACATCGACCTGGCCAAGCTCGCATTCCGGATCGGCCAATACCGCGTCGGCCAGATGGGTCAGACGACGGCAGTGTTCGGCCAGCTCCTCGCTGTCGTACAGCGCCGGGTTGGCATCCAGATCGAAACGCAGCGCTGCCCCATCGCCGCGTTCGTAGCAGAAGATGGTGAGGTCATCGGCCGGGCCGTTGGAAAGGTTATGCGGCACCGCGTACGCCTCGCCGAAGCGCAAGGTGTAGTCGAAGGCCTCGATGTTCACCGCCAGGCGTGCGAACTTCTGCTCCATCCCGAACATGCCCAGATCGCGGCGCACGTCCTCGAAGCGATATTGCTGATGGCGCAATGCATGCCGAACCACCGACGACACCTGCGCGAACAAGGTATGGATGGGCTGCTGCGGGTCCATCTTCAGGCGCAGCGAAATCACGTTGGCCACCAGGCCTGCGGTTTGCCGGTAGCGCGCATTGATGCGGCCGGTCACCGGCATCGCCAGCACCAGATCCTCGGCACCGGTGCAGCGGTAGTAGTACGCGGCAATCAGCGAAATCAGCATCTGCGGCAGGCTGGCGCCGTACTCCTTGCCCAGCGCGCGCAGACGCACCACCTGCTGCGGCGAGAACTGCCCGGTGCCGCGCAACAACCCGGTGGACAGCTGATTGCCCGGCCGCGCCAGCGTCGCCGGCGGCGGCAGATCGGCCAACTGCTGCATCCAGTACTCGCGATCGCGCTGGAACCGATCGGAGTTGCGATAGTGCTGTTCCATTTCGAGCAGCGACAGTGCACTGCCGTACTGCGCAGGCGCAGGCTCCACGTCGGCCAGGTAGGCGTTATAGAGCACGGCCATGCGCTGCATCATGATCGACGCGCAATAGCCGTCCATCACCAGATGACTCACGCATTGCACCCACAAATGATGATCCTCGCCAAGACGGAACACCGCGCAATGCCATAGCGGCCCGTTCTGCAGGTCTTCCGGCTTGCGGATTTCTTCGTCGATCCAATGTTCGGCAGCATTACGCGGAGCAGGATCTGAGCTGACGTCGAAGTATGGAATCGTGCCGTTGTACGCGGGCAAGACCACCTGCGAAGGCACGCCCTCGCGCTCGACGATACACAGGCGCAGCGTATCGAACTCGTGCGTCAGCTGCATGCTGGCGCGGATCAGCACCTGGGGATTGAGCGGGCCGAACATTTCCAATACTTCGGCCAACATCAAGGTGTTGTCGGTATGCAACTTGTTGGCCACCCAAAGGCCACGTTGCGCCTTGGTCAGGGGAAAAACGGGAGAGGCGTCAGCGTGCATTGCGTGCATCCTTCTGGTGTGGCGCGCAGTCCGTCGACACCCCTCAACCGTCATACGGTCGATGGACGCCGAATCAGCACCTGGCCTAAGAAAACGAGGGGTAAGAAACACCGCCGACCACCGACAATTGCCGGTAATACGCGATGGAAACGCATGATGAAGACGCACAGCACAGCGACTCGCACAATCGAACCCCGGTGTGCGGGTGACTCGTTGAAGCACTTGTATCCCGACAAGTTAAACGAACACTAACAATTCGCGCGGGGCCGAAACCGTGCAAAAAATCACGGAAATCGCGTGATACCTAAAATTTTTTCACTGAAGTGTGATTTGAACTAGTGTTCTGCATGCATACATCCGATCAATTTCCGCGCCGCATCCGGCGTAGGGCATGGCCGACGATACGCATGGGCTTCAAGGCGAATATGCGCGCACCACGGCAGATAAAAAGCCGCATTGAATAAGACCAATTCCAAATCAGCGTTGCCGGAATTAGGGTATTCGGCAAATCACTTCAGGAGAAAAAAGACGCGTTCAACGCGTCTGCCTCGACAAGCGCACGATCACGCGATGGTCGCCTGATTGTCATCGGCATGCAGCACAAACGCGCGAAAAGCGTGAGTCGAACCGATCGACGGCGTCGCGCAAGGTAAGCGCAGGCGCTCTTGCTCGATGCGACGAAGCAGGTCGACTTGAAGTGCGAGATCGCACCCGACGTCGGCGCGATGGCGCATCGACGTGTTGCAGAACCTGCAGCGTCCATGCCGGTGATGTCCCTGCTGCTGCAAGCGGCGCTCGCGGCAGGAGCGCGTGCAAGATGGGCCATGTCGCGCACAGCCAGCGCTGCGGCCCAGCCGCAGCGCACTGCGGATCAGCTCAGCGGCTCGTCGGACAGATAGGTGTAGCCGGTCAGCCCCGCTTCCAACGCAGCGCCGAGTTCCTGCGCCCGCTCGGGCGACAGATTTGCGGCAGCAATGCGCTCGGCATAGGTGGCACGCAGCGTGTCCAGCTGATAGCCCACGTAGTCCAGCATCACGTCGGTGGTATCGCCGCGGCGCTGCTGTGCGATGCGATAGCCATCGCGATTCACCACGACTTCCACCGCATCGGTATCGCCGAATAGGTTATGGATATCACCCAGGATTTCCTGGTAGGCGCCCACCAGGAAGAAACCGATGCGATAGCTCTCGCCGGCATTCAAACCATGCAGCGGCAGCGAGCTGTCCAGGCTTTCGTTCTCGACATAGGTCTTGACCATGCCGTCGGAATCGCAGGTCATGTCGGCGATGATGCCGCGCCGCTGCGGCGCTTCGTTCAAGCGCTCGATCGGCACGATCGGGAACACCTGATCGATCGCCCACACGTCCGGGATCGATTCGAACACGCTGAAGTTGACGAAGTACTTGTCCACAAGCCGCTCGTTGAGCTCATCCAGCACCGGGCGATGGCTCTTCTCATCGAAGCTCAGGCGTGCGCGCACGCCATGTGCGATGGCGTAGAACAGATCGTCGATGCGCGCGCGCTGCGGCAGGTCGATCTGGCCCAGCGCATACGCGCTCAAACCTTCGGCATGGAAATGCTGGGCTTCCTGGAACAGCTCCACTGCCGGGCGCACATCGAGCTCGTCATGGATCTCGCGCAGGTGGCGGATCGCGGCCGGCTCATCGTCGTGCGCATCCGGCACGCGGCCTTCAGGCGCCTGCTCCACTTCCGACACATTGGCGATCAGCACCGCATGGTGCGCCGTCATTGCGCGCCCGCACTCGGTGACGATGCGCGGCGGAGCCAGGCCATGCTCTTCGCAGGCGCTGGCCAACGGCTGCACGATGTTGCTGGCATACGAGTGCAGGCCGTAGTTGATCGAGCAATAGCTGCGCGAGCGCGTGCCTTCGTAATCGATGCCCAGGCCGCCGCCCACGTCCACATGGCTGATCTTTGCGCCCAGGCGCGAGAGCTCTACGAAATAGCGCGTGGCCTCGCGCATGCCGTTGGCGATGTCGCGCACGTTGGAAATCTGCGAGCCCATATGGAAATGCAGCAGGTTCAGGCTGTCGGCGTACTCGGTGTCGCGCAGCGTCTTCCACAGGTCCAGCACCTGGCGCGGCGAGAGACCGAACTTGGCCTTGTCGCCACCGCTGTTCTGCCACTTGCCCGCGCCCAGCGAGGCCAGGCGCATGCGCACGCCCAGGCCGGGCTTGACGTCCAGCGCGCGTGCTTCTTCCAGCACCAGGGTCAGTTCGGAGGGCTTTTCGATGACGATGAAGGTCTGCAGGCCGAGTTTGCGGCCGATCAGCGCCAGGCGGATGTATTCGCGGTCCTTGTAGCCGTTGCACACGATCAGCCCGCCCGGACGCGACAGCGCCAGCACCGCCATCAGCTCGGGCTTGCTGCCCGCTTCCAGCCCGAAGCCCTCACCGTGGTGACCGGCCAGGGTGCCGGCCACGCCACGATGCTGGTTGACCTTGATCGGATACACCGCCGTATAGCCGCCGGCGTAATCCCACTCCGACTGCGCCTGCGCAAACGCTGCCTGCAGCTTGCCCAGGCGCTGGCCCAGGATGTCCGGGAAGCGCACCAGTAGCGGCAGCTTGGCACCGGCTGCGCGCGCGGCATCCACCACCTCGGGCAGCGACACCGCCGGGCCATCGGCGGTCGGGGTGACCACCACGTGTCCGGCAGCGTTCACATCGAAATACCCGTCGGCCCAATGCGGGATCGAATAGGTCTTGCGGGCTTGGTCGAGGGACCAATCGCTCATTTCGCTGTCTCGGCTGGAATAAAAAAGGGCGTGAAGTGTAACGCCTGGCATGCGCAGGGTCCGTTACAATCCGCGCCGACTTCACGCCCCTCTCCTGGTTGGAGCGGGGCCGAGCAAGGGTCAGCCGCCGCGCAGTTTGACTGCACGGGGCTGCGTCCAACCCTCATCCGGCGCTTTGCGCCACCTTCTCCCGCCGGGAGAAGGAACTGCCCGCTTCTTTTCGATTAGGACGTCCGCATGAGCACCAACGACAACTGGTACATCGAACACTTCCAGCCGACCGGCTCGGCGATCGGCTTCCGCGTCAGCGGCAAGCTGGACGAGGTGCAGTCCCCGTTCCAGAAGATCGAGATCTACCAGACCACCGATTGGGGCAAGCTGATGCTGATCGACGGCGCGGTGATGCTCACCAGCCGCGACAATTTCTTCTACCACGAGATGATCAGCCACCCGGCGCTGTTCACCCACCCTGCGCCCAAGCGCGTGGTGATCATCGGCGGCGGCGACTGCGGCACGCTGCGCGAGGTGCTCAAGCACCCGGGCGTGGAAAGCGCCACCCAATGCGATATCGATGAGCAGGTCACCCGCATGTCGGAGAAGTATTTCCCCGAGCTGTGCGATGCCAACCACGACACGCGCGCCGAACTGCTGTTCGACGACGGCGTGGCCTATATGGCCAATTGCCCGGCCGGCAGCGTGGACATCGTGATCGTCGATTCCACCGACCCGGTCGGCCCGGCCGAGGGCCTGTTCAACAAGGCCTTCTACGAAAGCTGCTTCAAGGCCTTGAAGGACGACGGCATCCTGGTGCAGCAGTCCGAATCGCCGCTGGCGCTGCTGGACCTGATCAACGAAATGCGCACCGAAATGGGCAAGGCCGGCTTCCAGTCGTTCAAGACCCTGCCGTTCCCGCAGCCGTGCTACCCCACCGGCTGGTGGAGCGTGACCATGGCCAGCAAGCAGGCCAACGCCGATTTCGCCTTCCGCCAAGCGGACGCGCAGGCCAAGGGCTTCGACACCTTGTACTACACCGCCCACTTGCACACCGGCGTGCTGGTTGCCCCGCCGTTCGTGGCCAAGGCGCTGGGCGAGTAATCGCGGTTGGCCGAGCATCGCCGGCAAAAAGCGCAGACGACATTCGTTGAATCGCGGCGCTCGGATGGACGTGGCGGGTTACGGCAGCCGGCCGCGTCCGCTTGGCGATAAGCCCGGCCGGTTTGCTAGTTTTTTTCGCGTGACATGGCCTGCGTGCTTACAGCGCGCGGGCTGATGCATTCGCACCGATCAGGCTGCCGTGGTCGCGCGGCGCTGCTGGAGCGTGAGGCCAGTGCGCGGCCAGCAGCCTCCTGGCGCGGCGATCCACCGACAGCGCCGCCGTGCAATGGACGCGTCAGTTGCTGCGTCACTGCGATCCATGGGCCGACGTAGTTGAAGCCGCCCGATGCGCGGATGTCCTGCGCACGCTATAAGCGCGCCAGCACCTCTGTCTTCTTGGCGTCGAATTCGTCCTGCGTGATCAGCCCCGCATCCAGCAATTGCTTGAGCTTGCTCAGCACCTGCACCGGATCGTCGATTGCAGGAACGGCACTGGCTTGCAAGGGCACTGCTGCGCCATGCGCACCAGGCGCATGCACCACCACGCCACCGGCCGCCGCGCGCAACTTGTCGATCTCCAGCTGCTGGCGCTGTTCGTAGGCGGATTCTTCCACCTGCTGCGCATAGGCGTACACGCGTCGCGCCTGTTTCTTGGGCAGGCTGTCGATGGATGCGTAGGCGCCCTGCGTGGTGCGGCACATGATGGTGGCTCCGAGCATCTGTTCGCTCATGTGCACATCGAGCACCTCGCGCCAGGGGAAATCGCGGAAGGTCATGCCGAGCAGCTTTGGGTAGACCACGATGAAGCGACGGTTGGTCAGCACCACCGCATCCGGCGACAGGTTCATCACCATCTTCTTCTGCACGGCGATGTACTCGACCTGCTCGTCGCGGGTCAGCAACTCGGTGATCTTGGGCAGGATCTTGCCCACCGCCACCGGGTCCTGTTCGTCTGTCAAGAACTGCGCCAATGCGTCCATCTGCCCTCGCCCATGGCTGAATCAGTGCGTTGACCAAGACACTACAGCAAGCCGCATGGATGGCTGTGCAATGCCGATGACCGTTTGCGGTGCAGCTTCAAATGGATTGCCGTCCGCGGCATCGCGCTGCATGCCGCGTGACGGGGAAGGGTGAGCGCTGCTGCCCGCCCTTCGACATCGCTAGTTAAAAGCGGACTTCCACTACTGCGTTCAGTACCTCTGCACGGTTGATGGTGGTGTCTTGAGCATAGTCGTAGTAGTCATTGGCGTAGACGTAGTTGGTGTACATCGCGCTCACGCTCGCATGCTTGCCGATATCGACGCCCAGGCCGAGGCTTGCGTAACCACCAAAGATTTCGTCGCTCATGTCTGCGACCTCGGCATACCATGAGCCGAGGCGGACTACCGCGAACAGCGGAGTGTCACCAAAATTGAAACGTGCCGTACCCCCGATGCCGCCAAACTTCACTGCGGGGATAAAGACATCGTCGGTTGTATCGCCGCGTTCCAGGCGTCCAATCGATCCCTCAAGTCCGATCAACGTGACCGAGCCAGCACGCCAGCGATAGCCGGCGCTGAGGCCAAGCATGTCTTGCTTATAGCCACTGAAAACCTCACCTCGACCACGCTGCACGCCGATGAACGCGCCCCTTTCAATGCGCGATTCCTCCACCCGTGTGTAGCGCGCTGCGGGGACAGGCGCTGCAGGGTAAGCAGCGGCAGGCTGAACTGCCACCGCCTCAGTCTGCTCGGTCACCGTAGTGAACCCGCCGGACGCACCAGGTTGGCTGCCGCTTCCACCGACAGCGGCCGGCGCTCCGCCAACGCCCGCTTGCGCCGGGCGCGAGGATGGCGCTGCAGGCGCGGTGGCGCCCTGGGTGCCGGTCTGCTGCTTTTGCTGTTGACGGTAGCTGTCCCAGCCGCGCGACAACGACTGCGCCGAGGCCTGAGCCGTGACGCCGAACGCCGTGCAAGCCAACAGCACTGTTGCGGTCCTTTTCATTGCATCCCCAATGAGTCGTACTCCATCGTTTCCGCATCCTTGCGCACGCAGGTGGCACCTGACGGCGTCTGGAAGTGGCGCAGTTGCGGTCGCATTCGGAGGCGCACCCGGCATCACCTGGATGTCGTACGACATCGATGCAGGCGACGCTCGAAGAGCGTGCCCGTGTTAACGCGTGCTGCAGCCCCCTGACCGCAGCCGGCACAGTGTCTGGAGTCTCAATCGCTGTCAAGAAGCGGCGTGACCGCTACCGCACGCCGGGTTGCGCTAACAGTGCCTGTCTTGAGGGAGGACGCAACGCTGGCGGGACGACACCATGGCCTGGAGTGGCAGGTCTGCATGCATTCGCTGGCACATGCCGATTCTGATGGGGTCCGCCAAACACCTGATTCCAAAAGCTGTTCCACTCCCGGAACATTTCATTTGTTAAATAAATATAATTTCCATACTCACAAGTTCTAAAATTGGGCAGACCGATCCTCGCGATCACCGTGAACCTGCGCAACGCGTGACAGCTCCGCGCCGCCAAGGTCTGGAGAACTGCCATGCACTACCAGCCGCTGGACGTGTCCAGCCTGCACCTCGTCACTCCCGTTCTGCTCAAGCAAGGCACCCGGCTGCTCGAGCCGGACGTCTACCGCACCCATGTGAACGGGCAACCGGCAGTGGTCAAGGACTACGGCCGCTATCGCCGCACGCTGTTGTCGCCGATCGCCCGGCTCATGGTGCGCCACGAGGCCAGGATGCTGCGGCAGTTGCAGGGTTGGCGGCATGCACCGGCCTTGCTCGGCACGCTGGGCGGGCTGGCGCTGGGCATGGAATTCATTCCAGGCGACACGCTCAGCGCCAGCACCGTCGTGGGCCAGGAGGTCTTCCAGCAATTGCAGCAGGCGCTGCGCAGGCTGCATGCGTTCGGCATCACCCATAACGATCTGCACGGCACCAATGTGGTGGTCAGTGCCGGCGTGCCGGTGCTGATCGATTTCACCTCCGCGTGGCGATTTCCGCGCTGGCTGCGGCGCGGCACGCTGGCGCGTCAGCTGCAGCGCAGCGACGTGGCCAATTTTCAGAAAATGCGCCAGCGCCTTGCCGGCATCGCACCGACTGCCGACGAATCGGCCCGCAGTGCCGAACCGCGCTGGGTGCAGGCGATTCGCAGCGGCTGGAAGCGGCTATATCGGCGTTTGAAAGGCAAGGCGTGATCAGCGCTGCTGGCTCACGGCGACTGGGCACACCGTTACGCCCAGCTACTGCGCTGATGTCTTCGGTTTGATCTGCAGCACAGACGTCCTTCCAGCGCGCCATGCCGGGTGCTGCGATGCAGTGGCAATGGCGCTCCCGCATTTGCAGGCACAGCGACGCGAGCAATTCCCGATGCGCGTCGCTGTGTTATTGCACTCCCCCATCACTTTGCTGCTGCCGAGTCGGCAACCGCCGGCACGCGATAGGCGATCAAGCGCGGCGCTTGCGCGATGAAGCGGTCGAGCACGCCGTCAGCGAGCTTGACCGGGCCGCCGAAGCGCGTGGCGCCGGGAATCGTTGGGATCTGGCTTGCGACGGCGGCGATCGCAGCCGCCTCGGCAAACAAGGCCGGCGCCTGCGTGTGGCCGCGATTTGCCGCATCCAGCCCGGCTGCCGTCTTCTGCAGGGCCTGGCCCCAATCCTCCATTGCCTCCAGCCAGGGACGCGATTGCTCGGCAAAGCCCTTGTCGGCGACGCCGTCGCGGATGATCTGCGGTGCCGCAGCCAGTTCGTCGGCAGCGCGTGCCAGTTCGGCAATCGCCTGCGTGCGCGTTGCCGCATCGCCAAGCGCGATTGCCTCGCGCACATGATCGAGCACGGCCTTCAAGCGTGGAGCCTGTTCCTGCCACGGCTGGCTGCCAAAGGTTGGCGCCAGATGCTGGGTGTCGAAGAAGGTCAGCAAGGCCGCAGCCACGCGCGCATCGCCGCCGGCCAGATCGCGCGCCGCCGCATGCCAGGTGCGTTGCGCGTCGTAGTCTTTGTCGTTCCAGGCGAACGCGGTCACACCCATCACCGCGACGCGGCTGGGCGCTTCCTGGTTCATCGGGTTGGAGACGATGCCCGACAACTCGGCCGACAGACCCGCCTCGCGCCGCGCATACGGCGCCATCAGCAGGCGCCCGGCCGACGTTTCGAAATCGTTGACCGGGTAGTTGTCCCACAACAGCGTCTTGCGACCGAACGCCTTGGTGGCCGCACGCGCATCGGGGATGGAAATGGCCGGCGGCACCACATCGGTGCCGGTCCACTGCACCACGATCTTCGGATCAAGATGCTTGCGCAAGGCTTCCTTGTACGGACTCTCTTTGGCGTCGTAGTACTCGGTCGGCACCATGATGAGTTCAGCGGCCGCATCGTGGCGCGCGACCAGATCGGCCTGCACCAGATTGAGCAGATGCGACTGCGCGATACCGGCCGCCTGCGCGCCGGACTCGCCAAAGGTGGTCTTGTCGCGTTCGCAATTCCACTTGGTGTATTCGATATCGTCCAGCGCCACGTAGAAGCTGCGCACGCCCAGCGCACGGAACGCATCGAACTTGCGCAACAAGGCCTTGGCATCGGCCGGATCGGAGAAGCACACGGTGGGGCCAGGCGAAATCGCATAGACGAAATCGACGTGATTGCGCTTGGCGGTAGCGGCCAGCTGGCCAAGCGCCTTCAAGGTCGCCCTCGGGTACGGCTCGCGCCAGCGATCGCGCGCGTAAGGGTCGTCCTTGGGGCTATAGATGAAGGTGTTGGCCTTGGTGCGGGCGAGGAAATCGATGTGCTTGCTGCGATCGCTCATCGACCACGGCGCGCCGTAGAAGCCTTCGATGGTGCCGCGGATCGGCATGGCCGGGTAATCCTGGATCGTCAACGTCGGGATGGCCGGCCGCTCGACCAGCTGCCGCAGCGTCTGCGCCGCATGGAACAGGCCATCGTCGTCGTGGCCGGCCAGCGTGATCAGGCTGCCGCGATCGAGCGCAACGCTGGCCAACGTGTAGCCTTCCTTATGGGTGTCCTGGGTCGCCTTGCTGCGCGTCAGCGCATCGCGCACCACTGCCGCATCGCCGGTGCCGAGCACGATGTGCGGGCGGTCCAGCGCGGCAGGCAGGCGTGTGGCGGTCGCAATCTTGGTGACGCCGGCGCTGTCGAGAATGCGGCGCACCAGCGCCACCGTGGCCTTGTCCGCGCCAGGGGCGACCACCAGCACCACCGAGCGGCCCAAGGTCACGGTTGCGCCATCCAGCGTGATCGAGACCGGCGTCGGATAGATCGCCGGCTGGGTGACCGGTTCGGTCACGGCCTGTGCCAACGCCGGAGCAGCCAGGCCCAACGCCACCAATACCGAAAGCAGGCGCACGCCCGGCGTACTGTTGCGTGGCTTCATCTCGAACTCCGGTATTGGAATGGTATTACGCCCTAGAGTAGGCAAGTCGGGCGGCGGCGACAAGCGCGGCCGGGATTTCCATCCTGGCCAGCGCTAGGCTGCCGCGCGGTGACTTCAGCCTGTTTCTGGATCGCAATCCAGAAAGGTGCGGCAGCGATACATGGCGGTATTGAAATGGTATGAAAAGTGGGGCGTTTGCGCCTGAGAGCGGCCTGGCGCGGATGCACCCAGCCGTGCATCAGCCGCGGTGATGCGCGCCACAGCCGACGCAGTCAGCGCAGGTGGCGCGCCGCAGGGCTTGGGCGGTCGGGTTCCTGTGAGCCGTGCAATGCCTGCAATGCGCCTGATCCAGCGCCACTAGCTGCGGTGCTGGATCAGCAATACGTGGCCCGGGCATCGTCGTTGCGCCGGCAGAGGGCAGCAAACCCCTCACCACCCACCGCACATCCGGCAAGCAGCGGGCGCCGCGTTGCGAACCTACAGCGCGTCGCTATCCAGCTCGCCGGTACGGATGCGTACCACCGTGCCCAGGTCGTACACGAACACCTTGCCGTCGCCGATCTTGCCGGTACCGGCCGCCGCGACGATCGCCTCGACCACACGCTCGGCCTGGTCGTCGGTCACCGCCACTTCGATCTTCACCTTGGGCAGGAAATCGACCACATATTCGGCGCCGCGATAGAGCTCGGTATGGCCTTTCTGCCGGCCGAAGCCCTTGACCTCGGTCACCGTGATGCCCGCCACCCCGCAGCCGGCGAGCGCTTCGCGCACATCGTCGAGCTTGAACGGTTTGACGATGGCCATGATCATTTTCATCGGTGCAGGTCCCAGGGCATGACGGCCGCGCAGCATACCGTGGACGGGCGCAACACTCATCCAACCGCGCGCCGCCATCACCGCGGACGACAGCCGAATGGGACTATCCTTACCGCCTGCCGACTGCCTTGCCGATGTCCCGCGTGTCCCGGCCTGCACTAGGCTTCCTACGGACCTGCGGAGAACACCATGATCGATTTCAACCAGCTCGACGACCTCGCCCGCCGCCTCAGCGACCTGGTGCCGCCGGGCCTGCGCCAATCGCGCGAAGAACTGCAAAGCACCTTCAAGGGCGCGCTGCAGGCCGGCCTGGGCAAGCTGGACCTGGTCACCCGCGAAGAGTTCGACGTGCAGCGCGCGGTCTTGCTGCGCACCCGCGAAAAACTCGACGCGCTGGAGCAGACCGTCGCCGCACTGGAGGCGCGCGCGCCCGGCACGCCACCCGCTGCACCGCCCACCATCCCCTGAGCGAAGGCCACCACCATGAGTCTGGCGCTGGTGCACAGCCGTGCCCGCGTGGGAGTGCATGCGCCTGAGGTTCGGGTGGAAGTGCATCTCTCCGGCGGTCTTCCTTCCACCCAGATCGTGGGCCTGCCCGAAGCGGCAGTGCGCGAATCGCGCGAACGCGTGCGTGCCGCCCTGCTGTGCGCACAGTTCGAATTTCCCGCCCGGCGCATCACCATCAACCTGGCACCGGCCGATTTACCGAAAGAAGGCGGCCGGTTCGATCTGCCGATCGCCCTCGGTATCCTGGCTGCCAGCGGGCAGATCGACCGCCAGGCCCTGGCCGATTACGAATTCCTCGGCGAGCTTGCGCTGACCGGGGAGCTGCGCGGCGTCGACGGCGTGCTGCCCGCGGCGCTGGCGGCCGCGCAGGCCGGACGACGGCTGATCGTCCCGCTCGCCAACGGTGCCGAAGCGGCCATCGCCGGACACGTCGAAGCCTTCACCGCGCGTACCCTGCTGGATGTCTGCGCGACGCTCAACGGCAGCCAGAAAGCGCCCGCCGCCGAGCTGGCAGTGCAGGCGCTCGGCGCCCGCGCCCTGCCCGACATGGCCGACGTGCGCGGGCAACCGCACGCCCGCCGCGCGCTGGAGATCGCCGCTGCCGGTGGGCACCACCTGTTGCTGGTCGGCAGCCCTGGCTGCGGCAAGACCCTGCTGGCCTCGCGCCTGCCCGGTCTATTGCCCGAAGCCAGCGAAGCAGAAGCACTGGAAACCGCTGCGATCACCTCGATCAGCGGCCGTGGGCTGGATCTGGCCCGCTGGCGGCAACGCCCCTACCGCGCCCCGCACCACACCGCCAGCGCAGTGGCCCTGGTCGGCGGCGGCACGCACCCGCGCCCCGGCGAGATCTCGCTGTCTCACAACGGCGTGCTGTTCCTGGACGAATTGCCCGAGTGGCAACGGCAAACCCTGGAAGTGTTGCGCGAGCCCTTGGAGTCGGGCGTGGTCACGATCGCGCGCGCGGCACGCAGCGTGGATTTTCCGGCGCGCTTTCAATTGGTCGCCGCCATGAATCCGTGCCCGTGCGGCTGGGCAGGCGATGGCAGCGGGCGCTGCCGCTGCAGCAGCGACAGCATCCGTCGCTACCGCAGCCGCATCTCCGGCCCGTTGCTGGACCGTATCGATCTGCATGTCGAAGTGCCGCGCCTCCCTCCGCAGGCGCTGCGCAGCGGCAACCTCGGTGAAGACAGCGCCAGCGTGCGTGCCCGCGTGGTCGCCGCGCGACAGCGACAGCTTGCACGCGGTGCGCTGCCCAATGCGCAACTGGACCAGGCCGACACCGACCGCCATTGCCGCCTGCAACACGACGATCAGGTGCTGCTGGAGCGCGCCATCGAACACCTGCAGCTGTCCGCACGCTCGATGCATCGCATCCTGCGCGTTGCGCGCACCATCGCCGATCTCGACGACAGCCCAGACATCGCCACACCCCATCTCACCGAAGCGATCGGCTACCGCAAACTGGATCGTGCGCTTGGCACCGCCAGCGCGGCGTAGCGTGCTCGGCAGGTCGACAGGCGCGCGCGATTCGCACGCCATCCGCTGGCGTGACACCTTGGTACCGCAAAGCGCCCGCATTGTCAGGGCATCGTTTCGGTTTCGGTGTCGATGTCGGTGCGCAACCTCATTCGCCACGGAGTTCATCGGATGCAGCCAATTGATCGCTCGCGCGGCATCGGCCCACGAGCGACATCGTGCCAACCGGCCGTGCGCACCGAGCCGGTGCCCTCGCGGACGCCCGCCCTCGCTGCACGACCGCTGGCGCCACATCCCAACATGCATTTCATGGCGCTACACGTACAACAGGCGCCACTCCATTGTGCAGAGGCCTGTATGAGCCACCATCCCGAACTCGCCACGGTCCCTTCGCTGGATCTGAATCGCTACCTGGGCACGTGGTACGAAATCGCCCGCCTGCCGACCCGCTTCGAGGATGCCGACTGCACCGATGTGTCGGCGCACTACACCCTGGAAGAGGACGGCAGCGTGCGCGTCCAAAATCGCTGCTTCACCGCGGAAGGCGAGCTGGAAGAAGCGATCGGCCAGGCGCGCGCCATCGACGACACGCACAGCCGCCTGGAAGTGACCTTCTTGCCCGAAGGTCTGCGCTGGATCCCTTTCACCAAGGGTGACTATTGGGTGATGCGCATCGATGCCGATTACACCGCTGCACTGGTCGGCAGCCCGGATCGCAAGTACCTCTGGCTACTGGCACGCTTGCCGCAGCTGGACGAAAACATCGCCCAGGCCTATCTGGCGCATGCGCGCGAACAGGGCTTCGACCTGGCGCCACTGATCCACACCCCGCATACCGGGCGGCTGACCGAGCAACCGCTTCCGTAGGCGACCCCGGCTGGTTGGGGAACTGGTCAAACCGGCAACGGCAGCACCGTCGCGCCTGCGACCCCGGTCGCATCGAGGCACCGACCAAGGGACGACAGGCACGCGATGCTCTCAACGACCAGCCAGACGACAGTCGCCCACCGACGCAATCGCCATGTCCACGGCCATGGCGACCCAGCGCACTGGCCTAGCCGTTCCATCGCGCAGGCCAGCGCTCGTCCTCTCAATCGTCGAGCGTGCCGAGATCCCTGGCAGCGGCCTGTGCACCTTCCAGGCTGTCGAAGGCCACGCCGGTATCGCCGACCACGTACTTGGTCAGCTCGCCGTCGCGTGTTGTTTCCTGCATCTTGAAGATCGGCACCGCATCGGTGCCGCCGACGCGTTCTTTCTGCGTTGTCATGCGTGATTCCTCCAGTGAAAGCGCCTTGCGTGGGACCGTTGTCCCGCCGCTCCCGGGCGGGAGCGCAGACGATCCGACCGTAGCGCGGTAGTGCGTGCAGTGGCGTGAATCCGCAGGCGGCCCCGACTGCCAGGATGCGACGCAGGACGATCGGAAAAAAATCACAGCCGCTTCGCTCCGCAAACGCGCGCAATGCACGCGTGTGTCGTACATTCGCGACGTGCAGCCTCATCAATCAATGCCGTGCGTCACCAATCGCTACGTGCGCCGTTCGCGCGTACCCGGTTGGCGTGCACCTTCCATCTGCCCAAGCCTGCGCTGGCGGCACTTCTCCAGGGGCCATGCGTGAACCGGCAGCACAGCCGTCGCAGGTGGTGAGGTGAAGCGCCAACGCATCATCAGTGTCACCGTGCTGCTGGTGTTGCTGAGCGCAACGCTGCCGATCGGCCTGTCCTACTACCTGGCCTGGCGGCTGGCCTTGGCGCGCGAAGAGGGCAGGCTGAGCCAGCTGGCTGCGCTGTCGATCCGGCGCACTGAAACCGCCTTCGACGAGGCGCATGGGGCATTGTTGAGCATGGCCGCCTCGCGGTTGCCACCGTGCTCGCCTCCGCACCTGGCACAGATGCGCGCCCTGGTGCTGACCAGCCACTACATCGTCGAGCTGGGACGGTTTCAACAAGGTCGCCTCAGCTGCACCTCATGGGGCCAACTGCGCAATACCATTCCGCAGCGCACCGCCGATTTCGTGGTCAAGCGCGGCATCGCGGTGACCACGCGGCTGCTGCCGTTGGCCAATCCGCAGCGTCCGCTGATGGCGCTGCAACTGGGCGACTACAACGCCCTGATCAACCCCGACACGCTGGCCGACATCAATATTCCGCCTGGCCTGCAACTGGCGATCGGCACGCCGGACGGGCAGATCCTCAGCAGCACCGGTACCGCCGCCGAACGCTTGCTGACCGCCCCCCCAGCCACGCGTGAGCCGGGCGACCTCTTGCTGTCGCAGGTGTTGTTCGGGCGCGACCGTCGTGGCGACTGGGCCGCGGTGGTCACCGAACCGGTGGCCTATCTGCGCGGGCCGCTGGCGGCGGCACGGTTGCAGCTGGTACCGGTCGGCATTGCAGTGGCGCTGCTGCTGGTCGGTGCAGTGCTGTGGGTCTCGCGGCGGCGGCTGTCGCCACTGGCGCGGCTGGAGATCGCCGTGCAGCGTGGCGAGTTCATCGTGCACTACCAACCGATCATCGCGCTCGACAGCGGTGCCTGCGTCGGTGCCGAAGCGCTGGTGCGCTGGCAGCAGCCCGACGGCGTGCTGGTGCCGCCGGACGCCTTCATCCCGCTGGCCGAACAAAGCGGGCTGATCCTGCCGATCACCGATCTGGTGGTGGCCGAAGTCATCCGCGAACTCGGCCCCACCCTGGCCGCCGATCCAGCGCTGCACGTGGCCATCAATGTCTCCGCCGACGACATCAAGAGCGGCCGCGTGCAGGGCGTGCTGGCGCAGGCGTTGCGGGGCACCGGCGTGGACAGCGGCCAGCTGTGGGTGGAGGCGACCGAACGCAGCCTGATGGACATCGATGCGGCACGCACCACCATCACCCATCTGCGCGGGGCCGGCCACACGGTCTCCATCGACGATTTCGGCACCGGCTATTCGAGCCTGCAGTATCTGCAGGGCCTGCCGCTGGACGCGTTGAAGATCGACAAGTCGTTCGTGGATACCATCGGCACCCACTCGGCCACCAGCGCCGTGACCGCGCACATCATCGAGATGGCCAAGACGCTACGGCTGCGCACCATCGCCGAAGGAGTCGAGCGGCAGGAACAGCTCGATTATCTGCGCGCCCATGGCGTGGATCTGGCGCAGGGCTGGCTGTTCTCGCGCGCGTTGCCGGCCACTGGTTTCATCGCCTACTACGCACAGGCACGCAGCGCGACGCAGTGAACCGGCAACAAAAAGGCCGCCATTGGCGGCCTTTCGATGTCGATCATGCGTTGCGCAATCCGATCACGCGCCCTGCAATGCAGCGCTGCTCTGCCGCACCGGCTTGGGCCGGCTCGGGAAGGCATGGCGCACGATTCGCCACATCACCTGGCCGAACTGGCGCGGCAGCGAGCCGGTGTTGTAGTGCTGGCCGTAGCGCGCACAGACCTGCTTCACTTCGACAGCGATCTGCGCATAGCGGTTGGCCGGCAGGTCCGGATAGAAGTGATGCTCGATCTGGTGGCTCAGGTTACCCGACAGCACGTTCATCAGCTTGCCGCCGGTCAGGTTGGACGAACCACGCAGCTGACGCAGATACCAGTGGCCACGCGATTCGTTGCGGATGGATTCCTTCGGAAACACTTCCGCATCGGCAGTGAAGTGGCCGCAGAAGATGATCACGAAGGTCCAGATGCTACGCAGCACGTTGGCCGCCAGGTTGCCCAGCAACACCGTCAGGAAGAACGGGCCGGCCAGCAGCGGAAATACGATGTAGTCCTTGAGCATCTGGCGGCCCATCTTGCGGCCGACCGGCAGGAACGAGGCACGCAATTCGGCCGCCTTCATCTTGCCGGCGAACCAACGGCCCAGGCGCAGGTCCTGGATCGCCACGCCCCATTCGAACAGCAGCGCGAACACCACCGCGATGAAGGGCTGCAGCAGATAGAACGGGCGCCAGCGCTGCTCGGGGAAGATGCGCAGCAGGCCGTAGCCGATGTCGTCGTCCATGCCGCGCACGTTGGTGTAGGTGTGGTGCTTGAAGTTGTGCGTCTTGCGCCAGTTGTCGCCGGTGGCAACGATGTCCCACTCGTAGGTGTTGCCGTTGAGCTGCGGGTCGCCCATCCAGTCGTACTGGCCGTGCATGACGTTATGGCCCAGCTCCATGTTCTCCAGGATCTTGGACAACGCCAGCAGCAGCACGCCGGCGATCCATGCCGGAATCAGCACGCTGTGCACGAACGCACCCAGGAACAGCAGCGCACGACCGGCCACGCCGGTCCAGCGCACGGCGGCCACGATGCGGCGGATGTAGCGCGCATCGGCGGCGCCCACCTGGCTCAGCACGCGCGCGCGGATGGCATCGAGTTCGTCGCCGAAAGACTGCAGTTCGGCAGCGGACAGGGCACGGTTATGGACTCGGCTCATGAAGATTCCTTACAGATCCAGGATCAGGTCAGTGCTTGGCGCACTAATGCACAGGCGCACCTGTGCGGTGGGTTCGTTACTGCGTTCACCGGTGAGCAGGTGCCGGGTGGTGCCGGATTGGCGCGGGCAGGCGCAGGTGTTGCAGATGCCCATGCGGCAGCCATGTTTGGGCCGCAGGCCTTGCGCTTCCAGCCCTTCCAGCAGCGACTGGCCGCGCGGCAGGGTCAGGGTACGGCCGCTGCGTGACAGTTGGACCTGCACCTGGCCGGTCTCGGCCTGGTCCAGTGCCGGCACGCTGAAGGCTTCGGCCTGAAATGCAGCCACGCGTCCCTGCAGCCGTTCGCGCGCGGCCTGCACAAAACCACCCGGCCCGCAGGCCATCACATGGCGCTGCTCCAGCGCGGCAATGTGGTCCAACGAATAGGTGTCCACGCGTTCTGCAGGAGTCTCGCCTTCGCGGGTGGTCAGCAGTTGCACACGCAGGCGCGGATGCGCCGCGGCCAGCGCGGCGAATTCGTCGACGAAGCAGGCTTCGTCGCGCTGGCGCACCCAATACAGCAGGTCCACGTCCATCGGCATGCCGGCTTGCGCGGCGGCCTGCAGCAACGCACGCATCGGCGTGATGCCGGAGCCGGCGGCCAGCAGCAGGAGCGGGGTAGGCGTGGTCGGCAGCAGCATGTCGCCGAAGGCCGGGGCCAGCGAGACCACCGTGCCCAAGGCCGCATCGTGCGCCAGGAAGCGGCTCACCAGCCCACCCTCGATCGCCTTGACGGTGATCGCCAGCCGGCCGTCGGCCTGCACCGTGGGGCTGTAGCTACGCAACAGCCGGCGGCCGTCGATCTCCACGCCCAGGCTCACGTGCTGGCCGGCCTGCAGGCCGCGCCAGTGGCCGTTGGGCTGCAACACCAGGGTCACCGCGTCCCGGCTGGCCGGGGTGCGCTGGACCAGCCGCGCCATCGGCTGTTCCAGCGTCCACAACGGGTTGAGCCGGGTTGCCCAGAAATCGAACAGTTGCGGCGACACCAGTCGGCGCGCCAGGCGTGCCGGCAGCGGGGACTTGGACTTACGAGGAGATGCCAGGTTCATGGGCCGCACTATACGCATGCATGCACACCCGTGTATACACTTGTATATTGCCAGAGGGGCTATGATTCAGGCCCACGCCCGGCTGCAGCCCCATGACCTCTATCGCCCTGCCTTCCCACGACGCGCCGCCGTCCCGCAAGCCGGCGATTTCACGGGAGGATCTCATCGCTGCAGCGCTGTCCTTGATTGGCCCGCACCGTAGCCTGTCCACGCTGAGCCTGCGCGAAGTGGCACGCGAGGCAGGCATCGCGCCGAACAGCTTCTATCGCCAGTTCCGCGACATGGACGAGCTCGCCGTGGCCTTGATCGATCGGGCCGGGCGTTCGCTGCGCACCATCATCGGCCAGGCGCGCCAGCGCGCGACCTCTACCGACCGTAGCGTCATCCGTGTCTCGGTCGAAGCCTTCATGGAACAGCTGCGCGCCGACGACAAGCTGCTGCACGTGCTGCTGCGCGAAGGCGCGGTGGGCTCGGACGCCTTCAAGCAAGCGGTGGAGCGCGAACTCACCTATTTCGAAGACGAGCTGCGCGTGGACCTGATTCGCCTGGCCGCGGCCGACAACGCCAAGCTGCACGCGCCTGCCCTGGTGTCCAAGGCGATCACCCGGCTGGTATTTGCGATGGGCGCGGTGGCAATGGATTCGCCACCGGAAAAAGATCCCGAGCTGATCGAGCAGATCTCGCAGATGCTGCGCATGATCCTGACCGGCGCGCGCACGCTGGGCACCCACGCAGGCTGATTGTCTGCACTGACGTTTGCGCGCGCGCTGGCGTGCGGGCGGAAGGAGCACCGCAGGCGGTCAGCGTCGTGCCGAATCACGGATCTTCAAAGACGTGGCGGGCGCGGCATCGCTCTTGCGAGCCACTCTGATCCAACACTTCAGGCCATCCTGCGTGACTGGCGACATGCGGGCGCACACAACGCGCGGTGACGTGTCGTCCCTCTGTCATCGGCACAGAGGCGAAACGGCCCGCAGCATCGATGCGCGACGAGCGATGCCTCGCCCAATGCGACGCATGCGGCATCTGGGCAAAAACTCTAGCTGCCGCCCCATTCTCTCGAAGCGATGGAAGCGCTGCAGGCGAAGGCTTACATGGCCTACAAGTCCACAAGGCTGCAGGCCGCGTGAGCGCGTCCAGTGTCCGCGTGGACATGGGGCGCGGGCTGCACCGGCCAACAGCGCGCCGCTTGAATTGCATGTCGATTGCTCGCCGCGCGCCGCGTCGGCTCGCCTGGTCCTGAATTTCGAAATCGTGGCATCGCTTGTGCCGACCATTCCACGCAATGGCTCTCGCCTGCTGCCGCGACGCGATTTTGATTCTGTTTCCGACGACCGACTCCGACCACCAGAGAGATAATCCAGAACATAATTGCATAAAGTGCTTGCATCGCTAAAAAGACACGGGTAATGTTCGCGCCCTCGGCAGCCACGTCTGCACTTTTACCCAATCGGCCTCATGTCCCTGCTCAACTCCGCCACACTCAACCGACTGCCCAGCGCCCACCGCGCGGCATCGTGTGTGCGCACGAAGAAAGCAGACGTGCGCATCACCCTCTTCGACTGATGTCCTGACAAGGAGATCGGTCACCCGATCTCCGAGGCAAGCGAACGCCCTCGGATGCAGCATCCGGGGGCGTTTTCGTATGCGTTCGCACCGACTCTTGTGGATGACCCTCCAGGTACCCGGGCATGGATTTCCCGACAGCACGGACGTTGCACGCGAACAGGCGT
This sequence comes from Xanthomonas sp. NCPPB 3583, assembly GCF_041475715.2. Lineage (NCBI taxonomy): Bacteria > Pseudomonadati > Pseudomonadota > Gammaproteobacteria > Lysobacterales > Lysobacteraceae > Xanthomonas > Xanthomonas sp. NCPPB 3583. The sequence goes on from NZ_CM191263.1 coordinate 4,449,185, forward strand.
CAAAGCGCTATGTGCCGGGCACGGGTGGCGCGTGGTCATGCGCATACAAGAATTACCGTTTGAATAAAACGGTAATCAGAAACATTGCGAAAGATATTCAGCGGCCTGGAATTTATTCCAGCTGGTGCGCGCGGCAATGCCGTGGCGTATACCGAACTCTTTTTCGTGTTTCTCGCTACGGGTATCGGCTCCTGGTGGAGCGGCGGCGCAAGCCGTAGGCCTGGTTCAATTCCGGAATACCCACCACTGGATAGCTCAATTGGTAGAGCAGCAGATTTGTAATCTGTTAGTCGCGGGTTCGAATCCCGCTCCATGCATGACCTTTTCGGTCATTCCTCGGGACGCAAGTCCCTTTACGGAAACGCCCATGCCACAGGCAAACAGGCAAGCCATCGCCTGACTGCCTGCAGCAGCGGCGCCCCTGCCGGGCCTTTGTCCTGAACGCGCGTGCTGCGCCGTTCGCTGCCGTTGTGCAAGACATCGCACCGCATCAGCCACGCACCTGCAGGCGCCAACAGCGCATTGCGCCCCGCACGGCCGCCGTCACGGGCGTTTCCACCCTTCAACGCCGCGTTGCATCGGCACACGTTCCGCCAGCAGTCCGATCCGGGCGGCGGAACGCTTGCATTCCCGGATCGGACCACCAGAGCCAAACCTAAGGAGAAGTGCCATGTTCTGGACCAAGAGGGTCGTGATCGGTGACGGCGAGCGCGGCCTGGTGTATCGCAATCGTCGGTTCGAGCGGGTGCTCGTCCCCGGCGTCTATCGCCTGTTCGACCCGTTGGGTCGCAGCGAGGTCATCGTCCACGCCATCACGCAAGGCGCCTATGTGGGCCGCGATGCGGAGATGCTGATCGATACGCTCGGCAACACCCTGCCGCAACACTTCGTGCTGGCCGACATCGGCACCGCGCAGGTCGGCTTGCTGATCCGCAACGGCAAGCTCGAGGACGTGCTGCCACCGGGCACACGCACGCTGTACTGGCGTGGTCCGGCGGCAATCGAGGTGCAGACCCTGCCATTGGGCGATGGGCTGCAGGTGCCCACCGATGTGCAGCGCAGGCTGCGTCAGCTCGGCACGCTGTCGCGTGTGGCGGTCTGCATGGACGTGCCAGCCGAGTCGCAAGGGCTGGTGTTCGTCGACGGCAAGCTGTTTGCACCGTTCGGGCCGGGGGCGTATGCGTTCTGGAATTTCCAGAAGAACATCACCACCGACGTGATCGATCTGCGCGTGCAGTCGGTCGAAGTGTCCGGGCAGGAGCTGTTGACGCGCGACAAGGTGTCGTTGCGCGTCAACCTGGCCGCCAGCATGCGCGTCACCGATGCGGTGGCAACGCGCACGCGCGTGGCCAAGGCCGGCGATTACCTGTATCGCGAGTTGCAGTACGGCTTGCGGCGCGCGGTCTCGTCCAAGACGCTTGACGAGTTGTTGGGCGACAAGGCCTGCCTGGATGCGGATATCTTCGGGTATGTGCGTGGCAGCGTGAGCGGCTTCGGCATCGAGGTGCTTGGCGTCGGCGTCAAGGACGTGATCCTGCCGGGCGAGATGCGCGAGATCCTCAATGCGGTCGTGCAGGCGGAGAAGCAGGCGCAAGCCAACGTCATCCGTCGGCGCGAAGAGGCCAATGCCACGCGCTCGTTGCTCAACACCGCCAAGTTGATCGAAGACAGCCCGGCGCTGATGCGTTTGAAGGAACTGGAGGCGCTGGAAAAGGTCACCGAAAAGATCGACAAGCTCACCGTGTTCGGCGGCCTGGATGGCGTGCTGAAGCAATTGGTGACGATCAGGCAATGAAGGCTGCGCGTGGCGGAAGGATCTGCCACGCACTGCCGCAAGGCAATGACAACAATGAGTACATCACAACACTTTGAATTTCTGCATGCCGAGGGCAGCACCACCCCGATCAAGGGCTGGGTGCGCGGCGTGCCCCTGGAAGAGCAGGCGCATGCGCAGCTGCGCAATATCGCGGCGGTACCGTTTGTCGGTCCGTGGGTAGCGGTGATGCCCGACGTACATCTGGGTAAAGGCGCAACCGTGGGCTCGGTCATTCCAACCCGTGGCGCCATCATCCCGGCAGCGGTCGGCGTGGATATCGGCTGCGGCATGGCTGCGGTGCGCACCACGCTGCGCGCCAACGACCTGCCCGACAATCTGGCGCAATTGCGCTCCAGCATCGAGCGCAGCGTGCCGGTGGGTAATGGACGTGGCGGCGAGCATCGCAAGCTGCCGGACAGCATTGAGACCCGCATTGCGCAGTCCGGGCTGGTGCAGCGTCTGGATGCGATCAAGCAGCAGCACAAGCGCATCCGTACCGACAAGCTGGACTGCCAGATCGGCACGCTGGGCGGCGGCAACCACTTCATCGAGATCTGCCTGGACGAAACCGATGCGGTATGGGTGATGCTGCACAGCGGTTCGCGCGGCACCGGCAACCTGATCGGCACGTACTTCATCGAGCGCGCGCGCGAACAACTGGCGCATCGCGTGTTGGGTTTCCATCTGCCCGACAAGGACCTGGCCTTCTTCATGCAGGGCGAGCCGTTGTTCGACGAGTACGTCGAAGCGGTGTCGTGGGCGCAGGATTACGCCCGCGAAAATCGCGAGGCGATGATGGCGCGCGTGCTGGCCGAGATGCGTCACCGCTTGCCCAAATTCCAGCTGGAAAAGCTCGCAGTCAATTGCCACCACAACTACGTGCAGAAGGAAACGCACGCTGGTGAGGAATTGTTGATCACCCGCAAGGGCGCAGTGAGCGCTCGTGTCGGCGAGCTGGGCATCATTCCGGGCAGCATGGGCACGCGCAGCTACATCGTGCGTGGGTTGGGCAACGCCGACAGTTTCCACAGCTGCAGCCACGGCGCGGGGCGTGTGATGAGCAGGACCGCTGCACGCGCGCAGATCACCCTGGCACAGCATCGTCAGGCCACCGCACATGTGGAATGCCGCAAGGACGCGGCGGTGCTCGACGAGTCGCCTGCAGCGTACAAGTCCATCGATGCAGTGATGGCGGCGCAGCAGGACCTGGTCGAGGTGCTGCACACCTTGCGCCAGGTGGTGTGCATCAAGGGATAGAAAAGGGCCGCACCAGCGGCCCTCTTCGCTACAGACACGTTGCAAGTGCGAGTGAGCAACCTCATCCGCAATGCAATGCACAGTTCAGTCATGTCGCGATCGCGCTCACATCAAAGCACGCACGTTTCACTCTTGCGACGCCATCGTTGCGCCTCGTTCGCGGTCTGATCTACAGGGCGCATCCATCAGATAATCCGGAGGCGGTATGAGCAATCTTGACAAGCAGGAACGCAAGGAAGAAGCAAAGGACTTGAACCGCGACCCGATCTCCGGTGCGCCTGGTTCGCATCCGGTTGGCGTCGGTGTGGGCGGCATCGCCGGCGGTGCGGCGGCAGGGGCGCTTGCAGGCACGGTGTTCGGGCCGCTCGGCACCTTGATTGGTGCAGCGGCCGGCGTGGTTGCTGGCGCAGCGGCTGGCAAGGGCGTGGCCGAACGGCTCGACCCCACTGTGGAGACCGAATACTGGCGCCAGGAGCATCGCAACCGCCCCTACTACAAGGAAGGCACCGACTACGATCGCGACTACGCCACCGTCTACGGATTCGGTTTGCAGGCACGCGAAACCCGCCCGACCAGCACCTGGGAAGAAACCGAAGCCACGCTGGCCGGCGAATGGCCGCGTAACCGCGGGCAATCGCGCCTGGAATGGGATGAAGCCCGGCTTGCAGCACGCGATGCATGGGAGCGTGCGGACCGTACCCACACTGTCTATCGCGACAGCGACACGCATTACGCAGGCCGCTTCGACAGCGCCAGCTACCGCGATGTCGACTATTCGTACGACGACTATCGCCCGGCCTATCGCTATGGCATGCAGGCACGGCAGCAGCACGCCGGCCGCCAGTGGGACGACCACCTGGAACGCGATCTGGGCGATGGCTGGGACCGCTTCAAGGCCAATTCGCGCCTGAGCTGGGAAAAGGCCAAGCATGCGGTACGTGAGGCATTCGACTCGGATCATCACGATGCAGCGGCGCGCCGTCACCCGACCGACCCGCGCGTCTAACGCGTGATCGCAGCGGCGCGGTCACAAGTGCCGCGGCCAGCGCACGACGTTGAACCAGAACGGGCCCACTCGGGCCCGTTCTGCGTTATGGAGTAATGCGGGTTCCTGCTCACTCGGCGGCGCTCAGAAAAAAAGCAGTACCGAGATGATCTCAGGCTGACGAATCCACAAGGCAATCCGCGGGCCCACCGGGTCTTCAACACGCAGAAAGAAAAGAGCGACGCGTGCGCGACCCCATGGCTTTGCACGCCACGTTTTCCCGGATCACTACCCTGCGGTCTTCTCCACCGCACGGATGTCGCCGCGAAATACCGCAGTGGTCTGTTCCGACGGGGTCGCAGCAGCGCCCTGCTGATCCTTGAGCAGCTGCTTGCGCGTGGCCACCACCTCCTTGGCCAATGCAATGCGCCGGCCGACGACCATTTCGGTCAGCCAGTCGATCAGGGCACGCGTGTATTGCTGCTGGTGTTCCTTGATGCTGAGCGCATGGTCCGCGCCAGCGATGACACGCGATGTGAGCGAACGCGCCTGCACGAACGCGTGCGCATAATTGTGCAGCACCGGCTGCGGCACGATCGCATCGTGCTCGGCTTCCACCAACAGCACATCGCCCTTGTACTCGGCGCAGGCGGCCAAGGCGATGTTGTCTGCCGGACGCAGGCGCTGCTGCCGGTATGCCATCAGGTCCGGGTCGGCGTTGAGGCTGACCTTGGGTTGGTCCCAGTGGGCATCCTTGTAGAGCGCAGGCGAACGCAACGCCAGCCATTCCACCGAGCGCTCGCGCGTCAGCAATGCGGATAGATACCCACCGTAGCTCAGGCCGACCACCGCGATCGACTGCGCATCCACGTAGGGCAGACCTGCCAGTTGATCGTACGCAGCCTTGATGTCGTCCAGGTTCTGCGCGCGTGTCACGGTCTGGCGCATCGATGCGTAACCCTCATGCCCACGCAGATCGAAGGTCATGCAGATGCAGCCCAGGCCTGCTGCCTCGCGCGCACGTACCAGGCTGTGGTGCTGGCTGCCGCCCCAGCCGTGCACGAACAACACTGCAGGCATGCCTGAGGGCGTGAGCAAGGTGCCGCTGAGTGCGTCCTGGCCGACCGGAATGTCGATGCTGGAAAGTTTGGCTTCCATTACGTCGCAGAGATCCTCCTGTATTTGTAGCGCGGCCCTGGACCGGATTGGGTTGCGCGATAGTAGACCTGCGCATCGGCCGGCGGCTGGCCCTGATAGATTTCGTGTGTGGACGCCCTTACCCACTGCAATGCGGGATCTTGCTGAAAGGCGGCGATTGCAGCGAGTTCTGCCGGGGTTGCGCCACCGATTCGCCAGGATTGTTCCAGCACGCCGCATACCGGGACATCGCCAGCATCCTGACCGCTGACCACATCGTAGTTGCGGCGGGAAATCTGCAGCTCAGGATAAGCGGCGGTGACGCATCGATCGTACCTGCACGCCTGCTCGACCACCCGTCGCTCCAGCGAAGGTAAAGCTGTCGCCATCAGTGCCTCCAACGACCCGCGGTACACGCACAGCGACGAGCCGCCATACACGTCGCTGCCGTCCGCATCGGGCACGCTGCATTGCGTGCCGTAATACGCAATCTGGACGCCGGCAAGACACAACTCGCCTACGCTGTGCGTCGTTGGCTGCAAGATATTGCGTTCCAGCACGCCGCCATGCGTGCCTAGATAGGTATCGGGCAGGCTATCCAGTACCTGCGCCAGCTGCGATGCGTCGGCAATGCGCCATTGGTCGTTGCCGCCCACGCCGGTGGGCAGCTTCAGGCGCACGTCTCCACCATCAGACAGCGCCTCGAACGCATGCATCGCATCCGGGCGAGAAAACGCGGTGTAGCCCGGCAGCGTGGCGGGAATCAGCGACATGGCCAGCGCCTGGTCCCAGCCCGCAGTGCTTGCCGCGTCGTCAGAAACCAGTGGGTGACCGATGACCTTGGTGGCCAGAAACGCATGCGGCACGATACCGCCGAGCAAGTCACCGACGCCGTGGATGCCCAGCCCGCGCGCTTGCGCGGTAGTGAGCGTGTCATCGGGTACGTGGAATGTTCCAACTTCGATCACGCCATCGCCAGCGACGCCGGCATCGGGCACGCCCAGCAAATGCGCGACCTCGCGACAGACCCATGCGTGCGTTGCACGCTCATGACCATGCTCGGGCACCACGCGCGTGGCATGCCCAAGCACCTGCCGATAGTGCGTCTGTGCCATGACATCTCCCCTGCGGCGTGATCGCGCGTCGTTGCTGGCCTCGGTCGCAGCTGAGGGACGAGTCGTGGCAGTGGGTATCGCTGGAGCCTTACTTCAGTGCCAGATACAAGCCAAGCACAATCAGGAACACCACGATCAAACTGATGGCAATACGCCCGCCGCGCAACTCCAACAGGGCATGCCACCACACGCGCGCTTCAGGTGTGCCGCTTGCATGATGCGGCTTAGGGCTACGGGTCTCGCTGTCCTGCATCCTGGGTACTCTCGCTCCATTACGTCGCCGCCTACCTTAATGATCAGACGTTACACAGGTGTGGAGCGGTTCAGAATCTTCCGTGAAATGCGGCATTGCGAAAGCGATTTTGCCCGATCGGCGATCACCTGCCTGGTGTGATCAGGCCACGTTGCAGTCGTGACATCGAAACGCATGCGAGACCAACGCGTCGCTTCGACCACACGGGTTCAAACGCGTCACTTGGTACGCATTGACCACATGCACGCACCTGCATGCATTGCGTGTAGATGCACTCGAACAATCTGACCAGTTAAGCGTGCAATGCACCGAAGTGCTGCAATGGTCGGGTTCGATGATCAATCGTTGACATACCCGCAGTTACTCTGCAGGTCAAGTTTGTTTATACCGGAACACCCCAAGTCATGAGCAGAGATCCATCCGTCATCGATGTACAGGCCGAAATCGCGCATTGGCAGGCGCGGCATGCCCAGGGCAACCTCGGCGCAGGCAAGTTCAGCGAGTTGTCCCCGGTGGTGAAAATGGCCTGCGATATCTACCTGCAAGCCCCGCGTTCGAGCGACCAGGAACGTCTGCGCCTATTTCGGGACCGCTTGGAGCACCACTTCATTTCATCCAGCACGCAGTCCAACTACGAACAGTTGGCAACCGATTGCTGGCAGCGCTTGGGCGCGCGCAATAGTTGAGTCCGCAGTATCGAGCAACATCTGTTTTTCATTGGAGATCGTCATGAAAACCCCGTATCAAGTGCAGCAGGAGCTGGAACGACTGGAGCGGTTGGTACCGCACATCGTCAGCGACCAGGGCGACCGCGCGGAGGAAATCCTTGGCTTCCACGTGGCCAGTCTGTTGGGTAGCGCGCCGATCAGCGAACATGCGCTGATTCGCGAACGCACCGCTCGCATGGCACGTACCTGCCGCAGTGCGCAGGACGCCGTGCGCGCACCCAAGGCGCCCGCCAGACCATTGGGCATGGCGCCCGTTGCCCAGCCGCAGTGGGCCTGACCGACCTCCCCGGAGCCGCCTAGCGGCTCCTTTGCATTCCACCCCCGGCAATTGCCGATTCATTCCAGGATCTTCATGAAAGTCACGCTTCTCACCGCTTCGCTGTTGGCCATGCTCTCTCTGACTGCCTGCGACCGCCCCGGCGGCGATGCTTCGCGCACCGCGCCAGCGGTGTCGCCCGAGCCGACGGCTGCGCCCGTCAGCGGAAGCGGCGCGACCGAGCTGGCCAAGGGCGATGGCGCGGTGCTGGGCGTGCTGGCTGCGATCGACGACAACGAGATCGCACTCGCCAAGCAGGCCATCGAACAGGATCTGGGCGGTGCCACCGGCGAGTTCGCGCAGCAGATGCTGCACGACCACGAGGCCAACCTTGAAAAGACCAAGTCGCTTGGCGCAACCGAGAGCCCGCGCGCGCAGGCCATACGTGCCAAGGGCAAGGCGGCAGTGGAAGCGCTGTCCAAGACGCTGACCCTGCCGGACGGCAAGGATGCCTACCGCAATGCATTCATGCGCAACATGGTCATCGACCATGGCGACACCATCAAGATCATCGATTCGGAACTGCTGCCCGCCGCCGAAAGCGCGCCGGTCAAGCAACATCTGGAAGAGACGCGTCGCGTGGTCTCGGCGCATTTCGAACGCGCCCACGCGGTGTCTTCGTCCAAGTAAGCAGCAGATCAGGCGCTTGCCCTGCAAACGCGCCGGCCAGTCCGGCGCGTTTGCGTTGGGTGGACAGCACATGCGGCTGTCCTCGAGGTCGTTGGGCCACGCCGCAGGCTGACCCTGCAGCGCACGGCCGCATGCGCGCGCTAGCTTCACCTCGCTTGGCGTGATCCTGGCCTATCGTGCCGCATCGATTCGGCCAGGAGCCCTCCATGCATCTGCTCATCACCGGCGGCACCGGCTTCATTGGCCAGGCCCTGTGCCCGGCATTGCTGCAGGCCGGCCATCAGGTCAGCGTGCTGACCCGCGACCCGCACCGCGCCAAGCGCATCCTGCCCGGCACGGCCGCCGTGCATACGCTGGATGGAGTGCAGGCCGATGCGGTCATCAACCTGGCTGGCGAGCCGCTGGCCGCCGGCCGCTGGACCGATGCCCGCAAGCAGCGCTTCCGCCAATCGCGCCTGGGCATCACGCGCCAATTGCATGACTGGATTGCGCAGCAGCCGGCCGCACAACGCCCCTCGGTGCTGATTTCCGGCTCGGCCGTGGGCTACTACGGCGAACGTGGCGATACGGCGTTGACCGAGGCCGAGCCCGCCGGCGATGACTTCTCTGCCGTGCTGTGCCGCGACTGGGAAGCCGAAGCCAACACCATCGCCGCACTCGGCCCGCGGGTGAGCTGGGTGCGCACCGGGATCGTGCTGGATCGCGATGGCGGCGCACTGGCCCGCATGCTGCCGGCATTTCGATTCGGCGGCGGTGGGCCGTTCGGCGATGGCCGGCACTGGATGAGCTGGATCCACCGCGCCGATATGGCTGCGCTCCTGCTGTGGCTGCTGCAGCACGGCCAACCCGGCGCCTACAACGCCACCGCGCCCAATCCGGTGACCAATGCCGACTTCGCGCGCACGCTGGCGAAGGTGCTGCACCGCCCTGCCCTGCTGGCGCTGCCGGCCGGCGTGCTGCGGCTGGGCTTCGGCGAGATGGCCGACCTGCTGCTGATCAGCCAGCGCGTGCTGCCGCAACGCGCGCTCGATGCCGGCTTCCGCTTCCAGTACCTGCACCTGGACGCTGCGCTGCGCGCCATTCTGCAGCGCTGAGCGGCGGCCAGGGCCTGACCAGACGGGATCGAACGGCATGCATGGCCTGGCCTGCATGCGGTTCGGCCATGCCCTAATATTTGCCCAAACTTCATCACCGACAGTGCTGCGGATCTCGGACTGGCCCTGCGCACGGCAGAACACCTATGCATCTGCTCCTCGTCGAAGACGACACCATGCTGGCCAGCGCCATCTGCGACGGTGTGCGTCAGCAGTCATGGACCATCGATCATGTCGGTCATGCCAATGCCGCCAAGACGGTGCTGGTGGACCACCGCTACAGTGCGGTATTGCTGGATATCGGCCTGCCGGGCGAGTCCGGGCTGAGCGTGATCCGCTTCATGCGCAGCCATTACGATGCCACCCCGGTGATCGCGCTGACCGCGCGTGGCCAGCTCACCGACCGCATCCGCGGCCTGGATGCCGGCGCCGACGATTATCTGGTCAAGCCGTTTCAGTTCGACGAGCTGATGGCACGGCTGCGCGCGGTCACCCGGCGCAGCCAGGGCCGCGTGGTGCCCCTGCTCAGCCACGGCGACATCTGCATGGATCCTGGCAGCCGCAAGGTCACCAAGGACGGTAAATGGGTGGCGCTGAGCGCACACGAATATCGCCTGCTGCTGGCGTTGATGGAACGTGCCGGACGCGTGGTCACCAAGGATCAGCTGGAAGAAGGCGTCTATGGCGGCCCGTCCGAAGGCGGCAGCAACATGATCGCGGTGTATGTGCACCAGTTGCGGCGCAAGCTGGGCGATGCGCTGATCTCCACCGTCTACGGCCAGGGCTACATGGTCGGAAAGACCCCGGAATGAAGTCGCTGCAGGCACGCATGCTGGCGGCGCTGGCCGCGATCGTTCTGCTGAGCTGGTCCACCTCTCTATGGATCCTGGTCGCACTGGTCACCCAGGGTCATCACAGCGTGTTCGAGCAGGAACTCAACCTGCTCGGCGATCGACTGATGGCCACCTTGCCCGACGCGCTCCAGCACCGCTTCGATACGCAGACAGAGACGCCCGGCGCGGCAGCCACGTCGACCCCGATCGGCAACCCATCCTCGCGCATGAGCGTCAAGCAGACCCTGATTGCCGTGGTGCTCAACACCGTGCAATTGGGCATCCTGGGGCTATTGATGTGGTGGGCCGTGCGGACCTCGCTGGGGCCGCTACGCGCCCTGTCCGGCGCCATCGCGCAACGTACCGGCCTGGATACCGAGCCGGTGCCGCTGGCACAGGCGCCCGACGAAGTCCGCCCGTTGATCGCCTCGTTCAACACCTTGCTGGCGCGGGTGGAACAAGCCGTCCAGGCCGAGCGCGATTTCGTCGCCGATGCCGCGCACGAACTGCGCACCCCGCTCTCGGCACTGCATGCCTACGCCGAGGTCGCATTGCGCGCGTCCACACCGGAGGCCAAGGACGCCGCGCTGGGCCAACTGCTGGAAACCGCGCGGCGCAGCAACCGGCTGGCCGAACAATTGCTGGATCTGGCGCGACTGGATGCCGGCATCAGTTCAGCCGCCTATCATCAAGTCGAAATGGGCGAGCTGATCTCGCATGTGCTGGACGAATTCAGCGTGCAGGCCGACGCACGCCAGCTGCAGTTGCAGGTTGAGGCATCGCCCTGCCTGCTGCGTTGCGATGTGGATGCAGTGGGCATTCTGATCCGCAACCTGGTCGACAACGCCATCCGCTATGGCCGCCTGCATGGCAAGGTGGAAGTGAGCTGCGGCTATTGTGTGCGCGCTGACGTACTGCACCCGTTCCTGCAGGTCAGCGATGACGGTCCCGGCGTGCCCGAAAGCGCGCAGGCTTCTATTTTCGAGCGGTTCTATCGCGTGCCCGGCAGCGCAGTACAGGGCAGTGGCATCGGGTTGTCGCTGGTCGCCGGCATTGCGCGCCTGCACGGAGCAACGATCGAAGCCGGCGACGGCAACGATGGACGCGGCCTCTGCGTGCGCGTGGTGTTTGCCGGCAACCGCCCTGCCGGCGCGGCCTGAAGCCGCCTGCGCTGCAGCGCGAGAGCACTACGATACGCGGCCAACCAAACGACTGCGCAACCACGGGCTGGCGCGGCCAGTGCGCGGTGCGCGATGGACCAGCAGGGGTACGTGAAATGCGCGACTGCGCACGCACACGCCCAGCGCCCAGCGCGCAGCGCGAGACGGCCCATCTGACGCGTACATCGCGGCTCCCGAGCGCCGTCCACACCACCTGCTCGCTACATTTTGGTGGTCGCTCTGATGCCGACACCATTGCGTGCTGCAAAGAAATGTCGCGCTTTCGCCAAGCGGTGCGTTCGTCGCGTTGATCCAATAAGTTCCCAAAATCGCTTGCCTACAGTGCACTCACCGCACGCATCAAGGATGCCTGGTGATGCCTCATTCGATCCGTTTCACGCAACACTTCCCCACCGCGCCGTCGCTGCCGGTCGGGCAGTGCGCTGCCAACGACCCCGTCGCTGCGCATCCGCTGCCACTGCCTCTCGCGCCGGAATTTCGCTGCGGCTCTGCCGGCACGCGCAACCGCGACATCTGGTGCGCGTTGCCGGATATCCGCAGCGCGCGCGCTGCCCGCCGCCTGCAGCACCTGGCCAGGCGCGGCGTGTTGTTCACTGCCGCAACGGCCGTTCTGGCCTTGGCCGCTGCCAGCGTTCTACTGCACTGAACATCAGGTCACGCCAGCGCGCTGGAACTGCGCCCACTCGCCTTCTTCCACCAGGTAGTTCTCCATGTCGACTTCTTGCTTCGTTGGATACTGCGCACTCGCCGTCGTCAGCGTCAGCCTGATCGGCTGCGCCAGCACCCGCCCCACGCCCTATCGCCAACTGCCATCTTCGAGCTACCTGCGCCCCCACGATGGCAGCCGCGGCGGCCGCATGCCGTACGCGTATCACGGCCAGGTCGATTGGTCGCGGTATCGCACCGCATTGGTCGAGCCGGTGAGCATTTACCGCGGCGCGGACGCGCAATTCGAAGGGGTACCCGAGCAGGACAAACGCATGCTCGCCGATCTCATGCAACGCGAGTTCGGCGACGCGATTGGCCAGCGCTGGCAGCCCACCACCGCCATCGGGCCCGACACCTTGCGTGTGCGGCTCACCTTGACCGGCGCCAAACCCAGCAAGCGGGTGCTCGGCACCTTCATGAAGGTCGATATCGGAGGCGGCGCCTACAATGCCGTGCAGGCCGCGCGTGGCAAGGAGGGCGCATTCTCCGGCTCGGTCAGCTATGCGGTGGAAATCTTCGACGCGTCAAGCGATCGCTTGCTGGCGGCCTATGTCGAAAAGCAGTACCCCAATGCAATGAACATCAAGGCCAGCCTTGGTGCTTATGACGCGGCCAAGGCAGGGATCGGCCTGGGTGCGCAACAGTTGGTCGATGGCATGCGCTAGGCCCTGCTCCTTTTATTGCATGCGTGATGCCTGTACGTATCGAAGTGCGCGCACGCGATACGTTCGGGCAATCCTCCCGCGCAGTGCAGGGTCATCAGCGTGTTGGCTGCAGACGGGGAGCGCTGGCCAAAGCCGCTGCAGCAAAAACGCCGACGCTATGGAACAGCGCCGGCGTCTTCACCATTGCACAGGTTCGGTGACACCTATCGCGTGCGTTGCACGCCTTCCACGCTACCTGGCGACCCGCACATCGCACCCTGCGCCGCAGCGTGACAACCTCAGCGCGTGACGCGCTTTGCCGCTTTCTTGCCCACTGCCTTGCGCGCGGCGGTGGTCTTTGCCACGGCACGCGTGGCCGGGGTCTTGGTCACCTTGGCGGCTTTCTTCAACGCGGTCTTGGTCGCGGCCTTCTTGAGCGGGGCCTTCTTCACTGCGGCCTGCCTGGTCGCGGTTTGCTTGGCCACCGGCGCCTTCTTCGCTGCAGGCTTGAGCAACGTCTTCGTCGCTGCCGCCGGCTTGGCCACTGCCTTCTTCGCTGCCTTCTTCGCCGCCGTGCGTGCGTTCACCGTTGCGACGGCGGTCTTGCGTGCGGCGCTCTTGGCAGCCGTCTTGGCACTCAATGCGGCCGCTTCGGCCTTGGCATTGGCCTTGGCGGTTTCCAGCTTGCGCCTGGTAGTGGCCTTGGTGTCGGTAATCTTCTTCCTGGCCGCGGCACTGGTGCTGCTCAACTTCTGCTTGGCGGCCTGCGTGGTCGAGGTCAACGTTTGCTTGGCCGCGTCCTTGGTGGCGGCGAGCTTCTGCTTGGCGGCTTCCCTGGTGGCGACCAGCTTGTCCTTGGCAGCGTCCTTGGTGGCCGCCAGCGAGCGTTTGGTCTTGGCCACGCTGCGTTTCACTGCGGTGGCCGCAGTGCCGGCGTTCTTGGCCACGTTCTTTTCGACCTTGACCACCGCCTTGCGCGCTTTGGCCACCTGCGTCTTGACCTCTTCCACCGCCGTGCCTGCGACCTCCTGCACGCTGGCGACCGCCTCGCTGGCGGTGCTGGCGATGGTCTCGGTCAATTCGGTGGCGGTGCTTTTTACGCTATCGACGGCGTCGGACAGGGTTGCCGTTACGCCATTGCCGTTGCTCATAGACCCTCCTTAAGGGCGTCAGTGCGGGAAACTCAGGCGATGCGCGACCGCACGCAACATGCTGAACAGGCATCGGATCAAGCGGACGCTACGCCCGGCCCGTCGGGCTGTCAACGCAATCAGGGCAAGGGATGTGCGGCACTTTCACCGGCAGTTAAATTGCGCGCAGGCACTCTCGTTCAGCTTGATTTACGCAGTCAAACGCCCTATTCCTCATCCACCGCGTAACCCGGAATCCGTTCCATGCGACCGCTGCCTACCCTGCTGACTCTTTCGCTGGCTGCTGCCTTCGGCGGATTTGCCGCCACCGGCATCAACGCCTGGCTGGACAATCGCGCCGAAGCCACGCCCCCCAGCAATGCCGCCTTTACCCTGCCGACGGCCGCCGCATTGCCGGCTGCGGTGGCCGGCCAGCCAGTGCCATCGCTGGCGCCGATGCTGCAGCAGGCCATGCCCGCGGTGGTGAGCGTGAACACCAAACAAGTGGTGCGCGTCCGCAATCCGTTCTTCAATGACCCGATCCTGCGCCGGCTGTTTCCGCAGGTGCCACAGGACCGCATCAACGAATCGCTAGGTTCGGGCGTGATCATCGATGCGCAAAAAGGGTACGTACTGACCAATCACCACGTCATCGAAAACGCCGACGACGTGCAGGTGACGCTCGGCGACGGACGCACGGTCAAGGCCGAGTTCATCGGCTCCGATGCCGATACCGATATTGCGCTGATCCGCATCAAGGCCGACAACCTCACCGATATCAAACTGGCCGACAGCAACGCGCTACGCGTGGGCGATTTCGTGGTGGCCATCGGCAACCCGTTCGGCTTCACCCAGACCGTCACCTCCGGCATCGTCTCGGCGGTGGGACGCAGCGGAATTCGCGGCTTGGGCTATCAGAACTTCATCCAGACCGACGCCTCGATCAACCCCGGCAACTCGGGCGGCGCGCTGGTCAACCTGCAAGGCCAGTTGGTGGGCATCAATACCGCCAGCTTCAATCCACAGGGCAGCATGGCCGGCAATATCGGCCTTGGGCTGGCGATTCCGTCCAACCTGGCGCGCAATGTCGTCGAGCAATTGGTGACCAAGGGCGTGGTGGTGCGCGGCACGCTCGGCCTGGAAACCCAGAACCTCACCCAGCAGATGTTGCAGGGCCTTGGCGTGGATTCGTTGCGCGGTGCCTTGGTGACACGGGTGTTGCCGGGCTCCGCAGCGGCGGCGGCAGGCGTGCAACCGGGCGATGTCGTGGTAGCGGCCAACGACCAGCGCGTGGACAGCGCCGAGGCGCTCCACAATTACGAAGGCCTGCAGGCGGTTGGCAGTGCGGTGACCCTGGACATCCGTCGCGATGGCAAGCCGCTCAAGCTCAAGGCCACGCTGAAAGAGCAGGACCGCGCCGTCACCGGCGATATGCTGGACCCGCGCCTGACCGGCGCGACCTTCGTCGATCTCCCCGAATCGCTGCGTCAGTCAGGCATCACCGGGGTGATGGTGAGCGAGGTCAAGCGCGGCGGTCGCGCTGCCGCCAACGGCCTGGTCGCCGGCGATGTGATCGTGGCCAGCAGCGTGGGCGAGTTCGCCGACCTTGCCAGCTGGCGGGCCAATTTCCAGCGTAAACCGCAGCAGCTTGTCGTGCGCATCCTGCGTGGCAACGCGCAGTACGACGCGCTGATGCGTTGACGCGATGTGTACCGGGCGTTGCTTCCACTAACGCCTCCTACACCCCCCCGATGCTATTGCTACTGCTCGACCGCACGTGAGTGGCGGCTGCCATCAATGACCGAAGGAGATATCGCATGAGCCCCACCAATACCGATCAGCTGAAGGAAAACCTGAGCGAAGCCGGCACCCACCTGAAGTCGGCAGCGAGCGCCGCTGGCGAAGCAGTCAGGGGCGCCACCAGCGCCGCTGGCGATGAGCTCAAGCTCGGTCGCGCCAACGTCAAGGCCGAGCTGTCTGACACCGCGCTGGCCGGCATGGCCGCTGCCGAGTTCGGCGGTGCCGCTGCCAAGGAGCAGATGGACGTCCTGGTTGCCAAGGGCAACGATCTGCTGGAAAGCGCCACCGATCTGATCCGCGAGCGTCCGCTGGCTGCCTTCGGCGTTGCCTTCGCCGCTGGCTGGGTCATCGCCAAGCTGGCACGCAGCAACGACAACTAAGTCGTGAGCGATCAGGCCTCTCCCGCTGCCGGAACCGACGCGCCAGACGCGCGCGCGCAGACGCCAGGACTGGACGAAAGCGTACGTGCGGTCGGCGCAGCCGGCCGTGCAGCGCTGGGCTCGGCCAAGGACACCAGTCGCGCCTTGCGCCGGCTGGTGTCGGCCGATCTGCAACTGGCACGCAGCGCATTCGGGCGTGGCCTGGCCTGGGCCTGCGTAGCCGTGGTGTTCGGTGCCTCGTCGTGGTTGCTGCTGGCCGGTGCCATCATCGCCCTGCTGCAACGTGCCGGGTTGTCGTGGTTCCAGGCGATGTTTTTCACTGCGTTGGCGAGTCTGTTGGTGACCGGCATCGCGGCATGGCGCGTGTTTTTCTACTTCGACCACACCGGCATGAATGCAACGCGCCGTCAGCTCATCAAGCTGGGAATTTTCGATGACCCGAGCAAGGACGATGATGCGGCAACCTCTGCCAGTGGAGCACGTCCATGAAGTTTGGAACCCTGCGTCAACGCGTCGAACGCGCCGAGTTTCTGGTCGAAGGACGCGCGCAAGAAACGCGTTTGCACTGGAGCGAACTCCGCCGGACCTGGCGTGCCGGGTGGTCGCCACTGCGGATCGTGACGGTGGGCTTCGGGCTCGGCTTTGTCACCGGCCGCAACGAACCGCAGGCGGCATTGGGCAGCATCGCCAGCAAGCTTGGCGGTATTCCCAAGCTTCTGCAGATGATCAGTACCATCTCTGCGCTGTTCACTGCGCACCGTGCGCAGGAAGCTTCCGAGCAGGCCGAACGTGCGGCAGACAATGCCGAGGAAGTTGCAGCCGACCCGCCGGTGACCGTGGTGCAGGTCCCTGCAGATCGCGCCGCCTGAGCGCGGACGGTATTCACGGCGGCTAGCGCTTTGCCAGGCCGCCGTCGACAGCAGCGGATTACCTGTGCAAGGCATCGACATACCAGTGCCGCTTTGAAGAGGTGCCACCGCCACATGGCCATGTCTGGCCCTGGCGCTGCGTTCTGATCCCGGCGCTGCATGCAGTCCGCGCGTGCCGCGCTGGGTGACTGCTTGAAAGACCGCTGCACGACGGGCCCGCAATGCTGGCATCCGCGTTGTCTATTTCCGCTGGATAACTGCTCGCTGCGAAGGCTGACGGATATCAGCGCTGAAATGCGGGAATCGTGCGACGAATGGTCCTTTCCTCGCCAAGAGCTCTGACGCCTGACGGCTAATTCCGCACGGCATGCGTGCTGTCGCAGTCAGCAGCATGCGGCAGGATCCTGCGGTCGATGGCAATCCCACTTCGACAACCGACTCTGCGCCCCGCGACCTGCACAGGGGCGCTGCTGCCGAGTCCGCCAGACTAGCGTTGGTTCGCTGACATCCTGCCCACAGGCTCTGTGCGCGCCGTTGACGCATTGCGCCGATAATGGCGCACCGCTGGCAGCACGCCAGTCTGCTGCCAGGGCGCGCATGTCTCTTCCCGTCGACTCACCGGATGCCGTCACCGCGGCAGATTCGCTTCCGCCCGCACCGGCGCCCCGCCCGCGCGCGCCGGCCTCGCTGGTGGTGCTGGCCACGCTCGCCGTTGGTTATACCCTTTGGGCGGCGCAGACGATCATCCTGCCGATCATGCTGGCCGCGTTTTTCGCGCTGATCGGCAACCCCATCCTGCGGGGTCTGCGCAAGCTCTACATCCCGCGGTTTCTCGGCGCTTTGCTCATCCTGTGCCTAGGCCTGGCCGGCACCGTCACGTTGGCCACGCAACTGGCCGGCCCTGCCGCCGAATGGGTGCAACAGGCACCACGGCAGATGCGCCAGATTGCGCGCGATGTGCGCGATCTCACCAAGCCGGTGATGCAAGCCAACCAGGCAGCGGAAAACTTTGCACGCGCAGCCGGTGGCGAAGGCCAGCGCGGCGTGCAGATCGTACGCACGCAGATGGACGACCCTTACAAGGCGCTGGTCCGCACGCCCAAGCTGGCGGCTTCGGTGCTGGCGGTGGTGCTGCTAACGTTCTTCTTCATGGTGTATGGCGAAAGCCTGCAGCGGCATGCGATTGCCTTGCTACCGAACCGGCAGCAGCAACGGTTCACCACCGAGATCATGCTGGACATCGAGCGCGAGGTCTCGCGCTACGTGCTCACCATCAGCGTGATCAACACCCTGGTCGGGCTGGTATTTGCCGGCATTTTGTCTGTGCTGCAGATTCCGCTGCCCGAAGCGATCCTGTGGGGAACGGTGGTCGCATTGCTGAATTTCGCACCGTATGTCGGCCCGTTGATCGGCGTGATGCTGATGCTGCTGATGGGTTTTGTGGAATTTCGCACCACCTTGTCCTCGCTGCTGCCAGCGATCCTGTACCTGGCCCTGCACACGATCGAAGGCCAGGTGGTGACGCCGATCGTGCTGGGCCGACGCATGGCGATCTCGCCGCTGATGCTGATCCTGGCGCTGATGCTGTTCGGCTGGCTGTGGGGCATGGTCGGCCTGCTGCTGGCGGTGCCGTTGCTGGTCTGCATCAAGATGGTGCTGAGCCGGGTGGACGGGATGCAGCGCTGGGCGCGGTTGCTTGAGTAGCCGCGAATGGGGAATCGGGAGTTGGGAATCGCAAGCGCAGAGGCGCTGCTCTGCCCATTCTCGATTCCCGACTCTCTATTCCCGGCATTACAATCGTGCGATGAGCTTCCACATCCGCGCCATCACCCTCGACCTTGACGATACGTTGTGGCCCTTTGCGCCGATCGGGGCGCGGATCGATCAGGTGCTGTACGACTGGATGCGCGAGCACAGCCCGGTGACTGCCGAGCGCTTTCCGGTGGAGGCGATGCGCCAGTTGCGTGAGCGCAGCTTTGCCGACAACCCGCACCTGCATCACGACCTCAGCGCGCTGCGCCGATTGACGTTGGAAATGGCGTTGCGCGTGAGCGGCGGCGATCTGGCGTTGCTGGAGCCGGCCTACGAGGTGTTCTATGCGGCGCGTAACCAGGTGGAATGCTACCCGGATGCGCTCGACGCGCTGGCGCGCATTGCCGCCCATGTGCCGGTGGCCGCGCTCAGCAACGGCAATGCCGATTTGCAGCGCATCGGGCTGATGCACCACTTTGCGTTTCAACTGGGCTCGCGCGAACACGGCAGCGCAAAGCCCGACCCGAGCATCTTCCTGGCCGCCTGTGCCCGGCTCGAGGTGCCGCCTTCGGAAGTGCTGCATGTGGGTGACCACGTGCGCATGGACGTGCTGGGCGCGCTGGATGCCGGCCTGCGCGCCTGCTGGATCAATCGCGAGGGCGCGGTGTGGTCGCATCCCACCCAGCAGCCGGATCTGGAATTCGACAGCATGACCGGGCTGGCCGATTGGCTGGACGCGCAGCAGCCGCATCCAGGCCCGATGAACGCCGGCATCACCCTTCCCGCCTGAGCCACTCTGCGCGGCGCACGGCGCTGCACTCGAGGATTTCCATGTCGCACCTCACCGGTTTCACCGATCCCCATGCCGCAGCCTTGCCGCTGTATGTGCTCGACCGCGAGAACTTTACGCGCTGGTGCGCGGAGCAGCCCACCCGTGTGCTGTCGTGGGCGCAGGCACAGCGTTTCGATGCCGCGCCGGGCAGCGTGCTGTTGTTGCCGGGCGACAACGGGCTGGCCGGCGCGGTCCTGGGGATCGGCGACCGGGCCGATGCCTACGCCTACGCGCATGCGCCGATGGCCCTACCGCCGGCCAGCCGCTGGACGCTGGCCAACCCGCTGAGCGATGCCGAGCAGGCGTTGCTGCATCTGGGCTGGGGATTGGGCGCTTATCGCTTTTCGCGTTATCGCAAGGTGCCGCGCGCGCCGGCCGAACTGGCTGCAACGCCCTCGGCACAGACGCATGCACTGATCGAGGCGTGCCTGCGCGTGCGCGACTGGGTCAACACGCCCACCGAAGACATGGGCCCGCAGCATCTGGAAGAGGCCACACGCACGCTCGGACAGGCGCATGGCGCACAGGTCGATGCGATCGTCGGCGACGCGTTGCTGGCGCAGAACTTCCCCACCATCCATGCCGTGGGGCGCGCCTCGCATCGCGCGCCGCGACTGATCCAGTTGCAGTGGGGTGACACGGCGCATCCGCATCTGGTGCTGGTCGGCAAAGGTGTGTGCTTTGACACCGGCGGGCTGGATCTGAAGCCGGCCGATGGCATGCGCAACATGAAAAAGGACATGGGCGGCGCGGCGCATGCGTTGGCGCTGGCCGGTCTGGTAATGGCGCAGCAGTTGCCGGTGCGGCTGACGCTGCTGATTGCGGCAGTGGAGAACGCGGTGGGCCCGGATGCATTCCGCCCTGGTGAAGTGATCACCACCCGCGCCGGCGTGACGGTGGAAGTGGACAACACCGATGCCGAAGGCCGCCTGGTGCTGTGTGATGCGCTGAGCTATGCCACCGAGCAGCACCCGGATCTGATCCTGGATTTCGCCACGCTTACCGGCGCGGCACGCATCGCGCTGGGCCCGGACCTGCCTGCGCTCTTTGCCAACGACGATGCGCTGGCGCAGGCCTGGATCAGTGCCGGCGAACAGACCCGCGACCCGGTGTGGCGCATGCCGCTATGGCGCCCATACCTGCGTTATCTCAACAGTCATGTGGCCGACATGGCCAACGCCGGCTCGCGCATGGCCGGCGCCGTCACCGCCGCGCTGTATCTGGAACGCTTCGTGGCACCCGGCCGGCCGTGGGCGCATCTGGACGTCTACGCCTGGAATGACAGCGACCGTCCCGGCCGCCCCGCCGGCGGCGAAGCGCTGGCACTGCGCTCGGCGTTCGCCATGCTGCAACAACGCTACGGCGGCTGAGCGCGGGCAGCGCTGCAATCAGGCTGAGGCCAGCACAACGCTTGCGCTGCGCTGGTCAGCCCTGGCGACGCAACAATGGCGCGATCGTGCGCATGCGTGTCTGCGTCGCGGGGCCGACCAGCGCGAATGCGGTGTCGCCTTCGGCCCAGTACTGCGCCAACAGCCGGCCATCGCGGCGCTCGCCGGTCGGCATCGGGCCGCTGCGTGGACGCAGATACAGGCCAATGCGTGCGCCGTCGGCATCGCTGTAGACCAGCATTGCGGCCGCGCCTTCCGGTGTGGACAGCAATTGCCCACCGCGCAACGTATACCCCTGCGCACGCAGATCCGGCACCACGCCTGCGTTGCCGAAATGCGCGCGCAACCACGGTTCCAACTCGGCGCGGCGCTGCACGTCCAACCCAACGCCCCGATGCGCGTCCGCATCGGCGAACAGGCGGTAGGCGGCCACTGCATCGGCCATCGGCACGCGTTGGCTGGCGATCCGGCTCGCATGCAGCTGCCAGCCCAGCCCGGTACCCAGGCCAAGTGCCAGCACGCAACTGGCGGCCACGGCAAACGCGGCACGACGGCGCTGTTGCAGGCCACGGCGAATCGCCGCAGGCGTGAAGGCTACGGCGCCAGTCTCCGCCATCAGGCCGGCGTGTGCGGCACGCAGCGCTTCGGCATCGCGCTTCCAGCCCGCCACGCGCGCGGCCTGGGCGGGATGTGCCTGCAGCCAGGCTGCCACTGCTGCATGTTGCTCCGGCGTCAGGCGGCCATCGACGTAGGCGTGCAGCGCGTGTTCGTCGGGCGGTATGGTGGTCATTTCAGGATCCTCAATGCAGGTGCGTGATTCACCTGGCCTTCGTTCACGGCACGCAGGCGTTCGCGCGCACGCGACAGGCGCGACATCACGGTGCCGATCGGGATGCCGAGGGTATCGGCCACTTCGCGATAACTGAAACCGCCCACGCTGACCAAGAGCAACAACGCGCGTTGTTCGGCCGGCAATGATGCAAGGCTGGCCAGCATGGCACGGCCGTCGTGCACCTGCTCAGCGGACGCGGATTGGCTGGGCTGCTGCGGCGCGAACAGGCCCACGACCCGCTGCCAGCGCGCGGCACGCCGCTGCCCATCCAGAAACTGCCGGTACAGGATGGCGAACAGCCAGGGCTGCAGGGCTTCGGCGGTATGCCGGGTGTGCCACCGCCGCAGCGCGCGCTCCAGTGTGGCTTGCACCAGATCGTCGGCGCTGGCGGGCTCGCCGCTCAGCGAGCGCGCAAAGCGGCGCAGCGCCGGCAGCACGGCGCGCAGTTGGTCATCGTCCAGAGCATCCATTGGCGGGCGTGGTGGTGGCATCACACGGTAGACGCACTGGAGCGTGGATTATTCCCGCGATCGGTGCGTGCCACCGTCGTTGGTGGACGAGGGAATAACGCGGCTCGCATGTCGTCTCACTCGTATCAACCACTCACAGTATCGACCACCGGAGCCAGCCATGACGTTGCCACCTCCCTCGCCCCCGCGCGCGCGCCGCCCCGTGCTGCCATTGTTGGGGATTGCCGCCATTGCCGGCGGCGTTGCGCTTGCGTTTGCCTGGACGGCCGGCTGGATCGGTGGCGACCGGCTCACTGCCGCGCGCATGACCGACACCATCGAATCCAGCGGGCCGCCGCATCCGGGCTTTCGCCGCGCGCATACCAAGGGGGTGTGCGTGAGCGGGCAATTCCAGTCCAGCGGCAAGGCCACCTGGCTGTCGTCGGCACGCATCTTCAGCCAGCCCAGCACGCCGGTGCTGGGGCGCA
Organism: Xanthomonas sp. NCPPB 3583; assembly: GCF_041475715.2. Taxonomy (NCBI): domain Bacteria; kingdom Pseudomonadati; phylum Pseudomonadota; class Gammaproteobacteria; order Lysobacterales; family Lysobacteraceae; genus Xanthomonas; species Xanthomonas sp. NCPPB 3583. Next base: position 4,471,802 of record NZ_CM191263.1, read on the forward strand.
TGTCGATCGGCGGCGGCGACCCGCACGGGCCCGACGGGCAGGCGCGCGTACGCAGCATGGCGCTGCTGTTGCGCAGCGACGATGGGCAGGAATGGCGCACGGCGATGAACAGCTTCCCGTTCTTCGTGGTCGCCACGCCGGCCGGCTTTCAGGCGCTCAACGTGGCCTCCAAGCCAGACCCGGCCACCGGCAAGCCGGACCCCGAAAAACTGGCGGCGTTCGGCAAGCAGTATCCGGAAGCGGCCAAGTTCCAGCAGTGGGCCAAGACCGCGCCGTGGTCGGACAGCTGGGCCAATACGCAATACAACGGCGTCAATGCGTTCCGCGCGATTGCCGCCGACGGACGCGAACGCTACATCCGCTGGTCGATGCGCCCGCATACGCCATTCAAGGAACTGAGCGCCGCGCAACGCAAGCAGGCCGATGGCGATTTTCTCGCCACCGACCTGGACGCGCGGCTGGCGCACGGGCCGCTGCGTTGGGACATGGTGCTGACCATCGCCGAGCCCGGCGATGCGGTGGACGACCCGTCGCAACCGTGGCCGGAACGCCGCAAGCAGATCGTGGCCGGCACGCTCTCGATCGAGCGTGCGCAGCCGCAGGCCACCGGCCCGTGTCGCGATCTCAATTACGACCCGTTGATTTTGCCCAAGGGCCTTGCCGCATCGAATGACCCGATTCTGGCAGCGCGCTCGTCGGTGTATTCGCAATCGTTCAACCGCCGCGAGCGCGAGATCGCCAACGGCACGGGCAGCGCCGCCACCGGCCAGGGAGCACGCCAATGAGCCGCCGTACCCACTTCAATCTGCCAGCGCGCGTGCTGCACTGGCTGATGGCCGCGATGATCCTGACCATGCTGTTCGTCGGCGTGGGCATGGTGGCCTCGGTGACGCAGCGGCCGTGGTTGATCGATCTACATCGCCCGCTGGGCATCGCGATCCTGATCCTGGCGGTGCTGCGCCTGATCAACCGCTTGCGCCATCGCCCGCCGCCGCTGCCGGCCGATCTGCCGGCATGGCAAAAGGCTGCCGCGATTGCCTCGCATTGGCTGCTGTATGCATTGATGCTGGGCATGCCGTTGATCGGCTGGGCGATGCTGTCGGCCGGCGCCTACCCGATCGTGCTGTGGCCAGGCGCGAACCTGCCGGCGATCGCACCGCACGATCCTGCACTGTATGCCTGGCTGCGCAGCGCGCATGGCTGGCTGGCGTATCTGTTATTTGCCACCGTGCTGGGGCATCTGAGCGCGGCGTTGTTTCACGCCTGGGTACGCCGCGACGGGGTGTTTGCCAGCATGGCGCGTGGAGAGCGGTCTGCGCGGTGATGGGGTCGCGGTTGATGGTGGGCTGACGCGGCTCGGCAGATGATCGGCACACAGTGGCAGCACGCAGTTCCTTCTCCCTGGGACATCGTCTGCCCTTCATGGGGAAGGAGGTGCCCCGCAGGGGCGGACGAGGATGCGGGTGCAGCCGATTGAAGTAGGCCCACGCGGCTGGCCTCGCCCGTCGCCTTACCCACCCCTCTCCCGCCGGGAAGAGGGGCTGGTGCCTAACGCTGGCGTTTTGTTTTGGCCGCTGGCGCCGATGATTCGATGCCCTTGCCGGTGGCCGCCCAATAAATTCCACCGTACAAATGCTCCAGATAGCGCGGGTCGTTATAGGCTTCGGCCAGATGGCCCAGCGCAGTGGCGAAGATGCGGCCACCTTCGAAGTGGTGGTACCACGCCACCGGGTGCTGTTGGCCCATGCCCTTGGCGACCTGTCCTGGCCAGATCAAGGTGGGGTCATAACTGCGTTCGTCGACGGTGAGTAGCGTGACCAAGTCGTCGCTGTAGGGCGGATCGTATTCGTACCATTCGTCGCTCCATACCCAGCGCTTGGGCAGGCCGGCAGTGGCCGGGAAATTGGCGTCGGCCACATCCACCATCGCCGTTTGCATGTACGGATGGGTGCGGAACGAGCGGCCGATCATGTGGTCGTACCACTCCCATTCACCGCGCTTGATCGCAAAGGCCTTGTGCACCGCGACCACGCCGCCGCCGTTACGCACGTATTTTTGGAAGTTGGCCCGCTGCGCCGGGTCGAGATCGGTGGCCGGCGTATTGAGCAACACGATGGCCGCGTATTGCGACAGGTCGCCATCGAACGCCTTGGCATTCCACGCCCACACCATCTGGACATAATGCTTGCGCGCCATCGCTTCGAATTGCGGCTTGGCCACGGGGATATAGTCGTGGTGATACTGGTTGGGAATGGCAGCCACCAATATCTTGAATTGCTCGGCGGACGCGTTGAAGGCGCATATCCACAGCAGGCCCGACAGCCACAGAGATTTCATGCATCGCTCGCCGTGTTTTTCGATGCTGTGCAGTGTACCTGGGTGCAAATCGCATGCCTTCGCACGCGTTTGGAATAGCTGCAGATTGGCGGATGAAGCAACCGATGCACCGTCGTCGATGGCGGCTTTGTAGTGCGGTCGCGTCGATTAGGCGCGGCGCACCTGCATGCAATCCCGCACCCCGAAAACGTCAGCTTCCCGCACACGCAAACCACCGACTGGCTGCACTACAACCAGCCCTTCTGCCGCGCCAGGCGGTAGGCTTCGATGCGATTGGCCACGCCCAGTTTGCCGATGCATTCGGACAGGTAATTGCGCACCGTGCCGTGCGAGAGCTGCAACTGCTGGGCGATCTCGCTGGCGGAGCGGCCTTCGCCGGCCAGCCGCAGCACAGTCCGTTCGCGTTCGCTCAAGGGGTCTGCTTCCACCCACGCATCGAGGGCCAGCTGCGGGTCGATCACCCGCCCGCCGCGGTGCACCTGCCGCAACGCATCGACCAGCTGTTCGGCCGGCGCATCCTTGAGCAGATACCCGGCCACGCCGGCATCCAGGGCACGGCGCAAAAATCCCGGACGCGCGAACGTGGTGACGATCATGACCCGTACCGGCAACGCCTGGCGCTGGATCCGCTGCGCCAGTTCCAGCCCGGTCAGGCCAGGCATCTCGATATCGGTGACCAGCACGTCCGGCTGCAGGCGCTGCAGTTCGCGCCACGCACTTTCGCCATCGCCGGCGCTGCCGACCACCGCAATATCGTCCTCCAGCCCGAGCAAGGCCACCAGCGCGCCACGCAGCAAGGCTTGGTCTTCCGCCAACAACACCCGGATCATCGGTCGCGCTCGCATGCATGCAACGGTTGCGCACGATAACAGCGCCGACGCATGCCGTGCACTTGGCAGCGCAACCGGGGCGCGTTAGAGCGGCTGCGGCATCACCGGCGGCGTTGCGGGGACAACCGCAGGCCGCGGCAACGGCACACTGGCGCGCAATCGCATGCCGCGCGGCAAGGCCTGCACATCCAGCGCGCCACCCAGGCCGTGCAGGCGTGCGCGCATGCCGTCCAGGCCGTTGCCCGGCACGATCACGCCGCCGCGGCCGTCGTCGGTGATCTCCAGCACCGCCTGATCGCCGTGCGCGCGCAGTTGCACACGCACGCGTCTTGCCTGCGCGTGGCGCTGCACATTGGTGGCCGCCTCGCGCACCACCAGCGCAAGCGCGGTTTCGTGCTCGGGCGGCAAGGCCAGCGGCTCCAGCTGTTGCTCCAGCGCAATGCCGTCCAGGTCCAGCAGCACCCGCGCCGATGCCAGTTCGGCAACCAGGCCGGCAGCACGGATGCCGGTGACCGCGCGCCGTACCTGCGCCAACGCCTCGCGCGAGACCTGCGCCACCGCGTCGATCTCGTTGCGTGCGGCCTGCGGGTCGCGCTCGATCAGGCGCGCAGCCAGATCGGATTTGAGCGCCACCAGCGACAAGGTATGGCCAAGCAGATCGTGCAGGTCGCGGCCGATGCGCTCGCGTTCGGCAGTGGCCGCCAGACGACGAACTTCGTCCTGCGACAAGCGCAGCAACGCGTCCTTGCGTTCGTTGATGCTGTACACCGCGCCCACGGCGGCCATGCCCAGTACCGTCACCGGCATCCACACCAGCGCCTGCATGCTCAACCCGAGCCAGTGCGCCCAGCTCAGGTACAACGCGTTCATCAGCAGCAACATCGCAAAGTGCCGCCACAACCCAGGCCGCGTGGAGGGACGCAAGCTCAGGCAGGCAAAGATGAAGTAGCTGATGCCCGACGAATACACCGGCAACAAGGCAGCACTCATCACCGCCATCGCCCAGGCGTAGCGATACAAGGTGCCGCGTGGCGCCAGCAACATGCGTGCGTACAGCAGCAGGAAAACCGGATACGAAAGCAGCGTGCACAACAGCCAGGTCCTGTCGTAGCCCCGCGCAGAAAACACCGGCACCACGAATACCCAGGCCGACCACAGCAAGTGCACGCTGTCCATCCACGGCGATTGGCCCTGCGCCAGCCGCGCGGCAACCTGCGAACTGGCGGCGGGGCGAAGCCATGCGGGAAACCGGAGGCGCATCAGCAAAGGTCCGTGTGGATGAGCGGATTCTGCCACTGCCGGGCCCGCCTGCGTGCGGCTGCGTGCGGCTGCGTGCAGGACGATACGGGTGAGCGGCCTCATGCATGCTCCCGGTGCTTGCTGCGATGCGATCGCCCACCGGGGTTGCGATTGGCCTGCGCAAGCGCAAGCCAGATACGTGCAGTCTGCAAATGCAAAGGAAAGCATGCCGTTAGCGGATTGCCGGAGGAGCCGCCAGCATGGCCTGCCGCAGCGCTGGTGCACCAGTTGCCGGTGTCATGGTGTGCAGATGACAGCTGTCACTGGTGAGCGCGCCGCGCTGACTGCATGCTGCGCACCATCTGGCGGTGGCATCGGCGCATCGACCGTTCGTCGCCGCACCGCAGTTGGTGACTTCCGGCAGCTTGCGGCATCGCCTGCAGACCGTCACATTTCGCTCAGCCTTCCGTCCTGGTCATCGATGAACACTTCCGCCGATCTGCTCAAGCAACTCCGCATCGACCGCCAGCGCCCTGCCACGCCGCCGCCCGCCCGCCGTACCGGCTGGATCCTCGCCGCAGTGATCCTCGTCATCGTGCTGGCCGCCGCCGCGTGGTGGTTCACGCGCCGCCCGGTGGTGCAGGTGCAGACCGCGCCGGTGGTGGCGATCAGCGCCGGCAGCAGCAGCGCATCGGTGCTGGACGCCTCCGGCTATGTGGTGGCACGACGCATGGCCACGGTGTCGGCGCAAGTCACCGGCAAGGTGCGCGAGGTGATGATCGAAGAAGGCATGCGCGTCGAACAGGGCCAGGTGATGGCCACACTCGACCCGCTCGATGCCGATGCGCAGCGCAGCTTGTCGGCCTCGCAGTTGTCGGCCGCACGCAGCCAGGTCGACAACATGCAGGCGCAACTGGCGGTAGCCAACGCCGATGCCACGCGCCTGCAGTCGTTGGTGGGTGCGCAGCTGGTGTCGCGCTCGCAATACGACCAGGCCATTGCGCAGCGCGATGCCTTGCGCGCCCAGCTGCAGAACGCGCAGCGCAATGTGCAGGTCGCCTCCGACCAACTGGCCATTGCCGGTATCCGCTCTGACTTCAATGTGGTGCGCGCGCCGTTTGCCGGCGTGGTGACCGCCAAGGCGGCGCAGCCGGGCGAAATCGTCTCGCCGTTGTCGGCCGGCGGCGGGTTCACCCGCACCGGTATCGGCACCATCGTGGACATGGAATCGCTGGAAATCGAGGTGGAAGTGGGCGAGTCCTATATCGGCCGCGTGCAACCCAAGATGCCGGTGGAAGCGGTGCTCAATGCCTACCCGGAATGGAAAATTCCGGGCGAGGTCATCGCCATCATCCCCACCGCCGACCGCGGCAAGGCCACGGTGAAAGTGCGCGTGGCGCTCAAGGTCAAGGACCCGCGCATCGTGCCGGAAATGGGTGTCCGGGTCAGCTTTCTGGAGCAGGCCAAACCGCAGCAAGCAGCCAAGCCGCAGGGCGTGCGCGTCCCGGCCGCCGCACTGGTGGAGCGCGACACGCGCACGGTCGCGTTCGTGGTCGGCGAGCACAACACCGCCAGCGCGCATGCCGTCACTACCGGCACGGTGATGGGCGAAGACAGGCAGGTGCTCTCCGGCCTGGCCGCAGGCGACAGCGTGGTACTCAATCCGCCGCAAACCTTGAACGATGGCGACAAGGTGACCGAAGCAGCGCCGGACGCTGCCGAATAACGCACAACCAACACAGCGCAGGCGGTCACCACTCAGGGGAATACGGAAAGCGCGTTTGATGGAAACGGCAGCGACGCAGGCGCCTGCATCGCGCTGCGAGGGAACGCCGGTGAAATCCAGTAACGCGGCATCGGCTGTGCTTGCGTATCTGCAGTTGCGATGTTCGTCGATATCTCAGCCGTTGTCGTCGCAGGCACGTTTCAGGCATCGGCAGCGTGTGCCGCACAGGTGTCGCCACAGCAGTCGATGCCTTGCCTGCACTCGCCCCATCGCTTCATCGCATTTCAGCTCATCGTGTTACTGCAGTGCCGCACCACATCCGCAGTCGCTCTGCGCACTGCTGTCACCTCTTCCATCGCACCGCCAGGAGTTGCCATGTCCGCTCTCGTCAGTTTGCGCAACATCACCAAGACCTACCAACGCGGCCCCGAGCAGGTGCAGGTGCTGCACGGCATCGATCTGGACATTGCCAGCGGCGACTTCGTCGCACTGATGGGGCCGTCTGGCTCCGGCAAGACCACCTTGCTGAACCTGATCGGCGGGCTGGACAGCCCCAGCGGCGGCGAGATCGAGATCGAAGGCGAGCGCATCGACCGCATGAGCGGCGGGCAGCTGGCGACCTGGCGCAGTCACCACGTCGGTTTCGTGTTCCAGTTCTACAACCTGATGCCGATGCTCACCGCGCAGAAGAACGTGGAGCTGCCGTTGCTGCTCACCTCGCTCAATGCCGCCCAACGCAAGCGCAATGCCGAGATCGCATTGACCCTGGTCGGCCTGCAGGAGCGTCGCAACCACAAGCCCAGCGAATTGTCCGGCGGCCAGCAGCAACGCGTGGCGATCGCGCGCGCGATCGTCTCCGATCCCACCTTCCTGATTTGCGACGAACCCACCGGCGATCTGGACCGCCACAATGCCGAAGAAATCCTGCGCCTGCTGCAGGAGCTCAATCGCGAACACGGCAAGACCATCGTAATGGTCACCCACGACCCCAAGGCCGCCGAATACGCCACCCATACCATCCATCTGGACAAGGGCGAGCTGGCCGACGCGCCGCTTGCACTGTAAGGGAGCGCTGCCATGAAGTATCTCTCGCTGGTATGGGCGCAGTTGTTCCGCAGCAAGACCCGCACCTTGCTGACCTTGCTCTCGGTGGTCGCGGCGTTTTTATTGTTCGGCATGCTCGATTCGGTGCGCGTAGCCTTTACCTCCGGCGGCAGCGTCAGCGGCGTGGACCGGCTGGTGGTGGCATCGCGCTTGTCGATCACCCAATCGCTGCCGATCAATCTGGAAAACCAGATCCGCAGCGTGCCGGGCGTGCGCGATGTGACCTCGGCAATGTGGTTCGGCGGCATCTATCGCGACCCGAAGAACTTCTTCCCGAATTTTTCGGTGGCGCCCAATTTCTTCGATGTGTACAGCGAATACCAGTTGCCCAAGGACCAGCTCAAGGCGTTCCAGACCACACGCACCGGCGCGATCGTTGGCGAAAGCCTGGCCAAGGAAAATGGCTGGAAGATCGGCGACACCATTCCGCTGCAGGCCACCATCTTTCCGCGCGGCGGCAGCAACGACTGGCCGCTGCAACTGGTCGGCATCTTCCGCATGAAAGACCGCACCGTGGCCGCCAACCAGGAACGCCAGTTGATGATGAACTGGAAGTACTTCGACGAGTCCAACGACTACATCAAAAGCAGGGTGAGTTGGTACACGGTGACGCTGCGCAACGCCGACCAGGCATCGCGCGTGGCGCAGGCCATCGATGCGTTGTCGGCCAACTCCGACCATGAAACCAAGTCGCAGACCGAATCGGCATTTCAGCAAGCCTTCGTCAAGCAGTTTGCCGATATCGGCTTGATCGTCACCTCGATCATGGCCGCGGTGTTTTTCACCTTGCTGCTGCTGACCGGCAACACCATGGCACAGGCCGTGCGCGAGCGGATTCCGGAGCTGGCCACGCTCAAGACGCTGGGCTTTCAGGACCGTACCGTGCTGAGCCTGGTGATGGTGGAGTCGATGTTGCTGATCGGCCTGGGCGGGCTGATCGGCATGGGGCTGGCGGCGCTGGTGATCCCGGCGGTTGCAGCGCGCAGCGGCGGCCTGATGCCGACCCAGACCGTGCCGCTGCAGACCTGGCTTGTCGCGGTCGGGCTGATGGCCGGCATCGGCATCGTGGTGGGTGTGCTGCCGGCATTACGCGCGCAGCGCTTGAAGATCGTCGATGCACTCGCCGGCCGCTGACAGGAGCATGCACATGCAACGCAAATGGAAAGATCGTGGGGTCAACGCGCTGTCGGTCGTGCTGCTGGCAATCGGGCTGGCGGCCTGGATCGCACTGCCGTGGATGGTGCTGCTGCCGATCGGTGGATTGCTGGCGGTGTGGCTGGTGGCCACACGCAGCGGCAGGCTTTCGCTGGCGGCCGCACGCATCGGCATCGCCACGCTGCCGCAGCGCTGGGGGTCCAGCTCGGTGATCGTGGTCGGCATTGCCGGCGTGGTCGGCGTGCTGGTGGCGATGCTGGCAATGGGCCAGGGCTTTCAGGCCACGCTCAACAGCACCGGCGACGACACCACCGCGATCGTCCTGCGCGGCGGTTCGCAGGCGGAAACCAACTCGGTGATTACCCGCGACCTGGTGCCGCTGATCGGCAGCCTTCCCGGCATTGCCGCCGATGCCAATGGCCGCCCGATGCTGTCGCCGGAATTGTCGCAAGTGGTGAACATCGCCTCCCGCTCCGACGGCACCGACGTCAACGCACAACTGCGTGGCGTGGGCGAACAGGCCTGGGCCGTGCATGACAAGGTCAAGATCGTGCAGGGCCGCCGCTTCAACACCGGCCTGCGCGAAATGGTGGTGGGCAAGGGCGCGTTGAACCAGTTCCGCGGACTGGAGCTGGGCAAGACCCTCACGCTTGGCAGCCAGCAGTGGACGGTGGTGGGCGTGTTCGCCTCCGGCGATGCGCACGATTCGGAGTTGTGGACCGACGCGCAGACGCTGGCCACCACCTACAACCGCAGTGCCTATCAGTCGATCAGCGTGCGCACCAACGGCAAGGCAGGCTTCAGCGCGTTCAAGACCGCCATGGCTGCCGATCCGCGGCTCAAGCTGGATGTGGAAACCACCCGCGCCTACTACGGCAAACAGGGCGGCGGCCTGAACAAGCTGATCAACATCCTGGGCACGGTGATCGGGGCGATCATGGCAGTGGGCGCGGTATTCGGCGCGCTCAACACCATGTATGCGGCGGTGGCCACGCGCGCGCGCGAGATCGCCACCATGCGTGCGATCGGCTTTCGCGGCACGCCGGTGATCATGGCGCTGATGCTGGAAACCATGCTGCTGGCATTGCTGGGCGGGCTGCTGGGCGGCGCGATCGCCTGGGCGGTGTTCAACGGCTACACCGTCTCCACGCTGGGCAGCAACTTCAGCCAGGTGGTCTTCCAGTTCAAGGTCTCGCCGGAGCTGCTCTGGAGCGGGCTGAAGTGGGCGCTGGGCATCGGCCTGGTGGGCGGACTGTTTCCCGCGCTGCGTGCGGCGCGTCTGCCGATTACCACGGCGCTGCGTGAGGTGTAGGCGGGCCTTGGCCCGCCGGGAATCGGGAATGGTGACAGCCGCGGCAAAGCGCACGGCGGCGGCTGAACGTATTGCAGGCTGTCATGGTTCTGTCACCGCAGTGCGGTAGATGCGCCAGCCGGGCAGGCCGTAGCCTGCTCGGCCGTTTGCTCCATCGATCGATCGCCATGACGCGCCTGCTTCTGCTGGTCTGCGCCTGCCTGTGGCTGGCCGGCTGCTCCTCTTCTTCGACCTCGCTCAGCGAGCGCCTGGTTGCGCCCGGTGGTACCTCGCCGCTGCTGGACGAAGAACGCATTGCCGCCACCATCGCCACGGTGCCCAATCGCAGCGGGCATGTGGTGACGCGCGATGGCGTGCCGATCTTCTGGCGCGCGATCGACCCCGGCCAGTACGCCATGCACTATCGCTACACGGGGCAGCGCAGTGACCCGGCGCATGCGCTGGATGTGGATTTCAGTTTCAAGGCACCGACTGCCAAACCGCCGGCGCCGCGCGGCACCGTGGTGCTGCTGCACGGCTGGATGATGGATGGCGACTCGCTGCTGCCCTGGTCGCTGCAGCTTGCGCAGGCCGGCTACCGCGTGGTCACCATCGATCTGCGCAACCATGGTCATTCCGGCGGCGGGCCGTCCGGCTACGGCACGCGCGAGTCCGACGACGTCATCGATGTGCTCGACGCCCTGCAACCACGCGGCGAAATCCGCGGGCCGCTGTATCTGTTCGGCATTTCCTACGGCGCGGCCACCGCGCTGTTTACGGCCGACAAACTCGGCCCGCGCGTGACCGGCGTGGTGGCGATGGAATCCTTCGCCAATGCCGGGCGCGGCATCCGCGACATGGTGCCGCACCTGCTCGCCAGCCAGCCGCACGGGTGGCGTGGGCGGGCGGTGGCGGCGTATGCACGCTGGCGCTATGCCGACCAGAATATCGACGCGGTGATTGCAGCGGCCGACACCCAGCTCAAGCTGGACCTGGACCGTGTCGATGTCGCGCACGCCCTGGCCGACACGCGCAGCTGCGTGCTGCTGTTGCACGGCGATGCCGATCAACACATTCCGGTGGCGCACGGCCGTGCACTGGCCCTGGCCAGTGCGCGTGCGCATTACCTCGAACTGCCGGGCGAAAACCATTTGAGCCTGCCGCTACGGCTGGACGTGCTCGGCGGGCCGATCGACCAATGGCTGGCACAGGTGCACCAAGACCCCAGCCATTGCCCTGCACCGCAGGCGCTGCCCGCGTCCACGCTGGCCGTAACCAACCCCCTGGCGATGCCGCAGAGTTGAGCACGGCAATCGCGCACGCTGACGCGAAGCAATCGCACTGATGAATGCCACACGCACAGCGTGCAGGGTGGCGCTGACTCAGCGCGTCACCACCGGCTGCCGCGACCGCACCACGCTGTCGCCGACAAACAACAGCAAACCCACCCAGATCGCGGCAAAGCCCATCGCGCGCCCCTGATCGAACGGCTCGTGGAAGAACCACACGCCCAGCAGCAACTGCAGGCTCGGCGCGATGTATTGCAGGATGCCCACCAACGACAGCGGAATGCGCCGCACACCGTAGGCGAAACCGATCAACGGCAGCGCCGTCACCACGCCACCGAAGATCAGCATCGCGTCGGTCCGCAGGCTCCAGCCGCTCAGGAACGCGCCGCCGTGGCCCTGCTCGCCCCACGCCGCCAGCAGCAACGCCGGCACGAACAGGTACACGCTTTCCACGCCCAGCCCGGCCACCGGATCCACCGCCACCAATTTGCGCAGCAGCCCGTAAATACCGAAGGACACCGCCAGCCCCAACGCAATCCACGGCGGCGCGCCGGCATCGATGGTCAGCCACAGCACGCCCGCCGCCGCGCAGGCCACCGCCACCCACTGGATGCGACGCAGGCGCTCTTTCAACACCAGCACGCCCAGCAAGACGCTCAGCAGCGGGTTGATGAAGTATCCCAGGCTGGCCTCGATCACATGCCCGGCGTTGATCGCCCAGATGTACAGGCCCCAATTGAACGCGATCGCCACGCTGCTGCCGGCCAGCATGCCCAGCGCGCGGGGCTGCGCCGCGATGCTGCGCCACCAGCCCAGGCCCGAGCTCGCCAGCAGCCAGGCCACCACCAGCACCGTGCTCCACACGATGCGGTGGGCGATGATCTGCAGCGACGGCACCGCCTTGAGCAGATGCCAGTACACCGGCACCAGCCCCCACAGCACGAAGGTGGAGGCGGTGATCAACAACCCGCGGCGTGCTTCCTGCGACGACACCGCGCTCATCGCCGCGCCTTGGCGAAGGTGACCACCAGCACGCCGGCCAGAATCACCGCCATCGCACCGATGTCCTGCGCGCTGAAGCGCTCATGGCCCAACCAGGCACCCAGGCTGACCGCAATCACCGGGTTGACGTAGGCGTAGCTACCGGCGAGCGCAGGACGCACGTGATGCAGCAGCCACACGTAGGCGGTAAACGCCACGATCGAGCCGAACACGCACAGGTACGCCACCGCCAGCAGTCCTTGCGGGCTCGGCCACACCTGCGGGCGCTCGCCGATCAGCAGGCCGGTACTGACCAGCAGCACGCCGCCGCACACCATCTGCCCGGCAGCGGTCATGAACGGCGAAGGCAGATCGCGCCCGCGCGACCACACCGACCCGAATGCCCAGCCGATCGGTGCGATCAGCAGCAACACCAGGCCAACCGGCGTCGCGGTCAGGCTGCTGCCGGCGTTGAGCCACACCACGCCCACAAAGCCAATCACGATGCCCAGCCATTCGCCGCCGCTGGCATGCTGCCCGCGCAATGCGCCGAACAAGGCCATCCACAACGGCACCGACGCCACCGCCGTGGCGGCCAGCCCGGACGACACGCTGCGCTCGGCCAGCACCACCATGCCGTTGCCGAGCAGCAGCAACGCCGCACCCATCAGCGCCACGTTCTTCCACTGCGCGCGCGTTGGCGCCGCCACGCCGCGCCAGCGCAGCACGCTGTAGAGCACGCTACCGGCGACGATGAAACGTGCCCCGGACACCATCGTCAGCGGCTGCGCGCCACCTTCCAGCGCAAAGCGGATCGCCAGATAGGTCGAGCCCCACACCACGTAGACCAGCAACAAGGCGAGAACGACTAACCCGCTGCGCGCAGGCGCGGCAGCATCGTGAGAGGAAGACATCGGAACAGTGCCAGGCAGTGCAGCGGAACCTTCGATTCTAGAGCACATGCCAAAGCCCACGCCGCACCTCGGTCGCGCTATGGTGCACTTCCCACCGCATCCGAGCGTGCAGATGCAGCACCCTCTTCGCTGGCTGGCCCTGGCCGCCTTGTTCGCAACGTCCGCCACGGCATCGGCGCGTGCCCCCGAGCCGTGGGAACTCAGCGGCCGCAAGCTGATCGACGCCGGACTGGACGGATCGCTTGCGCCAGAAATCACCGCGCCGGAGCAACGCGAGTTCAAGGTGCTTGTTTCGGCCAGCCGCGCCGGTGCGTATCTGCTCGGCGTCGCCAGCGCCAGCTATCGCACCGGCTGGTGCATGCCGGCGGGCAGCACCGGCTCGCCCGATCTGCAGGCGGTCATCGCCGATATCGGCGCGCTGCCCGATACACGCCAGGACCAAGCCGCACCTGACTTGATCGTCCAGGCGCTGGCAAAGCGCTATCCGTGCAGCGGCGGCGACAAAAGCACGCGTGCCGGCGGCGGCAACTCACCCAACGCCGCCAAGCCGTAGGCACGCCTATGCGCAGTCGTTCAATGCCATGGCATTGATCACAATGCCAGCCTGTGTACCGAGCAACGACAAACGTCCCGAGCGGCCGTCTGATGAGCGTGGACGGCGCGCGGGATCCGCACACGCACAAGCAAATGCAGGCCACCGAGCAGCGGCTGCGTTCGCTTGGCGTCGCGCTCAGTCATCCGATGCGCATGGACAGCGTGCAGGACCCCGAATGTACGAGCGCACAGGCCGCATCGAATCCAGCTGCGCCCGTCTGGCGATCAGCGCAGTCGTCTTGGTCGCTGCGCTTGGCCTCGCTCGAGGGCACGGCGCCCTCTCGCTCCTGCGCGCTTACTTGCGCACCGCATCGCTCTTGGCACGGATCGCCTTGAATTCCGAGCCATCCTGCCAGCTCGGCCACTGCCGGCCATTGGCCAGCGCCACGCCCACGTCGTACACCAGCGTGGTATCGGCGGCATGGCCGCTGGCATCCCATTGCGGGGTCCAACGATCGCACGGCTGGTGGTAGCAATCGGCGAAATACTTTTCGCGCAGTGCCTTGCCTGCCGCGACGCCGCCGTCGAGCATGTCCAGGCCGGGGCCGGCGGTGATCGCCGGCACACCCATGCGCGCGAACGCGAAATGATCGGCGCGGTAGAAGAAGCCTGCTTCCAGATTCGGATCCGGCAAATAGCTGCGACCACGCGCCTTGGCGGCGGTTTCCAGATCGCCCTCCAGCGACACCCGCCCACGTCCCCACGAGGCGATGTCGCGGGTCGGGCCATCGGGGCTGAACATTTCCATGTTGAGCACGGCCACGGTCTTGTCCAGCGGCGCCAGCGGATGCGCGGCGTAGTAATTGGCGCCGAGCAGGCCTTTTTCTTCGGCAGTCAACGCAATGAAGTACAACGTGCGCTGCGGCTTGGGGCCGGCTGCGAACACGCGCGCCAGTTCCAGCACGCTGGCCACGCCGGTGGCGTTGTCCACGGCGCCGCGTCGAATCGTATCGCCACCGGCATCGGCCTTGCCGATCCCGAATGCATCCCAGTGCGCGGAGAAAATCACCGTCTCATCCGGATGCCGGCTGCCGGTGAGTTTGGCCACCACGTTATGCGTCACCACACGCTCGCGCTTGAGCTTGAAATTCACCGACAACGCCGCATCGCCCAGTGCCACGGGCGCGAAGTCGCGCTGCTGCGCACGCGCCTTGGCCTGTTCGAAATCCAGGCCGGCCTGCTTGAACAACGACACCGCCAATGCACGCTGCATCCAGCCGCGTACCGGCACGTGCTGCGCGCGGGCATCGGCATCGCTGCGCTCGATGTCGAACAACGGCGACATGCCCGAACTCTGCACCGTGGCCCAGCCATACGCCGCCGGCGCCGTCTCGTGCACGATCAATACCCCGGCCGCACCGCGCCGCGCCGCCTCTTCGTACTTGTAGGTCCATCGGCCGTAATAGGTCACGGCCTTGCCGTCGAATGCGTCCGGCTGCGGCGATTCGAAATCGGCATCGTTGATCAGCACCACCGCAATCTTGCCGCGCAGGTCCACGCCCTTGTAGTCGTCCCATTGGCGCTCTGGCGCACTGATGCCGTAGCCGACGAAGACCAGTGGCGCGTTCTTCAACGCGACCGCCTGCTGCGGACGCAGGCTTTGCAGGGTCACATCGTTGCCATTGACCAGCGCCTGGGTCTTGCCCCCGACGCGCAGGCTTGCGCGCACCGGGCCATCCACCTGCGCGCGCACCAGCGGCACGGCCTGGGTCCAGCTGCCCTGCTCGCCGCCTGGCTCCAGGCCAGCCGCCTTGAATTGCTCGACCAGGTAATCGACCGTGCGCTGCTCACCGGCGCTGGCCGGCGCGCGCCCTTCGAATTCGTCCGACGCCAGCAAGCGCACGTGACGCGACAATGCCTCGGCATCGATGCCACCGCCCGGCAGATCGTTGGCGGCCTGCGCCACACCTCCTACAAACAGGCAGGCAGACAACAGCAGGATGCGCATCGGATTCACGGTGAGGCCTTGCAACGGTAGATGACACATAGTTTACAAGCGTGCGACCAACACCGGAGCGCAATGACACGAGAATGCAGTCGATCGCATGCATGGCCAAGCGCGGATGATCTCCGGTGTGGCTGCAAGGCGCTTGCGCGTGCGCCATCAAGATGGTCGATGTGCACTGCTTTCAACAACACCACCAGCCAACGTTCTGGTGCGGTGTCCTCACCGATTGCGGGACCGTTGGCGGCATGGAGGCTGCCATCGAGCCCCCATGGACGGGTTCACGGCGTATCCCGCGAGCGGTGAGGGCAACCGCGCACCCGACTGATCCGGCCTTAGCTGCCCCAGAACGACGCGACCACGCACTACAGCGTTCGAGAGGGTGTGTCACCCCTCAACCAGCGCTAATGCATGCGCGCTGCACGATCCAGCCAACATCCCAACCCCTGTGCATTGAGCTCGATGTCCGTTGCCAGCAGTTGCTCCACGGCGGCATCGTCCAACCGACATCCATGTTGGCGTGCGCGTTCCAGATACAGTTCGGTCAATGCCGCCACCATGCAGCGATGCCGGTCCGGACGCTGCGCGCAGCCCAGCGCAATGTCGGTCATCGCATGAATCTGCTCGCCCAGCGCCCGCGCCAACGGTTCTGGCGAGGTGACACGGCCGTAATGGGTCAGATACATCGCCTCTGGTGCGGCGTCCATCAGGCGCGCGATCGACTGCAGCATGGCCTCGGGTTCGAATTGCACCGGCGAGGACGTCGGCACGATGAAAGCGCCACGCGCACTGTCCAACTGGCGATACGACAGGCCGAAGGTGTCGCCGGTGAACCAGCTGCGGCTGCGCGCATCCCACACGCATAGATGATGGCGCGCATGTCCAGGCGTCTCGACGGTGCGCAGCGCGCGCTTGCCCAGCATCACGGTATGACCCTCGCCGGCCGCGACCACACGCTCGGCCGGCACCGGCTCGATAACGCCGTAATGGCGCGCCATGTCCGCCTCGCCATACACCGCGGTGGCGCCGGCAATCAGCCGCGCAGGGTCGATCAGGTGCGGTGCACCGCGCGGATGCACCAGCACCTGCGCATTGGGCAAATGCCGCAACAAGGCTCCTGCACCGCCAGCATGATCCAGATGCACATGGGTCAGGATCAACCACTCCACCTGCGCTGGCGCCAACCCGGCCGCCTGCATCGCGGCCAGCATCTGCGGGACCGACAGCGAGGTACCGCAATCGATCAAGGCGGCCTGCTGCGCTTGGACCACCAGATACGCCGCATCGAATTGCACGCCGCCAAAGCCGGTATCGATGGTATGGATGTTGAACTCGGCTGTCGCTGTCATTCGCACCCCGCGGCGGTTGTCGGAACTGCAGTGTAGGCCCAAGCCTGGCGTCGCGGTCGCGCATGTCGCCACAGGCAGGACCTACGCAACCACAACAACCCACCTCGACGCCTGTTGCGCCGCGCAGCTCACGCCTCGCGCAAGGCATCCATCGCGGCAACAATCACGTCGGCATCCACCTGCGCATGCACGCCCGGCAGCTGCAGATCGCTGGCTTGGGTAGCCTGCTTCAACCGTGCGATCACCTGTCCGGCATCGCGTGGCGAAGCGAAGCCATCGCTCTGCAGCAGCAATGCACCCGCGCCATCGTTCAACTTGAAATAGAACTGCCCATCGCTTTCACGATATTGCTTGAACACCGGCAGTGCGACCTTTTCGCTGGACTGCACCGCCGCGGTGGCGGCCTGGCTGGACAGATCGCGCAAGCCCACCGCATCGCGCAACTCGGCCAGCAGGGGAGTGGCATAGCGCGCGCGCAGACGTGCACCACCGGCGCGCAGGATCGCTTCAATCTTGGCTGGCTCTGCCATCAACGCCTCGTAGCGCATACGCAGCGGCGCAATTTCTTGATCGATCCGCTCGAACAACTGCTGCTTGGCATCACCCCAGCCGATGCCGTCGGCAAACGCCTGCGCAAAGGCGGCAGATTCCTGCGGTGTGGCAAACGCCTGGTACAGCTGAAACAACGCCGACCCCTGCGTGTCCTTGGCTTCGCCCGGCGCGCGCGAATCGGTCAGGATGGAAAACACCAGCTTGCGCAATTCCTCGCGCGGTGCAAACAGTGGAATGGTGTTGCTATAGCTCTTGCTCATCTTGCGGCCATCCAGGCCTGGCAAGGTGGACACCTGCTCGTCGATCACCGCTTCGGGCAAGGTGAAAAAGTCGCGCCCGTAGACATGATTGAAACGCTGCGCGAAATCGCGCGCCATTTCGATGTGCTGGATCTGGTCGCGCCCCACCGGCACCTTGTGCGCATTGAAGATCAGGATATCGGCCGCCATCAGCACCGGATACATGAACAAGCCTGCGGTGACGCCGGCATCCTCGTCCTCGCCATCGGCGCGGTTCTTGTCCACCGCCGCCTTGTAGGCATGCGCGCGATTGAGGATGCCCTTGCCGGCCACGCAGGTCAGCAACCACATCAACTCGGTGGTCTCGGGCACATCGGACTGCCGGTAGAACCACACCTTGTCCGGGTCCAGGCCGCAGGCCAGCCAGGTGGCGGCGATTTCCAGTGTCGAACGCTGCGTGCGCGCCGGGTCCTGCGCCTTGATCAGGCTGTGCAGATCGGCCAGGAAATAGAAGCTCTCCGTATCGGCACCTGCACTGGCCTGGATGGCCGGGCGGATTGCACCGACATAATTGCCCAGGTGCGGGGTGCCGGAGGTGGTGATGCCGGTAAGGACACGGGTGGTCATCTACGTCATGCCAGGGTGGGGTAGCCCCCAAGTTTAGCGGTTCCGCACTTTTGCCACCGCCGCAGGCGCCGGGGAGTTGGCTCCACGCTCGAACGCAGAACGGGCCGCACCGGGCGGCCCGTCGTCTGCAAGCTGCTCGCCTCAACGGCGGCAGACCGGCGCACCCTCAGGTGTCGTCGCGCAACGACTTTTCGAACGCGCGCACTTCGGTCTGGGCGCGATCGCGGTCCCAGCCATAGCGCTCCTGGAGCTTGCCCTGCAGATATTCGGCATTGCCTTCGGCAACCTTGAAATCGTCGTCGGTAAGATCGCCCCACTTCGCCTGGGCCTTGCCCTTCAACTGGGTCCACTTGCCGGAAATGATGTCACTGTTCATGCGATGACTCCGCTGATGCGGTCGCGATTGACCGTGGCGCCAGCCTGCCCACGCGGGCGTTGGTCCGGGATCAAAAGGTGTCAAACCGCCGATCACCGCACTGAACCGTTGCCTACTCCCGCCGCTGGTCGCACTGCATGTTGCATGCGTCGACAGAAGCCGCCTTGTACGTAAAGCACGCACAAAAAACGGGCCTTGCGGCCCGTTTGTTTGCATGCGGCGTCGGATTACTTACGCGCTGCGTCTTCCACCTTCTCGCCAGCGCCCTGCACGTCCTTGCCGGCGCCTGCGACGGTGTTGCAACCCGCCAGCATTCCCACCGACAACATCGACAGCACCAGCAGCACAATTGCACGCTTCATAACACACTCCTCAGGGGTAAAGCGGCGCGTTGCCGCAGATCGATCAATTCAACAGGGCCACGCGATGTGACGGATCAGCACTTACCGTCGCTGCATTTTTCGGCCGTTTTCTCGACCTTGTCGCCCGCACCCTGCATGTCCTTGCCGGCGCCGGCCACGGTGTTGCAGCCCGTCATCACGCCGGCCGAAAACAGGCCCAGCACCATCAGTGTCAGCAGTCGCTTCATCGCTTGTCCTCGTTCTATCACGGTGCCAGCGCACCTGGCTTGGCGCCAAATCTGACTGCGCGGCCGTGGATTTGATGTGAACGCGTCCCGGTGCGCTCGGTCCGGATCAATCCCGCATCAGCGTCGACTTGCCGAACAGGCTCTCGACCAGATCCACCGCCAGTTCGGCGGTCGCATTGCGGTTGTCCAGCACCGGGTTGAGTTCGACGATATCCAACGAGCCCATGCGCCTGGTGTCGGCAATCATTTCCATCACCAGTTGCGCCTCGCGGTAGTTGGGGCCACCGGGCACCGTGGTGCCCACGCCCGGCGCGATGCTGGGGTCGAGGAAGTCCACATCGAAACTCACGTGCAGGTGCGTATCGGCGCTCATGCCCTGCAACGCAGCTTCCATGGTGCGCTTCATACCGGCTTCGTCGATGTAGCGCATGTCGTACACATCGATGCGGTGCTGCTTGATCAGCCGCTTTTCCTCCGGGTCCACCGAGCGGATGCCGATCTGCCGCACCTGCTCGGGCAACAACGCCGGCGCACTGCCGCCCAGGTGGGTCAGCGACTCGGGCCCCAGCCCGCACAGGCAGGCCACCGGCATGCCGTGCACGTTGCCCGAAGGAGTCACCTCGCTGGTGTTGAAATCCGAATGCGCATCCAGCCACAGCACCCGCAACGGCCTGCCCTGCTCGCGGCAGTACTTGGCCACCGCCGTGATCGAGCCGATACCCAGGCAATGGTCGCCACCGAGCATGATCGGCATGCGCCCGGCACGCAGTTCGGCGTAGCTGGCGTCCATCAGCGCCTGGTTCCACGCCACCACTTCGTCCAGATGCCGGTAGCCGGCCTGCGGCGCCTGCCAGGGATTGCGCGGACCATCCAGATTGCCCAGATCGCGCACCTCCACGCCGCGGCCGACCAGCGCCTCCTGCAAGCCGGCGATGCGTAGCGCCTCCGGCCCCATGCGCGCGCCGCGGTGGCCCGCGCCGATGTCGGTGGGAACGCCAATCAAGGAAACCGGCACGTACTGCGTTGCCATGCATTGCTCCAGTATCGATAAAGCCGTGCAGTCTAGTTGCCCGCCCGCACAGTGACGCGCGGCAGCGCAGCACGCATGTCGCCCGTACTGAACAGTGCGAGCAAACGCGAGGTTTAGATCTGCCTCTTCGCGCCGCTATCGTGACGTACCAAGGCACTTTGTGGCGCACCGGACTTTGCCGATTCTGCCTGTCTGACCGCCCAGTTAAGCACCA
Organism: Xanthomonas sp. NCPPB 3583; assembly: GCF_041475715.2. Classification (NCBI taxonomy): domain Bacteria; kingdom Pseudomonadati; phylum Pseudomonadota; class Gammaproteobacteria; order Lysobacterales; family Lysobacteraceae; genus Xanthomonas; species Xanthomonas sp. NCPPB 3583. The sequence continues at coordinate 4,492,183 of NZ_CM191263.1, forward strand.
CGGGCGAGCGTGACAGCCTGCTCGGATCCGGGTGGTATGGTGCGCCGCCCGGCGCGGCACACCACGCACGTACGCGCCCGGGCTATCACGCAACAAGGGGATTTTCATGCCGCACAACGCCGTCAACCAGGTCGTCAAGGCTGCCGTAGGCGAAGTCCCGCGGGCGTTGCATTTCTACGATCTGCAGCGCATCGGTCACGAGTTTGCGCAGACCATCGAACGTGAGCCGGGCATCCGCCTGTTGATGCTTTCCACGGCCGACGGGCGCGCCATCACCGAGCGTTCCAGCCTGGACGTGGACAGTCGCCGGCTTGCCGCGATGGCCAATTCGTTCCTGACCCTGGGCGAGACCCTGGCGCGCGAATCCAGCCTGAAAGAGGCCGATTACGCCACCGTCAGCACGCGTGCCGGGCAGCTGGTGCTGATCCGCATCCGCGCCGACAAGCCGCTGACGCTCACCGCAGTGGGCAGTGGCGACATCAATGCCGCTGCGCTGTTGTTCAATGCGCGCGATTGCGCCGGCCGCCTCGCCACCGTGTTGACCCCGCCGCAAGGCTGAGCACCTGGCACTGTTCGTGCATGCCGCAAGGCACCCATTCCTCATCGTTTCCAAGGACCACACGTGTCAAAACTCAATCTGGAACACCTGCATTCGCTGGCCGGCTTCGTCGGCGCGGCGCTGGTCGATAGCGACAGCGGCATGGCGCTGGGCATGACCGGCGGTGCCGAGCTCAACCTGGAATTGGCGGCGGCCGGCAACACCGAAGTGGTGCGCGCCAAGCGCCGCATCGCCGAACAGCTCGGCCTGAACGACACCATCGAAGACATCCTGATCACGCTTGCACGCCAGTACCACCTGCTGCGCCCGCTGGAAAGCAACAGCACGCTGTTCCTGTACGTGGTGCTGGACCGTGCCAAGGCCAACCTGGCCATGGCCCGTCACGAGCTCAAGGCGTTCGAAAAGACCCTCGATTTCGGTTGATGCCGACAGCGCGGTGCCAGCGCATCGCCTGATCCAGCCTGCCGGTGCAGACCGGCAGGCATCTCGTAATCCAATGCGCCGCTACGGCGCCAGCTCATGACCACACCCATCAACGCCATGCGGGTCGCCACGGCCGGCCTGGACCTGCTGCACACCACACGCCTGAAACTGGCGTGCTCGCTGCTGCTCGCCGACCGCATCGACGTGCAGTTGGGCCAATGGCCGCAGCACGCGGCCGATGTGGTGGTACTGGGCCTGGACAGCGCCGATGGCTTGGCCGCCTGGCAGGCATTGCAGGGTCAACCGGTGCGGGTGCTGGTGGTGTCGCGCACGCCCGTGGCTGGCGCGTGGATCAAGCACGGCGCCACCGTGCGCGAACTCAACGAACACATGCGCCTGCTGTTGTCCTCGCCGCACGCTACCCCGGTCGCGGAGCCGGCATTGCTGCTGCGGCACTGCCGTGGCGAATTCGGTGCCGGCGCAGCGACGCTGCAGCATGCGCAGTTGCAGGTGCGTGTGGACCCGGGCAATGGCTGCGTGCAGTTGCCCGCTGGCGTGGCGCTGGCGCAGGTCATCGCCGCGCTGGACCGCTCGGGCTGGCACGTCGTGCCCGACCTTGCCGCGACCGCGTTGCCCCAACGCATTTCCTTCGAAGCGCTGTTTTTCGCCCTGCCCGAGCATCTGCGCCAGGCGCTGCCGGCAGTGGAACCCGGCCATGCGCTGCAATTGCGCCAGTGGCCGGAATTGACTGCAGAGACCAGCTCGCCAGCCCAGTTGCTGGCCATCGCCCACCTGCATGCACGGCCCTGGCGCCCGCAGGCGCTGGCCAATGCTTGCAAGCTGCCGCTGCAAACGGTGGAATGCCTGTTCGCCGCTGCACTTGCCAGCGGCCTTGCCCAGACTGCGGAGATTCCCGTGCCTGCAACGCAGCGCCGCCCAGATGGCGGCAACACGCGGTTCTTTTCCTGGGTCGCACGTCGGTTCGGCCTTTCCCTCTTCCAGGCGCAGTCATGAGTCTTCCAGCCAACAAGCTGGTGTTCGTCGGCGGCATGGGCGCCGGCAAGACCACCGCAGTGCGCTCCATCTCCGATGTGGAGCCGGTCAGCACCGAAATGCCGCTCAGCCAGGACGCCTACGGCGACAAGACCTACACCACCGTCGCGCTGGACTACAGCTCGATCGAGCTGGAAGACGGCGAGCTGCTGCATGTCTACGGTGTGCCAGGCCAGAAATACCTGGATTTCATGTGGCCGCTGGTGTGCGACGGTGCGCTGGGTGTGATCGTGCTGACCAACGCACGCGACCCGCAGATGCTCACAGCCACGCTGGAGTTGTTGCGCGAGTTTTCGCAGATCGCACCCGAGGCCAGCCTGGCGGTGGGCATCACCATGACCGATGAAGTCGAGGATTTCCTGGTGCCGCCCTTTCGCGAGGCCTTGGTGGCCGAAGGCTTCCGCGTACCGGTCATGCGCGTGGATGCGCGCTCGGCCACCCAGATCACCTTCCTGGTGAAGTCGCTGCTGTCCTATCGCTACACCTCGGCGACCAGCTGATCGAAAGCGCGCCTGGCGCCGGCGCCGGGTACGGCCAGCAAGACAAGGAATCTGGTCACGACGGTGCCTGAGCGGGCGTCACGCGGGGGATGCCGCCTCTAGGGTGGCGGCGACGCGTCCGTCTTCCTTGAAGCCAAAAACACGACTCAGTCGCGAGACGCGTGTGCAGTGTGTCTGACTTGTTCAGTATGGCCCGCAGCCAGAAGTCAGGATATCGGGACATTTCCGACATCGCGCAGGACATACCGGCGATAAGTCTTTGGCAATATCCGCCACAGCGCACGTCAACTCATTCTGTTTCCTCCCATCGCGCGCCGCCGGGCGCGTCACCGCAACGCTGTCGCTGCATCGTCGCGTATGCCATGTGCTCCTGCGGCTGACTTTTGCCAGGCGCGTGTCGCGCAGACTGCACGCTCTTCATCGCCCTGCTGCCGGTTAGGTTCATCGCCACGATCAGCTAAAGTAGCGCGATGACAATCGAACTGAAGCCCGGCGGCTTGCTGATCGCCATCGAAGGCATCGACGGCGCCGGCAAGACCACGCTCGCTCGCCGCCTGGCCGCCACCCTGGACGCGGCCGGCGCGCGTGTCGTGCTGAGCAAGGAGCCCACCAACGGCCCATGGGGCACCCAGTTGCGCCAGTCCGCCGCCACCGGCCGCCTGAGTGCAGAGGAAGAAGCCGAGCTGCTCATCCGCGACCGCCACGAACACGTGGACACCCTGATCGCGCCCGCGCTGGCACGCGGCGACATCGTCATCCTGGACCGCTACTTTCCCTCGATGGTGGCCTACCAGGGCGCGGCCGGTCTGCCGCTGGACGAACTCCTGGAGCGCAACGCCTTCGCGCCGCGCCCGGACGTACTGCTGCTGCTCGACCTGCCCCCACCTACCGGCCTGGCCCGGATCCGCGCCCGTGGCGATGCGCCCAACCACTTCGAAACCCAGGACAACCTGGAACGCTGCCGCACGATTTTTGCCGCGCTGGACTTGCCCGGCAAACACGTGGTGGACGCCAGCGCCGATGCCGACAGCGTGCTGCGCCAGGCCCACGCCATCATCGTGGCCGCATTGGCCGACCGACTGAGCGGCGATGCACACACAGACACCGGCAAGGCCGCGCTGGAACTGCTCTCGGCCGGCCGCCCGGCCTGAGTGCTGCACCTCGCATGGCGCGATCAACATCGCGCGATGCGCGTGCCATGGTGCACGCCACTTGAAGCGGCGACCGAACGGGGCGAGCAGCCTTCAAAGTGAGCGTGGATAGCACGCTCAAAAACCGGAGCGCGACGCACCCTCCGGCTTACAAAACGCTGGGCACGCTAACGTACGTTGGGACAGATGGCGGCAGGCAACGCGCCATCGTGCCTGGTAACCAGTTGATGCAAAGATTCCACACCGCGTCGCGTGCCCGAACCGCAGCAACGTCAACTGTGATTGCCACGTCTGCGTGGATCGAAGATGGTGCCGACACCCGGATTCGAACTGGGGACCTACCGCTTACAAGGCGGTTGCTCTACCAACTGAGCTATGCCGGCGAAGGCAGGCGCGTCGCGCCGGTGCGCATTCTAGCGCAGCGCGGCGCAATCTAGCGAACGCTGACGGGCGGCACCGGCAGCCCCTTGCAGGGCGTTGGTGGCCGCACTGGTGCGGACATCGATCCACCACCGCGATTGCCCGTTGCCGCTGGGCACCAGTTGCGCCGGGAATCCTGCGCCGACCAGGCTGGCCTGACGCCGCTCGGCGCGCTCGCGGCTCTGGTACTGGCCCAGCGCCACGGTGTTGTCCTCGCCCTGCGCGATCACGTAGTAGTCGCCCATCCCGGCCGCGGCAATGCGCTTGACCAGGGCCTGCGCGGCCGCGCGATCGCCCACGTTGGGCAACATCACCCGAAACGTGCTGATGCCGGCGTCCTTGTCCTCGCGCACGTTGGCGCGACTGGCCTGCCCACGCACGCGTGCCAGCGCCGCATCGGCATCGGCGCGTGCCGCAAAAGGTCCCAGGCTGGCGCAGCGCTCCGCGGCAGGCGGGGATGGGGCGGGCGATGGTTGTGCCGCCGCCGCGGCGACGCCTTTGGCCGGTTTCGCAGCAGCGTTCGCCGCTGCCGACGTCTCAGCTGCACCGCGCGGCGCTTGCGCTGCGGCAGTGGTGGCCGATGTCGGCGCTGCAGACGTTGGCGCGGCGGGACCGGCAACTGCCGGCGTGGTCGGCGTGGGTACCGATGCAGGCCCGGATGCTGTCGATGGCGATGGCGCCGGTGCTGTCGACGCACTCTCTGCCGCAGACCCCGATCCCGTACGCGCTGCAGCCGGCAGCCCAGGCCCGCCAGCACCGGTCACTGTCGGCAGCAATTCCAGCCGCGCCACACCGGTCGGCTGCAGCGGCGCCGGCGGTGGTGCCGGTGGCGGCTGCAAGGCCCACCACAACGCCACCCCGGCATTGAGGACGATCAAGACGACGATGAGCGCGCGGACATACATGCGCCGATTCTACGGGGACGCCGCAGCGGTCGCCCACGTCGCCAGACCATCCAGCACCAGGGCCGCGCGGAACGAGGCATCGGGCAGCAGCGGCAGCAACGGCGGCGCGCCACCGCCATGCACCAGCAGCCGCACCGGAACGCCCAGGCTGCGTTGGGCGTGCTGCAGGCTGCGCTCGATCAGCGCCACCGCCGCGCCATCGCAGCCGGAGGTCAAGGCATCGTCGGTGTCGATGGCCAGCTCGACGTAATCGCCGCCGCTGGCCGGCAGTTGCACCGCGCGCGCATGCAGCGCTTCGCGCATGGTGGTCGGCGAGGCGGCGATGCGGCCGCCGTGATGCAGGCCATCGGCGCCGAGCACGTCGATGGTCAGTGCGGTGCCCACGCCGGCCACCAGCACCGGCGCATCGCCCCGCGCACCCAGCAACGCCAGAAAGCGGTCCACGCCGAAGCGGCTCGGGTCGGCATAAGCAATCCGGACGCCGGCGCATTCGGCGGTGGTCCGCACGATGCGCACCTGCGTAAAGCGCTCCTGCAGGCAGGCGATCATGCGTTGCGTCAATGCCGGCGCGGCCACGCTGGCAACATACGCAATACGCCCGGACGGCAGCGCCGCCAGCGCCGCCGCGTCCATCGCCTCGGCGCCATGCGCCCACGCCTGCACCTGGCCGGCACGGTTGCCGTGCAGTGGCGCGTACTTGAAGCGCGAATTTCCCAGGTCGAACAACCACTCGCTCATGCAGGTCTCACGCTCACTTCTCCGGAGTGGAACAGGCGCACTGTCTCGCCCAGTTGCACCCGCAACGCGCCGTCGGCCGCCAGGCCGAGCGCGACGCCACGATGGTGGGTGCCGGCTTCCTCGACTTGCACCGTACGCCCGTGCAAGACATCCAGGTCTGCATAACGCCCCAGGAACGGCGCCAGCCCCTGCGCCTCGAACAGGTCCAGCGCCGGCAGCAACCCGGACAGCACCGCTGCCGTCACCTGGTCGCGCGACACCGGGCCGCCGGCCAGGGTATCCAGGTCGATCCAGGGCTGGTCGATGCTGGCCGCTGCGGTCGCCGGCATGTGCACGTTCAAGCCCAGCCCGATCACTGCACGCGCGTTGCCGGCCATCTCGCCGCCGCCTTCGATCAACAGGCCGCCCAGCTTGCGCTGCCGCGCCAGCAGATCGTTGGGCCACTTCAGCCCGACATCGGCAAACCCGCAACCACGCAAGGCTTCGGCCACTGCGACCCCCACGGCCAAGCTCAGGCCTGCGAGTTGGCCCAGCCCGCCATTGAAACGGCGCGACGCCGACAGATAAATGTGCGCGCCCAGCGGCGAGGTCCATTGACGCCCGCGCCGGCCACGGCCGCCGGTCTGACGCTCGGCCAGCAGCACCGCCACGCCCTGTTCGGGCGCCGGCTGCGCCAGCAGGCTGGTGTTGGTGGATTCCAGCGTCCAGGCCACATCCAGCGCCGCCAGCCCAGCTGCCGCACCGGGGGCCATGCCGGCGCGAATACGCGCCGCGTCCAGCAGATCCAAGGGCGTGGCCAGGCGATAGCCGTCACCGGCCCGCCCTTCGATGTCGACGCCGGCCGCACGCAGATTCTGGATGCGCTTCCACACCGCCGCGCGGGTCAGCCCGGCATCGCGCGCCAACGCATCGCCGGACAACCGGCCACCGGCGAGTTTGGCCAGCAACGCACGGTCATCCACGGCTGCGGCGGGCGATGCGGCGTGAGGTGGCAACGGCGCGGGCTGCAGCACCCGGAAGAAATGCCTGCGCGACGCGGCCGGCGCGCCGCCGAGGCAACGCGTGTGATGCAGCATCGACAGCCCAGACCAGGCGTGCGGTGGGCTCGGTGACCGACCGCACCGGGCATGCGCCCTGCGGCTGACCGGCGCGCGCGCCCGACCAATCTCCCGCAGCGCCGGCGCCGCACTGCCGGCCGCCGGCGCCTTTCATCTCACAGTGCATTGCGCGCAAAGTCCCCGAATCCATCCGCCAAAGTATGCGCCAAGCCCTCCCGGGCGCCCAGCGCGGCTTGCGTGAGGGAGTGAAAAGCGCGTTATGATCGGCGACTCACGCCGCTTGCCCTGGATGTGGACGATGCGCCGAATCACGGTTTGCCTGCTCCTGTTGTTGGCTCCGCTTGCCGCCCTGGCATCGGACCAGCTGATCGACGGCGATCATGACAGCTGCATCAGCACCAACTCGGCCGCGCGCGGCAGGACACCGGCGCCCGAAGCCGCACCGGCACGCAACAGCCCGCACAAGGCCACGCCGTCTACCGGCGGCGGCGGCGGCAGCGATGGCGATTCGTTGTTCCCGCGCATGCGCACGATGCCGCGCTGGCACAGTTTCCTGCCGGGCATGTTCCGCTGATCCAGTGGTTGATGCGCTGGCTGCGCCGGCCGCCTCCAGACATTGCTGATGCGCTGTGGCAGCGGCTGTGCGGCAGTTGCGCCTGGGTCGCCGCGCTCGATCCACTCCGCCAGCAACGCCTGCGCGCATTGACCGCGCAGTTCCTGCAGCAAAAGACCATTTCGCCTGTCGACGGGCTGCAGCTGCAACCGAACGATCAACTCGTGCTGGCCGCGACCTGCTGCCTGCCGCTGCTGGAAATCGGCGCCGCCGGTTGGCGCGGCTGGTCGCAGCTGATTGTGTACCCGGATGCGTTTCGCGTGCAGCGCACCCACATGGATGCGGCCGGGGTGATGCATGCCTGGGACGACACCCTGATCGGCGAAGCCTGGGAGCAAGGTCCGTTGATCGTCAGCTGGGCCGATGTGCAAGCCGACCTGGACGACCCGCAGGCAGGCTTCAACGTGATCGTGCATGAGATGGCGCACAAGCTCGATGCACTGGATGGCGCGCTCGACGGCACACCGCCCCTGCCGCGCGATGCGCAACGCGCCTGGGCGCGCGATTTCCAGCATGCCTACGATCTGTTTTGCCAACGCGTCGATGCGGGTCAAGACACCGAGATCGATCCGTATGCCGCCGAAGCCCCGGAGGAATTCTTCGCAGTGGTCAGCGAATATCATTTCTCCGCACCGCGCGTGCTTTTGCGCACGATGCCGCAGGTCGCCTTGCACCTGGAACGGTTTTACGGGCGCTCACCGTTTGCAGATTCAATGCAACGTTGATGTGCCGCGTCGCGGAGCGGCGTGCGGTATCGCACTTGGCAGGAGCAACCTGCAGCCGTCGCCCGAAGCAGACGCCGCGGGATCGACACAAGCCGGCTGTCGATACCACGCACGGTGCGATCGCTCGCCATGCACACTCACACCAATCCAAGATCGCGTGGCTTGGCACCTGGGAATACCCGTTCCAACTGCGCTGGCGACAGCCCCCACAGACGGCCGAGCATTCCGCCGAACAGGCTGCGGTAGTTGTTGAGCACCGGGTAATCGCGGTTTTGCAGCAGCTGCGCCTGTTCGACCGCCACCTGCTCGCCAGCGATGCGGCCGCCGCGCACGCCACCGCCCAGCACCCAGTACGTTGTGCCATGGCCATGATCGGTGCCCTTGCTGCCATTCTCGCGGAAGGTGCGGCCGAATTCGGAGATGACCACCACCACGGTATCGTTCCAGGCCGGGCCCAACGCATCGGCATAGGCAGCCAGCCCTTCGCCGAGATTGCGCAGGTTGTTGGCCAGGCCACCTTCCACACTGCCCTGGTTGGCATGCGTGTCCCAGCCACCGACATCGACGAACCCCAGGCGATAGCGCTCGCGCATCAAGGTCGCCATGCGCCGGGTTTCATCGGCAAACGTGCGTGCACTGGCGGCGCCACGACCGGCTTGCTCCATCTCTTCGCGCAACTGCGCGGTGACCTGCTGACGCAATGCAAGACCATCGCGCGCAGCGGCGGCCAGCGGCGTGCTGTCGTACATCTGCGACAGGATCTGCGCCTGCCGCGCATCCAGCCCGCCTTTGCCGATACTCCGCAACGACACGTTGGGTAAATCGCCACCGCCCTGGAACGTCAGCGGCAACGAATCGGTGAACGCGATGGCCGGCACGCCACTGAGTACGCCAGACAGGCGCGCCATGAACCCGGAGCGGTAATCGCGGTGCTTGCCGGCCTGGCCGGATTCGATATCGTCCTGGGTTTCGAAGTGGCTGCGCGACAGATCGTCGGTGCCGGCAAACGGCACGAAGGCCACTTGCTTGCGTTCCCACAGTGGCAGCAGCGTCTGGCCTACCACCGGGTTGAGACCCCACTGCGCATCCAGCGCCAGGGCACTGTTTGGATTGGCGGCATCTGGCCGCGCAATCGCCAGGCTCGGCCGCGACTGGTAATAAAAATCGCTGCCATGCGGTACCAGCAGATTATTGCTGTCGTAGCCGCCACGCAAAAACACCACCAGCATGCGCGCGCTATCGCGTGGCGCAGCGAACAGACGGCCGGCCCACGGCATGCTTGCAGCGGCGGCAGAGGCAAGCAGAAATTGACGTCGTTGCATGGTGTACTCCCGCGGCATTGAGCGCCTGGCATTCGTTGGATCGCTGGATCGGTTGTTGTTGCATCTGCGAACGTGACGCGTGGGCCTTGAATCGGCAGATCCGACTCGGCGCCATGGCCTTAGCGATAATTGAAGTCTGGTGACGACAGCAAGAACCCATTCCATTCGACAGGCGAGCGCGCCTGCTCCAGCGCCTGCCGTGTGGCGGCCGACAGTGATGGCGCCAACCAGCGGTACGAGGGGTGCGTATCGATCTGCACCGGCGCAGGAATCGGCGTCTGGTTGTCGCCCTCCAGACGAAACAACTGCTTCGGTGCGCCGCCGATCGAACGCGCCACCTCGAACCTGCGTGCCAGCTGCCCGGAACTGGTCCAGGCCTGCGACTGCAGCGACCAACCATCGGGCGTGATGCGACCAAACAACGGTTCACCCAGCTGCTGCACCCAACTGGCCATTGGCGCGGCGTTGATCACCGGTTGACCCTCGTACGCCACCCGCATCGCCGACACCACGAACCGGTTCGGGTCCTTGAACTTGCGCGGTTGCGCCTGCGCAAACTCCGGCGACGCCAGCATGGTCTGCATGACCTTGGCGATATCGCCATCGCTGTGCTGGAAGGTATTGGCCATGCGCGTCACCAGCGCCGCAGGCGGGGCGTCGCTGACGAAGTACTCGGCCAGACGCTGCGAAATGAAATGCGCACAGGCCGGCTGGCGCACCAACACCTGCACGGCGTGTTCGATCTCATCCAGCCCACCGCTGGCAATGCGCTGGCCAAGCAGTATCTTGTCGCCGGGTTGGTGACGCGCCGGATTGAATTCGAACAGACCCTTGCGCACGACCTGCGCCTGCCCTGGCGCTGCAGGCGGCAACGGCGGCGCGCCATTGGCCTTGATCGGCACCAGGCCCGCGCCGGTGAGGATCAGCGCCAGTTGCTGCACATCCTGCTGGCCGTAGCCGCCGTGCACGCCCAGCGTATGCAGTTCCATCAACTCGCGTGCGTAGTTTTCGTTGACCTTGCCCTTGGCGTTCTTGGCGTTGTCCAGGTATTCCAGCATCGCCGGGCTTTCCAGCGTGGCCATCACCAGGTCGGCGAACTTGCCGGTGGCATTGGGGCGGATCGCATTTTCCATGTAGTCGGCCGCCATCCACTTCACCCGGGCCTTGTCGGCATACACGCTGAAATGATTGAGCCAGAACCACACCAGTTGCTCGCGCAGTTGATCCGGCGCGTACACCGCGCGCAACAGTTGCGCCTGCCGCGCCTGCACCAGCATCTGACCACCGCGCGCCTGCCATTCCTTGCGCAAGGCAACCTTCTCATCGCCATCGGGCATGGATTGCAGGCGGACCTTGTCGGCTTCGTACTGGGTCAGCAATGCCACCAGCGGGGTATGCAATGCGTCGAAGCGCTGCAGCTGCGCGCCTACCGCCGCGGGCAACGCAGCGTCGTCGCTGGGCTGCAACAAGAACGCACCAAAGCGCTTGGGGCCCAGCCGTGTCAGCTGCGTCGCGCTGCTGGCATCAACCCCATAGGTGGCCCGCTGCAGCCAGCGCATCTGCGATGGTGTCAGCGGCGTTTCGGCAGCCGTGCAGGTGAGCGCGTAAAGGCTGCCGATCAACAGCGGCAGCACACGCCATCCTCGCGTGCGCCGCACGTGCGCGACGCGCGCATCCACGCCTACGGCCTGGCCAACTTGCTCGAACATGCAGCCCCTCCATCGCAACGGCTTGCCCGCCCAGTATGGGTAAGCCAACGCGTGAGGCGTTAAACGGTTGTCGGAACGCCAGCGCACATTGGCCACGGGTTCATCGGCCCTGCGGCGGTCACAATCCAGGCGGCAGGGTCACATCGAAGCGGGCACCGCCCAGTTCCTGCGAGCGCACCACCTGCAGCTCGCCGCGATAGCCCTTGATCAGGTCCTGCACGATCGACATGCCGATGCCATGCCCTTGCACACGCTCGTCGCCACGCACACCGCGCTGCAGAATCTTGGCCACGTCTTCCGGCGCGATGCCGGGGCCATCGTCTTCCACCGACAGAATCAGCCCGGCACGACGGCTACCGGTGGTGGGTCCCGGTTTTGCGGTCAGCAGCACCCGGCTGCGCGCCCACTTGAAGCCGTTTTCCAGCAAATTTCCAAGCAGTTCCTGCAAATCGCCCGGCTCGCCGTGAAAGCGTGCTTCGGGCGAAATATCGAATTCGCACAACACGCCTTTGACCGAATACACCTTCTCGAGGCCACGCACGATTTCTTCGGCGGTCGGTTCGATGGGCAATGGTGCCGCGAACAATTTGTGCCCGCTGGACGCCGCACGCGCCAGCTGGTACGACACCAAATCGTTCATGCGGCGCAGCTGCACATCCATCTCTTCGTGCAGGTCGCGCTCGGACGCACCGCTATCGAGTTGTGTGCGCAAGACGGCAATGGGCGTCTTGAGGCTATGCGCAAGATCGGCCAGCGTGTTGCGCTGACGCTCCAGGTTGTCGCGCTCACTTTCGATGAAGGCATTGATGCTGTCGGTCAGCGGCTCCAGTTCGCGTGGATGCTGCTCGCTCATGCGCTGGATCTCGCCGCGCTGCACCTTGGTCAACTCGTTGATGACCCGCCGCAGCGGACGCAGGCTCCATTGCAGAATGAAGGCTTGCAATACCAGCAACACCACACCGGCGCTGCCAAGGTAGAACCACACTGCACCACGGAACACGCGCAGCTGCGCACCCATCGAGCGCGCGTCCTCCATCACGTAGATGGTGTACGGAATCTCGCCGCCGTGCTCGCGTTCGACATAGCTCACGCCCAGCCCGTAGCGATACAGCTGGCCCAGGCTGCCGTCGATCTGGGTCATTTCCAGCGGGCCGATGAATTCTTCCTGGCGCGGCTCCAGCATGCGGCCATGCGGAATGTTCGGGCCTTCGGCCGACATCGAGGTCCAGCTTTCGTCCGGGCGTACAACTTCAACATAGAGCCCGCCGCCAGGCACATCGAAGCGCGGGTCGGGCGGTTGCCCGCCGATGTACAGCGACCCGTCGCGTACGAAATCGATATTGGCCGCATACGCGGAGGCGTAGTTCTTGAGCCGCTCACGCAGGTTCTTCTCAGCGGTGTCGGCAAACGCCACGTCCAGCGCGTAACCCGCCAGTGCCAGGAACGCCACCAGGCTGAGGCTGGCGGCCAGCAGCTGGCGGGCCTGCAATGAGCGCGGCCGCCAGCGTCTATACCACTTGGAGCGGCCCGGCACTTGGTCTTCCTGCTCGCTGACGCGCTGACTCAGCCTTCGGTACGCGGAATGGCGAAGCGATAACCACGGCCACGCACGGTTTCGATCGGCTTGAGTTCGCCATCGGGGTCGAGCTTCTTGCGCAGGCGACCGATGAATACTTCCAGCACGTTCGAATCACGGTCGAAGTCCTGTTGGTAGATGTGCTCGGTGAGATCGGCCTTGGAGACCAGTTCGCCGGCATGCATCATCAGATACTCGAGCACCTTGTACTCGTAGCTGGTCAGATCGACGTTGGCGCCGTTGACGCTTACCGTCTGTGCCGCCAGGTCCAGCGCGACCGGGCCACATTCCAGCGTGGGCTTGCTCCAGCCAGCAGCACGCCGCAGCAGCGCGTTGACGCGCGCCAGCAACTCTTCGACATGGAACGGCTTGACCAGATAATCGTCGGCACCCTGCTTGAGGCCTTCGACCTTGTCCTGCCAGCTCGAGCGCGCGGTCAGGATCAGCACCGGAAACTTCTTGCCTTCATCGCGCAGGGCCTTGATCAGCTCCATCCCTGACATCTTGGGCAAGCCAAGATCGATGATGCCGACGTCGAATGGCACCTCGCGGCCCATGTAGAGACCTTCTTCGCCGTCCTGTGCAGCGTCGACCGCAAAGCCTTCGCGCTTCAGACGCGCCGCAAGGGTTTCGCGCAGCGGAGCTTCGTCTTCGACCAAAAGGATACGCATGCACTCTCCCTAGTTACGTTGTCGGCCAGCGGCCGGGGAATTTATAAGACTGAACGCAGAACTATCTACGTTCAGTGGTTATCGTCGCGTGGTGGCGCGTCGGGCGGCGGCAAGTTACGCGCAGGCGCAGCCTGCGTCTGCTCCGGCTCATACACGGTGTGCACGCGCCCATCTTTCATGTACTTGACCCGATTGAGATTGCCGCCATCGAACGGCACACGCTCGGCACCCAGGATCTGTCCACCGGTAGACCGCTGCACATGCCGAATGGTGTCCGACAGCGTGCGGCTATTGCCGCGTGCCGAGGGCGGCATCGCCTCGCGTCCGCTCTGCACCATCGGATAGCCCTGGCCCCAGGCCGACGGCGCGGCCATGGCAACCCAGAGGGCAACCAGAGCGACTTGGCGAGCGCGGCAGTGCATTTGGGTCACAAACAAATCCTAGCGGGTTGTTCAGAAACATTCAAAATTCGTGAAATCGACCACGCATACCTGAGGGTCGAGCATCGGAATCGAGCCAAATTCTTGATTTTTCGGGGTGAATCCGATCTGAACTTTTTAGCTTCACGTTAACGGCATTCAGTGAAATGAATGCCGATCAGAGTGGCCGACACGGCGAGCACGCGGTATTACGGACGCGCCTGCTGCGGCAGCCACCGAAACGCTCGGAGATCCAGGCAGCCCGTTCAGGAATGCAAGCGGTGGGCCAACGTCAGGCAACCACGCGCCAGGACCGGGTGTCGGTGCGCTCCAGGGCCTGCTCGACCAGTTCCCAACCGGCGCCCGGGCGATGGGCGCCCTCGCTCAGGACCTGCCGGAACGCCCTGCCTCCAGGCTGACCATGAAACAGACCGAGGACGTGCCGGGTCATGTGCTTCAAGGCCAGACCCTGTGCCAGTTGGGATTCCACGTACGGCTGATAGGCGCGCAGCAAGGACTCGCGCGATTGCTCGGGCCGCTGGTTCAAGGCTGCATCCAGACAATGCAGGACGTACGGGTCATGGTAGGCGGCGCGGCCGAGCATGACGCCGTCGGCGTGCTGCAGATGCGCCATGGCCGTGTCCACGGCCACGATGCCACCGTTGAGCACGACCGGCAGACCGGGCCGCTCCTGCTTGAGCCGGTAAGCCCAGTCGTACCGCAGCGGCGGCACTTCGCGGTTTTCCTTCGGCGACAAGCCCTTGAGCCAGGCGTTCCGGGCATGCACCACCACCATGGCCGCGCCGGCTGCGACCACCTGGTCGACAAAGCGGGCAAACAGCGTGTAGTCGTCATCGTCGTCCACGCCCAGGCGGCACTTGACGGTGATCGGCACGTGGGTGGCCGCGCACATGGCCGCGACGCACTCGGCCACCAGCGCCGGCTCGCGCATCAGGCAGGCGCCGAAACGCCCGGCCTGCACACGGTCGGAGGGGCAACCGCAGTTGAGATTGATCTCATCAAAGCCCCACTCCTGCGCAATCGCCGCCGCCTGCGCGAGCAAGGCGGGATCGCTGCCGCCCAGCTGCAGCGCCAGCGGATGTTCCACCGCATCGAAGCCGATCAAGCGGGCGCGATCGCCGTGGATCACCGCGTTGGCGTGCACCATCTCGGTGTACAGGCGCGCGGACGGCGCCAACAGGCGGTGGAAGACCCGGCAATGGCGGTCGGTCCAATCCATCATCGGAGCGACGGACAGGCGCAGGGAGGCGGCGTAGCGATCGGCGGAAGCGGTCATCGACGAAGTGGCCGCAGCGAGCAGCCATTAGAATGCGAAGCAGGATCAACAGCTTACACGGGCGTCGATGAATCTGCGGCGGTGCGGAGTGGGCGGCTGGAGCGGCTGCTTTGGGACTTAGCTGCAGGATCGCCTACTCGTTGCGCCACGGGATCGCCCCCTATCAGCTGGCCGGCGACGAGCATGACGCGCGATTGCGAGTGGCGCTGGTGACGCGCTTGGGCGGCCAGCACCACGGGTGCGTTTTACTGTCGGAAACGGCAACAGCGCCGAAGATCGCGTTGACGCTGTTTTAGTTTCCCTCGCTCGCCAAGTGCGGGCGGTAACGGAGGCAGCGCTGCAGGATGCGCGGTGCCTGTCTGCGTTCGCCTCTGCGGCGAACGCCTTGCATCGTCAGTGACGAGCGGAGCTTTCCAGGTCCGGTGCCGCGGTGACCGCTGCGCCCGGACGAACCCGGAACTTACGGGTTACGGACACCGACACGCTCTTCGGCGCTCAGCGGCTTGCCCAGTGCATGGTAGGAGGCAACCAGCGTGATCAGGGCAGTGCCCATGACCGTGTAGAAGCTCCACGACTTGGCCAGCACATGCACCTGGCCGAACACCAGCGCAACCACGGCAGCGGCAGTGCACAGCACCATGGCCAGCAGCGACATCAGGAAGGGAATGGAGGGATCGAGCTTCATGGTCCGGGGGTTCCAAGGTGCGATGCGATAGCTGCAGCATCGGCGTTCCCGGCGCTTTCTTGAACTGTTTTCTGCGATTTTTTCCAGGCGATTTAAAGCAAGTCAGCAAGTACTCAGTTTTCTGTCAAAGCCTTGGCGCACAAGGGTTTGCGCGTCAGAAAAATCCTGACGCAATGGCGAAGATTTCACCGCCACTGTCAGAGATCCAGCGCGGCCGTGGCGGAAAACCGACGGCGCTGCAAGGCGCGGTTTGGGGGTACCAGACAGCGGTTAGGAGTGCGGCGATGGATGCGGCGATCCCGATCGACGCCGTCGACATGGCAGGTGCAGCAAGAGCTGGAGGATGTGCAGCGACCGGGGGGCGGCGTGCACCTACAAGCGTGGCGTCTTCGCGAGAGCCGGGGCGTTGCGACAAGAGCGCGCGTGACTACCCACCTGCCGCACCCACAGCCGTTGCCACGAACAGCGTCCCGTTGCTTCTAGTGAGTGAAGCGCAACCACGGACACATCGCGGCCGGTGCGGCACGCTGTCAGGGGCGCGCCTGGCAGGCAAGACTGGCGCGCTCAGCGCGCCGGCACGGTGGCAAATTCGCCGCGTTGTAGCTTGGTCACATCGTTGCCCTGCCCGTCCTTGAGGCTGAGATCCGCGCCCTTGGCGGCGAGGTCCTTGAGCACGTCGGTGCGCTGGAACAACGCCGCATACATCGCAGCGGTCTGGCCGGCGTTGTTGCGCTGGTCCGGCGCGCAATCGGCCTGCATCAGGCGCTTGGCGATGCCCAGCTCGCCCTTGAAGATGGCGCCCATCAGTGCGGTGTTGCCGCGCTTGTCCTGCGCACAGGGATCGGCGCCGGCGCTCAGCAATTGCTCCACCGCCGGCCGCTGGCCGTGGTATGCGGCCAGGATCAGGGCCGTATAGCCCTTCTCGTCACGGGTATTGAGGTCGTAATGCGAACGGATGAATTCGGCCAGCATCTCCTGGCGGCCCTCACGCGCGGCGTCGAAGAAATACTCGCGCAGTTGCAGCTTGATCTGCTCAGGCGTGGCAGTGGCAGTGGCCGTTGCGCTGGCAGCGGATGCAGATGCAGATGCAGATGCAGATGCAGATGCAGGCGACGCAGCGTTGGCAATCGCAGACACGCTGCCAAGCATCAGAAACAACAGGGTGCGCATAGGGATCTCCCGAAGTAAAGACGACACCGCGGCGCAGGCCGCGATGTCGTCGGGCGGATCAGTCCTGCAGGCTGGAGGCCAACTGCTTGACCCGCGCCAAATCGCCCTTGGCCACGCGGGTGACGCCGGTACCGTACTCGGGGTCGGCCTTGTACAGGAACGACAGCATCAGGTGCTTGCTTTCGGGGTCGGTGGTGGCCAGCGACTCACCGAAGCTCTGCACCAGATCGGCACGGTCCTTCTTGCTGTAGGAGCGATACAACTCGCCGGCCTGCTTGAAGTTCTGCTCGCGGGTGATCTTGGCCTGCTGGGTGGTGCCCGACAGCGGCAGCTCGCTGTAGCGCGCAGCGGTGTCCTGCGGACGCGGCTCCAGGCGGCTCGGCTCGTAGTTCACCCCACTGGTGGTCTGGCCGATGTTGCCCTGGCCGTCCTGGTTGCCGTTGTTGACAGCTACACGTGGGCGATTGACCGGCAGGCTCAGCCCATTGGCACCGATGCGATACAGCTGGGTGTCGGCGTAGGAAAAGATACGGCCCTGCAACAGGCGGTCTTCCGAAGGTTCGATACCCGGCACCAGATTGGCCGGCGCCATGGCCACCTGCTCGGTTTCCTGGAAGAAATTATCGACGTTCTTGTTCAACACCATCTGGCCGACCTTCTGCTCCGGCACGTCCGGCCAGATCTTGGTGGCGTCAAGCGGGTCGAAATCGAACTTGGCCAGGTCTTCCGGCTTGAGCACCTGCACGTACAAATCCCATTTCGGGTAATCACCCTTCTTGATCGCAGCGACCAGATCGTTGGTCAGGTGGCTGTAGTCCTTGGCCTGCACCGCGGCGACCTGCTTGGGATCGAGGTTCTTGATGCCCTGCAGCGTCTTCCAATGGAACTTGACGTAGTGCACTTCACCCTGCGCGTTGACCAGCTTGTAGGCGTGTACGCCATTGCCGTCCATGAAGCGATAGCCGGCCGGAGTGCCCTCGTTGGAGTACAGCAGGGTCAGCGTGCGCGTGGCTTCTGGCACGTGCGAGAAGAAATCGAAGCGACGCGAATCGTCATCCAGATTGGTGCGCGGGTCCGGCTTGAACGCGTGCACCATGTCGGGGAACTTGATCGCATCGCGAATGAAGAAGGTGGGGAAGTTGTTGCCGACCAGATCCCAATTGCCTTCGCTGGTATAGAACTTGGTAGCGAAACCATGCGGGTCGCGCAGCGTCTCCGGCGAATGGTTGCCATGGACTACCGAAGAAAAGCGCACGAACACCGGAGTTTTTTCGCCGGCGCTGAAGACCTTGGCCTTGGTCAGGCTGGAGAGATCGGCAGTGGCGGTGAACTCGCCTTTGACGCCAGTGCCGCGCGCATGCACCACGCGCTCGGGAATGCGTTCGCGATCGAAACGCTGCAGCTTCTGGATCAGCTGCACGTCCTGCAGCAGCGTCGGGCCAGTGGCACCGGCTGTCTGCGAATTCTGGTTATCGCCGACCTTGGCCCCATTGTCGCGGGTCAGAACGGATTGGGCGAAGACCGGCGGAGCGATCAACGTCGGGGCTAGCAGGGCTAGCACCATGAGGTGTCCAGGGCGCATGGCGTCAGCTCGTTTGAGGAGGCTGAATCATCGCTAGCAGGCCGGAGTGTGAGAAGTCGTTAGTTATGATCGCTTCGATAGGGGAAGATGATGATGACTGCGTTGCGTGATATGCATCGCCAAACGCGCGAGCGGTACATAGCAAATAACCGCATTATCGAACGCTACGTGCGTCATTGCGTTTTTTTGCGCGACCTGAGTTTCAATCGCGCGCAGCCAATGTTGCGTTGCAGGATCGTGCGCAGTGTGGATGACGCGAGTGGCCCATTGCGCATCGCGCGATGCAGGACTGGGCCACGTATGCAGCGCCGATTATGCAGAGCCGCGGCACGAGATCCTCCAACGCTGCAGCTACACCATCGCGCGTATGCCGATGCGGTACGACTGGCCATGCTCCCTGTGTAGCTGCACAGCGCGGCGCTGGCTTGCATCGCGCAACATCCGAACCGGCGCGCTACATCCGTATCGGCTGCGCCATCACCGTCGCACGCGAGATTGCACGATGCGATGATGATGGCACTAGCATCGCCAGGCGATCTTCAACGCCCAATCACCCGCTTGAACGGCGGCAAGGCATCGATGATGCGTTTACCGTAGCGACGGGTGAGCAGGCGCGAGTCGAGGATGATCACGCGGCCGTGGTCGCTGGAGCTGCGGATCAGGCGGCCGGCGAATTGGGTGAGCGTGCGCAACGCATGCGGGATGGCGATCAGGTTGAAGGCGTTGTGCCCGCGGCTTTCCAGCCATTCGCTCAAGGTGGAGGTTTGCGGATCGGTGGGCACGGCGAACGGCACTTGGGTGATGACCACGGTGGTGCAGGCTTCACCGGGCAGATCCAGGCCTTCGCCGAAGGAATTGAGGCCGAACAATACCGAGCCTTCGCCGGCGCCGATGCGGCGCAAATGTTCGGTGATCAGTTGCGACTTGTTGCCTTCGCCCTGCACCAGCACGCGATTGCGTTGCGCCAACGGCATCAGGTCGGCCACCTTTTCCATCTTCCAGCGCGAAGTGAACAACACGATGCTGCCCTTGGCGTTCCAATCCAGTTCGCGCACCAGATACTTGGCCACTTCCTTGGGATGGCCTTCGCGGTCGTCGGGAGTGACCGGAAAATTGGGGACGATCAATTCGGCCTGGTTGGGCAGGTCGAACGGCGAGGCCAGCGATGCCATTTCGGCGTGATCGGGCAAGCCATTGTCGATGGCGAAGGATTGGAAATCGCCGCCACCGGTCAGCGTGGCCGAGGTCATCACCACCGAATCCACCTCGTTCCAGATCATCGTGCGCAGCACCTGCGCGGCCGACACCGGCGAGCAATGGCAGATCAGGTCGCCATCGCGCGAGAGGGTGATCCAGCGCGCCATCGGCGGCTGACCTTCCTTGTCTTCGCGGCGCCAGCCACTCCACAGATTGTGTTGCTGCTCGGCCATCTCCAGCGCCAGGCCGAGACTGCGCTGCAGACGTTCGCGCGCGGAATCGTCCTGTTTTCCCTTGGCAATGGCGCTGTGTGCGGCATGCACCCAGTTGAACAGTGCGCGGGTTTCTTCGCCAAGCTCTTCGATGGCCGGGCCCCACTGCGGCGGCAACTTGCCATTGGCCGCGCGCCACAGCGGATCGCGCTCGCCGGGCTCGGGCTTCCACACGCGTTCGACCTCGGCGTGGAAGGCCTTGAGCAGTTTGGACACGCGCGCAGCCACCTCGATGGCTTCGTTGGGCAGCAAGTTGCCCAGCTTGTCCTTGTCCACTGCGCGATAAGCGGCCGCGATGAGGAGCTGCAGGCGCCCGGTGCGCCTGGCCATCTCATCCAGCGGCAGGTTCGCCGCGCCCTGGTCGATCGCCACGCCGGCGATGTGGTGGCCTTCGTCGAGTACCAGCAGCATGTCCGCTGGCGGGGCGATCAGCGGCTGGCCGTTTTCGGCATCGCCCAGCGACAGCGACGACAGCAGCAAGGCGTGGTTGGTGACCACGATCTGCGCCTCGCGTACATCGGTGCGCGCCTTGAGTACCGGACATTGCGCCGCGTAGCTGCAGCGGCGCCCCGCACAGCCGGAGGCCGGCGTGGTGATGCGCATGCGCAGCGGCACGGAGATCGGTTCCGGCGCATCGTCCAGATCGCCATTCCAGGTGCGGGCGGCGTAGGCCTTGGCCAACCGTTTGGCCAGATCCGCATCGACGGGGCTGAGCGGGCGGTCGTACAGCGCCTGCTCGTCTTCGAACATGGCGTTCTGACTGGTGTCGCCTTCCAGTTCGGCGGCATTGCGGGTGCACAGATAGCGGGTACGGCCCTTGGCCAGCGCCACGGTCGCTTCCAGTCCGGTGGCCTTGAGGAAGGCCGGGATGTCGCGTTCCACCAGCTGCGATTGCAGCGCCACGGTGCCGGTGCTGATGACCAGTTTTTTCTTGGTCGCCAGTGCGATCGGCACGCCGGCGGTGAGATAGCCCAGGCTCTTGCCCACGCCGGTGGGCGCCTCGGCGATGCCGATGCCGCCGGAGGTGGCCAGGGCACGGGAGACCAGGCCGATCATCTGGCTCTGTGCGCGCCGCGTGGCAAAGCCCGGCGTATTGGCCTGCAGCTTGGCGTAAGCGTCGCGGATGCTGGCCTTGATCGGGTCGGTCAGGCTGCGCTGGGTGGAAACGGGCGCCGACGGCGCGGCCGGTGGGGCAACTTCACTCATCGCGCTATTTTCGCACGGACCGGCGCAGTGACTGCGACCGGCGCGCCGCAGGGCTGAACAGGTTGCCTGCCTGCGGCGGCCACCCGGCCACTCCCACGCTGGTGCGACTGCTACGCGGCCGAGGGCATGGTTCGATTCTCCGATCGTGGCCCAGCACCGGCCGCCTGCAGGCGCCCGCCGCCGGCGCGACCCGGAAGGCGGCGCAGTGAATGCCGATGCACGAAACGTCGATGTCTTTAACGCGTAGGCAGGATCGATGCGCGCTCAGTTCCGCTGCCGGCGTACCGGCCACGCATGGCGCGCCCACACCAGGCCGATGGCCGCCATGGCCACGCCCATCAACAGCATGCCGGCGCCGACGCCATTGGGCCCGAAACGTTCGTACAACAGGCCGCCGCGATTGACCGCCGCCAGCGCCTGCGGATGCAGCAGCGTCCACACGCCCTGCCCGGCACAGACCAGTCCAACGATCACCAGCAAGATGGCTTTGAGCGGGATCACGGGCGCGGACCAGTGCCAGCTGGCAAACGCTGCAGGCTGGCTGCCAGCGTCCACACCAGCAGGCCGATGCCGACGGCCTGCATGGCCATCAGCACGAAGTGGGCGACGCCGACCACCATGCTGATCTGGCGCACGTTGCCTTGCTGCAGCAACACCATCGGAATCGCCTGGACGGCGACCTCGGCGAACAGGCAGCCCAGCAGCAACCAGAGCGCGGCCAGCCCGGCGCGCCGCAGCGGGCTATGCGGTGCGCGCCACAACAGAGCCAGCCCGAGCAGCACCGCAATCAGCATCGGCACGCGCGACAGCAGGCTGGTGACCAGGGTTAGCAGGATCGCGGTGGCATCGGCGCTGCCCACGTCAGTCGGCACTGACCAGCACGGCCTCGCGCGCGCGCAGCGCGGCATAGACCGGGTCGGTGTCCGGGCGCACGCCATGCCACAGCGCGAAGCTCTCGGCAGCCTGTTCCACCAGCATGCCCAGTCCATCGATGGCGTACCGGCATTGCGCCGCGCGCGCCCAGGCCAGAAACGCAATGGCGGTGTCGCCGTAATTCAGATCGACCGCGGCCGTCAGGCTGTTGACCAGACCCAGTGGCAATGCGAACGCACCGGCATCGCGGTCGCGACCGGCGGCAGTGGCATTGACGATCAGTTCGAAGTCGCCCAGCTCGCGCAGGTCTTCGATGTAACGCGACGTCACCCGCGCCGGCTCGCCCAGCGCATCGCACAAGGCATCGGCGCGCTCGGGCGAGCGGTTCACCACCACCATTGCGGTGATGCCCGCCTCCAGCAGCGCCGGCGCCACACCGCGTGCAGCACCACCGGCGCCCAGCAGCAGCACGCGGCGGCCACGCAGATCCAGGCCCTGGCGTTCGGTGAGATCGCGCACCAGGCCGGCGCCGTCGGTGTTGTCGCCCTGCCACTGGCCGTCATTGCGCACCAACGTGTTCACCGCCCCGGCCAACCGCGCGCGATCGCTCAGACTGCTGGCCAGCGCATAGGCGGCTTCCTTCAACGGCAGGGTGACGTTGGCGCCCTTGCCGCCCTCATCGGCGAAGCGTTGCAACGCGGCGCTGAAATCCTCCAGCGGCGCGTCGATGGCGGTGTAGTCCAGCGCAATGCCGGTCTGCTTCCCGAACTCGGTGTGGATGGCCGGCGACAGCGAATGGGCGACAGGGTGACCGAACACGGCATAACGGGATACGGGCATGAAACGCTCTCTGGTTGACTAGACTGTGCGCGACTTGGAGCCGCTCTTGAGGCAGGAACACCGCATGCACTATCGATGGACGCTGCTTACGCTGGCGGCAAGTTTACTCTGCGTCCCGTCTGCTTCGGGGCTTGCTGAATTCGGCATCGAGGGCATGGGTGTGGTCTCCACGCCGGCCAACGAGGCGCGCGCCACGCTCAGCCCGGACGGGCAGCGCATCGTGTGGGCCAGCGACCGGGCCGGTGGCACCGGCGGCTGGGATCTGTGGCAGGCGCAACTGCGCGGCGGGCGTTGGCAGGACGCGCAGCCGCTGCCGATCAATACCGCGCAGGACGAGACCACCCCATTGTTCAGTGCCGACGGCCGCTGGCTGCTGTTCGCCTCCACCCGGCCCGGCGGCGCGGGCGGCAGCGACCTGTACCGTGCACCGGTGGGTGCGCAAGGCGCCGTGGGCCCGGTGCAATCGCTGGGCGCGGCGATCAACAGCGCCGGCAACGAGCGCGCACCGACGCTGTCGCTGGACGGCACACGCCTGCTGTTCGCCAGCGACGGTCATGGCGGTGCTGGCGGCATGGATCTGTTCGTCGCGCGCTGGGATGGGCAGGCGTTCACCACGCCGGTGGCCCTGGTCGACATCAATAGCGCAGCCGACGAGCTGGACGCAGCCTGGCTCGGCGACGGGCGCGCATTGGTCTGGGCCCGGGGGAAGACCGATGGCCCCAGCCAGTTGCTGCTGGCCATCTGCAAGGACGGTCGTTTTGCCCAGGGCTTGCCGCTGCCACTGTCGTTCAACGGGCCGCAGGAGCGCACTTTCGGCGCGGTCGTGGATACCGCCAAGCCGGGCGAATTGCTGGTGACCGGCAGCGCCCGTGCGCCGCGCGCAGGGCAGTTGGACATCTACCGGATGAAGGCACCGGCAGCCGACGGCGATGCGAGTTGCCGTTGAGGTGGATGGGTGCATCGGTCAGATCGAGACCATGTTGTCTGGGCATTCGCCGCAGAGCTGCTGATCGCTTCCAATGCGGGGACTAGCAAACCGTGCGACGCGACGTGCTCATTCTTCGATAAACAACCCGCGAACTGACTGGCGTGGTGCCTGCGCCGCTTGCGGGACCGTTGGCGGCATAGCTGCCGCCGTTGAACCACAGGAATGGGTTCATGGCGTGTCCCGCGCGCGACGAGGACAGCGCACGCTCGACCGTCGAGGAGTTGTTGATAGGTCCAACAGGTCATCAGCCGACACAACGCTGCACCAATGCCATACAAACGTAGAACGCCAGCCACTCGGAGTGGGCGCGTATCCGTCGTCCACGGTGGTCTGCGGCTCTCTACTCTGCGCACCCGCACAATGCTCACTGGCCAGGTTCTGCTAGCCGATGTAAGGCGGGGCTGGCGCCATCAGCGCCGCGCTCAATACACATCGCGTCGATAACGGCCGGCCGCGGTCAGCGATTCCAATCGCATGTCGCCGAGCAGTTCTCGCAAGGTTGCATCGACCTCGCGCGCCATGCTGTCCAGACTGCCGCAGACGTAAATGACCGCGCCGCGGTCGATCCAGTGTCGCAGCGTGTCGCCGGCGTCGCGCAAGTGATGTTGCACGTAGCGCTTTTGTGGTTGATCGCGCGAGAACACCCACTCCAGCTGCTGCAGATGCCCACTCGCCTGCCAGGCCTGCAGCTCGTCGGCGAACAGGCGGTCGTGCGCCGCATGCCGTTCGCCGAACAACAACCAGTGCCCATGCACGCCGGCCAACTCGGCCTCGCGTAGCAGCGCGCGCAGGCCCGCAATGCCGGTTCCGTTACCGATCAAGACCATCGGCATCGTTTCGAGCCGATGAAACCCGGGATTGGTGCGCAACCGTGCGCGCACCGGCGTGCCGATCGCCGCATGGCAGATCAACCACCCCGAACCCAGACCGGGACTGCCATCGGCACGCGTCGTCAGCCGCACCACTACCATCGCGGTGCCGTCAGCCGGTACGCTGGCGAGCGAATAATCGCGTGTGGGCAGCCAGGCACATGCATCCAGCCAGGTCTGCGGATCAGGGCGATGGGCAAGCGGCGTTGCGGGCGGCTCGGGCAGGACGCGCTCGGCGGCAGCCTGCTGCAATGGCAGCAGCTGCGCATCCACGTGCACCAGTGCGTCCGGCGCCAGGCCCCATGCCGCCAGACAGGCGCGCACTTGTGCTTGGGCATGCGCAGGCTGCACTTCGAGGATGTCGCCGGCCTGCCACTGCGCATCG
The DNA here is from genome assembly GCF_041475715.2 of Xanthomonas sp. NCPPB 3583. Taxonomy (NCBI): domain Bacteria; kingdom Pseudomonadati; phylum Pseudomonadota; class Gammaproteobacteria; order Lysobacterales; family Lysobacteraceae; genus Xanthomonas; species Xanthomonas sp. NCPPB 3583. The sequence continues at coordinate 4,517,389 of NZ_CM191263.1, forward strand.
GCAGGCGGCTGCAGATCGACGCGCCAGATCGGCGCCCCCTCGCTGCCCGGATTCAGATGCATGCGCGAGGAAAGGGTCCATTCGGTCAATTTGGTCCGTGCCAGCGGCGCCACGCGCATGGGTGCACCGGCGATCTGGCCCAGCTGCGCATGCCATTGCGCCAGCGCCTGCGGGTCGACGTTATCCAGTTCCACCGCAGGAAACAGCGCGCGTGCACCTTGCGCATCCAGCCACTGTTCGACACGCCGCGAGAACCCGCAGAACTGCGCATATTGGCGGTCTCCCAGCGCCAGCACCGCGTAGGTCAGGTGCGGCAATTGCAGGCGTTGCCGCAGCAGCCCACGCTCGAAACCGCGTGCCGCATCCGGTGGCTCGCCATCGCCAAACGTGCTGATCACAAACAGCGCATGCCCGGTGCGTTGTAGCGCCTGCGCATCCAGCTGCGCCAGCGAGCACACCTGCACCGGCAAGCCGGCGGCCTGCAGATGCCCGGCGGCCTGCCACGCCAGGCGCTCGGCAAAACCGCTCTGGCTGGCAAACGCAATCAACCACGGCGCCGCTTGCGAGGCCGGTGCTGCGCCTTGCAACACCTTGCGCGCAGCGCGCAGTTCGCGTTTTTTGCGGCGCCGATCCAGATACAGCATCCAGCCGGTGACGAAGAACACCGACATGCCCAGGCTGGCGAGCATCACCACGATGCGCCCGGGCAACCCGAAGAAACTGCCCGAATGCAGCGGGAACATGCTCGCCGCCAATTGCTGCCCGCGCGGCAGCAGCGCGTAGTCCAGGCGCTGCAGCAGTGCTCCGCTGTCCGGCGCGATATCAAGACTGTTGTAGGCGCGATCGTGAGCGGGATGGTCGGGCAAGAACCGCACATTCAACGGCTGCCCGGCGCGCGCGGGAATGCGCAGATCCAGGGCGGCGCTGCGCGTGGCGGGAATGCCATCGAGCGTGCGCTGCACGCGTGCAAGATCGACGGTGGCCGGGCGGTTATCGCCTTTGTCGCCGCGTATCGCAGGCAGGCCGCCAAGCAAGGCCATCATGCCATCGCGATACCAGGGGTAGGACCAGGTCAGCCCGGTCAGCGCGACCAGAAAATACACCAGCAAGCACCAGGTGCCGAACACCGCGTGCAGGCTCCACAAAAAACTGCGCCCCTGCCGCCGCCATTCCACCACCCACCAGGTGCGCGGGCTCCACCACCGTCGCGGCCAGCGCAGATACAGCCCAGATGCGCAGAAGAACAGCAAGATGAAGGCGCTCGCACCGGTGACCGCCTGCCCGCGTTTGCCGGCCGTCAGATTGCGGTGCAGGTCTTCGATGAAGGCAAACGCAGTACTCAGCCGCGGCGGCGCGACCCGCTCACCCGTATAGGGGTCGAAATACACCCGGCCCGCGCCCTTGCCGGAGAGGCGCGCGGCAGACGGGCGCGCACCAGTGGGATCGATCAACAGGCGCGTCACCGTCTGTTTCTGCCCGGCACCGGCTGGCGCCAGATCGAGCCGTTGCAGCAACACATCCACCGGCAAGGGCTGCTCGCCCGCCGCATGCCGTTGCGCCAGTTGCGCAATGGCCGGATTGGCCATGCGCACGATCTCGTTTTCGAACGACATCGCCGCGCCGGTCAACCCCATTACCGACAGCACCAGCCCGGCAGTGATGCCGAGCAGCCAATGCAGCTGGAACAGGAGCGTCTTGATCAAGACCTGGACACGAAACAGGACGGCCGCCCATTGTAGATGAGAATGAGTCTCGCATCCGATCTGCATCGATGCCGACGGCGTTCTATGGCTCGCTGCACGCCGCGCCCGGCAGCGGTCTGTCTGGTCTGACGCGTGCTGCCGCGCCGTCATCTGCCGCACATGGCGCGGTCATCGTTTGGACATCGCGCCTTGCCACCTTCCTCACTTCCCTTGGCAAGCGAGCTCTGCAATGTCCTTCCTCCTGCGCGGTTGTGTGGCCCTGGCAGTGTTGTGCACGACCTCCGTGGCGATGGCCGCCACCCGTTGTCCCAGCCTCTACGCGAATGGCACCCCGCCGAGCGTGGGCAGCAGCACGACCCGCGCCACCGAGGTCTGCCACACCGAATACGTGTTGCTGGCCTCGGGCGTGACCAAGGACCCGGTGTATTCGGCCGAGCACCTCACCGACCAACAGGTTGCCGGCGCCGAGGCGATCGGCCGGGTCGGCTCCTTCCACGACGAAACCGGCATCCCCGCCGCTGATCGCTCGAAAAGTTCCGACTACACCAATACCGGCTACGACCGCGGGCACATGACGCCGGCCGGCGATGCATCGACCGAAAGTTCGGAAAAAGAAACATTTTCCATGGCCAATGTCGTCCCGCAGGACCACAAGCTCAACACCGGCGAGTGGGCGCACATCGAAGAGCAGGTGCGTCAGCTGGCCAAGCAACACGGCGAGTTGTACGTGGTGACCGGCCCGGCATTCGACAGCGGCACTGCAGCGACGATCGGCACCGACAACGTCGCCGTCCCGACGTATGTGTGGAAGGCCATCTACGAACCGGGCGTGGGCGCGGGCGCGTATCTGTGCGTCAACGACAGCAGCATCAACTGCGACGTGGTGTCGATCGACGACCTGGTCGTGATGACCAACGTCGACCCGTTCCCCTCGCTCAGCGCCAGCGTGAAGTCGCAGGCGATCGCGTTGGTGCTGCCCTGAGACGGGATTTGGGATTCGGGATTTGCACCACTATCAGTTGCTGGCTCGGCACTGCGCCGTCGCCAGGCGCGTTGCGCGGCTGACCCGGAAATTTCAAGCGTAGCGCGCCGGTCCTGTTGCGGCGTACGCAAGCCATACCATCAAAAGGTTTGAACGCTAGTGCATGGGAGCGACGTGCCGTATTGCATCTGATGCAGGCGGCACGTCGACTCCCCGCGATCCAGCGGGCGCTGGCGCATCTGTCAGGCTAACGACGCCCATCGAACCAGGCCGCCCGCTCCAGACCCCATTGCACGCAGGCGACTGCCTGGCCGACGCGAGCGGCCCTCATTCTTGCGCAACTGAGTGGCAGCGTCGTCGCACCGTGCTCGCGCTCAGCGTGTTTCGCGCAACCAGCGCGCCACTTGCGGCGCGAAATAGGTCAACACGCCATCGGCGCCGGCACGCTTGAAGGCCATCAATGCTTCGAGCACGCACTTGCGCTCGTCCAGCCAGCCGTTGGCTGACGCCGCCTTGAGCATCGCGTACTCGCCGCTGACCTGGTACGCAAAGGTCGGCACGCGGAATTGATCCTTCACCCGGCGCACCACATCCAGATACGGCATGCCCGGCTTGACCATCACCATGTCCGCGCCTTCTTCCAAATCCAGGGCGATCTCGCGCAAGGCTTCATCGCCGTTGGCCGGGTCCATCTGGTAGGTGGTCTTGTCGGCCTTGCCCAGATTGCCGGCGCTGCCTACCGCATCGCGGAAGGGGCCGTAGAACGCCGAGGCGTACTTGGCCGAATACGCCATGATCCGCACGTTGAGATGATCGTCGGCATCGAGCGCGCGGCGGATCGCACCGATGCGGCCATCCATCATGTCCGAAGGCGAAATGATGTCCACGCCCGCCTGCGCATGCGACAACGATTGCTTGACCAAGGCCTCGACCGTGATCTCGTTGAGCACATAACCCTTCGCGTCGATGATGCCGTCCTGGCCGTGGGTGGTGTACGGGTCCAGCGCCACGTCGGTCATGACGCCCAGCTCCGGGAAGCGCGACTTCAACGCCCGCACCGCGCGCTGCGCCAGGCCGTCCGGGTTCCAGGCTTCGGCCGCGTCCAGGCTCTTGCCGGCCGGGTCGATCACCGGGAACAGGTCGATCACCGGGATGCCCAGTTCCAGCGCGTTTTCCGCCTCGCGCAGCAGCTCGTCCAGCGACAGGCGTTCCACGCCGGGCATCGACGCGATCGGCGCGCGGCCGGACAGTTCGTGTACGAACACCGGCCAGATCAGGTCATCGGTGGTCAGCGTGTTCTCGCGCATCAACCGACGCGAAAACCCATCGTGGCGCATGCGGCGGGGGCGATAGTGCGGGTGGGCCATGACAAGGCTCCTGTAGACAGCGCATCAGTTTACGCCCGCCATGATGCGCAGAACGCGCTGCGACGCAGTGTCGCAGCGCTGCAACGGCACGCGGGTTCTTGCTCGCTTTCTCTCAGCCACAGGTCGAGCAAGGCGCCGACGTCTGGCGATGCAGACCCTGCCGGACGCGCGCGCACCCGACACCTGCACACGCAGGTGCGCATCGCCGCCTTGTCGAGAGCCCGTTAGATAATCCCGCCGCCCAGGGTCAGGCGCATCACCCCGACCACGATCACCAGGCCGTTGAGCACCAAGCCGGTCTTGGCACGGCCACGGTTGCCTGCCGAGGTGAACAACAGCGCGATGGCGGCGATCAGCGCGCCCACCGCCGCGAACGGAATCAGGAACCAGTTGCCCCAACCCAGCAGCGGAATGAAGGCCAACACCATCCAGAGCAGCGCCACGATGCCCCACAACAGGCTGATCAGTCCCACGTGCCACCTCGTCTTGAAGAAAGCACGAGCTTACCGGCGCGGCCGTCCTCACGCCGTGGGCGGGTGGTCATCATGACCAATGGCGGTTTGGCGGCAGCCTCACACCGGCATGGCTAGGGTGCGCCAAAGTGCGGCGCGATTCAGTCCAGGCGCCGGATCATCGCTGCCACTACGCGGATTTCATTACCCAGCTTTCATCACCCGAGGGGGGTCCACCATGCACAAGCAATCGCTGATCAGGAACGTCGCCATCGCCGCGGCGACCGCCGCCTTGCTGGCCGGTTGCGCCAGCAGCTCCAAGGTGATGCTGGGCCAGGCGCGCGCGCCGATCGACCCGGCGCAGGTGCAGGTGTATTCCAACGCCCCGGTCGGCTCGGTGGAAATCGCCCAGCTCGAATCGACGAGCGCCGCCGGCTTCGGCACCCAGGGCCAGACCGACGCTGCCGTGCAACGCCTCAAGCGCGAAGCCGCCAAGCTCGGCGCCAACGGCGTGGTCATCGTCGGCGTGGGCTCCGAACGCTCCGGCGGCGGCCTGTCGGTGGGCGGTGGCAGCTACGGCGGCCGCGTCGGCGGCGGCTTGGGGATCGGCATTCCCACCACCCAAAAGCGCGCGGCCGGAGTGGCGATCTGGGTGCCGGCGGGGGCACAGCAGCGTCCTGCACCGGACGTCTCCCCAGCGACGCGGTAAAGCCCGCAAAGAATCACCCGCATCACTGCGCCAGGGCGCGACGGAAGGCTGTTTGCGGCCTTTTATCGCGCCCTGTTTTTTTGAACTCCACGGAGCTGGTCAGCGCTTGGCCTGTTGCGCCGGAATGAACTGCGTCTCCACCGCCTTGGCCAGCTGATCCGGTGGCAGCAGGCCCTGGTCGAGCAGGAAGTTGTTGAAGGCCAGGCGGTCGAACTTTTTGCCCAGGGCCAGTTCGGTGCGCATGCGCAGTTCGAGGATGCGGGTATAGCCGTAGAAGTAGCTGCCGGCCTGTCCGGGGGCGCGGACGGTGTAGCGGTCCAGTTCCTGGCGGGTCATGGCCGGCGAGAGGCCGACGTCGTCTTCCAGTACCTGGCGCGCGCGTTCGCGGTCGATCAGGCCCAGGTTGAGCATCGGGTCGAGCATGGCGCGGGCGGCGCGCAGCAGGCGGAACTGCAGGGCGATCAGCTGGCCGTCGAGCGGTTCGTACGGCACCATTTCCGCTTCGGCATACAGCGCCCAGCCTTCGACGTTGACCGAGTTGAAGGCGAACATGCTGCGCGCCAGCGAGACGCCGCGTTCGACCATGGCGGTGAACTGCAGTTCGTGGCCGGGGCGGCCTTCGTGGGCGCTGAGCGTCCAGGCGGCCGAGCCGAAGTTGAAGTCGTCGTATTGCTCTTTCTTGGCGCCATCGGCGGTCGGGTTGCCCAGCGGCAACACGAACTGGCCCTGCTGGCCGGTATTGCCGATCAACGGGGCCGGCAGGAAGTGCGGCGCCGGTTGCGCGGCGCTTTCGGCGGCGCTGCCCAGGCGCATCTGCATCGGGCGGTTAGGCACATCGACGATGCGCTGCTGGCGGATGATCGGGTCGATCTGATCGATCACGCCGCGGTAGTGGGTTTCCAACTGGTCGTCGGCGATCTTGTTGCCCTTGAGGGCGCGGATCACCTGCACATAATCGCCGCCCTGCACGCCCTTGGCCTTGGCCACCAGCGGCGCCAGTTGGCGCATGGCCGAACGGGTCTCCATGAACTCCAGTTGCGCGCGCTGGATCAGCTGCTGCGGCGCGATATCGATCCCGACCTGCTTGAGCTGGAAAGCGTAAAGCGGCTCGGGCAGGCGAGTGTCCTTGCGCGCCTTGGGTAGCACGGTGGCGCGGGTCCACGCGGCGTAGTCCTTCAGTTGCGTGGACATGGCCTTGAGCGCCTCGTCGGCGCCGGCGATCTTGTACTTGGCGAACAGCTCGCCAATACCGGCGACGTAGGTGTCCACATTGGCCAGCGCCTGCTCTACTTCGCGCTGGGTGGGCTGCAGCAGGGCCTTGTTGCTCAGTTTTTCCTCGTAGCGCTGGCGCGCCAGCGTGGTGGTGGGCGTGCTTCCCGGTACCAGGCCGACGTAACGCTTGAGGCGATCCAGCGCCTTGGCGCGGCGCTCGGGCACGGTCTGGTCGGAGAGCAGACCGTTGAGACCACTGAAAACCGCCTCGGGAGCATCGCTCCAGGGCAACAGATACCGTTCGTTGAGCTCGCTGCCTTCGATGTTCTGCTCGGCCGCGCCGATCATGATCTGCAGGTCCTGGCGCACGTTGGCATCGCGCTCGGTGGTCAACTTCGTTTGCAGCGTGGCGCGCGCCTTGCGCATGGCATCGCGATAGCGCGCGGCGTTGTCCGGGCCGAGGTCGACGACCTGATCGTCGTAGCCGGGCACACCGAAGAAGCTGGCGTATTCGGGCTGGAACGGCGCCTGCGCATTGAGCAGGATCTGCGCATAGCCGTTGCTGGTCTGCACCCAGGCCGGGCTGGCGGGTTGTGTCGGCGCAGTCTTGCCGGTCTGTGCCTGCAACGGCAACGAGGAACCGAGCGCCAGCGCAACGGCGAGAACGAGTGGCTTCATGAGGCAGATCCGCGAATTGAGTAGCGCGACCCTACCCATCTGCAGCGGCCGCGGCAATCTGCCTTAGGTCATGGCCGGCGGGCGGCGGCGGCGGCGAGGCGGCAACAGGTAACACATCGATCCGGGCGCCATCGACGCCGGCGAAGGTCAATGTCCGGTAGGTCCAGCGGCCCTGCCTGCGCATGGCATCCACCTGCACACGGCCCTTGCCGTGCGGGCCGTGCAGCCCGACGCTGAAATGCGCTTCGCCGGTAGGACCGGAATAACGAATGCTGCCGTTGATCGAGACGTCTTCGTTGATTGGCATGCCCAGCCGTTGCACGACCTGCGCGTCGGTCTTTGCGATCTGCAGCGCGTCGCGATACACGTCGCTGGATTTCAGCGCTGCAGTGATCACGTAGAGCACACCACCGATCAGCAACGCCAGGAGTACAGACAGCGCAATACCGATGCCAGGCACGGCCCACTTCCAGTGCCGGTTCTCCAAAGGTCGGCAGCACGCGAGCGTTGCGGTGCTGCTTGAGGAAGCGGTGGTGGCCGGGACACGGCACTCCTTGTGCAAACGCTGAAAACGCGGATGATCGGTACCGCCCATTGTGAGCGATGCACAGCAGTGGACAACGACTGCACAGCCGCCGGCGGGCGCAGGAGATGCTCAGAAGCGGCGCGCTACAGGTACGCTTCGGTTGCTGTGCGCCGCCCTCACCCAGCTGGCTACTGTTGCTTGCGCCTGCTGGGCACGCTCAGTCGTGCACCGGCATCAGGCAGCGCTGCAAGAACGCTTCGGCAGTCTTGTAACGATGCAGCGCCGTGGCACCCGACAACCCATGCTTCGCACCGGGATACGTCATCAATTCGAATGGGGTGCCGCGTTGCTGCAGCGCGCTCATCAGCGCGGTGGAATTGGTGAACAGCACATTGTCGTCGGCCATGCCGTGGATCAGCAGCAGCTTGGCGCGCAGGCCATCCAGATGCGTGGCGATGCGTGCCTCGCGGTAGCCTGCGGCGTTGCGAGCCGGCAGATCCATATAGCGCTCGGTGTAATGGGTGTCGTACAGGCCCCAATCGGTGACCGGTGCGCCGGCCACGCCGCAGGCATAGGCGTCGCTGTGCTTGGCCAGCAGCATCAAGGTCATGTAGCCGCCGTTGGACCAGCCCTGCACGCCGATGCGCTTGGTATCCACCCAGGGCTGTTGCTTGAGCCAGGCCACGCCTTGGAACTGGTCGTCCACTTCCACCGTGCCCTGCCTGCCGTACAGCGCGCCACCGAACGCGCGCCCGCGCCGCGGCGTGCCACGGTTGTCCAGCGAAAACACCACGTACCCGCGCTGGGCCAGGTATTGGTCGAACAAGGCATCGCCGCGGCTGGGCCAGGCATCGAGCACGGTCTGCGCCGCCGGGCCGCCGTACACGTAAACGATGACCGGGTAGCGCTTGGCCGGGTCGAACTTGTCGGGCTTGGTCAGCCGGTAATGCAGCGGTGTCTTGCCATCGGCAGCGGTGAGCGTGCCGAATGCGATCGGGCGCTGCGCATCGCGGTAGGTGGCGTACGGATGCTGCGGATCGCTCAGGTCGTTCTTCAGCAGCGTGGCGATCTTTTCGCCACTGGCGCGGAACAACTCGATCTGCGGCGGCGTGGTGGTGTTGGACCAGGTATCGACGTACACGCTGGCGTTGCTTGCGAAACTGGCCGCATGCGTGCCGTTGGTGTTGGAGCGCTTTTCGATCGCGCCACCGGCCAGTGGCACGGCGTAAATATGCGTTTGTGTGGGCCCGTCCTTGCTGGCGGCGAAATACACGTTGCCGGCCTGCTCGTCGACGGCGAGCAGGGCATCGACCACCCAGTTGCCGGAAGTCAGTGGCGTCAACGTGCGGCCGTCTTCGGATGCAAGATACAAATGCTCGTAGCCGCTGCGTTCGGAGTTCCAGAGAAAGCGGCCGTCCTTGAGAAACCGCAGGTCGTTGCTGAGCGGCACCCAGGTGGGCGAGGTTTCGGTGATGAGCGTGCGCTGCACGCCGCTGGCCAGCGTGGTTTCGATCAGCTCAAGGGTTTTCTGGTCGCGCGACTGCCGCTGGAAGGTCAGCCGCTGTGCATCGCGCCAATCCACGCGCGCCAGATAGATGTCCGGGTTCTTGCCCAGGTCGATCCAGCGCGGGGTGGCCTTGGCGCGCGGCGCGATCACACCTAGCTGCACCGCTACATTCGGCTGGCCGGCCTGCGGATAGCGCTGGCTGATCACTTCGGTATGGTCGGCATACACTTCCGGGCGCTTTTGCACCGGCACTTGCGATTCGTCGATGCGCGCAAAGGCGATCGCCGAGTCGTCCGGCGCCCACCAATAGCCGGTGTGACGATCCATTTCTTCGTCGGCGACGAATTCGGCCACGCCATTGCCGATGGTCTCGCTACCATCGTGGGTGAGCTGCAGCGCGTTGCCGTTGGCCAACTCGATGGCCCACACGTTGCGCTCGCGCACGAAGCTGACGAAGCCGCCCTTGGGCGAGAGCTTGGCGTCGGTGGCGAAGCCTTCGCCGTGGGTGAGCTTGCGTACCGCGGCCGCGCCGGTCTTGCGCAGGTCGTACAGATACAACTCGCCACCGAGCGGGAACAGCAGCGCGTGCGCATCCGGTGCCCATTGGTAATCGACGATGCCGGTGAACGCGGCGATGCGCTGGCGTTCACGGCGGGCTTTTTCGACATCGCTCAAGACCTCGGTGCCGGGCAGCACGACCTTGGAATCGACCAGCAGGCGCGTCTGGCCGCTGGCGATGTCGTATTCCCACAGATCCAGCTGATTGCGATCATTGTCCTTGCCGCGCAGGAAGGTCACGCGCGAGCCATCCGGTGCCACCTTGGGCTTCATCAGCGTGGGACCGGCAAGCGGCAATGGGCCGGTGATGGCCTCCAGGGTGAGTTTTTCGGCATGGGCCATGGGAACGGTGCTGAGCATGAGGGCAAGGGCTACGAACAGGGCGCGCATCGATGATCCTGTCTGACGACTGCGCACAGGATGCGGCGGCGTTGTGGATTTGAGAAGCGCGGCGATCCTGGCGTTGGCCGCTCAGGCGTGCGCGCGTTGGAATTGATGGGGCCGGGGATGCGCATGCATCGCAAGATGTCTGTGGACGATGGGGACTAACGCGCCGCTACGTATGGCGAGGGAGCGCAATTGGGGTCGCTGTCAGTCTCCGGCGATGCCGTACCCTCATCCCAACCCCTCTCCCGTGGGAGAGGGGCGCATGCCGCCCCGTTGATGTGCCGCGCGCGTTTGATGCGCGTGTACTGTTACGCATCCGCGCCTAAGACGTTGCTTCAACGCTTGCCGAACAGGTGCTTGCGCTCTTCATCGCTGAGCGGCTGGCCCGCATTGGGATTGACCTGCTCCTTGAGCGCGTAGGCGCGCTGGGTGGCGGGGCGGGCGGCGATGGCGTCGTGCCAGCGTTTCAGATGCGGGAAGGCCGAATAGTCCGGCTTGAGGTCGCCATACACTTCGATCCACGGATAGCTGGCCATGTCGGCGATGCCGTAGTCGTTGCCCGCCAGGAAGGCGTGGTCGGCTAGGCGCTTGTCGAGCACGCCATGCAGGCGACGCACCTCGGCGTTGTAGCGCTCGATCGCGTAAGCAATCTTTTCCGGTGCGTAGACGTTGAAGTGACCCATCTGGCCGCTCATCGGGCCCAGCCCGCCCATCTGCCAGAACAGCCATTCCAGTGCAGCGATCCGGCCGCGGGCATCGCGCGGCAGGAAGCGGCCGGTCTTCTCGGCCAGATACAGCAGGATCGCGCCGGACTCGAACACGCTCTGCGCACCGCCGCCATCGGCCGGTGCATGGTCGACAATGGCCGGCATCTTGTTGTTGGGCGAAATCTGCAGGAATGCCGGTTCGAATTGCTCGCCCTTGCCGATGTTGACCGGCTTGAGGGTGTACTGCAGCCCCGCCTCTTCCAGAAACAGCGTGACTTTGTGCCCGTTGGGCGTGGGCCAGTAGTACAGATCGATCATCGTGCGCTCCAGTCAAAGGTGGTCGTTGCGGCAGGCCTGACTCAAGGGCGGCTGCCTGGCGTGCAGGCGTCGGGCCGGCAACGCACTCGCACCTGACGAATCCGCTTGCCAGGTGCGCATCCAAGGCGTGTGCCCGCTACCTCAGTGCCATCGCATCTTGAGAGAGGTTGCCATCCAAGCGCGATGGTAAGGCCAAGCGTTTGCCTATGGCGGCATGACACACCTGGCTCGGTGGAACGATGTGTGACGCGACAGGGTCGCGGCCGATGCTGCAGTGCAAATTGACTTTGTTAAGGCTGCACTAACAAATGCTCGATTGTTCCGTCGACCTTTGCCTGCCCCCGTGGGGCCGGCCTTATCTTCTGTTTGGGGAAGCAATCACCGTGAGAGAGACTCGCACCCTGCCGCGCACGCGGCGCTTGACGTCTGCCCTGCTGTTCGCCTTGTCGACTCCGCTGGCCGCGCAGACCGCGCCGGCGCCGCAATCGGCATCCACTGTCCCGGGTTCCAGTCAGGCCGACCCCGCCACCCTCGATACCGTCCAGGTCAGCGGTATTCGCGGCAGCCTTACCTCGTCGATGAACGTCAAACGCGATGCGCAAGGCATCGTCGACGGCATCGTGGCCGAGGACATCGGCAAATTCCCCGATACCAACCTGGCCGAGTCGTTGCAGCGCATCAGCGGTGTGTCGATCGACCGCTCGCTGGGCGAAGGCTCGCGCGTCACCGTGCGCGGCGTCGGCCCGGACTTCAACCTGGTGCTGTTGAACGGCCGCCAGATGCCGGGCGCCAGCATCGAAGAATCCAATGCCTCCAACTCGCGTGCGTTCGACTTCGCCAACCTGGCGTCCGAGTCGATCTCCGGTATCGAGGTGTTCAAGACCAGCCGTGCCAGCACGCCCACCGGCGGTATCGGCGCGACCATCAACATCAAGACTGCCCGGCCGCTGGATAATCCCGGCATGCATGCCAACGTGGGCCTCAAGGGTGTGCACGACTCGTCCAACGAGAACCTGCCCGGCCGCTTGCAGGGCGATTCGCTGACGCCGGAAATCTCCGGCATCTTCAGCAACACCTCGGCCGACGGACGCTTCGGTGTGTCGCTGAGCGGCAGCTACCAGGAACGCGACTTCGGCTACAGCCAGGTCGGCGTCCCCAATGGCTGGCGCGCATTCCGCGGCGATTCCACCGCCTACGGCACCATTCCGCAGCCGGGCGCACCGGGTTCGGAAAACATCGTCAACCGCCCCGGTCCGAACGATATCTATTCGGTGCCGCAGAACCTCAACTACCGCGTGGTCGGCGTCGAACGCCAGCGCACCAACGGTCAGCTGGTGCTGCAGTACAAGCCGCTGGACAACATCACCACCACGCTGGATTACACCTACTCGGAAAACAAGATCCAGCAGCAGCGCAACGAGATGTCGGTGTGGTTCAACTACGGACCGTCCGCCAGCTCCTGGACCAAGGGACCGGTCGCCGGCCCGATCACCTATTCGGAAATCGTCAATCCGCCCACCAGCGATCTGGCCACCGCCGGATCCAATGCGGCCACGCGCAACCAGAACAAGTCGCTGGGTTTCAACGTGGATTGGGCGGTGAACGACCAGTTCAAGCTCAACTTCGACATCCACCGCTCCACCGCCGAAGCCGGCGCAGACAGCCCGTACGGGTCGAGCAACTCGCTGGGCGTGTCCGGCTTCTACCGCGGCACCTCGGTGGTGGATTTCAGCAAGGATTTCCCGGTGCTGCAGCAGCAGCTGGGCTTCGGGCTGAACGGCCTGGACCCGTCGCGCACGCTGGTCACCGGCTCGGCGTTCCGCAACAGCTACATGAAGTCGGAAATCGATCAGGCGCAGGTCAACGGCGATTTCACCTTCGAAAACTATTCGCAGTTGAAGTTCGGCATCGGCAGCACCGAGGTCAAGAACCGCTCGGCGTTTTCCAACGTGCAGCGCGACACCTGGGGCGGCAACGGCACTGCGGCCGATTATCCGGACGACCTGTGGATTCCCAGCTCGTTCGCGCAGTACTTCGATGCGATCGACGGCAGCGGCAATCCGGCGCAGTTCAACCAGCTGTTCCTGTTCGATTTCGAGCGCGCGCGCCAGGCCGCTGCGCAAGCCGCTGGCGACGAGTCGCTGTACCGCATCTCGCCGGTGTTCACCACCGACCGCCGCGTTACCGAAAAATCCAAGAACGCCTACCTGCAGTGGGGCAATAGCTGGGACGATCTGCGCGTGCCGATCAGCCTGGCGGCCGGTGTGCGTTACGAAGAAACCAAAGTGGAAGCGCGCGCGCTGGTGCCGGTGGCCGTGGGCATCGACTGGGTCGCCAACAACGAGCTGCCGATCCGGCTGGCCGACTCGGCGTTTTCCGGTGGCAGCGGCAAGTACGAATACTGGCTGCCCAGCCTGGACCTGAGCTTCAAGCTGCGCGAAGACCTGGTGCTGCGCGGCAGCTACGGCGAAACCATCGGCCGGCCCGGCTGGGGCGACATCCAGGGCGGGCAGACGCTCAACCAGATCGGCCGCATCGAAGGCGGCTCGGGCCAGGAAGGCAATCCGGGCCTGAAGCCATTGCTGTCGCACAACATCGACCTGTCGCTGGAGTGGTATTACGGCGAAGCGAGCTACGCCTCGGTGGGGTTCTTCCGCAAGAACATCGACAACTATGTCGGCGTCACCACCCGCAACGACACCTCGCTCGGCCTGCACACGCCGGTGGGCGGCGCCTACTGGAACCAGGCGCTGGCCAATGGCTGCGCCACTGCCGACCTGACCTGCATCCGCAACTACATCTTCCGCAACTTCGCCGGCCAGCCGGGCGTGGTCCGCGGAACCGACGACACCAATGGCAATGCCACCGGTACGATCAGCGGTCAGCCGGGCGACCCGGTCGCCAACTTCTCCATCACCGCGCCGGCCAACCAGCGCTCGGCCTCGCTGGATGGTTGGGAATTCAACGTGCAGCACATGTTCGGCCAGAGCGGCTTCGGCGTGTCGGCCAACTACACCAAGGTCGACTCCGGGTTGACCTACAACAACTACGTGATCGGCGAGCAGTTCGCGCTGGAAGGCTTGAGCGATTCGGCCAACCTGGTCGGTTTCTACGACAAGGGACAATGGCAAGTCCGTGCGGCCTACAACTGGCGCGACGAGTTCCTGGCCGCGCGTTTTGACGGCAGTGGCCTGCCCAACCCGGTCTACACCGAAGCCTATGGCCAGCTGGATCTGAGCATTGGCTACCAGTGGACCGAGAACCTGTCGCTGAGCCTGGAGGCGATCAACCTCACCAACGAAATACAGCGCCAGCACGGCCGGCAGAAGAACGAGATCATCTATGCCACCCAGACCGGCCCGCGCTACATGCTGGGCCTGCGCTACAAGTTCTGGTGATGCCGCTTGGGCGATGCAGGACTGACTGCATCGCTACAGCAACCCACACGTTTCCCGGCAGCCTGGCTGCCGGGAAACGTACACGGCCGTTGCACCGCCCGGGGACGTGAAGGCATCCGGGGCTTGCCGTGCAATGGCGATTCGTTGAAGCATGGGCCACGCGCCCCCGCGTGCTGTGCCAATCCCCATGACCAATGCCGTGTTGTTGAACAATCTCGATCACCGCGATCTGCGGGTGATCACCGCGCACGGCGCCGCCTACGGCGATGACGTGATGTCGGCTGCGACCTTTCCGCAGGAATTTCGCCAGTTGCAGGCGCAATACCCCATCGTGTTCCATCGCAGCGGCGAGCGCAGTTTCCAGCCGCTGGCATTGCTGGGATTACGCCTGGGCGAGAACCTGTTCCTGGATGGCGCGCGTTGGGATGCGCCCTATGTTCCGCTGGCGATTCAACGCCAGCCGTTCCTGATCGGCGAACAGCCCGATGGGCCGATGGTGCATGTGGACCTGGACAGCCCACGCGTCAGCACCACCGAGGGCCAGTTGCTGTTTCGCGAACACGGCGGCACCACCGAATTTCTGGACCACATCAGCCAGGTGCTGCGCACGCTGCACGATGGCCTGGCGGCCAGCACGGCATTCGTCGAACGTGCGTTGCGTTACGACCTGCTCGAACCCTTCGTGTTCGAAGCCACCTTGAACAACGGCCTGGAATGCCGCCTGGCCGGGCTCTATGTCGTGCACGAAGAACGCCTGCGCGCACTCGATGAGGCGGCGCTGCTCGAACTGCACCGGCATGGCGATCTGGAACCGCTGTACATGGCGGTGGCCTCGATTGCGCAATTGCGCCATCTGCTCGAACGCATGAACCGCCGTCATGCCGGCTGAGCCACGCCCCATCCAAGAGCGTCACGGCCTGGACCGGCAACAGCTGGACCCGGCCATCCTTCGCTCCACCAGCCCGCTGGTGCTGCGCGGGCTGGTGCGCGACTGGCCGCTGGCCCGCGCCGGTGCCAGTTCTGCGCAGTCTGCTGCCGCCTACCTGCGTGGTTTCGACCGCGGCGAGGCGGTGGTGGCGCAGGTTGGGCCACCGGAGATCGGTGGGCGCTTTTTCTACAACGCAGACATGAGCGGCTTCAATTTCCGCCCCGAACGCGTGCCGTTGGGCGTGGTGCTGGACACCTTGCTGCGCGACCTGCACGCCTCCCAGCCGCCGGCGATCTACGTCGGCTCCACCACGCTGGACACCTACCTGCCCGGCTTGCGCGCGCACAACCCGATCGCGCTGCCACAGGGCGAGCCGCTGGCCAGCATCTGGATCGGCAACCGCACCCGGATCGCCGCCCATCAGGATCTGCCCGACAACCTGGCCTGCGTGGTTGCCGGGCGCCGCCGTTTTACGCTGTTCCCGCCCGATCAGCTGGCCAATCTCTACATCGGCCCGCTGGATCTCACCCCGGCCGGGCAGCCGGTCAGCCTGGTGGATATCGCCGCACCGGACCTGCAGCGTTTTCCACGCTATGCGCAGGCGCTGGACCACGCCCTGGTCGCCGAGCTGGCGCCGGGCGATGCGCTGTTCATTCCCAGCATGTGGTGGCATCACGTCGAGGCACTGGAGAGCTTCAACGTGTTGGTGAATTTCTGGTGGCGGCAGAGCCCGGCCTACATGGATTCGCCGATGAACGCGCTGATGCTGGCGCTGCTGACCATCCGCGACCTGCCGGCCGAACAACGCGCCACCTGGCAGGAAGTGTTCCGCCACTATGTCTTCGAGTCCGACGACAGCACCGCCGCGCATCTGCCTGATGCCGCACGCGGCGTGCTGGCCCCGATGGACGACGCCAGCGCGCGCAGCCTGCGTGCGCGGCTGCTGCAACGCTTGAATCGCTGAGGATTTGACCATGCCCGACACCACGCCTTCGGACCCGCAACAGCGCCCGGTACGCCGCGTCGTCATCGCCGGTGGCGGCACGGCCGGCTGGATGGCGGCTGCAGCGCTGTCGAAACTGCTGGGCCGGCACCTGCAGATCACCCTGGTGGAGTCCGACGAGATCGGCACGGTGGGGGTGGGCGAAGCCACCATCCCCAGCCTGGTCACCTTCCACCGCTTGCTGGAAATCGACGAAGCCGCCTTCATGGCCGCCACCCAGGCCACCATCAAGCTCGGCATCGCCTTCGAACACTGGCGCGATGTGGACCAGCATTACATCCATTCCTTCGGGCATGCCGGAACCGACCACTGGAGCGCCGGGTTCCAGCATTTCTGGTTGAAGGGGCGCCAGCGTGGAGTGGCGCGCGACTTCGGCGACTACTGCCTGGAACTGCGTGCGGCGCAGGAAGGCCGCTTCGCGCACCTGCCCAATGGCGGCATGAATTACGCCTACCACCTGGACGCCGGGCTGTACGCGCGCTTCCTGCGCCGCTTCAGCGAAGGCTTCGGCGTCACCCGCATCGAAGGCCGCATCGGCCAGGTGGAGACCGATGCGCAAAGCGGCTTTCTCACCGCACTGACGTTGCAGGACGGCACGCGGGTGGAAGGCGACCTGTTCCTGGATTGCACCGGCTTTGCCGGCCTGCTGATCGGCAAGACGCTGGGCGTGGGCAGCGACGATTGGTCGCGCTGGTTGTTCGCCGACAGCGCGCTGGCGGTGCAGACCGAATCGGTGGGTCCGCCGGTGACCTACACCCGTTCGCGCGCCGACCAGGCCGGCTGGATGTGGCGCATTCCGCTGCAGCACCGGGTGGGGAACGGCATCGTGTATTCCAGCCGCTACATGGACCAGGATGGCGCCCGCGCGGTGCTGGAACGCAACCTCACCGGGCGCGCGCTGACCGAACCGCGGCCGCTGCGCTTCACGCCCAACCAGCGCCACCGCGTGTGGGAGAAGAACTGCGTGGCGCTGGGCCTGGCAAGCGGATTCCTGGAGCCGCTGGAATCGACCAACATCCATCTGATCCAGCGCGGCATCATCCGCCTGCTGCAGACCTTTCCGCAGGTCATCAACGCTGTCGACATCGCCGAGTACAACCGTCAGGCGGCCCAGGAGATCACGCACATCCGGGATTTTGTGATCCTGCACTACCACGCCACCGATCGCCGCGACACGCCGTTCTGGCGCGACTGCGCGGCCATGGACATCCCCGATTCGCTGCGCCACCGGGTGGAGTTGTTCCGCCAGAGCGGGCGGGTCTTCCATCAGGCCAACGAGCTGTTCGCCGAGAACTCGTGGGTGCAGGTGATGCTGGGCCAGGGCGTGGTGCCGCAGCAGCACCACCCGGTGGCCGACCTGATGGGCGATGCGGAGCTGGGCCGCTTTCTGGAGACCATCCGCGCCCGGGTGGAGGCGGCGCTGGTCCGGTTGCCTGCGCACGCGGACTTCCTGCAGCGCTACTGCCCTGCCCCGCCGCTGCCCGAACCGGCCGCTCGCGTGCCGGCCCCGCCGGTCATGGCGACCCCGGCGGGATAAATTTCGGCGATCTGCAGCGCAACCCTTGGCTTAGACCGCCCCAGCAATGCTAGATTGCGGCATTGCCGTCCATTGCGGGAACAATGGCCGGCGCTCGCCGCAGCAACGTTATCTTTCGCACTCGGGGTAAGGGGGACGCATGTTGGATCTGACACAGGGCCGTATGGCACGCCGGATCGCGCCGGTCATTTTGCTGGTGGGCCTGGCCGCCTGCTCCAAGCAGGAAGACAAGGCCGCCACCACCACGCCGGCGACCGGGGCCACACCGGCGGCAACGGCACCCACGCCGGCCACGGCGGTCTCGCCGCAGGTGCAGTCGATGGCTGCCGAACAATTGCGCGAATCGGCCACCAAAGCGCTGCAGGACAACCGCATGTACGCCCCGGCCGGCGACAACGCGGTGGAGTACTACCTGGCCTTGCGCGAGAAGCAGCCGCAGGATGCCACCGTCAACAGCGCACTGACCGATCTGCTTCCCTATACCCTGATCGCCGCCGAACAAGGCATCAGCCGCGAAGAATTTCCCGAAGCGCAGCGTTTGATCGCGTTGATCGAGAAGGTCGACCCGCAGGCACCGGCATTGCCGCGCCTGAAAAGCGGCCTGGAAACGGGCATGAAGACTGCTGCCAACCGCTCCGAGCAGGATGCCGAGCTGGCCAAGAAGCAGGTCGAGGACAAGGCCAAGCAGGCGGCCGAGCAGAAGCGTCTGGCCGAGCAGCAGAGCCGCGAGGCGGCCGCTGCCCAGCAGATTGCCGCCCAGCAGGAAGCGGCGCGCCAGCAGACCGCCGAGGCCGAGCGCCAGGCCGCTGCACGGCGCCAGGCCGAAGCGCCGGCTCCCACTCCGGCGGCACCGCGTCCGGCGCCGGCAGCCGCCGCTGCAGCCGCACCGGCCGCGCAGTCGCTGCGTCCGATCAGCACCCCGGCCCCGCGCTACCCCGCCGAAGCACTGCGCTCGGGTACCTCGGGCGAGGTGCTGGTGGAACTCACGGTCGGTACCGACGGCTCGATCACCGCCTCGCGCGTGCTGCGCGCCAACCCGCCGCGCGTGTTCGACCGCGAAGCCCTCAACGCGGTCAAGCGCTGGCGCTTCGAGCCGGTGGCCGCACCGGTGACCACGCGGCGTACGCTGTCGTTCAATCCGGGCGATTGATGCCCGCGTCGTTGATGACATGGAAACGCAAAAGCCCGCAGCGATGCGGGCTTTTGCGTTGTGGCGGTGGTGCGTTGTAGCGGTGGTGCAACTCTGGTGTTGCGCGTTGCAGGTGCCGCCGGAACTTGCCGCAAACAGCCGCCACCCAATACCCTCAGCCCGAAATCGCCAGACGCTCCTGGTGATACCGGCGCACTGCCGCATACCACAGCAATGCCGCCACCCCGAAACCGGCCAGCAGATACACCGCCCAGGTCTGCAGGTTGATGGTCTCGTGGCGGATCACCTTCAACAGCATCTGGTTCTGCGCCAGAAACGGCACCGCAAAATGCCACAGCTGCGTCTTCAGCGGATAGGCCATCAAGGCGTAGCCCGGCAGCATCGGCAGCAGCAGCAACCAGGTCATGTGCGCCTGCGCTTCCTTCATGCTCTTGGCCGCGGCGGCCAGATAGGTCAACAGCGAAGTGCCGACAAACAGCATCGGTACCAGGATGAAGAGCATCTGCAGCATCGGCACGAAGCCGACGTTGAGCTGGCGGCCCAGGTTGGATGTGGAGAGCTGCGCGCTCAGCTTGAATGCCAGCAAGGTGAGCAACAGCGACACCATGCCGATCACGCAGGCCGCAGCGATCTTGCCGCTGACAATGGCGCTACGCGGCGCAGGCGTGGCCAGCAAGGGCTCCAGCGACTGGCGTTCGCGCTCGCCGGCGGTGGCGTCCAGAATCAACGAGGCGCCGCCCAGAAACGAGGTGATCACCAGCAACACCGGCAGCAGCATCGCCATCATCTGGCCGCGCTTGGCTTCGGCAGTGGCCAGGTCCTGCGCGGCCACTTCCAGGGGCCTGGACACCTGCGCATCGATACCGCGCGCCAGCAGCCGCAATGCGCCGACCTGCTGGCTGTAGCCGGTGAGCGCGGCCTGCAGGCGCATGCTCGGCACATCGGCCTCGCGGCGGGTGCTGTCCTTGATGATCTCCACCAGCGCCGGCCGGCCTTCGCGCCAATCCTCGGCGTAGCTGTCGCTGATGCGCAGTGCCACATCCACATCCTGGTTGCGAATGGCCGCGGTCAGATCGGCTGGCGCATCCACGGCATTGAGCCCCTGCGCGGCCAGGAATCGCACCAGATTCGGTGCGTTGCTGCGCCCGAGCGTGGGGATCTCCAGCGGCTTGTCGATCTGCGTGCGCACGCGGCTTTCGCTCAACGCGCCCATGCCCAGGATCAGGATCGGGTACAGCAGCGGCGACAACAGCAACGCCAATGCCAGGGTGCGCCGGTCGCGCGAGATGTCGCGCAATTCCTTGCGCAGCACGGTCCACAGCGTGGACAACAACGATGTGGTGCTCATGCGTGCAGTCCCTCGTCCGAGCCGATCGCCTTGACGAAGGCGTCTTCCAGGTTGGGTTCACCGGTGGCAGCGCGCAGTTCGTCGGCGCTGCCGGACGCCACCACCTTGCCCTTGGCGATGATGACGATGCGGTCGCACAGTGCGGCGACCTCTTGCATGATGTGGCTGGAAAAAATCACGCAGCGCCCCTCCGCACGCAGTTGTTGCAGGAAGCCGCGCATGGCGCGGGTGGTCATCACGTCCAGTCCGTTGGTGGGCTCGTCCAGGATCACGTTGCGTGGATCGTGCACCAATGCGCGCGCAATCGCGGTCTTGGTGCGCTGGCCCTGGCTGAAGCCTTCGGTCTGGCGGTCGAGAATATCGTCCATGTCCAACGCGCTGGCCAGCAGGTGCGTGCGCTGTGCGATCTGGCTGCGCGACAGGCCATGCAACTGGCCGAAGTAGGCGATGTTCTCGCGTGCGGTCAGGCGCTTGTAGACGCCGCGTGCGTCCGGCAACACCCCGAGTGCGCGGCGCACCGTCACCGGGTCGCGGGCGGCATCCACGCCATCGACCGTGACGCTGCCCTGGTCGGGCGTCATCAACGTGTAGAGCATGCGCAAGGTGGTGGTCTTGCCGGCGCCATTGGGGCCGAGCAGCCCGGTGATCTGGCCGTCGGCAGCGCTGAAGCTGACCCCGTCGACGGCTTTCACCAGACCGGTCTTGGTCTTGAACGACTTATGCAGGGTATCGACGACAATCATGCGAGCGCCTCCGTGGCGTGGTCGATGCGACTCATGGTTCCCATCCGTTGAACGAGGTGAAGGCAGGCACGGTGTTGAGGCTGGCAACGCAGGTGGTATCCAGCGCCTTGGCATCGGCGGTCTGCATGAACTGGCTCAGCACCTTGGGCATGCAGCCCAGCCGGAACACGCCATGCCCCTGCCCGGGCGCGATCACATGCCGGCCGTTGGGCAGCCCCTGCAGCACGCGCTCGGCGTAGCGTGGCGGCGTGACCGGGTCGAGCGCGCCGGAGAGCAGCAACACCGGCAAGGTGGAGCGGAACGGCGCGCTTGCGGCGGCCGGCGCCGGCTTGGACGGCCACACCTTGCACGGTGCGAAGAACATCTCGGCGACCTCGTTGCCCAGTAACGTGGTGTCCTGGTGTGCGGGTGGGTGATAACGCCCGGCATCTTCGCTGCACAACACCGACCATTGCATCAGGCGATTCATCTGATCGGACATGCCCGATGCGCTCATCTGCGCCAAGGCCATCAACGAGGCGTAACGGCCTGCGGCAGCTTCGTCCAGCACCAACGGCAGCAACGATGCGGTTTCCGGCGCATACGAGAAACCGAACGCCAGGCCGGCCACGGTGTCGGCAGTGACCTGCTCGTGGCGTAAGCCACCGGTGCGCGGGTCGCGGTAGTCCACCGCCACCGGTGCCTGCCGCAGCCGCTCGACCACCTGGCGCAACTGCGTGGCGGTATCGACTGGAAAGCGCCTGGCGCATGCAGGCTGCTGGCGGCATTGCGCAGACTGCAGCGCGATCGCATCTTCGAAGGTGCGCGCGAACTCGCCGCCGATCACCAGATCGTTCGGCGCCACGCCATCGATCACCACGGTGCGCGTGTGCTGCGGATAACGCGCGGCATAGTGCTGCGCCACGCGCGTGCCGTACGAGGCACCGATCAGATTCAGCGTCTGCACGCCCAGCGCTGCGCGGACCGCATCCAGATCGCCGATGGCTTCGCTGGTGGTGTAGTAGCGCGGGTCGGCGTCGTTGCGCAAACCGTCGGCACATCGGGCCGCATACGCAGTCAATTGCTCGGCGGAGGCCTGGCTGCTGTTCTCCAGCGCCAGCGGCTTGCCCGCCGCGTCGCGACACTCCAGCGGATGCGAGCCGCCGGTGCCGCGCTGATCGACCAGAAAGATGTCGCGCTGCTTGCGCACTTCATGCAGGCCCATGTCCACGATCGCCGCGACCTCAGTGGCCGATTGCCCCGGTCCACCGGCGATGAAGAACACCGGGTCCGGCGTGCTGCCGGCGCCGGCTTCGCTTTCCAGCCAGGCAATCTTCAACGCGATGCTGCGCCCGCTCGGCGCGGCCGGATTTTCAAGCACGCGCAGGCTCGCGCATTGCGCTTCGATGTTGCCGGCAGCACCACCAGCGCTCAGCGTGCACGGCGTGAACAGCAGCGTGCCGTAACGATTGCCCGCGGCAGTGCCGGGCGGCATTTTTGAGGCGGACTGCTGCGCAGTCGTACCCGGCGCTGTCGCGGTGGATTTTGCTGCAACGTCGTTTGCTGCGGCCGGCGCTGCGGCGCGCTGGCATCCGGCAGCCAGCATCGCCATCAGCACTGCCGCCACCATCGTGGATTGCTTGACCATCGTCATCCTGTCTCCTGGCATTGCCTGTCCCCCGACGCTGCATGCGGCCACACGTGACCGTTACTGCCCGTCTTCGTAAAGAAAAACGTGCTCGATCGATTCCCCAAACAGGCGTGCGATCCGAAACGCCAACGGCAGGCTGGGATCGTACTTGCCTGTTTCCAGCGCGTTGATCGTCTGCCGCGACACACCCAGCCGTTCGCCGAGTTCTCCTTGCGACCACCCATTGGCCTCGCGCAATTCGCGCACGCGGCTATTCATTCAAAACGACGCGCGTGGATGCTTTTGGTGATGCCGTAGATGGCGCACAGCAACGGAAACACCCACAGCATCGCCGCGCTCGCCGGAACATCGATCAGCGCGGCGGCCTGCAGAAATCCGGCCGTCATGTACGCACCGCTGACCAGGCCGGCGGCAATGGCGATCGCTTCCAGCTCGATCCGTCGTTGCATCTCGTCCGAATCGCGCACGTAACGCGCCACCGCACGAATGACCAGTACCACCAGCACCGCCGGCAGCAGGGCGATCAATACGCGCGCCCAGTGCGGCCCGACATGCCCGAGCAGATAGCGCCAGAACAGCATTACCAGCACGTACAACAGCATCGGGATGCCGAATTCGCGGTAGTACCGCCGCGCCAACGCCGGGCGGGTGCTATCGCGCGGATTGCCGCGCGCCAGCCACATCGGCACCGACAGCAGCATGCATGAGCCACCAATACCGGCACTGACCCCGGCTAGGTAGTTGTTCAACGGCAGCACGTGCCACAGACCCAGCAGCCCAATGCCGAGCAAGACCAGCCCCACGCAGAACACCAGCAGCGCCTTGCGCTTGCAGCTAGTCATCGCACGGCCTCGGTGAAGCCATGACGCGCTGCCCGATCGCTGCGCGCACGCCCGGCGACCGTGCGCACAGCGCATCGCGTTGCGCGGTGATGCCTGCATTCCATGTGCCTATGCTGCCACCGCATCTCAGTCGCCTGTCAAGTACGCTTGACAGGCAAGATGCGCCCACTGGCGCTTGCTGTCAAGCACCCTTTACACATTCGAATGCGGTCTTTTTGCGTCCGCCGTCATCGCCTGACCCAAGCGGCGAACACCCGTCGCGGGATGTCGGCAGGTAAGACAGACGACACACAGCCGCCGCAGCGTACGCACGGCACATCCGATGCCAAGCCGCGGCAGCGGCCGCGTTCGCATGGCCGCTGCCTAGCGATGTTGTTGGCCCCGCGACATCACTCCGCATGTCGGCAGTGGTCTGCCGCATATGCGTTAGGCTGCCGGCTGGCACTTCAGCAGGAGCGACGATGCGTTCACATGTCTTGTTGGCGGCGGCGCTGTGCTGCGTGACGGCTTCTGCACCGGCGCAGCACGCAGCGCCGCGCACGATCCAGCTGGATCTGGCCACGGCTGGTGCGCCGGTCGATCGTTTCTACGACCTGTCGGTTGGCTCGGATTTTCCCGGCACCTTGATTCGCAGCGACACGCAGGCGCATCTGCTGCCTGCCGTGCAGGAGTTGGGGTTTCGCTACATCCGCTTCCACGATGTCTTCCATGATGTGCTCGGCACCGTCAAACAGGTCGACGGCAAACTGGTGTACGACTGGACCAAGCTGGACCAGTTGTACGACGCACTGCTGGCCAAGCGCATCCGTCCCTTCGTCGAACTGGGCTTTACCCCAAGCGCGATGAAGACCTCCGAGCAGACGCTGTTCTACTGGAAGGGCAACACCTCGCATCCGGATCCTGCCAAGTGGAGGCAGTTGATCGATGCGTATGTGCGCCACATCCGCGCGCGCTACGGTGCCGAGGAAGTGCGCCAGTGGTATTTCGAAGTGTGGAACGAGCCCAATCTGAAGGATTTCTGGGAGAACGCCGACCAGCAGGCGTACTTCGATCTGTATGCGAACACGGCGCGCACCATCAAGGCGATCGACCCGCAACTGCGCGTCGGCGGTCCATCCACGGCAGGCGCCGCCTGGGTACCCGGGTTACTGGCCTTTGTCGCCAACAACAAGCTGCCGATCGATTTCGTCACGACACATACCTATGGCGTGGATGGCGGGTTTCTCGATGAAGACGGCAAGCAGGACACCAAGCTGTCTGCGTCGCCGGATGCCATCGTCGGCGATGTGCGGCGCGTGCGCGCACAGATCCAGGCCTCGCCGTTTCCGGACCTGCCGCTGTACTTCACCGAGTGGAGCAGCAGCTATACGCCGCGCGATTTCGTCCACGACAGTTACATCAGCGCGCCGTACATCCTGACCAAGCTCAAGCAGGTGCAGGGCCTGGTGCAGGGCATGAGTTACTGGACCTATACCGATCTGTTCGAAGAACCCGGCCCACCGCCCACGCCCTTCCACGGCGGATTCGGGCTGATGAACCGCGAAGGCATTCGCAAGCCGGCCTGGTTCGCCTACAAATATTTGAATGCACTCAAGGGCCGCGATGTGCCGCTGAGCGACGCACACTCCCTCGCCGCAGTGGACGGCACGCGTGTCGCCGCGCTGGTGTGGGATTGGCAGCAGCCCGTGCAGGCGGTGAGCAATACGCCGTTCTACACCAAGCAGGTGCCCGCCACCGATAGCGCACCGTTGCAGATGCGCATGACCCACGTGCCTGCCGGCACCTACCAGTTGCAGGTGCGCAGGACCGGCTATCGGCGCAACGACCCCTTATCGCTGTATATCGACATGGGCATGCCCAAGGCGCTTGCGCCGCGTCAGTTGACGCAGTTGCAACAGGCCACGCGCGATGCGCCCGAACAGGACCGGCGTGTGCGTGTGGGCGCCGATGGCGTGGTTGCCATCGCGGTACCGATGCGCAGCAACGATGTGGTGCTGCTGACGCTGGAGCCGGCGGCGCACTGACTGCAAGCGCCAGGGTGCCGCGCATCAGGACGACGGCGCGCGACACGCCCATGCAGGCCGTCCCGCGCGCCTGGACCACAACCGGCCGAGAGTGAGCGCAATGGTGCGTCGGCCGCGCTTACTTCAGATAGGTCTTGAGAATGGCCGTGATGTCATCCACTGCCAGCTCACGCTCACCCAATGCATCCGGCGCGGCCACGTGATGCTTCAGGTGCTCGCTGAGCAACTCGACCATCAAGCCCTGCGCCGCGCCGCGAAATGCGGCCACCTGGGTCAGCAACGCGGTGCAGTCCACGTCTTGCGCCAGGGCTTTTTCCAGCCCTTCCACCTGCCCGCGGATCCTGCGCACGCGCGCGAGCAGTTTCGATTTGTCCTGATTGAGATGTGCCATGCCATATACCCCCTGGGGGTATTTGAGGGTTGGCAGGGAATCGTTACGAACACGGCCAGATCTTCGCTAACCGATTGATGGATCGCTGAATTCTACCCTCGGCCGCACGTCCAGGCTCGGCCCTCCCCGGGAAGCTGTGGCACCATTCAATCATGGCCACCACGTACTACTTCTTGGACACCGAGTGGGCCGATGTAACGGGCAGCGAGCTGGTGAGTCTGGCGCTGGTGAACGAAGGTGGAGACCGCCTTTTCTACGCTGAGCGAGCCAGCCTGCCCGAGGCTCCCACCGACTTCGTTCGTCAAAGCGTCTACCCGCTGCTAGACCGCGGCGACGCAGCCCTGCCGGATGCCGCCCTGACGACCGAGCTGCGCGCCTTCCTCAGCGAGGCCGACGCGCCGGCGGTGATGGCGGATTTCCCGAACGACCTTCAGCTGCTGCGGTATGCCTTGGATGGGTTTGAGCTCCCTGATGCCCAGGTTGCTGCGTGCGGCCCCCGGCCGGCCCCGGTCATGACGCGCATGTCCAAGGAAGGCCTTCCGGGATTGCTGGTGGAAGATTGGTTCGCGGCCCATCCGGAACATAGGGCCAGGCGCCACCATGCCTTGGTGGACGCGCAGGCCTTGCGGATGGCTTGGCTGGTGGCCACCGACCGCATCCCTGCTCCGGCGTGGGCCCACTCCTATCGCCGCGCCCGGGGATAGCGGCATGGCGTCCATCCCCGGTATGCTTGCCCCATGAACCGCCTGTGCCAGCTCGACCCTCGAATACCGGCGTGATCGCATCGATCGATCACGCCCCTGTTGCTCATGTTGGTCAGAGCGCCGGCCTTATACCCCGGTGAGAGCACGCGCCAGATAAGCGCGTACACGTCGGTTCGATTCCGACCAGGGGCACCACCGTCAACGACGGAAGAATGCTTCTACTTGCGCGCCATGACAGCGCTTGTACTTGCTGCCGCTGCCGCACAGGCACGGTGCATGCTCGCGCAATCCCGCACCGAGTGACTGGCCCAGAAAGTCTCTGGCCTGCAGAAGAGGCTGGATTTCATTGGCGGGCACGCTGACCTCGCCATACTGGGATGATCGCTCGCCGCGGTTCATCACCTGGACAATCGCTTCGGACATCTGGATGAAGTGCTTGATCAGCAGGTCATCGCGTAATGGCATGCGGACGTTGTCGATGGCCAGGCCCTCGTAGCGTCTTCGCGGATCCGGCACAAAGAGAATGCGTGTCTCACCTTCAGGCTTTGGCGTGATGTCGACCATTTCCCCTGCGGGACTGACCCACACGGCATGGAATTCTGCCTCAACCAGCACGTGCGGCCATTCCCACAGCTGCCACCCGCACAGCATCTGACCACCGTCGCGCGCGACCTTGGCCTGCACGTTGGGAAAGCACTCGTGCACGATCGCGTCGGCTTCCGGCTGTACATCAAGATAGACCGGCTCTGCGCCGCGCACGACGGATTCGGTCAGGCGCCGCACGGCACGGGTGATTTCCGGGGGTGTGGTGGTTATTCCGCTCATGCCAAAGCTCCTTGTGATCGTTGCGCCGGGTGTTCTCTTCGCAGGCTATGGCGCCGGCGTCTCTTCCGATGAGATCCGCTTGGCGCCTTTGCCGCCGGCACTGGCCGGCTGTAGCTGGGCCAACAGCGGCTCCAAGGTGCTCAGGCGCACGGTTGCGCGCAGCGTTTCCGCCTCGGCCTGCTCGCGTCGTTCGCGCTCCTGGGCCAGCTCGGTTCTGGCTTGTGCGAGGTCTTGCCGAGCGGTGTCCAAACTCTGAGCGTCTTGGCCCCAGCGCACCTGCACCGCCTGGTGTTCGGCCGCCGTCAGGCGCAGCGTATCGAGCTCGCCCTGTTGCGTCTGGATGGTCTGACGCAGCTGCGCCACCTCCTTTTCCAGTCGAGTATGACGCTCCAGCCACTGGCCGTTTTCCCGGTTGAGCTGCACAAGATCATGGTTCTTGGCGGTCAATGCCTCGTTGGCCTGGCGCAGGCCGACCTGTAGTTCCTGCACTTGGTGCTCGTGCCGGCGTTGCTCCTGCTCGCGCTGGTCTTTGACCGATGTGCGGTAGTGCTCAAGGGCTTCCCTGGCATGCTCATGCTTCTGCTCCAGGGAGCGCGCGTGGCTTTCGTGCTCTGCCAGCCGCGCCGTGAGGCCGGCAATGCGCTCCTCCAGCTGGGCCAGTTCGGTGGTGCGGCTGGCCACTTCGCCCCTGGCCACTTCACTCGCCTGGCGTTCTGTCTGTAGCAGCGTCTCGGTGCGCTGAAGCTGCGCGCTGAGATTGCCGGTGTCCTGCCGGGCCTGCTCCAAGGCTTGGGTGCGCTCGTGCAGCTCGGCCTGGAACCGCTCTTGCGCTTGAGCGACCACGGTTTCGGCCTCGGCGTGCAGCCGCTCGGCCAGACGAGCCACCAGGTCCTGCAGGGCGTCGCTGACGGCAATCTTGGCGCCTACGCCTTGCCCGTCCTCCTCTTCCAGCTCCTTCAGGTAGCGGTGGATGGTGGTTTTGGACCCCGTGTTGCCCAGCGCCACGCGGACGGCGTCTACCGAGGGGTTCTTGCCTTCGGCCCGGAGGCTGTCCCGGGCACGTTGCACATCGCTTTTGTACAAGCCAGACCGAGCCATGCGTCCTCTCCGGTTATTTCGTAATGTATTACATACCATGTAATTACGTACTACTCAACGCCAAAGAAGGCCGAGCCAGCGACCCAAACATCAAGCGGGATAATATTGAATTATCCCGCCTGAGGCTCGATTTCTGGGTTTCGTGGCCGCAGCGCCGTACATATGCGCCGTGGGAAGGCACTTTGCCGAACCGCAGGAAACCGGCAGTCAACCAGCGACCACAGTTGCTCAGGACTCTCGAATGTCGCCGCCGGCCTATCACGCTGCCTATACCCAGACCGTCGAGTCGGAGCGTAAAGTACGCGGCATGTCGCTCTGGGCCGTCCTGCTACGTGTACTGCTGAGCGTTGCTCTGATTCTTAACGGGGCAACGACGGCGATGGCATCCGTGCAGATGACACATGGATTCGCATCGCTAGCGGCAGCGCCCGTGAAGACAGCATCGGTCGAAATGCCATGCCACCAGCACCAACAGTCAGCCACGGCGACTGCGGAAGCGCCTGCGGCCGTACCCGTCTCGCTACCCAATTCCAAACAACCGGCCCCTGACTGCTGCAAATCCAGTGCTTGCCGCTGTGCCTGCATGCACTCCGCACCCGCAACCGTGGCGATGATGATCTTTACGCCGGCGTTGGTTGGGCATTCCCAGAGCGTGCTGCCAATCGCCCTGGGGCACGCGGCCCCCGCCTTACCGCATCTGATCCGACCTCCGATCGGCTAAGCGTCCTCTGGCGCCGTATGGCGCCACTTCGTATGCGTCCCGTCTGTCGGCCTTGGCCGCTGCGGCACCGCATGGCGCACGGTTCAGCGTAGGGCTGGCCGTTATTGACGCTTCCATGGAGTTCTCATGTCATTCGATTCTTTCGGCCCTGATGCCGACAGGCTGCGTAAGCCGTCGCGGCGCCGTTTTGTGCAAGGACTGGCCGCCGGCGGCGCCGTCGCCGGCCTCGGCCTGTGGCCGCAATCCAGTTGGGCCCTGAAAGGCCCCGGCAATTCCAACGTCCTGTCCGGGACCGAGTTCGACCTCACCATCGGCGAAACGCCGATGAACTTCACCGGGCGCACTCGCCCGGCCATTACGGTCAACGGTTCGATTCCAGCACCACTGCTGCGCTGGCGCGAAGGCACGACCGTCAATCTGCGCGTATCCAACGCGCTGCCGGCCAACTCGATTCATGGCCACGAGACCTCGATCCATTGGCACGGGATCTTACTGCCGGCCAATATGGATGGCGTTCCCGGCTTGAGCTTTGCCGGCATTCATCGCGGCGAAACCTATCACTACCGCTTCACGGTGAAGCAAGGCGGCACCTACTGGTACCACAGCCATTCGGCGTTCCAGGAACAGGCGGGTCTGTACGGGCCGCTGGTGATCGATCCGCTGGAACCCGAACCTTTTGCTTTTGATCGCGACTACGTGGTGATGCTGTCCGACTGGACCGATCTGGATTCGGCGGCATTGTTCTCGCGGTTGAAGAAGATGGCCGGTTACGACAACTACTACAAGCGCACCGTCGGCGACTTCATCCGCGACGCGCAGCGCGACGGACTCGCGGCGACCGTCGCTGACCGCAAGATGTGGGGACAGATGCGAATGACGCCCACGGACCTGTCGGACGTCAACGCCAACACCTATACCTACCTCATGAACGGCACGACAGCGCTCGGCAACTGGACCGGGCTGTTCCGCTCTGGCGAGAAGGTGCGCGTGCGCTTCATCAATGGCTCGGCGATGACGTATTTCGATGTACGCATCCCTGGCTTGAAGATGACCGTCGTCGCTGCCGATGGCCAATACGTGCATCCGGTGACGGTGGACGAGTTCCGCATTGCGGTGGCCGAGACCTTCGATGTGATCGTCGAGCCGTCGGGCCTAGATGCCTTCACCATTTTCGCGCAGGATTCGGGCCGTACCGGTTACGTCAGCGGCACCTTGGCCGTGCGCGAAGGCCTGCGGGCTCCCGTTCCGGCGGTCGATCCGCGTCCTATCCTCACCATGGCCGACATGGGCATGGCGGGGATGGATCATGGCAGCATGGGCGGCATGGACATGTCCGGCAGCAAGGGCATGGAAGGCGGCTGTGGCGCCAATATGGGCATGGCCGGGATGGGCCAGGACAACGCACCGAACGCCCAGGCGCCGGCCGCACCGGACCCGCATGCCGGCCACGACGACATGAGCGCGATGCCGGCCGGTCCGATGGCCGGCATGGAACACGGCAGCGGTATGCAATCGCATCCGGTCAGCGAGAGCAAGAACCCGCTGGTCGACAACCAGGCCACGACCCCAACCTCGCGGCTGGACGATCCAGGGAACGGCTTACGCGACAACGGTCGCACCGTGCTCAGCTACGCGATGCTCAAGAGTGCGTTTGCCGACCCCGATGGCCGCGATCCGGGCCGCGAGATCGAACTGCATTTGACCGGTCACATGGAAAAATTCGCGTGGGGCTTCAACGGTCAGAAGTTCTCCGAGGTCGCGCCACTGCGGCTGAACTACGGCGAACGCCTGCGCATCGTGCTGGTCAACGACACGATGATGACCCACCCCATCCACTTGCATGGCATGTGGAGCGACGTAGAGGACGACCAGGGCAACTTCCTGGTGCGCAAGCACACTGTCGATATGCCGCCCGGCAGTAAGCGCAGCTATCGAGTGCGCGCCGACGCGCTGGGCAGCTGGGCCTATCACTGTCATCTGCTGTACCACATGGAGGCCGGCATGATGCGGCAAGTGCGGGTGGACGAATGAAAACCATGACCGCCTCCAACATCCTATTGCGCGCCGGCTTACTGGGCGCTGCCGTGGCGCTTACGTCGTTGTCGCCATCGGTCTGCGCACAGGAAATGGACCATTCCCAGATGCAAATGCCGATGCCGACGGAGAAGCCAGCCCCGGACAAGAAAACAACCAAGAAACCAGCCGCGAAACCTTCAGCCAAGCCAGTCGTGACCGAAGCGCATGAGGGTCATGACGCGGCCACTGCGCCTGCTGACAAGCCAAAACCGGACGCGTCGATGGACCACTCCGCGATGGGCCATGACATGCCGATGCCTGCCACACAACAGGCGCCCGTCGATCACGCCACCATGCAGCACGACATGAGCACGATGCCGAGCGAGGCCGCCCCGATGGATCACGCGGCCATGGGGCACGGTGCTAAAACGACCGCCCCTGCCGAGCCGCGGACCCCGATTCCCGTCGTCACCGACGAAGATCGGGCCGCAGCCGTGCCGCCGCCGAACGACCATCCCGTTCACGACAATACGATTCAGCACTATGTGTTGCTCAATCGGCTCGAAGCCTGGAACGCGGATCCGGGCACGGGTTTGGCATGGGAAGGACAAGGCTGGATCGGCACCGACCGCAATCGATTGTGGCTGCGCAGCGAGGGAGAACGCGCCGACGGGCGTACTGAGGCGGCGGATCTGGAAGTGCTTTATGGCCGCAGCATCGCGACCTGGTGGGATTTGGTCGCCGGTGTCCGCCACGACTTCAAGCCCGGCGATTCGCAGAGCTTCGCTGCCATCGGTGTGCAAGGCCTGGCCCCGCAGAAGTTCGAGGTCGAGGCCACCGCCTACGTGGGCGAACGTGGCCAGACTGCCGCGCGGTTCGAGGCTGAGTACGAACTATTGCTCACCAACCGCTTGATCCTGCAGCCGCTGGTCGAAGTGAACCTGTTCGGCAAGGACGATCCCGCCCGTGGCATCGCATCGGGATTGAGTACCGCCGAAGCCGGGCTGCGCCTGCGCTATGAGTTCACACGCCAGTTCGCGCCGTATATCGGTGTGGTCTACGAGCGTGCTTTTGGAGGCACGGCTGATTTGCGCCGGGCCGAAGACGAAGACATCAACGACATCCGCGTGGTTGCGGGCTTCCGTATCTGGTTCTAACTAGGGGACATCACACCATGCCTATCGTCACACGCCATTCGCTCATCACCGTCGCCGTACTTGCGGTGGCCTCGCTGCTGATCATCGGCCTTTTCGTCTGGTCCGGTCTTTACAACATCGGCGCCGACGACACGCATACGCGGCCGGTGTATTCGGTTCTGCAAACCTTGCGTGAGCGCTCCATCGCCACCCGCGCCAGGACACTTCAGCCACCCGACCTGACCGATCCGGCCCGCATCAAGCAAGGCGCCGGCAACTACAACGCCATGTGTACCGGCTGCCATCTCGGTCCGGGCATGGCCGAAACCGAACTGAGCAAGGGGCTATATCCCATGCCGCCGAATCTGGCCCAGCATGCGGTCGATCCACAGGAAGCGTTCTGGGTGATCAAGCACGGCATCAAGGCTTCGGGAATGCCGGCATGGGGCAAGAGCATGGAAGACGAGTACATCTGGAACATGGCGGCCTTCCTGCAACAGCTGCCCAAGCTCAACGCCGAGCAGTACCAGGCGCTGGTAGCCAGCAGCGGCGGCCATTCGCACGGCGGCGGTGAGACCGGCGGTCATGCGCACGCGGCAGGCGAAGCGGACGATCATCATGACGACGGCGATGAACAGGACGAGGCCAAGCCGCACTCGCATCCACCGGGCACGCCGGCGCATCAAGACAAAGCCGCTGATCCGCATGCCGGCATGGACATGGGGGCTGACAAAACCATTGATGAGGCTAAGCCGCACTCACATGCCCCCGGCACACCGGCCCACGACGACAACGCGCCTGCAGCGAAGAAGCCTTCTCAACCGTCGCCGCCGGCCGACGACCACGCTGGCATGGCGATGCCTGAACCGGCTCCGGCCGAGCATGCCGACGATGGTCATCAGCACTAGTTCTTTCTCCCTACAACGACAGGATCGTTCCAATGAAATTCCACATCAACGGCTCGTGGCTGGCCACCCTGATGATCTTGCCGATGCTCGCATCGGCACACGAACCGAAACCCGCGACACCTGCGACGCCGATCGCCACCGTCAGCGATCAAGCCAAGCCGGCGGTGGCCGTGGTCGAGCAGTTCTCGGCGGCGATGCTAGCCGGCGACCTGGATCGTGCCGGAAAGCTGCTGACCGAAGATGTGCTTATTCTCGAAAGCGGCGGTGCAGAACGTTCACGGGCCGAATACCTCGGCGGACACGCCCTCCACGACGCGGCCTTCCTCAAGACCGCGCACAGCCAGGTCAAGCAGCGCGCCGCGCATGTAGACGGCAACACGGCCTGGGTGGGTACCGAGAGCGAGCTGCACACCACCAAAGAGGGGAAAGCCCTGACCCTGCTCAGCACGGAAACGATGGTGCTTAAGCAGACCCCGGCCGGGTGGCGAATTGTGCATATCCATTGGTCTTCACGGCCCAAACGTTGAACGAAGCAGGCGCCATGAACATTCGATCTTCTCTGTTGATGTTGGGAGCCCTGACCGGAACTACGACCATGATGGCCTGCACGCGATCGCCTCAGCCCATCAATGCCGCGGCGCCTCCATCATCGCAACCGGCCGCGGCCAAGGCGGCCACGGCATCACTCGCACTGCCGCAGGTCGTCGTGCACAAGAGTCCGAGTTGCCGCTGCTGCGCCCTCTGGGTCAAGCATTTGCGCGATGCCGGTTTCGTGGTCGACGTGCGCAATGAGGACAATCTCAACCCTATCAAGGAGCGTGTCGGCGTGCCCTACGGCAAGGGTTCATGCCACACCGCGCAAGTCGGCAGCTACTTCGTCGAGGGTCATGTGCCGGCCGAGGACATCAAACGGCTGCTGGCGCAACGGCCCGATGCCAAGGGCTTGGTACTGCCGGGCATGCCGATGGGTTCACCCGGCATGGAGATGCCGGACGGGCGAACGCAGCCGTACACGGTCGGGCTTGTCGAGCGTGATGGGAGGACGACAGCGTTCGCATCGCATTGAGGGGGGAATTGGTCCCGGGGACGGTGTTGCGGGCGCGCCGATTATTCGCCCGCTTTCCGAAACGAGAATGGAGAACACCCATGACCCATCATTCCGCCGCCCATCGGCCCCAGGCCATGAACGATTGCATCGACAACTGCACCCAGTGTCATGCGATCTGCTTGGAGACCATCAACTACTGTTTGGGCAAGGGTGGCGCACACGCGGCGCCCGAGCACATCGCATTGCTGGCTGCGTGCGCCGATATTTGTACCACCAGTGCCGACACCATGCTGCGCGGTGCGGCCGTGCACACGGTTATCTGCGGCGCCTGTGCGGAAGTCTGCCGACAATGCGCAGCGGCTTGCGAAGCGATGGGCGATGACGCGCAGATGCAGCGCTGCGCCGAGATTTGCCGGCGTTGTGCAGACAGCTGTGCCGCGATGGCCAGCCATTAGCTCGTGAGGTCCCGCCGGGCCGCCGGCGAGATGACCATCTGGAGAACATCATGAACGCATCAAATCCAACCCAACTTTCGGTCCGGCATGCCCGGATCGCGTTGCGCGTCAGCCGGGCTTTATTGCTGCTGGCAGCATTGGCGTTGCTCGGCGCGTAGCTGAGCGAGTGGCGCGGCGGTGAGCTGTTCGGCCTCAGTCAGCAGCACTTGTTCAACGACGCCACCGTGCTGGCCTTGCTCGGTATCGGCGGCCTGATTGACACCTGGTTCCATGAACGCTGGCCGTCCACGCTTTAGGAGATCGCGCCCGAGCGTCAATGATTGGCGCTTGGGGCTTGACTCTGGACGTAGGTCCAGGCTGCAAACTCGTTCCAGGCCAGGAAAGCAGCAATGGAGGACGCGATGAAAATCGGTGAGCTCGCCCAACGTGCCGGTGTCCGCATCGACACCGTACGCTACTACGAACGGCAAGGTTTGTTGCCGCCGCCCGCGCGCCAAGCCTCCGGTTATCGCAGCTACGCGTCACCTGACATATCGCGCCTGCACTTTGTGCGTCGCGCCAAAGCCCTCGGCTTTACCCTCGAAGAAATACGCGACCTGTTGGCGCTGTCGGGGCGACGCGAGGACGACATGGGTGGCCTCAAGGCGGCCGCAACGGAGAAGCTGGCCGACGTCGAAACCAAACTGGCCGAACTCACACGCATCCGCGACGGCCTGCAAGCGTTGATCGCCTCTTGTCCCGGGCATGGTGCCCTGGATCGGTGTCCCATTCTCAATGCCCTCGACGAGGATCTGGCATGAACGCGCATTCGCACGGATCTGACGCATCCGCTAAGGACACCGGTCCCAGTTGTTGTGGGTCCGCGAACAAGCCGGAAGCCGATACGATGGCGAAGGTGATTGACCCGGTGTGCGGCATGCAGGTCGATCCGAAGACCACGACGCACCATGCCACGCACGCAGGTCACGACTATCACTTCTGTTCGGCGCGCTGTCGAGAGAAATTCGTCGCCGATCCAGTGAAGTATCTGTCGCCCGAAGCTGCCGCAACGACACCGCCGGCGCCGGCCGGCACGATCTATACCTGCCCGATGCACCCCCAGATCCGTCAGGAAGGCCCCGGCACCTGCCCGATCTGTGGCATGGCGCTGGAGCCGGAAATGCCGAGCCTGGAGGACGAAGACAATCCCGAACTGCGCGATTTCACCCGGCGCTTCTGGTGGACGCTGCCGCTGACGGTCATCGTGCTCACCTTGGCGATGCTCGGCCATCGGATTGCATTCCTGTCGACCGAAGCGCGCACCTGGATCGAGCTGGCGCTGAGCGCGCCGGTGGTGCTGTGGGCCGGCTGGCCGTTCTTCGAGCGCTGCGCGGCATCGATCCGCAATCGCAGTCCCAACATGTGGACGCTGATCGGCATCGGCGTCGGTGCCGCCTTCGGCTACAGCGTAGTGGCGACCATCGCGCCCGATCTGTTCCCGGCGTCTTTCCGGGAACATG
This sequence comes from Xanthomonas sp. NCPPB 3583, assembly GCF_041475715.2. Taxonomy (NCBI): domain Bacteria; kingdom Pseudomonadati; phylum Pseudomonadota; class Gammaproteobacteria; order Lysobacterales; family Lysobacteraceae; genus Xanthomonas; species Xanthomonas sp. NCPPB 3583. The sequence continues at coordinate 4,553,899 of NZ_CM191263.1, forward strand.
GACGCGTGGGCGTCTACTTTGAGGCGGCGGCGGTCATCGTCTCGCTGACGCTGCTGGGCCAGTTGCTGGAATTGCGGGCGCGCTCGAAAACATCCGCCGCGATCAAAGCGCTGCTCGGCCTGGCGCCGAAAACGGCACGACGCGTGAACGACGACGGCAGCGAGGAAGACATCCCGCTCGAACATGTGCACGTCGGCAACCGCTTGCGGGTGCGCCCCGGCGAAAAGGTGCCGGTCGATGGGGTGGTGCTGGAAGGAAGATCTAGCATCGACGAGTCGATGCTGACCGGCGAACCGATCCCGGTGGAGAAGACCGCCGGTGCCCAGGTCATCGGCGCGACGCTCAACGGCACCGGCAGCCTCGTTGTCCGGGCCGAGAAGATCGGCGCGGAGACCGTGCTGTCGCAGATCGTGCAGCTGGTAGCCCAAGCCCAGCGATCGCGTGCACCGATGCAACGCATGGCCGACAAGGTCGCATTCTGGTTCGTATTGGCTGTGCTCAGCGTGGCCCTGATTACCTTTCTTGGTTGGGGCCTGTTCGGGCCGGAGCCGGCGTGGACCTATGCCGTGTTGAATGCTGTCTCGGTACTGATTATTGCCTGTCCGTGTGCGTTGGGACTGGCTACGCCGATGTCGATCATGGTCGCCACCGGCCGTGCCGCGCAGGCCGGCGTGTTGTTCCGCGATGCCGAAGCGATCGAGCAGCTGCGCAAGATCGATACGCTGATCGTCGACAAGACCGGCACACTGACCGAAGGTCGTCCTGCGTTCCGCGACGACATCGCCGCGGAAGGATTCGCGCCGGATCAGGTGATCCAGCTAGCGGCGAGCTTGGAACAGGGCAGCGAACATCCACTGGCCGAAGCGATCCTGGCCGAGGCCAAACAGCGCAATCTCGCGCTGGATCGGGCGGAGGATTTTGACTCGGTCACCGGCATGGGCGTACGTGGACGTGTCGGCGGCAAGGCGCTGGCGCTGGGAAACAAGGCCCTCATGGTCCAGGTCGGCGCCGACATCACGCCGTTGCTGGGCAGCGCCGAACGGCTGCGCAAGGAAGGCGCCAGCGTGATGTTCCTGGCGGTCGATGGCCGTTTGGCGGGCGCAGTGGCCGTGGCCGATCCGATAAAGGCCACGACATTGCCTGCGTTGAACGAATTGCGTGCCGCCGGCCTGCACCTAGTGATGGCCTCCGGCGATGCCCAGGCCACCGCCGAAGCCGTGGGCCGAACGCTTGGCATCGACGACGTGCGTGGCGAAGTGCGCCCGCAGGACAAGGCGGAACTGGTGCAACAGCTCAAGGCCCAGGGCCGGCGCGTGGCGATGGCCGGCGATGGCATCAACGATGCGCCCGCCTTGGCCGCAGCCGATGTCGGTATCGCCATGGGCACCGGCACCGATGTCGCCATGTCGAGCGCGCAGGTCACGTTGGTCAAGGGCGATCTGCGCCGGATCCTGCAGGCCCGCGCGATTTCCGAGGGTGCGGTGACCAACATGAAGCAGAATCTAGGCTTTGCCTTTCTCTATAACGCCATCGGCGTGCCGATCGCCGCTGGCGTGTTGTATCCGGTGTTCGGCCTGTTGCTCAGCCCGATGATCGCGGCGCTGGCGATGAGCCTGAGCTCGGTTTCGGTGGTCACCAACGCCTTGCGCCTGGCCAAATCACCGCTGCCACAACCTCAAACCGACGGCCCCCGCGCTGAGCCCGCAAAGGCCGCCTCCTGTCATTAGGCTCATTTTCCCACTGGAGTAATTTTATGAAACTGAAAGCACATCTCGCCCTCCTGCCACTTACGTTGGTCGCCGGAATGGCGCTTGCTCACGATCCGCCGAAGACGGCCGATCAGGAGGACAAGGTCGACCACAGCAAGATGGACATGTCCGGCAAGCAAGCCGATCACAAAAAGATGGCCGCCGACGAATTCGCCGCCCTGGATAAGAACAAGGACGGGAAGCTGACCAAGGCCGAACTCCCGAAGGATTCACCGGTTCGGCCACACTTCGAGATGCTGGATGCCGACAAGGATGGCAGCCTGAGCAGTGCGGAATTTGCCGGCCATCACGGCATGTGAGGGCGCGTCAGACCGCATAGGATGAGTACGTAGAAACCACACGACCTGGCAAGGAGTCACCGACCATGATCATGGCACCGCGTCTGCGGAAATTCGCGCTCACGACACACGTCACTTTCTCGGTCGGTTTGCTCGGTGCGATCGCTGCCTTCCTGGCCCTGGCCCTCGCGGGCCTGACAACCGAGAATGCAACGATCGTCCGTGCGGCCTATTTGGCGATGGATTTGACCGCACGGTTCGTCATCGTGCCATTGGCGTTCGCTTCACTGCTCACGGGACTTATCCAGTCGCTGGGTACGCCGTGGGGCTTGTTTCGACATTATTGGATCCTTGCCAAGCTGTTGCTGACTGCCTTTGCCACCCTCATCCTGTTAGCAAAGATCAAGCTCATCGGCTACGCAGTCCACCTGGCCGCAGAGACGATGCTGCCCCGTGCAGATCTCCGCATGGTCGGGATGGAACTCGCGGCTCACGCGGCTGGCGGGCTGCTGGTATTGCTCGTGCCTGCAATACTCTCGGTGTACAAGCCGCGGGGCCTGACCGCGTATGGGCGGCGTAAGCAACAGGGCGCATCATCGCAAACACCATACCGCTCACCGAAACGCCCTTCCTTTGGTCCCAGCGGCGACATCGGCGCTGGCAGCCGCAGCGGTTCGATCACCATCACGCTGCGCCGTGGGCATATATTCGGAATCACTGCCGCTGTTCTGGTTCTGCATGCCTTCATTCTGCACTTGACCGGCATCGGGCTCGGTAGGCATTGAGGCAGTCTCCTAGTTATCTATCGTCCTGGCACGACATCGGAGTTCACGCACATGCAACAGCACGCACAGCATCAGGGATCAACGAAGAAAACGCACTACGGGCGTCTGCTGCTGATGGTGGTCTTGTCGTTTGTCGCGATGTACATCTTGATGTACGCGATGGCCGATCGGCTGGAGAACGTCTATTCCAACTTCAACCAGTTCTACATGGCCGGGTTGATGGCCGCCCCGATGTTGGTCCTGGAATTGGTGTTGATGGGAGGCATGTATCAGAACAAAAAGCTCAATGGCGCGTTGATTGCGCTCGGCATTGTGCTGGCGCTCGTCTTTTGGGCGCTTATCAGGCAGCAGGCCGCGATCAATGATCGCCAATTTCTCAAGTCGATGATTCCGCACCACGCCGGAGCGATTTTGATGTGCGAGCAAGCGAGCATCCAAGACCCGGAGATCCTGCAACTCTGCCAGGGGATCATCGCCTCTCAAAGCGCCGAAATCGCACAGATGAAGTCGCTTCTACAAAAGCAGGGCCGTGAGGGTCACGGCCAAGCTGAATGATGTCCATGCCCGCCTGTGCACCCTTGGAATACGTTTCGGCCGCCGAGGAGGGTCGGATAGCGAGCCGACTCTGGCAGAGATCGGGAAGGAACTTCTGATGCACGGCATGCATCCAATCGTCAATCGCAATAGACTAGCCGGTATGCCATTTTCCTTCAGCCCGCTCTATGTTTCCGCTATCCGGGGTGCTCGTGCCCACGGCGGGAGTGGGTGCCCATGAAAGGATCAATGCGCCTGGCGAGATTTCGCACGCGCCGTCAGCGGCTGCGCTTCGCGTGGTTGGCGTTGCTGGCCTTGCTGTTCCAGCAGGTCGCCTTGGCCGCCTACAGTTGTCCGACGACAGACGTGCCGCCTCAGCCGCAGGCCCTGATGGCCGGTTGCGAAGGCATGGAGATGCCCGATGCGGATGCGCCCGCGTTGTGCGACAAGCACTGCCAGCGGGATCACTTGACCACCCCGGATCTGCGTCTTGCGCAAGTGCCGCCGCTCGCTTTGCCGCCGCCGCACTTTGATTTAGCTGCGTCGCTGCTACCACTGGCACCGGCCCAGAATTACGAGGACGTGCCGACGTGCCGTTCCGATCCGCCGCCTGCGCAGCGCTTCTGTAGCCTGCAAATCTAGACCCTGACCCCGCTCGCAATCGTGCTGCCGTGCTTCGGCGGCGCGCTCGTTTCTGCGTGTTCGGAGGTCTCATGTCTGTCTTGTTCTCGCTGCGCCGCAGGCGCAGCCCTCGTTGTTTGGCGACGCTTGCGCTCGCCCTGTGGTTTTTCGCTGCTCCGAGTTGGTCCGCGTCGACCGGGGTGTCTTTTACCGAGGCCGTTCGCCTGGCCGTGGAGCGCGCCCCCGCATTGGAGGCGCGGCAGGCGCAGACCGCGGCGGCGCGTGAAGAGGCTGTGCGGGCAGCCGCGTTGCCCGATCCCAAGCTGACGGTCGGCATCGCCAACTGGCCGGTCACCGGCGGTGATGCGTTCGATTTTCGCGCTGACGACATGACCATGAAACAGGTCGGCGTGATGCAGGAATTCCCGGCCCGTGCCAAGCGCCAGGCGAGGCAGACAGTGGCCGATCGCAGCATCGAACAGGCGCAGGCCCTGTCGGTAGCCGAGCAATTGACGGTGCGCCGGGCCGCCGCGGACGCCTGGATCACGCTGTGGGCCGCACAGCGCGAAGTGGACGCCTTGAAGGCGCTGCGGGAACAATCCGCGCTCGCAGTGCGGCTCGCCAAGGCGCGGTTGGCCAACGGCGCGGGCACGGTGGTCGATACCCTGGCCACGCAAGCGGCGGCTCTCGAACTGGAAAACCGCATCGATGCGGCCGAGGCATCGGTGGAAGCCGCCCGCGGCACGCTGGCTCGCTGGCTGGGCGTGGAGCCTGCCGACCTTGCAACGGACGGTATGCCTCCGGAGTTGACGGTCCTGCCGGTCGGCGAGGCGGCGCTGCTGGCGTCGGTCGATCGCCAAGGGCCGCTGCTGCCCTGGCGTTCGCGCGAAGCCGTCGCGGAGGCCGAAGTCGCGTTGGCGGCGGCCGAGAAGCGGCCCGACTGGAGTCTCGGCGCGTCCTATGGGCAGCGTGCCCGCTCCCCCGATGGCATGCCCCGCAGCGACATGCTGATGATCGAGTTCGCGATCGATCTGCCGTTGTTCACGCGCAATCGCCAGGACCGCGGCATTGCGGCCCGCCGCGCCGAACTCGACGCCGTGGTCGCCTCGCACGAAGACGCACGACGAATGCAAATCGAAGCCGTTCGCCGTGCTTTGGCGGAATGGAACGGACTCAAGCGGCAGGTCGCGCGCAAGGAAGACGAGATGCTGCCGCTGGCCCGCGACCGGGCGCAGACCGCGGTGGCGAGCTACGGCGGCGGCGGCGAACTGCAACCGTGGCTTGATGCGCGGCGCGATGAGCTCGAACTGCGCCTCGAACATGCCCGTCACCTGGGCGACCTCGGCCGCGTCTGGGCCGCGCTGGCCTATCTGTTACCCGATCAGGAGATCACGCCATGACCCGTCCCATGACCCGCATGGCGCTCATCGCCTCGGCCGTTGCATTGCTCGCCATCGGTCTGGCTGGTGGCTACTGGTGGGCCCAACGCCACGCCGCCGGCAGCACGGAGGTGCCGCCCCCCGTCCCCTCCGCACCACCGGACCGCAAGGCACTGTACTGGTACGACCCGATGGTGCCGGACCAGCATTTCGACAAACCCGGCAAGTCGCCCTTCATGGACATGCAGTTGGTGCCCAAGTACGCCGACGAAGCGGCAGCCTCCGGCGTACGTATCGACTCGGGCACACAGCAGAGTGTCGGCATTCGCACCGCGGTGGTGGAAACCGGGCGCCTGGCGACCGAGATTCGCGTGCCGGCCACGCTGACCTGGGATCTGCGGCAGGAATCGGTGGTCAGCGCCCGCGTCGATGCGATCGTCTCGCGCCTGAACGTCAAGGCGCCGTACGAATCGGTTCGTCGCGGTCAGCCGCTGGCTTCGCTGCTGGCACCGGACTGGAGCAGCGCGCTGGCCGAGGCGCAAGCACTGCGGCAGACGCAGTCGGCCTCGGCGCGGGAGCTGCGATCGGCGGCGCAGCAGCGGCTGCGTGTACTCGGCGTGCCCAGTGACATGGGCCGCGACGGCAGCGTGACGTTGAGCGCCCCGAGCGACGGCGTGGTCAGTGAGATCCTGGTCCGCGAAGGTCAGACGGTGATGGCAGGCATGCCGCTGTTCCGCATCAACAGCACGGCCACGTTATGGCTGGAAGCGGCGATTCCACAGGCCGGCATCGGCGGTGTCGGCCCGGGGACGAAGGTCGAGGCGACGGTCAGCGCAGTGCCAGGGCAGACGTTCGCGGGCGAAGTGGAGACGCTGCTGCCGCAGATCGATTCCACCAGTCGCACCCAGCGTGCCCGCATCGTGTTGCGCAATCCGGACGGCGTGCTGGTGCCCGGCATGTTCGCTGAGTTGAGCCTTCAGCCTGAAGAGGGTGCCGCGGTACCGCTGGTGCCGAACGAGGCTTTGATTGCGACCGGCACCGACAGCCGCGTCATCGTGGTCGGCGACGATGGCCGGTTCCAGCCGGTACGCGTGCGCAGCGGGCGCAGCAGCGGCGGACGCACGGAGATCCTCGCCGGCTTGAAGGGCGGCGAGCGTGTGGTGACCTCCGGGCAATTCCTGATCGATTCCGAAGCCAGCCTGTCGGGTGCGCTGCAGCGGCTGCGGGCGCCGGCCGCTTCATCACGTCCGGCAGAAGCGCCATCGACGCACGAAATGACCCCCCCGATCGAAACTCCGTCGCCGGCAGTCATGCCGAAACCGGCGGCGAAGCCAAAGGCCACCTCAGCGCAGCGAGCGTGCCCGGTGTTGTATTGGTACGACCCGATGGTGCCGGATAAGCATTTCGAGCGGCCGGGCAAATCGCCCTTCATGGACATGCAACTGGTGCCCAAGTTCGGGCCGGACGCCGCCCCCGACTGCACCGTCCGCGATGTCGGGGCTACTGCGCCCAAGGAGCCGCGGCCATGATCGCCCGGATCATTCGCGCGGCCATCGCCAACCGCGCCCTGGTACTGCTGGCGGCCGTGCTGCTCGCGGTCGCCGGCCTGTGGTCGGTACGGCATACGCCGCTCGATGCGCTGCCCGACCTGTCCGACACCCAGGTCATCATTCGCACCGAGTGGCCCGGGCAAACGCCGCGCATTGTCGAGGACCAGGTCACCTATCCGCTGACCACGACCATGCTCTCGGTGCCCGGTGTGCGCACGGTGCGCGGCTATTCGTTCTTCGGCGACTCGTTCGTCTACATCCTGTTCGACGACGACACCGACCTGTACTGGGCGCGCTCGCGCGTGCTCGAATACCTGAGCCAGGTGCGCGATCGCTTGCCCGAAGGCGTCAATCCCGCGCTCGGCCCCGACGCCACCGGGCTGGGCTGGATCTACGAATACGCCCTGGTCGATCGCACCGGCCAGCACGATCTAGGAGAACTGCGGGCGCTGCAGGATTGGTTCCTGCGCTACGAGCTCAAGACCGTGCCCGACGTGGCCGAGGTCGCCAGCGTTGGCGGCATGGTGCGGGCGTGGCAGATCGTGCCCGACCCGCAGGCGCTGGCCGCCCGCGGCCTGACTGTGGCGCAGCTGATCGATGCGGTCGACGCGGCCAACGGCGCTACCGGTGGTTCGGTGATCGAACAGGGCGAGGCCGAGCTGATGGTGCGCAGCGAAGGCTACCTGCGCAGCGCCGAAGCCTTCGAGCAGGTGCCGGTGACGACCGCCGCCGACGGCGTGCCGGTGTTGCTGGGTGAAGTCGCCACGGTGCAGCGCGGCCCCACCTTCCGACGTGGCATCGCCGAGCTCGACGGCCAGGGCGAGGTTGCCGGCGGCGTGGTGGTGCTGCGTACCGGCAAGGATGCGTTGGCCGCGATTGCCGCGGTCAAGGCGCGCCTGGAAAAATTGAAGGCCAGTCTGCCGGCGGGCGTCGAGATCGTCCCGACCTACGACCGTTCCGAATTGATCCATGAAGCGGTGCGCAACCTCACCCACAAACTGGGCGAGGAGTTCCTGGTCGTCGCACTGGTGTGTGCGTTGTTCCTGTGGCACCTGCGTTCGGCGCTGGTGGCGGTGATCACCTTGCCGTTAGGTGTGCTGACCGCTTTCATCGTCATGCGCTACCAGGGCATCAGTGCCAACCTGCTGTCGCTGGGCGGCATCGCGATTGCGATCGGCGCGATGGTGGATGCGGCGGTGGTGATGATCGAGAACGCGCACAAGCACCTGGAGCATTGGCGCGACGCGCATGGCAGCGAGGCCGCCGGTGAAGACCGCTGGACGCTGATGGCAAAAGCGGCCAGCGAAGTCGGCCCGGCGCTGTTCGCCAGTTTGCTGGTGATCACCTTGTCGTTTGTGCCCGTGTTCGCGTTGCAGGCGCAGGAAGGCCGCTTGTTCTCGCCGCTCGCCTACACCAAGACCTATGCCATGGCGGCGGCGGCGGGCTTGTCGATCACCCTGATTCCGGTGCTGATGGGCTACCTGATCCGTGGGCGGATTCGGCCGGAAGCGGACAACCCGCTCAACCGGGTGCTGATCGCCGGCTATCGGCCGGTACTGGACGCGGTACTGCGCTTTCCGCGACTGACGCTGGCGCTCGGCGGCGTGATGCTGTTGCTGACCTTGATCCCGTACGTGCGGATCGGCAGCGAGTTCATGCCACCACTCAACGAGGGCACGCTGCTGTACATGCCGACTGCTTTGCCGGGGCTATCGTCCGGCAAAGCCGGTCAATTGCTGCAGCAGAGCGATCGTATGATCAAGACGGTGCCCGAGGTCGCGCACGTGTTCGGCAAGGCCGGCCGTGCCGACACCGCAACCGATCCGGCGCCGATCGAGATGTTCGAGACTACGGTGACCTTCAAGCCGCGCGATCAGTGGCGGCCGGGCATGACCATGGACAAGCTGCGCGCCGAACTCGATGCGGCGGTGAAGGTGCCCGGCCTCACGAACCTGTGGGTGCCGCCGATCCGTAACCGCATCGACATGCTCGCCACCGGCATCAAGAGCCCGATCGGCATCAAGGTGTCCGGGCCCGATACCCAGGTCATCGAGCAGGTCAGCGAACAGGTCGAGCGCGTGGCCAAGACCGTGGACGGCGTCAGCTCCTCGCTGGCCGAGCGCATCACCGGCGGTCGCTATGTCGATGTGCGGATTCGCCCCGTAGTCGCAGCCCGCTACGGACTGAGCCAGGCCGACCTGCAACGGTTGATCGCCACCGTGGTGGGTGGCGACGCCATCGGCGAGACCATCGAAGGCCGCGAACGCTATCCGATCGTGCTGCGCTACCCGCGCGGCCAACGCGATTCGCTCAGTGCCTTGGCGCAACTGCCGCTGGTCGCGCCCGGCGGCGTGCAACTGACCTTGGGGCAAGTGGCCGATGTGTCGCTGAGCCCGGGCCCGCCCATGCTCAAGAGCGAAAACGGCCGGTTGGTCGGCTACGTGTTCGTCGATGTCGCCGGGCGCGATCTGGGTTCGGTCGTGGCCGACCTGCAGCAGCGCATGGCCCAGCAGGTGAAACTGCCGCCGGGCTACGGCCTGGCCTGGTCGGGGCAGTACGAATACCTGGAACGGGCGCTGGCCCGATTGAAATGGGTGGTGCCGGCGGCGCTGGCGATCATCTTCTTGCTGATTTACCTGGTGTTCCGTCGCTTCGGCGAGGCGGCCATCATCATGCTCAGCCTGCCGCTGGCCCTGGTCGGTGGCCTGTGGCTGATCTGGATGCTGGGCCATGCGGTGTCGATCGCCACGCTGATCGGCTTCATCGCGCTGGGCGGCGTGGCCGCCGAATTCGTCGTGATCATGCTGCTGTACTTGCGTCAGGCGTGGGAACGCCGCCTGGCGGAAGGCGAGCCGGCCACCACCGCCACGCTGGAGGCGGCGATCCGCGAAGGCGCGGTGCTGCGCGTGCGGCCCAAGGCGATGACGGTGGCCGTGATCCTGGCGGGCTTGTTCCCCTTGTTTATCGGCTCCGGTGCCGGTTCGGAAGTGATGCAACGCATCGCCGCGCCGATGATCGGCGGCATGGTCACTGCGCCGCTGCTGTCCATGCTGATCATTCCGGCTGCGTATCGCCTGCTGCGCGGTCGCACCTTGTCTCGAACTACGTCCGCGGCAGCGCCGCCGGACGTCGCGACGTGAGAGGCGCGTTGAGTCCACTCACTTATTTTTACCGGAGAATTGTCATGAAACGTCAGTTGATCATCATCATGTCGTCAGCCATCAGCGTGCTGCTCGCCGCATGCACGACCTTGCCAACCGACCAGCGTCTGGGCACCGTAGCAAAGGTGTCGGATCACGAACTGCAGCTGTGCTTCGATTCACAGGTGGCGGCACCCGCCGCGGGTCAACAGGTTCAGCTGGTGCGTCGCCAGCAGGTAGGGAATCCCAAGTTCGCGCCCACCTTCCGCGAACGCCCCGTCGGCACGGCTCAGATCGGTGCTGACATGTCCGGACGCTGTGTGACCGCCACGCTGACCCAGGGCAAGGCACGCCGCTTCGATGAGGTGCACCCGGCCTTGGCCGATCGGCGGCCCCGCTGAATTCGCCCCCCTCAGAACCAACGACAGCAGCCCGACTGCGCTGCAGCCGTACCGACCTGCAGTCGACTCAACCTTCAACCCACTAGGAGATCCATATGAAACTGACATTTTTCGTTCCCGTCCTGACCGCACTGCTACTGGCCGCGTGTTCGCAGTCCCCCAGCAACAATACCGCTACCGCCCCGAAGGACGCGGCAACGGATGACATGGCGATGTCTGCCACCGAGCACGCGCAGATGGCCCAACAGGCGACGCCCGCATCATCGGATGCCGCCCCATCGACCACGGCCTCGGCGACGGGCACCGTCGAAGGCGTCGACGCCACTGCCGGCAAGATCACCATCGCTCACGGACCAGTGGATGCACTGGACTGGCCAGCAATGACGATGGGCTTCAAGGCCACGCCTGAACAGATCGCTTCGGTGCAGGTCGGTCAGAAGGTGAATTTCGAGTTCCAGTCCCAGGGTATGGACGCGACGATCACACGAATTACGGCGATCCAATAAGACGAAGAGGCGGCGCATGGCAATGATGATTGCCATGCGCAACCTACAGCAACACCTGCTGGGTAGAGGCCGAAGCGGCTTAGGATTGCATTCTACAAGGATCGTTGTAGAATCGCCGAATGAACGATGATTCTGCCGTCTCGGCGCTCTCTGCGCTTGCCCACTCCGACCGCCTGGCCGCATTCAGGATGCTGGTCCGCGCAGGTCCCAACGGCATGCCGTCGGGTGAAATTGCCGAAGCGCTTGCGATTCCGCCACCGCGCATGAGCTTTCACCTTGCGACCTTGGAGCGGGCGAGCCTACTGCGCTCTTGGCGCGACGGGCGGCGTGTGCTGTACGCCGCCAACTACGAAGACATGCGCCAGCTTCTTGAATTCCTCACCGAGGACTGCTGTTCCGGAAATCCGGACATCTGCGGCGCCCTCAATAACCTCGTCACTCCTTGTACCACGGAGACCTGCGCATGAGCTTTCCTCAGCCGTTTAACGTCCTGTTCCTCTGCACCGGCAATTCAGCGCGCTCGATCCTGGCCGAGAGCGTCCTTCGCAAGATCGGCGATGGCCGTTTCAATGCGTTTTCCGCCGGCAGCCATCCAAAGGGTGAGGTCCACCCGCTGGCAATCGAAACGCTGCGTCAGGCCGACTACCCAGTCGAGGGGCTGCGCTCCAAGGCGTGGGACGAGTTCGCCGTGCCCGACGCCCCAGTGATGGATTTCGTTTTTACCGTCTGCGATCAGGCTGCCGGCGAGGCCTGCCCATTGTGGCCAGGACAACCGATTACCGCGCATTGGGGTATCCAAGACCCGAGCCGTGAAGCACGCGGGGACATGTGGCAGCGCGCCGCCTTTCGGCAGGCGCTTGTGTACATGGAGAACCGTATCAAGGCGTTCGTCGCACTTCCGATCCCCACACTGACCCGGACGAGCTTGGCCGCCCAGGTAGGCGAAATCGGGCAGTTCGACGGCACCTCATCGTCGCGACCCGACGTGGCGTAAGGGGATCATGATGACACTGACGATTTACCATAACCCGGCCTGCGGCACGTCCCGGAATACCTTGGAAATGATGCGCCAGTCCGGTGAACACCCGGAGGTCATCGAATACCTGCAGACGCCCCCAACGCGCGAGAAGCTGGTCGAGCTGATCGCCGCGATGGGCATGGCGCCGCGTGAACTCCTGCGCCAGAAGGGAACACCGTACGCGGAGCTGGGCCTGGATAATCCCGCGCTCACCAACGAACAACTGGTGGACGCGATGATGGCGCATCCGATCCTGATCAACCGTCCCATCGTCGTTTCCGACCGGGGGGTGGCCCTGTGCCGACCGTCCGAGAAGGTGCTCGCGCTGCTGGACAACCCGCTGTCCTCCTTCACCAAGGAAGACGGCGAAATTGTGACGGTAGCCGGAGCGTCGACATGATCGATCGCATCGCCGCAGATCTGCCGAGCATCGACGCAACGCAACTTGCACCAATCGACGTTGACGCGCTAGCTGGGCCCGGCGACCCCAGGCACCCGCCCCGGATCCTCATCCTCTATGGCTCGCTGCGGGAACGCTCTTATTCGCGGCTGCTGGCAGAGGAAGCCGGCCGGCTCTTGCGCTGGTACGGTTGCGACGTACGAATCTTCGATCCGCATGACTTACCACTGCCTGACGGAGCCACCCCGGATCATCCGAAGGTGAGTGAGCTGCGCGATCTCGCGTACTGGTCCGAAGGCATGGTCTGGGTCAGCCCCGAACGCCACGGCGCCATGACCGGGATCATGAAGGCGCAGATCGACTGGATTCCGCTGGCCGACGGCGCCAAGCGCCCAACACAGGGAAAAACCCTGGCGGTGATGCAGGTGTCCGGCGGTTCGCAGAGCTTCAACGCATTAAACCAGCTGCGTGTACTCGGCCGGTGGATGCGTATGGTCACCATCCCGAACCAGTCCTCGGTGGCCAAGGCATTCCAGGAATTTGATGAGGCCGGGCGCATGAAGCCGTCCGCGTACTATCAGCGAGTTGCAGACGTATGCGAGGAGTTGGTGAAGTTCACTTGGCTGGTGCGTGGTCGCTCAGCGTATCTGACCGATCGCTATTCCGAGCGCGTTGAGAGCGCCGAAGAACTGTCCAAGCGCGTGAATCAGCGCTCCATCTAACCTTTGTCGGAGCGCGGCATGCTTGCCCTCGCGATATTCATCGTCACCCTTGTATTCGTCATCTGGCAGCCGCGCGGATTCGGTATCGGTTGGTCGGCACTCGCCGGCGCCGCAGTAGCGTTGGCCACCGGCGTCGTCGGGTGGGGTGACGTCGCCACGGTGTGGGGGATTGTCTGGGATGCGACGTTCACTTTCGTCGCACTCATCATCATCTCGCTCATCCTAGACGCAGCCGGCTTCTTCGAATGGGCTGCCCTGCATGTGGCCCGCTGGGGCGGCGGCAATGGCCGGAAGCTCTTCCCGCTGGTCGTCTTGCTGGGCGCTGCGATCGCGGCAGTATTCGCCAACGATGGCGCTGCACTCCTGCTGACGCCGATTGTTCTTGCCATTCTGCTGCGCTTGAACTTCCCGCCTGCAAGTGCGCTGGCGTTCACTGTGGCTTGCGGCTTCATTGCTGATACGGCCAGCCTGCCGCTCGTTGTCTCGAACTTGGTCAACATCGTCACCGCGAACTTCTTTGACGTCTCATTTGGACGCTACGCAGCGGTCATGGTGCCGGTGAATTTGGTGTCGGTCGGTGCCACGCTGATCGTCCTGTGGCTCTGGTTCCGCCGCGACATTCCGCGCACTTACCCGCTCCACGATCTTGAAGCGCCGCATGAGGCGATCCGCGACAAGGCAGTCTTTCGCGCCGCCTTGCCCCTTCTTGCATCGTTGCTCGTTGCGTACTTCGTAACCGGGCCGCTCGGCGTCCCCATCGCCTTGGTGACGGGTGCGGCTGCGCTGGTGCTGATGGCAATTGCAGGTCGCTGGACGAGAGGCGGCCGAGGCGCCACCGTGGCCCTGACCAAGATTCTGCGCGGCGCGCCTTGGCAGATCGTGCTGTTCTCGGTTGGCATGTATCTTGTGGTTTATGGGCTTGGCAACGCCTGGCTGACAAAGGTGGCAAGTGCGGTGCTTGAGTGGCTGGCAGCGCAGGGAACCTTTGTGGCCACGATCGGTACCGGCTTCGCGGTGGCGGGTCTCGCATCGATCATGAACAACATGCCGGCAACCCTGGTGGGCGCGCTGGCCATCGACGGGGCCAATCTTCCGGCCGCCACCCGCGAACTGATGATCTATGCCAACGTCGTGGGCAACGACCTTGGCCCCAAGCTCACTCCGATTGGGTCGCTCGCGACCCTGCTGTGGCTGCACGTCCTTGCCGGCAAGGGCCAACGGATTACGTGGGGGCAGTACATGAAGGTGGGGCTGATCCTCACGCCCCCCGTCCTGTTGGCCACGCTCATCGCGCTCTGGATCTGGCTGCCGCTCGCGCAATGACCGCGTGGACGCAAGGCCGCCGTCAGTGATCACAATTTCTTCAGGGGTGCTGCGGTGGGTGGCGGCGGCACCGGTCCCGGGTCGTTGAAGCACAGCATGACCTGATCGATGCCGAATTGGTCGGCAAGCACCCGCGCGGTCACCGCGTGCACCAGGTCCAGGTCGACCGAGGGCGCCGCGACAGTGATGGTGGCCGCGATCGCACGACCGTGCTCTTTGGCGGGGACCAGGCGCAGGTCATCGACCGCTTTCACGCCCGGGTCGGTAAACATCGCCGCACGCACCTGTTCCAGGTTGATCTCGTTCATGGTGTCGAAGATTCCAAAGCAGTGCCACCGGCGCGGGGAGCTCGGTCGCGATGCAGCCAACGATAGAGCACCGGCAGCACCAATAAGGTCAATGCGGTGGATGAGACGATACCGCCGATGACGACAGTGGCCAGCGGCCGCTGCACTTCCGAGCCAGCACCGACATTCAAGGCCATGGGCAGGAAGCCCAGGGAGGCCACCAGGGCGGTCATCAGCACCGGCCGCAGGCGGCCAAGGGCGCCGTCGCGCACAGCGTCGTCCAGCGGATCGCCTTGCTCACGCAGGCGGCGGATGAAGGCGATCATGACCAGCCCGTTGAGCACGGCCACGCCCGAGAGCGCGATGAAGCCCACGCCGGCAGAGATCGACAGCGGAATCCCGCGCAGGGCCAGTGCCAGCACACCGCCGGTCAGCGCCAGTGGCACGCCACTGAACACGATGGTCGCATCCTTGGCCGACCCGAAGGCCATGAACAGCAGAGCGAAGATCAACGCCAGTGTCACCGGAACGACCACGCCGAGGCGTTGAGTGGCCGAGATCAGCTGCTCGAAAGTGCCTCCGTAATCGATCCAGTAGCCCGCTGGAAGCGTCACATCTTGGCCGATGCGCGTGCGCAGCGCGCCGACGAACCCACCCAGATCGCGTTCGCGCACGTTGGCCGTGATCACCACGCGCCGCTTGCCGTTCTCGCGATTGATTTGATTGGGCCCGCGCTCCACCTGGATCTTCGCCACTTCCCGCAGCGGCACCGTACGAGGCCCGCCATTGGCGCCGGCGGCCAGACGGCTGGACTCATCGACACTGGTGCTTGCCGGCAGCGGAATGGGCAGATCTGCCAGCACGGCCGGGTCTTGCCGCTGCGATTCGGGCAGGCGCACGACCAGGTCGAAGCGGCGGTCGCCCTCGATCAACTGGCCGGCGACACTGCCCCCAATGGCGGTGGCCACCGTTTCCTGCACATCGCCCGGGTTCAGGCCATACCGTGCCAATGCCGCCGGATCTGGCGTGATGGTCAACAGCGGCAGGCCCGAGACCTGCTCGGCCTTGACGTCTTCGGCGCCGGGGACGCTGCGCATGACCCGCTCGACCCGGCTGGCCAGGCGCGTCAGCTGGTCCAAGTTGTCGCCATAGACCTTGACGGCCACGTCGGAACGGACGCCGGAGATCAACTCGTTGGTGCGCATCTGGATGGGCTGGGTGAACTCGTAGTTGCTACCCGGGATTTCCTTGGCCGCCGCCTCCAGCTCTTCCACCAGCTCGGCCTTGGGCTTGCGCGGATCGGGCCACTGGTCGCGGGGCTTGAGCATCAGGAAGGTGTCGGCCATCGACGGCGGCATCGGGTCGGTGGCCACCTCGGCGGTGCCGATCTTGGAGAAGATGTTGGCCACCTCCGGGAACTGGGCCAAGCGCTTCTCCAGCGTTTCCTGCATAGCCACCGACTGCTCCAGGCTGGTCCCGGGAATACGCATGGGCTGCAAGGTGATATCGCCCTCATCCAGGCTCGGCACGAACTCCGAACCCAAGCGGGTGGCCAGCACGCCACAGCCCACCACCAGCACGGCCGCGCCGGCCAGCACCACCACGCGCCGACGCAGGGCCCAATCCAGCAGCGGCGTATAACGGGCACGCGACCAGCGCATCAGGCGGTTGTCGTGCTCAGCCACACGGCCGCGCAGGAAGCTGGCGATCGCCGCCGGCACGAAGGTCAGCGACAACACCATGGCGCCGGTCAGGGCCAGCACCACCGTGATCGCCATCGGGTGGAACATTTTTCCTTCTACCCCGGACAGCGCGAAGATCGGCAGGTAGACCGCGGCGATGATGCCCAGGCCAAACAGGCTGGGACGGATCACCTCGGCGGTGGCCGAGGCGGTCAGGTCATAGCGCTCTTCATCGTTGAGCTGGCGGCCCAGCGCGTGCTGCGCCTCGCCGAACCGGCGCAGACAGTTCTCGATGATGATCACCGCCCCGTCCACGATCAGGCCGAAGTCCAGCGCGCCCAGGCTCATCAGGTTGCCCGACACGCCGCCACGCACCATGCCGATGATGGTGAACAGCATCGCCAACGGGATCACCGCCGCGGTGATCAACGAGGCGCGCACATTGCCCAGCAGCAGGAACAGCACCACCACCACCAGCAGCGCGCCCTCGATCAGGTTCTTGGACACCGTGCCGATGGTGCGATCCACCAGCGCGGTGCGGTCATAGACGGCCTTGGCATGGACGCCGGCAGGCAGGCTGGCGTTGGCGGCATCCAGCTTGGCCGCGGCCGCCTGGGAGACTTCCCGGCTGTTGGCGCCGAACAACATGAAGGCGGTACCGACCACGACCTCGTGGCCATTCTGGGTGGCCGCGCCCGTGCGCAGCTCCTTGCCTTCGCCCACGCTAGCGACGTCGCGCACCCGAATGGGCACGCCATCGCGCCGGTCCAGCACGATGTTGCCGATTGCCTCCAGATTGGCTAGCTGGCCCGGCACGCGCACCAGGAACTGCTGTCCGTTGCGCTCGATGTAGCCGGCGCCGATGTTCTGGTTGTTGCGCATGACCGCGGCGACCACGTCGTTCAACGTGAAGCCCAGCGCCACCAACTGAGCTGGATCGGGAGTGATGTGGATCTGCCGCTCGAAGCCGCCGATGGTGTTGACCTCGGTGACGCCGGGCGTGGTGCGCAGCTGCGGCCGGATCACCCAGTCCTGCAGGGTGCGCAGGTCCGTGGCCGTGTACGGGGTGCCGTCGGGCTTGCGAGCGTTGGGCTCGGCCTCCACGGTGTACATGAAGATCTCGCCCAACCCGGTGGAGATCGGCCCCATTTCCGGGTCCAACCCTTCGGGAAGCTGGGAGGCGATCTGCTGCAGGCGCTCGGCGACCTGCTGGCGGGCAAAGTACAGGTCGGTGCCGTCCTTGAAGACGACGGTGACCTGCGAAAGCCCGTAGCGCGACAGCGAGCGGCTGTAGTCCAGCTTGGGCAGACCGGCCATGGCCGTTTCGATGGCAAAGGTGACCCGTTGTTCGGCCTCCAGCGGCGAGTAACCCGGGGCCTGGGTGTTGATCTGGACCTGGACGTTGGTGATGTCGGGTGTGGCGTCAATGGAAAGGTGACGGTAGCTCCACACGCCCAGCGCAACCAGCGCAGCGGTGAGCACTAGCGTCAGCCAGCGATGGCGGATGGACAGCCCAATGAGGCGTTCGAGCATGGCGGGCCTCATTCTTCTTCCACGGTGGACTTTTCGATGTCGGCCTTGATCAGGAAGCTTTGGGCCACCACCACCTGTTCACCGGCCTTGAGGCCTTCCAGCACTTCGGCGCGTTCGGCGTCGCGGCGCCCCAGCTTCACCGGCCGGGTGTGGTAGGTTTCGCCCTGCTGCACGTAGACCACGTCCTGGTCTTCTGCGGTCTGCAGCGCCGTGATCGGCACCACCAACGCTGCCGATTGGCGATCCACGGTGACCCGCGCCTTGACCGCCGACCCCGGCCGCCACAGGCCATCGGTGTTGGCCACCGTGCCGCGCGCAATGGTGCTTTGGCTGGCGGTGGCGGTGCCGGGCAGGACGCGCTCCAAGGTGGTCTGTGCGGTGACGCCATCGCTCAAGCGGGTAACCGTCACCGGCACGCCAGCACCGATGTGCTGGGCGTCGGCGCCGAAGATGTGCAGGTCCACCCACAGCGTGGACAGGTCGGCGACCTCAAACAGCGGCGCGCCCTCAGCGGCGGCCATGCCTACGGCGGCCGTGCGCGCCATGACCACGCCACTGATCGGCGCGGTGACGGTATAGGTGGTCAGGCTCAGGTTGCTCTCTACCGTGGCCAGTGCCTGGCCGGCCCGTACCTGATCACCCACGCCCGCACGCACGGAGCGGACCGGTCCGGGGAAGCGTGCCGTGACCTGCGCGATGCGACCGTCAATCGGGGTCAACAGCCCTTGCACCTCATGCTCGTCAGCAATCTCACCGGGGCCTGCCGGTGCGACCTGGATACCCGCTGCCTGCGCAGCTTTGGCGGCAATCTTGGTTTCCAGCGGCGCTTCCTCGTGCTCGCCGTGCTCTTCGCCCTCAGCGGCGGCGCCGCCTTCGGACGCTTCGTTGGGGGCCGACGCGTTGCAGGCGGCCAGCATCATCAGGGCCATGCCCAGTGCGGTCCAGGAAAAGCGATTCATGGGGTCTCTCCGGTGGAAGCAGCCGCCGGCGGCGCGACAAGCGCCTGGCCGGTCAGGCGTTGAATTTCGATCAGGGCGCGCTGCGCATCGAGCGCCACGTCCAGCTGCTGCTGGGCCATGGCCGTGCGTTCGGACTGCAGCTGTGCCCATTCCAGGTAGCTGATCGCGCCGGCGCGATAGGCGCGCTCGGCGGCCTGCTCAGCCCGGGCCAACTTCGGCAGCACCTCGCCTTGCAGCCGTGCCACCTCGGCCTGCGCCACGGTGTAGCGACCATGGGCTTCGACCAGCGTGGAATACAGCGACAGGCCCTTGGCCTCGCGCTCGATCGTCAGAACCTCCAGCTCGGCTTCGCCGGCGCGGATCTCCGGCTGCGCGCGGCTGCGGCTGCCCAGTGGCATGGACAGGCTGGCCACCAGCGCGGTGTCGTCAGTCTCCTGCAGGCGGCGCACGCCCAGCTGCCACGACAAGTCCGGCGAGGCCGCCGAACGCGCCAGCTGCAGTCGTGCCTGCGCGATCCGGCGGGCATCGGCAAACTGCGCCAACTCGGGAGTGCGCTCCAATTCCTCGGCCAGCGACTGCATGGACGCGATCGCCGGCAGGGTCATGGGATCCGCCGCGGCCACCTCGAAGCTCGGAGCACGTTCGCCCCAGAGGGCAGCAAGGTGCTGCCGGGCGGCAATGCGCTGCTGCTCGGCCCGATCACGGGTCAATTCTGCTCTCGCCAGTGCTGCTTGTGCGGTGAGCATCACCGATTCGGGAGACGCGCCAGCCTGCAGGCGCTGCCGGGCAGCGGCGACGGTCCGCTGGCGCTGGCCGACATCCATGTTCGCCAGGCTGCGTTGCCGGTCGGCACCGACAACGGCCAAATAGCGCTGCGCCGTCTCGGCGAGCAGGTCCAGCCGGCCGGTCTCCCGGTGCACGGCCAGCGCATCAATCCGGCTTTGGGCCAGGGTTCGGCGCGCATCGAGCTTGCCGCCGCGCTCCAGGACCGAGCTCAGGCTCAAGGTCAGCTCGGCGCTGTCCAGACCACGGGCCACGCCCGTGCCCAATGCATTTTCGACCTCGGCACCGACCGTCCACGGTGGGCGCTGCATGGCCTGATCGCGCTCGGCAGCGAGCACGGTGGCCCGCGCATCGACCAGGCGCAGCTCGGGGTGGGTTTGGGCCACACGCGCGAACGCGTCGTCCAAAGTCATCAATTCGGCCGCCGCCGCCGGCGTCGTCACCGCGCCGCCCAACAGCAGCCATGCGGCTATAGCCGCCAATCGCACATGCATGGAAGTACTCCGAAGGTTCTCGATATCGACAGGGCGCCGGCGCATGCCAGCCGACCTCACCCTGCGATCGGCGGTCGGAACGGCGCGATCAGGTGCGCGGGCGGATACCGGGGCGTATCGGCGTCCAGCGCGTGCAAATACCGGCCGATGTCCGCCACGGCCAGCAGGATCTCAGGGGCCGGCGCGGCTTGGCTGCAACACAGCACCAGCTGCTGAAGCCGATGCAGGGCGACGTCTACGCCACGCTCGGCAGCTGGTGGCGCCACTGCCGGGCCACGGTCGGCAGCGGCCAGATGGGTCTGGGCATGCAGCTCGCCGACCAGTGCCAGCACCGGCTGCGCCACCAGGCCCACGGCCAAGTGCGCCAGCAGGAGCCAGCGCAGGCCAGAACCCAGCCGGCCAAGCCTGGTCATGCAGCCGTCTTGCGCGCGTCGGCACGTGCCCGGCGGGCATCACCCAAGATCTCGAAGGCTTCCTTGATCACATACAGGCCGATCAGGGCGCCGATCACGAAATCTGGGTACGGGCTGGCCAGCCACCACACCAGGAGGCCCGCCAGGATTACGCCAACATTGGCGACCACATCAGCCCGGGTGAACAGCCAGGTCGCCCGCAGATGCACCTCGCCGGACTTCAGCGGCGCCAGCATGCGCAGTACCGTCACGTTTACCACCAGCGACAGCAGGGCGGTGCCAATCATCCAGCCGCTGACCGGCTCGGCACCGAACATTACGCGGCGGCCGACCTCGACCAACACGCCCACACCCAGCACAAGCAGCACGCTGCCGCTGACCCACGCGGCATTGGCCTTGAAGCGCGCCGTGCGCCCGATAGCGACCAAGCCAATGGCATAGGCGGTGGCATCGGACAGCATGTCCAGAGCGTCGGCCAGTAGGCCAGTGGAATGAGCAACCCAGCCGGCGATGCCGCCGATCACGGCCATCGCCGCGTTCAACGCCAGGGCGATCCAGAGGACGCGCCGCTCCTGCGCGTTCTTAGCCTCGTGGTGGCAGCCGCAATCACTCATCGGAACATCTCCATTCGCAGGGAAGCCGGGCCCGGGCGGGCCGCTGGCATGACACAGCCGGTGAGGGTAAAGTCCGTAGCTACTACGGAGTCAAGCGTACTACGAATGAAAATCAGTGAGGCTGCCGACGCCAGCGGGTGCCATCTGGAGACCATCCGCTATTACGAGCGGATCGGCCTATTGCCGCGCCCTGGGCGCTCAGGCAATGGGTACCGGGTCTATGGCCCGGCCGACATCGAGCGGCTGCGCTTCATTGCGCGTGGCCGGGATCTGGGTTTCAGTCTGGAAGAGGTCCGCAGCCTGCTGCAGCTGGCCGGCGATGAGGAGCTTTCGTGCGGGGACGTGGATCGGCTGGCCCGCAGCCATCTGACCGACGTGCGGGCGCGCATGGCTGACCTTCAGCGCATGGCCAGCGAGCTGGAACGGGTGATTGCCAGTTGCCACGGCGGTCAGCGGGCAGAATGCACCATCCTGTCAACGCTGCGACAGCCGGCCTCGGTGGAGGCCACGCGCCAGTGACCGAACTGGACCGCTACCTCGATGCGGCCACGCGCCAGAACACGGTGCGCAGCTATGCGTCGGCGCTGCGGCACTTTGAGGTTGAGTGGCAAGGCCACCTCCCAGCCACACCTGACAGCGTGGCGCGGTACCTGGCCGCCTATGCGCAGACCTTGGCCACCAGCACCCTTCGCCACCGGCTGGCCGCCATTGCCTCCTGGCACCGCGACCACGGCTTTGTCGACCCGACCCGGTCGCCGCTGGTGCGCAAGGTGCTCAAAGGCATCAAAACCCTGCACCCGGGCCAGGTCAAGCAAGCCGCGCCGCTCCAGATTCGGCGGCTGGTCGAACTCGATGACTGGTTGGCTGCAGCGATCGCTGCGGCACAGGCGCGGGGCGACGGAGCGGCGGCGCTGCGCCACCAACGGGACCGAGCGTTGGTGCTGCTCGGATTCTGGCGTGGCTTCCGCGGCGATGAACTGCTGCGTCTGGACGTGGCCCATCTCACGCTGGTGCCGGGACAGGGGATGACCTGCTTCCTTCCGCGCAGCAAGGGCGATCGGCAGGCGGCCGGCGTCACCTACAAGGTGCCGGCGTTGTCGCGATTGTGTCCGGTGGAGGCGACCCAGGTGTGGCTGCAGGCGGCCGGCCTGCAAGAAGGGCCGGTATTTCGGGCGGTCAGCCAATGGGGCCAGGTGAGCGCCGAAGGCCTGCATCCCAACAGCTTGGTGCGCCTGCTGCGTGAGTTGCTGGCCAGTGCTGGTTTTGCCGATGCTGGGCTCCACAGCAGCCATTCGCTGCGCCGCGGCTTTGCCAGCTGGGCCAACGACCAAGGCTGGGACATGAAGGCGCTGATGGAGTACGTGGGCTGGCGCGATGTGCAGTCGGCCATGCGTTATCTGGACGGGCGTGACCCGTTCGCCCGGGATCGCATTGAAGCGAGCCTGCCCAGCCCAACCTCGCCAGCTCCGACGATGGCGCTGCCGGCGCCCGAGGGAAAATCTGCCCTGCAGCTGCGCCTGCGCATGGTGCTGACCCCGTTTGCCCGCGCCGGCCGCGGCGCGGCCAAGGCCCGGGGGCGAATCGAAGAGATCTGCTTGGCCCCGTTCCAGGCTGTGCGGCTGAACACCGCCAGCAGCGAGTACCGGTTGACAGCTCCCACCGATCCCGACCGGGATCTGGATGAAATCCTGGCCACGTTGCTCGATGACATGCACCGCATGGCCGATACGCACCAGTGTTTCCTGGAAGCGTCTCTCAATACAGACGATGGCCGGCACTGGGATTGATCCCCTCATAACCTTCGGATCCAATGGCTACCCTTCACGAGACCGCCTACCCGCGACTGAAGCCTGATCCCACCGCCAAGGAACTGGAGGAGATCTACACTCCGACCGCCGCTGAGATTGCATTCGCCAAGCAGCTGACCACCCAGCCGGGACCGCAGCTGGCGGTACTGATTCATCTCAAGCTCTTCCAGCGCCTGGGTTACTTCACGGTGTTGGCCGAAGTGCCCGAGCGGATCCGGAAGCACATCGCCAAGGCCGCCCGACTCGGGCGCGTATTGGACACCGACCAGCTCGAACGCTACGACGCCTCCGGCAGCCAGCGCCGGCATATGCCGCAGCTTCGGAAGTTCATTGGGGTACGTCCCTTGGACAAATCAGGCTTGGCCTGGCTGGACACGGTGGCCACCGGAGCAGCCCAGACCAAGCACACCATCCCGGACATCGTGAACGTCCTGCTCGAAGAGCTGGTGCACCACCGCTACGAACTGCCAGGCTTCCGCACCCTGGAGCTGGCCGCCATTGGCGCGCGTGAGAGGGTCAATCTGGGGTACTACCGCAGCATCAGTCACGCGCTGACGCCCGCAACGCGCACGCTCATTGACGAATTGCTGCGCGCACCGGAAGGCTCCAGATTTACTGGCTGGCACTCACTCAAGCGCGAGCCTGGCCGGCCGACCAACAAGGAAGTTCGTTTTTATCTGCAGCACATCCGCATGCTGCAGCAGCTGGCCGACCAGCTGCCTCCCATCGATGTGCCGGTGCCCAAGCTCAAGCAATTCCGTGCAATGGCTCGGGCCTATGACGCCAGCGAGCTGGCCGAATTGGCTCCGGACAAGCGCTATGCGCTGGCCACCATCTTCATTCGCGCCCAGCATGCCAAGACGCTGGATGATGCAGCCGAGTTGTTCATCAAGCAGGTGCGCGGGCTGGAGAACACGGCCCAGCAGAAGCTGCTGGCCTACCAGCTCGAACATGCCAAGCGGGCCGACTTCCTCATCGGCCAGCTCAAGGAAATCCTGC
Source organism: Xanthomonas sp. NCPPB 3583 (assembly GCF_041475715.2). Lineage (NCBI taxonomy): Bacteria > Pseudomonadati > Pseudomonadota > Gammaproteobacteria > Lysobacterales > Lysobacteraceae > Xanthomonas > Xanthomonas sp. NCPPB 3583. The sequence continues at coordinate 4,577,897 of NZ_CM191263.1, forward strand.
AGGCCTATCAGCTCGACGGCAGCGATAGTCAGCGCGTGGATGCCATCGACAACAGCCTGGAAGCGGAAGTATCGACCTTGCTGGCCGAATGCGAAGAACATATGGCCTATGCAGGGAAAAACTACCTGCCTTTCATGCTGCAGCCCTACGGCGCGGTCAGGCCGCTGCTGTTCAATGGGCTGGAGCTGATGAATCTACGGGCAACCAGCCACGACGCCGGCATGGAGCCGTTGATCGCGGCCGTGCTGTCACTGCGCAACCAACGGCGTGAGTTGATCGAGGTTGCTTCCCTCGGCCTGGACCCGGAGAAGGATTTTGACTGGATGTCCAAGCTCTGGCGTCAGCACGTGTTTGGCAAGCGGGCCAGCGCGGCAGGCGCCGGCTGGATGCACCGTAAGTACTTCGAGCTGGCCGTGCTGGTGCAGGTCAAAGACGAGCTGAAGTCCGGAGATCTCTTCATTCCCAGCAGCGAACGGTTTGATGACTACCGCGAGCAGCTGGTCGATGAAGCCACCTTGGCCCAGGAGCTGGAAGCCTATGGTCAGGTGTCAGGCCTGCCCACCGACGCCGAGTCGTTCGTGGCAGGGTTACGCGCACAATTGACCTCCCTGGCCGACGAGGTCGACGCGCGTTTCCCGGAGAACGTGCATGCGGACATCCTGGAGGGGCGCCTGGTGCTGCGGAAGGGGCAACGCGCCGAAGTCTCCAGCGCGATTACCACCGTGGATCGCCTCATCGCCGAACGGCTCCCGGAATCCAGCATCGTCGATGTCCTGATCGACGCCAGCCGATGGCTGGATCTGCACCGATTCTTCCGTCCGATCGCCGGCACCGAGAGCCAGGTTGAAGATCTCCCTCGACGGGTGATCACCACGCTGTTTTGCTATGGCTGCAACCTGGGGCCGACGCAGACGGCGCGGTCGATCAAGGGCTTCAGCCGGCGCCAGGTTGCTTGGCTGAACCTGAAATACGTGACCGAGGATGTGCTTGAGAAGGCCATCGTGGAGGTCATCAATACCTACAACAAATTCGACCTGCCGGGCTATTGGGGCAGCGGGAAGAGCGCCTCCGCAGATGGCACCAAATGGAGCGTCTACGAGGACAACCTGTTGTCGGAGTACCACATCCGCTACGGCGGCTACGGCGGCATTGGCTACTACCACGTGTCCGACAAATACGTGGCACTGTTCAGCCACTTCATTCCCTGTGGCGTGCACGAGGGCATCTACATCCTCGACGGCCTGCTGGCCAACACTTCCGACATCCAGCCTGAGATCGTCCATGGCGACACGCAGGCCCAAAGCTACCCGGTCTTCGGTTTGGCCCACATGCTGGGCATCCAGCTGATGCCCAGGATACGAAACATCAAGGATCTGACATTCTTCCGGCCCGAACCTGGCAGAACCTATAAGAACATCCAGGCATTGTTCGGAGACAGCATCGACTGGCAACTGATCGCGACCCATCTCCACGACATGCTGCGGGTCGTGATCTCAATCCGTTTGGGGAAGATCACCGCGTCCTCGATCCTGCGCCGGCTGGGCACCTACAGCCGGAAGAACAAGCTGTACTTCGCCTTCCGGGAACTTGGCAAGGCCGTCCGAACGCTGTTCTTGCTGCGCTACATCGATGACAACGAGATTCGGAAAACGATCCATGCTGCGACCAACAAGAGCGAGGAGTACAACGGCTTCGTAAAATGGGTGTTCTTTGGCAGCCAGGGGATCATTGCTGAGAACGTCCAACACGAGCAGCGCAAGATCATCAAGTACAGCCAGCTGGTCGCCAACATGATCATCCTCCACAACGTAGAAGGCATGAGCCGGACCTTGGCTGAGATGCGGAAGGAGGGGATTGAACTGACGCCCGAGATCCTGGCCGGCCTGTCGCCTTATCGGACCAGCCACATCAATCGCTTCGGCGATTACCACTTGGATCTTGAAAGGGAAGTAGCGCCGCTGAGCTATACCGCCAAAGTCCTTGAGCACGCCCCATAGATGGGGAGATCCGCTACCGGGACAAGGTGATTATCATTGCGTTTCAATCGCTTAGGTGGCTTTTGGCCCTGTACGTAACGATTCCCTGCCGACCCTCTATTTAGGATACCCTCTGGGGGTACCTTAGCCAGAGCTACCGCCGATGTCGACCACGCACGCTGCGCCGCATTGCGCGCAGTCGCATACCTTTGCCAGCGCCAACCCGATCGCCGAGCGCAGCACCCGCAAGGCGGTGATCCTGACCGTGCTCATGATGGCGGTGGAGATCGTGGGCGGTTGGACGCTCAATTCCATGGCCCTGCTCGCCGACGGCTGGCATATGAGCTCGCACGCGTTGGCGCTGGGACTGGCGTTGTTCGCCTACCGCTTTGCGCGGCAGCATGCCGGCGATGTGCGCTTCACCTTCGGCACCTGGAAGGTGGAGGTGCTGGGCGGTTACACCAGCGCGGTCCTGTTGCTGGGGGTTGCCGCGCTGATGGCATTCCAGTCGGTGGAACGCTTGTTCACGCCCAAGCCCATCCAGTATCAGGAGGCCACCGTGATTGCGCTGATCGGCCTGCTGGTCAATCTGATCTGCGCATGGTGGTTGCGCGACTCGCATGGGCATGCGCACGGTCATCACCATGGTCACGTGCACGCGCATGACAGTCACGGACATGCGCACACGCACGAGGGTCATGGTCATGGCCAGGAGGCGCACAGCGATCTGAATCTGCGCGCGGCGTATCTGCACGTGGTGGCCGATGCCGCGACCTCGGTGCTCGCCATCGTGGCACTGGTGGCCGGCATGCACTGGGGCGTGACCTGGCTGGACCCGCTCATGGGCATCGTCGGCGCGGTGCTGGTCACCGCCTGGGCCTGGGGGCTGCTGCGCAGCACCGGCAGCGTGTTGCTGGATGCGGAGATGGACGCGCCGGTGGTGGCCGAAGTGAAACAGGTCATCGCCGAGCTTGGGCATGCGATCGACATCGCCGACCTGCATGTCTGGCGGGTCGGCAGCGAGCGTTATGCCTGCGTCGTCAGCCTGGTCACTGCAGCCGATATCGATGCGGAGCTGGTGCGCCGCGCACTGCAGATCCATGAAGAACTGGTGCATGTCACGGTGGAGCTGCAGCGCCCGGCGCTTCTAGACGCTGCCGGCTAAAACCGCAGCAACTTGGCGTCACACGCTACAGGCCACAGCACGCCTGCAGACACAGGCGGCATCGATGCGCCGCCTGCATGCCACCTCAGACCTTGGGCGGCGTGGAGCTGACGTACTTCTCGCGGCGAATCTGCGCACTCGGCAGGCCGGCGGCTTTGAGCGCGTCCAGGCAGGTGTCCACCATGTCCGGGTTGCCGCACAGGTAGGCGATGTCGTGCGCGGCATCGGGCGCGAACTCGGCCAGGTGCTGCTGCACGTAACCGTGCCGCACATCGGCATGCGGCTGGGCGGGCACTTCGCGCGAGAAGCACGGCACGTAGCGGAACTGCGGGTGCGCATCGGCAAACGCGCGGAAGTCGTCGCCGTACAGCAGCTCGGTCGGGGTGCGTGCGCCCTGCAGCAACACCACCTGCACACCGCGGGTGGCGATTGCCTCGGCCAGCAGCGGCAGCATCGAGCGGTACGGGGTGACGCCGGTGCCGGTGGCGATCAGCACGTAACGCTGGTTGTGATCGCCCGGCTGCAGGCAAAAGCGCCCGTAGGGACCGCTTGCCTGCAACTGGTCACCAATCTCCAGGCCTTCGAACAAGGCCGTGGCCGAGCCGCCGGGCACGAAGCTCACCGCAATCTCCACTGCCTCGCCCGGCCCCAGCGCATGATCGTGGATGGTCGCCAGCGAATAGCTGCGCTTGGTCGGCGTGCCATCGGCATAGTCGAAATGGATCTGGATGAACTGGCCGGGCTGGAAATCCAGCGGCTGGCCGTCGTCACGGACGAACTGGCAGTGGGCCACGGTGGGCGCAATCATGCGCCGGTCGACAAGCTTGAGGGGGAATTGAACGGGCACGAACGTATTTGGGACAGTCTGTGATCGGGGCAAGCCCCAACGGGCTTCTATAATAACGGGCTGCAACTCGCTGCGCCGTCACCCTGGCGCGAAGGACCCGGCTTGAATTCCCCATCTCCCCGTGCGCCCGCCCTGCGCGTGTGCGATCTGCGCAAGACCTACGACAACGGCACCCAGGCGCTCAAGGGCGTCTCGCTGGACGTGGCGCCAGGCGATTTCTTCGCCCTGCTCGGCCCCAACGGGGCGGGCAAGTCCACCTTGATCGGCATCATCAGCTCGCTGGTGAACCTGTCCGGCGGCCAGGTGGAAGTGTTCGGCACCGACCTGGTCGCCCACCGCAGCGATGCGATGCGCCTGATCGGCCTGGTGCCGCAGGAAATCAACTTCAACCTGTTCGAAAAGCCGTTCGACATCCTGGTCAATTACGCCGGCTTTTACGGCATGCCGCGCAGCCAGGCGCAAGCACTGGCCGAAGTGGAACTACGCCGCGCCCACCTGTGGGAGAAGGCCCAGGTGATGAGCCGCACGCTCTCCGGCGGCATGAAGCGCCGGCTGATGATTGCCCGCGCCATGATGACCCAGCCGCGCCTGCTGATCCTGGATGAACCCACCGCCGGTGTGGATATCGAAATCCGCCGCGACATGTGGCGCGTGCTCAAGGACATCAACGCCGCCGGCACCACGATCATCCTGACCACGCATTACCTGGAAGAAGCCGAGCACCTGTGCCGCAACCTGGCCATCATCAATCATGGCCAGATCGTCACCCAGGGGCCGATGCGCGAACTGCTGGCCAAGCTCGACGTGGAAGGCTTCCTGTTCGATATCGACGGTGAGCTGCCCACGCAGTTGCCGGTGATCGAAGGCACCACGCTCACCGCCATCGACGGCCACACGCTGGATCTGGACATGCCGCGCGCGATGGACCTCAACCGCGTGTTCGCCGCGCTGGGCGATGCCGGTATCCGGGTGCGCTCGATGCGTACCAAGAGCAACCGGCTGGAAGAATTGTTCGTTCGTCTGACCGGGCCTGGCGAGACCGTCGCCGCCCCGGCTCCTGCCGCAACGGCGCCCGTGCGCCCGGCAGGCCACCCATGAGTCCTTCGGAGCCGTCGATGTCCGCCACGCCCGCCACACCCCGCCAACGCAACTGGATTGCGCTGGGCACCATCGTGCGCCGCGAAGTGCAGCGCATCCTGCGCATCTGGGGCCAGACCCTGGTGCCGCCGGCCATCACCATGACGCTGTACTTTTTGATCTTCGGCGGGCTGATCGGCTCGCGCGTGGGCGAGATGGGCGGCTACAGCTACATGCAATTCATCGTGCCGGGCCTGGTGATGATGAGCGTGATCCAGAACAGCTACGGCAACATCTCTTCGAGCTTCTTCGGCGCCAAGTTCGGCCGCCACGTCGAAGAACTGCTGGTGAGCCCGATGCCCAATTGGGTGATCCTGTGGGGCTACGTGTCCGGCGCGGTGCTGCGCGGGGTGATGGTCGGGGCGATCGTGCTGATCATCGCGATGTTCTTCACCCCGGTGCGGATCCCGCATCCATTGGTCACGCTGACCACGGTGCTGCTGGGCGCGACCATCTTCTCGCTGGCCGGCTTCGTCAACGCGGTCTACGCCAAGAAGTTCGACGACGTGGCGATCGTGCCCACCTTCATCCTGACCCCGCTGACCTACCTGGGTGGCGTGTTCTACTCGGTGAAACTGCTGCCCGGCTGGGCCGAAGCGGCCACCCACGCCAACCCGATCTTCTACATGGTCAACGCGTTCCGCTACGGCCTGCTCGGTAGCTCGGACGTGCCGATCTGGGTCGCCTACGCATTGATGCTGGGCTTTGTCGCCGTGCTCAGCGCGTTGGCGCTGTGGTTGCTGCGGCGGGGTGTGGGGCTGCGGAGCTGATGGCCATGCGCATCCTGATCCTGGGCGCCGGCGGCACCGGCGGGTATTTCGGCGGACGTCTGGCGCAGGCCGGCGTGGATGCCACCTTCCTGGTGCGCGAAGCGCGTGCGGCGCAGCTGCAGGCCGACGGCTTGCGCATCCGCAGCCCGCTGGGCGATGCCGATCTGCAGGTGGCGCATGTCACCGCGCAGGACTTGCCGGCATTGGTGGCGCAGCGGCCGTTCGATCTGGTGATCTTGAGCTGCAAGGCCTACGACCTGGACAGCGCGATCGAGGCGATTGCGCCGGCGGTGGGCGAGCACACCACGGTGTTGCCCATCCTCAACGGGCTGCGCCATTACGCGGCCCTGGACGAGCGCTTCGGTGCAGCGCGTGTGTTGGGCGGGCTGTGCTTCATCAGCGCGACCAAGGGCGAGCACGGCGAGATTGTGCACCTGGGCAAGCCGGCGGCGATCACCTTCGGCGAGCGTAGCGGTGACGCACATTCGGCGCGGGTGCAGGCATTTGCCGCCGCCTGCGCGCAGGCCAGCATCGACCACGTGGCCAGCACCCAGATCGCGCAGGAGCAGTGGAACAAGTACAGCTTCCTCACCGCACTGGCCGCGGCCACGTGCCTGATGCGTGCGCCGGTCGGCGCGATCGTGGCCACCGACGACGGCCGCGCGTTGATCAACGGCCTGTACAACGAATGCCTGTGGGCTGCCGATGCGGCCGGGCAATCGATTCCCGAGCCGGCACGCGCCAAAGCGTTGCAAACGCTGCTGCAGGTGGATTCGCCGCTCAAGGCCTCGATGCTGCGCGACCTGGAAGCCGGCCAGGACGTGGAAGCGGCGCAGATCGTCGGCGACATGCTGGCGCGCGTGCGCGAAACCGGGCGCAACGCGCCGCTGCTGATGGCGGCCAATGTGCACCTGCAGGCGTATCAGGTGTTGCGGCATAGTTGATCATGGCGGGCAACTGGGGCCGCCTGCGCGTGTGAGCCGTCTGCGCCATCCGCCCTTCGGGCACCTTCCCCGCAGGCGGGGGAAGAGCGCCGGACAAAGGATGCGGGTCGCTACACGGCAATGGGCCAAAGGCCTGCATATCCATTCCACCGCGTTGCTCTGGGACGTCACTTCTCCCGCTCGCGGGAGAAGGTGGCGCAACGCGCCGGATGAGGGTGCGCCGGGTTGGCGCAGCCTTCGCGCTGCAACGACGCAGTGCACACGATGCTCTGCTTCCCATCGCCCACTTCGCCCCTGATGAAAGCGCTCAGCCACCTGTTTCGTGCCGGTCATTTCGTGATCCTGGCGTTCTTCGTGCTGTGCGCGGCGGGCCTGGTGACGATGGCCGGGCTGGAGCTGTGGCACGGCTTCACACCCGGCGGCGACATGGTGGTGCGCGACCGTTTCAACGTCGTGCTCGAAGCCATCGGCCTGCTGACGGTGGCGCTGGTCACGCTCGAACTGGGCCAGACCATCTTCGAAGAAGAGATCCTGCGCGACGTCAAGGTCAGTGGCCCGACGCGCGTGCGGCGGTATCTGTCGCGCTTTTTCGTGGTCATCGTGATCGCGCTGGCAATCGAAACGCTGGTGTCGATCTTCGAACTGATGCATGCCGACCCGGCCAAGCTGCCTTACGCGGCTGCCGTTGGCTCCTGCGCGGCACTGCTGCTGATCGCCTGGGGTGTGTTCGTCAAACTCAATCGCAGCGCCGAAGAGCTGGAACCGGAGGCGATGGAAGAAACCAAGCGCGAAGACCGCGAAGTGCAGGAGTAAGCGCGCTCACGGCGGCGAACACCACGTCGCGAGCGGTCGTCAGGCGGGTGTGGATGAAGCGCAGCAACCGCAGTGCACGTGATACTTACCGCACCGAGCACTGGCTGCGCTCACATGGCGCAGCGCAGTCGTCTTATTCGCTGCTCTTAGTCGGCTGCCGGCAGCGGCGGCACCGCAGTCGGCTTGCCATCGGCATCAAGCGCGATCATCACGAACTGCCCGCGCGTGCACAGCTCGCGCGCGCCGCTGAGCAGGTCTTCGGCGATCAGTTCCACTTCCACCGTGATCGAGCTACGCCCCACCAACACCACGCGGGCGATGGTTTCCACCATCTGGCCCTGGCGGATCGGCAGCTTGAAATCCACCTGATCCGAACGCGCCGTCACCACGGTGCGGCGCGCATAGCGCGAGGCGGCCAGGAACGCGGCCTTGTCCATCCACGCCAGCGCCTGCCCACCGAACAGCGTGCCCAGATGGTTGGTGTGATTGGGAAACACGATCTCGGCCATGCGGGCTTCGGTCGGTGCAACGGGCGTGGAACTGGTCATGAAGAAGTGCCGTAAGAAGGAAGGAAAGCCAGCCCGATCATCTGCGCAGCGTCGGCAGGAAGCTCAGGTCCAGGTGGTAGCGCAATGGCCGCTGCGGATCGACGAACACCCGCAGCAGTTGTCCATCGGCCATAAACGGCTGCGGATCGACCCACAGATTATCGCTGCGATACTCGGTCAAGGTGTCGTGCGTGCGGTCGTGGCGATGGGCCAGGATACGGAACGGGTGCACGCCGTTAACCTGCAAAGACGCATTGCGTTCAACGCACACAAAACGCGCCTCCACCACCGTGCCATGCCGGCGCAACCACGCAGCACGGCGCGCATGCCAGACGCGATAGCCGAGGATGCCACCACCCACGCCGCCGAACGTCACGCCCAGCAGCAACAAGATCCAGCGCGCCTGATCCGGCAGCAGCGCCGCACCGGTCAACAAGCCCAACCCCGCCAGCAGGAAGCTCCAGGCGACGATGGTAATCGTGGTGTTCATCGCAGGGCGCCTCGCATCGACCGGGCGCCCGTCGCCATCACAGGCCGCTGCGGACCGCCGCTTCCACCTGCGCCGGCGACTGAAAGCCGGGCAGACGCGCCACTTCACTGCCGTCGCGGTAGAGCGCCAGGGTCGGCGTCTGGCGCAGGCCCAGCTCGCGGAAAAAATCATGCCCTAATACTTCAAGCTTGACCTTTAACAACGCTAAGCCGCCTGCGGCATCGCTCTTCGCGAACCTCTCCAGAGACATATCGAGCATCCGACATCCAGGACAGTCGTCCTTATAAAAATCCACGAGCGCGCGCGGGTGCTCGGCCAGCGCGGCAATGTAGTGTTCAGGCGAGGTGACTGTAATGGTCTGCATCGTGTCAATTGTGTTGGCATTGGGCCAGGACTTGATCGGTCCAGGTAGAGATGATCTGCGCATCCGTTGCACCGTGGGGCATCTGCTCGATGGTCAAGCGCGCAAAGGGACTGGAGAAGAACTGTGCGATGCGGTGTACGGCACCGCAATAGTACTCCTCACCCCACTGTGTTTCGCCGGTGCCGAACACGGCTACGCGTGGTGGCTTCCCGATCATCTCCACCAAATCGACGATGAAACGTTTCATTTCGGCAGGCGTACGCCCTCCGTTGGCCGTCCAAGTGCCAAGCATGAACAAGTCATACTGATCTAGCGTCAGCGATGCGTTCGCCAGAGTCTGCATATCGGTTTCAATCCAATCCAATGACAAGCCATGCTCTACACAGCGAGCACGAATCATCCGCGCAACATCGCGCGTGTTGCCGCTAAGCGATGCAACCGCAAGAAGGATTTTCATGTGACGTATTCATGAGATTGCAGCTCGCGTCTTGAACGTCGCAGAGCCCTGATTGATATCTATAAGTAGCATCTTAGTTCCATGCCAACATTTCACTCAGTTAGGGCGCCGGCACACCGGCGCCCTTCCCATTTCCCCAGAGATCACGCCTGCAAATTAATGGCTAGGCAGTGAACGAAAGTGTTGACACACATTCTCCAGGCGTCCATTTCGGAACCTGGTGTACGAATGCACGAACACACTCTTGAAGAGAGTTTTCATGTTGACCTCTTGATCAAAAGAGGCGCAATGAACCGGTGGAAATGGATCTGGCTATCCTACGGAATGCGACCGGCGGCACTAGGCCTAGCGGCCAACTCTCTGTAGGATGCTCGTTGTCAGCGAGTGCAATTGTTGACGAAGCTCCAAATCTGGTGTAGTGCGGATCGCCTCTAGCATCCGTCTATCCCGGGCATCGAGTGGCTACTGTGCGTTAGCGCGCACACAGCCACTCGTTTGATCTGAATCAACTAAGTTGTAAAAGATCAATCTAGAACCCGCCCACAGTGGCGGGTTCTTTTTTGCAGCGCTTTACAAGTCGTCGAAGCCGTTATCCGAATTGGTCTTCTTGTACGAGGCATTGCGCATCTCGAAGAAGTCGGTCTTGGTTTCGGTGAAGTTGTCGGCGTAGGCCTTGATCCACGGCATCACGTTGTCGTTAGCGCCTTCGTACAGCTTCTCGATGCCGAGCATGCCGGCCATCTTGTTGGCGCGGTACTTCACGTAGCGGATCATCTCGTCCACGTCGATGCCGTCGATGCCGTCCAGCACTTCGGCGGTCCACTGGGTTTCCAGGTCGATCGCGTGCTCGAAGGCCTTGTGCACGTAGTCGGTAAGCTCGTCGCCCTGCAGCGCCTGGTTCTCGCCGATGATGGCGCGGATCAGCTCGCTGATGAACTTCGAATGCGCCAGTTCGTCGCGGTTGATGAAGCTGATGATCTTGCCGGTGCCGGTCATGCGGTTCTGGCGGACCAGATTGTAGAAATACGCAAAGCCGGAATAGAAGTTGATGCCTTCCAGGATCGAGGACTGGATCAGCGAACGGATCAGCGTTTCGGCCGTCTTCTCGCGCATGAAGTCTTCGTAGGCGCCCATGATCGGCGCGTTGCGCTTGATGATGGTCGGGTGCGTGCGCGCGATTTCGAACACGCGGTTCTGGTCGGCCAGGCCGGTGATCGAGGCCAGCACGTAGCTGTAGCTCTCGTTATGGATCACTTCCTGCTGGCCGATGATCGCGGCATTGGCATGCGCGGCCGGGTCGGTGATGTATTCGGCGACGTTGTAGATGAAGCGCGTCTGCGGCGAATCCAGCGTGGCCAGCAAGCCGATGATCGAGTCGTAGGCGTTCTTTTCGCGCGCCGACAGCTCGTTGTACTGGCGCGCATCGCCCTTCATGTCCACCTCGTCGGGGATCCAGAAGTTGGTCGACAGCTCCTTGTAGGCCCGATAGAAGGACGGGTACGGAATATCGTTCCAGTTGAGGATGCCCGAGGTCTGGCCGTTGATGATGCCGGTCGAACGGTTCGGGTTGCGCGGCTCAAGGATCTTGATGCGGTCGAGCGGTGTTGCGGACATGGGTTTCTACTCGTGTTTCAGGCGCCGCGCGTACAAACAAAAACGGCGGCGCAACAAATCAATCTGGAGGAAAGCCCCCTGAGTCAGGGGGCGCGCCAAAGGCGCGGGGTGTGGGAGCTGGTGAAGCAGGGTCCACGGTTCGCAACGCGAACCGTGGAAGCGAAGCGCGAATGCGCTTAGCTACTGCACCACTCGCACTCACTGATGTCGATATCGTTGGAGCGCACGTAGTACGTGGTCTTCAACCCTTCGCGCCAGGCGGTCATGTGCAGGTCCAGCAGCGTGCTCGCACGGATGGTGCTGGGCACGTAGAAGTTGAAGCTGATCGATTGGTCCACATGCCGCTGGCGGCGCGCGTTCTGGCGCACGCTGGCGAACTGGTCGACCTTGTAGGCACCCTTTTCGTAGTACGGCCAGGTCTCCAGCGACAGGCCGGGCGCGGCCACCGGGCGACGGAAGTCCTTCTTTTCTTCGTAGTAGAACGCGCTGTAGATCGGGTCGATCGAGGCGGTGGAACCGGCGATCTGCGCGGTGCTCATGTTCGGCGCCACCGCCAGCATCCAGGCATTGCGCACGCCATTGACCGCCACCTGCGCCGACAGCTCCAGCCACTGCGGACTGTTGTAGTCGCGTGCACGGAAGTACTCGCCGTTGTGCCAGTCGCTGCCGCGGAACACGCTGTAGGTGCCCTTTTCCTTGGCCAGCTCCATGCTCGCCTGGATGGTCAGGTAGTTGATGCGCTCGTACAGCTCGTCGCTGTAGTCCTCGGCTTCCTTGGCATTCCAGTGGATGGACTTCTGCGCCAGCAGATGATGCCAACCGAAGGTGCCAAGACCGATCGCGCGGTACTTCTGGTTGGTGATGGTGGCCTGCGGCACCGGCAACTGGTTCAGATCGATCACGTTGTCGAGCATGCGCACCTGGATCGGGATCAGCCGCTCCAGCACGTCGGCGCCCAGCAGATCGGCCTGGTCGGCCTGCACGGTGATCGCGCGGCCCAGGTTGATCGAGGACAGGTTGCACACGACGAAATCGCCCGCCTTCTTGGTGGTGACGATCTGATTGCCGCTGATGATCTCCTGCATCATCCGCGTCGGGCTCATGTTCTGCAGGATCTCGGTGCACAGGTTGGACGAATAGACCATGCCCTCGTGCTTGTTCGGGTTCTTGCGATTGACTTCATCGCGATAGAACATGAACGGGTTGCCGGTTTCCAGCTGGCTGACCATGATGCGCTTGAAGATCTCGATCGCCTTGACGGTCTTGCGCGTGATGCGCTCGTCGGCGACGACTTCTTCGTACTTGCGACGGAAGCTGCCGTTGGCGTCGCCCTTCTTCTCGTCATAGAAGTCCTGCAGGTACCAACCCTTGATCCGCTTCACTTCGTGCGGGTCGAACAGGTACCAGTCGCCGCGGCGCTCGACCGCTTCCATGAACAGGTCGGGGATGCACACCGAGGTGAACACGTCGTGCGCGCGCAGGCGCTGGTCGCCGTTGTTCAGGCGCAGGTCCAGGAACGCTTCGATGTCGCGGTGGAAGATGTCCAGGTAGACCGCGATGGCGCCCTTGCGCTGGCCCAGCTGGTCCACCGACACGGCGGTGTTGTTGAGCTGCTTGATCCACGGCACCACGCCGCCGGACGAGTTGGACACGCCGCGGATCGCCGAACCTGACGAACGCACATAGCCCAGGTAGGCGCCCACGCCGCCGCCGTGCTTGGACACGCGCGCCACGTCGGTATTGGAGTCGTAGATGCCCTGCAGGCTGTCGTCGACGGTGTCGATGAAGCAGCTCGACAGCTGGCCGCCGACCTTGCCGGCATTGGCCAGGGTCGGGGTTGCCACCGTCATGTACAGGTTGGACAGCGCCCAGTAGGCCTCGCCCACCAGCTGCATGCGGCGCTCGCGGCTGCCCTTGCCGGTGCCGATCTCGTCCTGCATCAGGTACAGCGCGATCGTCAGCCAACGCTCCTGCGGCAGTTCGAACACACCGCGCGAGCTATCGGTGGCCAGGTAACGCGTGGCCAGCAGGTACAGGCCGTTGTAGGCGAACAGCTTGTCGCGCTCGGGCTCGATCATCTTGCCGGCTTCGATCAGCTCGTCCTTGGAATAGCGGCGCAGGATGTCGTTGGAATAGACATTGCGGTCGGCCAGGCTCTCCTGCAGGCCGACGAACGAGCCGTACTTCTGGCTGGCGTCGTAGAAACGGTTGCGGCTGGCGCGCTTGTACAGGCGGCGCAGATACAGACGCGCAGCGAAATGCTCCCACTCCGGGGTGGTCAGGTCGACGCGGGCTTCGGCCTCGCGGATCAGGTGGTCGACCAGGTCGTCGGCGTTGACGCTGTCCTTGCGCTCGACAAACCCGAACACCGAGCGCTTGTAATCGGCCACGTCCAGCTGCGGGAACTCGGCATGGATCTGGTCGATGGCGCGATTCAGGCGCTCCGGCTCGAACGGAATCTTGCGATTGCCCGCTTCTTTCGTGATCCAGGTGGAGACGTTTTGTTCTTCGATGGTCTGTGCGTGCATTGCAATGGCTTGGCGGGGAGGCGGCACGATGTCCGACGGGTCGGTCAATTCCGGCGCGCCGCAGGCGGGCGCGGCAACGCTGGCGGGAACGCTGGTGGGTGTTGCGGTACCGGCGGCGATCGCGGAAAGGGTGTCGTTGGTGGTCATGCGTCCTCCATGCGTAGGCACACGAACCTGCCGGAGCAGGCAACGACCGAGCGGCGTCCAGGGTGCACTGGCGACACAGGACGCACAGCGCGCAGGCCATGGCCTGCGGCGGCATCACCCACCAATTTCCCTCAACTCCCACGGCCGCCATCACGCGGTGTGCTGTCGCATGATGGTGTTCGGTGGCAACGCGCTGCCGTCATCGGGCCGGAAGCGACCGCGGCAATGCCGGGGCGCGTACAGGTCGCTGAGATGGGAGCCGCAGGCAATGTCGCACTTGCGCATCGCCTTCGTCTGATCGGTGCCACTTGGGGGCGGTCACCACCGAACCCCAAGATAGTGGGGTACCCCCAGGGGGTCAACACCAAATGTGCCCAAATTGCGCCGAGCCTTGCGGCACAACGGGCTGCGCTGACGAGCGGTCGCCTCGCGCGGCGGGAGGACGAATCCGACTGCGCAGGTCAAGTCGGGAGGGTCCTGATTCGCTCGCCGCACTCACCCGCCGTCGACACCAGGCGTGCTATCGGTCGCGTTTTTTTACCCGCCGGGCGACCCACGCGCCACCAGCCGTTCAGCGACCGCGCAAGCTCGCCGGTGATCGCTCAGATCTCGGTCGGCCCGAGATGGTGGCGCTTGCGGTAGCGGATCGACGACCACACCGAGGCGGCGATGAAGGCCACGCCGATCAGGCCGGTCAGCACTTCCGGCACGTGGTAGACGGTGCCCACCAGCATGATGATCGCCAGCACGCCGATGGCGTAATGGGCGCCGTGCTCCAGGAACACGAATTCGTCCAGGGTGCCCTTGTGCACCAGGTAGACGGTCATCGAGCGCACGAACATCGCGCCGATCGCCAGGCCCAGCATGATGATCACCACGTCGCGGGTGATGGCGAAGGCGCCGATCACACCGTCGAACGAGAACGAGGCATCCAGCACTTCCAGATACAGGAACGCGGCGATGCCCGAACGCTTGGCCGGGCCCATGCTGCCGTCTTCGCTCTCTTCGGCCTCGAACAACGCATCCACGCTGCCGACCAGCAGATACAGCAGGATGCCGCCCAGGCCTGCGAACAGCACGCTCTGGAAGATGGCCTCCGGCAGGAACAGCTTGGTGCCCAGCAGCACCGACACCGCCACGATCACCGACATCGCATCGGCCTTGCCCAGCTTGCCGACCAGCCGCTCCACCGGGCCCAGCCAGTGCAGCTTGCGTTCCTGGTCGAACAGGAAATTCAGGAACACCAGCAGCAGGAACATGCCACCGAAGGCGGCGATGGAAGGGTAGTTATCGGTCAGCACCTGGCTGTAGCGGTCCGGCTCCTTCAGCGCCATCTGCATCACCGGCACCAGGCCCATGCCGGTGGCCACCGACACGATCACGATCGGGAACACCAGGCGCATGCCGAACACGGCGATCAGGATGCCCACGGTCAGAAACAATTTCTGCCAGAACGCGTTCATGTGCTTGAGCACGCCGGCGTTGACCACCGCGTTGTCGAACGACAACGACACTTCCAGCACGCTCAGCACCAGGCACAGCCACAGCGCCTGCCAGATCCCCATCGATGAGGTATGGCCCCACCACGCAGCCAGGCCCAGGCAGATGGCGGTGACCACGAACGACATTCTGAAATCGCGAAACATTGACACTCCCAGGCGGGCCGAGACGACAGCCGGAGCAATGGGCCAGATCGAGGCCTGGCAGCCCGGCGTGCAGTGGAGGATGGGGGACCGCGGCGTGACGCAACGTCAGGCCGGGCGCGGCTCGCCCATTATAGGGAGTGTCACCGCCATCAGGGTCGCATCGTCCGGATCCGGGCGCACGCCAAAGCCCAGGCTCTGGCACATCGCCAGCATGGTGCGGTTCTCGCGCAGCACCTGGCCTTCGATCTGTTTGAGGCCCAGCCAGCGCGCGTACTCGATCATGATGCGCATCAGCTGCCAGCCGATGCCATGGCCCTTGAGGTCCGAGCGGATCAGGATGCCGTACTCGCCGCGCTGGTAATCGGCATCGGCGTGCAGGCGCACCGCGCCGAGCATGTCGCCGGTCTTGGGGTCGATGGCCACCAGCGCGATGGAGCGGGCGTAATCGAGCTGGGTCAGCCGAGCAATGAATTCATGGCTGAAATGCTTGACCGACTGGAAGAAGCGCAGGCGCAGGTCTTCGTCGGTGACGCGGGCGAAGAAGGCGCGGAACAGCGCGTCGTCTTCCGGGCGCACCGGGCGCACCAGCGCATGGGTGCCATCGCCCAGGCCGATCTGGCGCTCCCATTCCTTGGGGTACGGGAAGATCGCAAAGCGCGGATGGCCGCGGCCCTTGTGCAGCTTGCGCGCCGGCGCCACCGCCACGCGGGCGTCCAGCGCAATCACCCCATCGCGGTCGGCCAGCAGCGGGTTGATGTCCAGCTCGGTGATTTCGGGGATGTCGGCGGCCAGCTGCGCCAGCTTGACCAGCACCAGCGCCACCGCACGCTCGTCGGCGGCCGGCACGTCGCGGTAGGCCTTGAGGATGCGCGAGACGCGGGTGCGGCCGATCAGTTCGTGGGCCAGGCGCAGATCCAGCGGCGGCAGGGCCAGCTCGCGGTCGTTGATGACTTCCACTGCGGTGCCGCCGCGCCCGAACACGATCGCCGGGCCGAACACCGGGTCGTCGGCGATGCCGGCGATCAGTTCGCGCGCCTTGGGCCGCAGCACCGTGGGCTGCACGATCACCCCTTCGATCACTGCATGGGGATGCGCGGCGCGCGCACGCGCCAGGATGCCGGTGGCCGCTTCGCGCACCGCCGCCACGCTGGACAGGTTCAGGCGCACGCCATCCACGTCGGACTTATGCGCGATCTCGCTGGACAACACTTTCAATGTCACGGTGCGGCCGACGGCCAGCAACGGGTCGGCCAGCAATGCGGCCTCGTTGGCGCTGGCGGCCACCTGCAGCGGTACGACCGGGATGCCGTAGGCGGCCAGCAGGCGGTTGGTGGCGACCGGGTCCAGCCAGCGCCGGCCGGCCGCCAGCGCCTCTTCCACCAGCGTGCGCGCGATGCCGGCATCCACGACGAAGTCTTCCGGCAGGCTGGGCGGGGTTTCCATCAGCGCCGCCTGCGCCTCGCGGTAGCGCACCAGGTGGGTGAAGCCACGCACCGCATCCGATTCGGTGGCATAGGTGGGCACGCGTGCGGCGTTGAGCGCGGCGATCGCCGCATCGTCCTGGCCCAGCCACACCGCAAACACCGGTTTGTCGCGCTGGTAGCGGTTGCGCTGGTCCAGCGCGCGGGTCAACGCCTTGGCCGCATCGGCCGAGGAGGTGAACGCGGTGGGCACATTGACCACCAGCAGCGCGTCGTTTTCCGGATCGTCCAGCAGCGCTTCGATCGCTGCGGCATAGCGCGCGCCGTCGGCGTCGACAATGATGTCGACCGGGTTGCTGCGCGACCAGCCTTCCGGCAGCGATTGATCGAGTTTTTCCAGCGTCTTGGGCGACAACTCGGCCAGGGTGCCGCCACGCAACACCAGCTGGTCCACCGCCAGCTGCCCCACCCCGCCGCCGTTGCTCAAAATGGCCAGGCGCCGGCCCGGGAAACTGCCGAGCCGGCCCAGCGTTTCGGCGGCGGCGAACAGCTCGTCCAGCGCGCCCACCCGCAACAGCCCGGCGCGTGCGAACGCCGCGCCGTACACCGCGTCCGAACCGGCCAGCGCCTGCGCGTGGGTGTCGGCATTGGGATTGATGCGGTACTGGCGGCCGGATTTGACCACCACGACGGGCTTGGCGCGCGCGGCGGCACGTGCGGCCGACATGAACTTGCGCGCATCGCCGATGCGTTCGACGTACAGCAGGATCGCGCGAGTGCGGTAGTCGGTGGCGAAGTAGTCGAGCAGATCGCCGAAATCCACGTCCAGCGTATCGCCCAGCGACACCACCGCCGAAAACCCGACCGAGCGCGCCACACCCCACTCCACCAGCGCGGCGGCAATGGCGCTGGATTCGGAAATCAACGCCAGGTCGCCGGCCTGCGGGCAATGCGCGGCGATGCTGGCATTGAGCCGCGCATGCGGGGCGATCACGCCCAGGCAGTGTGGGCCGAGGATGCGCATGCCCTTGGCGCGCGCGGCCGACTCCATGCGCGCGGCCGGCGAGCCGGGGCCGCTGCCCAGGCCGGCGGTGAGGATGATGGCGGCCGCCACACCACGCCGCGCGGCGATGGAGACGATGCGCGGCACGATGCGCGCCGGCGCTGTAATCACCACCAGGTCCGGTACCCACGGCAGATCGGTCAACCGCGCCACCGTGCGCACGCCATCGATCTCGCTATAGCGCGGGCTCACCCAACCGATCCGGCCGGGAAACCCGGCCGCGCGCAGGTTGCGCACCACCGCCCGCCCGGCCGAGCGCTCGCGCGGGCTGCCGCCCACCACCGCGACGGTGCTGGGACGAAAGACCTGCTGCAGGTGGTACGTACTCATCGGACGGGGGACGCGAATGCCATCGCGCTACGGTACACGCACTGGCGTTTCAGGGCATGGGGTGACGGATGCATGCGCACGTGCATGCATCCGTGATTACCCGAGCGCGAGGCCTCTACAACAGCGTGCCGCTCAAGATCAGCGCGGCGATGCTGAAATAGATCACCAGGCCAGTGACATCCACCAGCGTGGCGACGAAGGGCGCCGAGGCGCTGGCCGGGTCGAAGCCGAAGCGTTGCAACACGAACGGCAGCATCGAGCCGGACAGCGAACCGAAGGTGACGATGCCGATCAGCGCCGCGCCGATGGTCAGCGCCACCATCTGCCAGTGCGGGCCATAGTCGTACAGGCCGGCGGTCTGCCAGATGGTGATGCGCACGATCGCCAGCACGCCCAGGATCGCGCCCAGGGTCAGGCCGGTGGGCAGTTCGCGCAGCGCCACTTTCCACCAGTCGCGCAGGCGGATTTCGCGCAGCGCCAGCGAGCGGATCAGCAGCGAGGTGGCCTGCGAGCCGGAATTGCCGCCCGAGCTCATGATCAGCGGGATGAACAAGGTCAGCACCACCGCCTTGGACAGCTCGTCCTCGAAGTGCTGCATCGCGCTGGCGGTGAGCATTTCGCCCAGAAACAGCACGCTCAGCCAGCCGGCGCGTTTCTTGATCATCTGGCCGAAGCCAATCTGCATGTACGGCTTGTCCAGCGCTTCCATGCCGCCGAACTTGTGCACGTCTTCGGTGGATTCGGCGATGAGCGCATCGAGCACATCGTCCACGGTGACGATGCCGAGCACGTGGCCGCGCGCATCCACCACCGGGATCGCCAGCAGGTCGTGGCGACGGATCAGCCGTGCCACTTCTTCCTGGTCCAGTGCCGGGTCCACGGTGACCGGGGGATTGACCTGCGCCACGTCCAGGATCGGCGCCTCCGACGCGCCGGTGATCAGGCGGCGCATGGTCACCACCTGCTGCAGCACGCGGGTGTGCGGGTCGAGCAGATAAATCGCGTAGACGGTCTCGCGGCTGCGCTCCACTTCGCGGATGTGCTGCAGGGTGCGGCCCACCGTCCAGTCCGACGGCACGGCCACGAACTCGGTGGTCATCAGCGCGCCGGCGGTGTTGGGCGGGTAGCGCATCAGCGCCTGGATCGACAGCCGCGCCTCGGCACTGAGCAGCCACAGCAGCGGCTGGCGCTGCTCGGCATCCAGGCCATGGAAGATATCGGTGGCGCGGTCGTCGGCCATCTGGCCAAGCAGCGTGGCGGCCTGCTCGGCCGGCAGCGACGCCACCAGCATGCTGGCATCGCGCAACTCCGGCTGTTCGAGCAATTTCACCGCGCGCAGCAAAGGCAATGCGGCCAGCACCTGCGCCGCGTCGTCGCGGTCGAGGGTGTTGAGATATTCCACCGCATCGGCCGTGTTGAGTTCGGCCAGGGGTGCGGTCAGTGCATCGACGCCTTCGGCAAGGCGCAGGGTTTGGTCGTACATGGTGGTTCGCCTGGTGACGACCGTCGTCGATGACAGCCGGCGAAACCTGGGCCTCAGGCGCGCGCCAGCTGGGTCATCGACCCGGGTCTAGGGTGACTGTCGCTGGACATGGGGAAGGGCTCCAAAGGTGCGTACCGACCGGTGATCCGGGCGATGGCGCGGCGCAGTCTGCGCGCCTGAGTCGGCTTGGTCAATGCCCTGCGCGCAGGCCGCTTAAAGCGCGTTATGCACGTTGAGACGAGATGCGTTGGCGGGCAGCGGTGCGGAGCGGGTGCTGCGTGGCCGGCTTGACTGCCGCCAAGGCCAGCGGCACGGCGCCCGCTGCGTGCCGCTGGCGGCCAACCCTCCGGGAAGCGCCCTGTGGCGTGCCGGCGCAGGGGGGTTGCGCAGCGTTGCGGAAAGGCTGGGACGCTCGCGCGGCGATACGCCAATGCGTGCCGGGCAGGCGGGTTGCCAGGTGCCGATGCACCGCCGAGATGGCGCCGCGCAACCGCCTGTCGCCGCGCCGTGCTGACCGTCACAGTTCATTGCTACAGTCCGCTTCCCGCAGCGCCCGATGCGTTGCTCTTACGCGATGGCATCGGCCATCGCATCCACGCAGTGCGTTTTCCTTCCGGAGTTTGTGCATGCCCGTTTCAAGGTCGCTTCTGTTACGTCGCATCAGCCCGCTGTGCCTGTGCATCGCCGCCGGATGGGGCGCGGTGGGCATGGCGCAAACCGCACTGCCCGAGAGCACTCCGGTGCAGGCGCACGAGACCGCGCCGCACAGCGGGCACGAATGGGGCTATACCGGCCCGGAAGGTGCCGAGCATTGGGCCGAGCTGGCCAAGGAAAATGCGCTGTGCGGCAATGGCCAGCAGAACAGCCCCATCGATCTGAAAGGCGCCATCGACGCCAACCTGGGCACGCTGCTGTTGAGCTACAGCGCCGTGCCGCTGGTCGTGCGCAACACCGGCCATTCCATCCAGCTGGATCTGCACGACGGCGGCACCATGGCGACCGGCGGCAAGCAGTATCAAGCGTTGCAACTGCACTTCCATCACCCCAGCGAGCACCTGTTGAACGGCCGGCGTTTCCCGATGGAGGCGCATCTGGTGCACCAGGGCCCGGACGGCACGCTGGGCGTGCTGGCGATCTTCTTCGAAACCGGCAAGGCCAACCCGGCGTTCCAGCGGGTGCTCGACGCCATGCCCAAGGACAAGGACCAGACCCGGCAGGTCGCCAACGCAACGGTGAGTGCCGAGGCGTTTCTTCCGCCGAGCAATCAACGCAGCTTCTATCGCTACGAAGGCTCGCTGACCACGCCGCCGTGCAGCGAAACGGTGGACTGGGTGGTGCTCAGCCAGCCGGTGCAGGTGTCGGAGGCACAGATCAACGCGTTCGAACGCGTGTACCCGTTCAATGCGCGCCCGCTGCAGCCGCTGGATCGGCGTTTTCTGCTTAAAAGCCGCTGATTGCTCGCACGGAGTGTCGACCGTGTGCGGTGCCATGCACTGCATGCGCACTGACCGTGCAGGCGCAGGCGGTGCCGGACTGATCCGCGCGCGCATCCGCAGATAGGTGCCGGGCCGCATCGCGCAGCCGCGCGTCGTCGCCGTGCAGATGGCACACGCGTGCGCGCAGGCCAACGGAACTGCGCGTCATAATGCGTGCCTCAATGGAGAGTACGCATGCATAGCGGTGGTCTGGAACTGGCCTTGGTGCTGATGCTGGCCGCCATCGTGGCAGTGCCGGTGTTCAAGCGCTTCGGCCTGGGTGCGGTGTTGGCCTACCTGGTCGCCGGCGTGGTGCTCGGGCCCGATGGCGTGGGCGTGGTGCAGGATGCCGAACGCATCAGCGGCGCGGCCGAGATCGGCGTGGTGATGCTGCTGTTCGTGATCGGGCTGGAACTGTCGCCGGCGCGCCTGAAGGTGATGCGCCATTCGGTGTTCGGCGCTGGCGCCACCCAGGTGCTGGTGACGGCGGTGATCCTGGGCGGTTTGTTGATGGCAGCCCAGCTGGGCTGGAAGAGCGCGTTGATCGTCGGCGTGGCGCTGGCGCTCTCCTCCACCGCGGTGGGGCTGCAATTGCTGGCCGAACGCAAGGCGCTGAGCAGCGACTACGGGCGGCTGGCGTTTGCCATCTTGCTGTTCCAGGATCTGATTGCGATCCCGTTGCTGGCGGCCATCCCGCTGCTCGGCGGCAGCAAGAATGCAACGCTTCAATGGCAGGACGTGGCCAAGGCGATGGCGGCCCTGGCGCTGGTGGTCGTGTGCGGGCGCTTTGTGTTGCGTCACCTGTTCAACGTGGTGGCGCGTACGCGCATGCCGGAGGTGTTCACCGCCAGCGCCTTGCTGGTGGTGCTGGGCACCGCCTGGATCATGCAGGAGGCCGGATTGAGCGCCAGCCTGGGCGCCTTCATCGCCGGCGTGTTGCTGGCCGATTCGGAATTCCGCCACGAACTGGAATCGCAGATCGAACCGTTCGAAGGCTTGCTGCTGGGCCTGTTCTTCATCTCGGTGGGCATGGGGATCGATCTCCACCGCGTGGCGGCCGAGCCGTGGTTGATCGCAGCAGGCGTGGCGATGTTGCTGGTGGTGAAGTTCTCGCTGCTGGTGGGTATCGGCAGCGTGGCCAAGCTACCGCTGCGCAGCAGCCTGATGCTGGGCAGCGTGCTGTGGCTGGGCGGCGAATTCGCCTTCGTGGTGTTCAACGAAGCCGACCGCGTGGGCCTGCTGGAGCCGGCCAATCACGACCGGCTGGTGGCCATCGTGGGCGTGTCGATGGCACTGACCCCGCTGTTGCTGCTCGGCATGCAGCGCATCCTCAACGGGCCGCTGCGCGTGCGCGCGCCCAAGCCTGATCGCCCGTACGACACCATCGATGCACAGACCCCCAAGGTGCTGGTCGCCGGCATGGGCCGCTTCGGCCAGGTGGTCGCGCGCCTGCTCACCGCACGGCATGTGCCGTTCGTCGCGCTGGAACACAACCCGGACACGGTGGAAGACCTGCGTCGGTTCGGCAGCCAGCTGTATTACGGCGACCCCACCCGCCCCGAGCTGCTGCGCGCTGCCGGTGCCGAGCGCATCAAGGTGTTCGTGATCGCGGTGGACGACCCGGACACCAACATCAAGACGGTGCGGCTGATCCGTCGCCTGTACCCGCAAGCCACCGTGCTAGCGCGTGCACGCAACCGCCAACATGCCTGGAAATTGATGGACCTGGGCGCAGAACCGTTCCGCGAGGTCTTCGCCTCCAGCCTGGAACTGAGCGAACGCGTCCTCACCTCGCTCGGCCTGGGCGAAGCCCTCGCACACGATCACGTCAACGCTTCCGCCAGCACGACGAAGACCTGCTACGCCGCCAGCACCTGGTCTACGACGACGAAGCCAAGGTCATCCAGACCTCGCGCGATGCACGTGCCGACCTGATGAACCTGTTCGAAGCCGACGTCAAGGCGGATGTGGATGGGGAACCTGCACCCACCACGCAGGACCGCTGAGCTCTTCCGAAGGAACGCGCCCGCGCGCGAACAGGCGTTAACGGAAAGCCCGCCGCGCGCGGGCATGCTCCTACATTTGCAGCGAGTGCATGCCGCTCGCATCCTCAGCGGCGTGGCGTACGCGCTGCGGTTCTGCTCACCGATTTCTTCGCTGCACCGTTGCCCGCCGCAGTCTTGCTAACCGTCTTGGCGGCGGTTTTTGCGACCTTGCTGGTGGCGCGTTTGCGCACCGCTTTCTTGGCCGCGCTGCCAGACAACGTCGCCGCATCCTGCGAGGACTTCGCTGTAGCGGCGGACGCGCGTCTGGCAGACGCCCTGGTGACTTTCTTGGCCGGTGCCTTGCCGACCTTGCTTGCCGTCTTCCTGGTGGCGTTCTTCACCGGCGTCGCAGCACCAGCACGCGCTTCTGGGGGGCGGCGCGGCGGCGGTTTGCGGCCGGGCGTGAGGGCGCGCCAGGCGTGGCCGCCGTTCATGGCCAGCAGTGCGTCGGCGGCCGAGGGGCCGGCGCTGCCGGCGGCATAGTTGGGGAAGTCGCTGGCCGGTTGTTTCCAGGCGTCCAGGATCGGCTGCACGATGCGCCAGGCGCCTTCCACCATGGCCGCGTCCTGGAACAGGCCGGCTTCGCCGTTCATGCAGTCCTGCAGCAGGCGTTCGTAGCCCACGGTGTATTCCTTGGGAAACCAGTCGCGATAGCGGAAATCCATGCGTACCGGCGCCAGTGCGACCTGCGCGCCGGGGCGCTTGACGTCGAACTGCAGCGAGATGCCCTCGTCGGGCTGGATATGCAGCACCAGCCAGTCGGGGCCATAGCCGCCCACTTCGGTGCTGCGGAACGGGGCCAGCGGTGCGGGCTTGAAACGGATCGCGATCTCGGTGGTGCGTTCGCGCAGGCGCTTGCCGGTGCGCAGGTAGAACGGCACGCCGGCCCAGCGCCAGGTGTCGACCTGCAGCTTCATCGCCACATAGGTTTCGGTGTCCGAATCCTCGGGCACGGTGTCTTCTTCGCGATAGCCCGGCACCGCATTGCGATTGACCGCGCCGGAGGCATATTGCCCGCGCACCACATCTTCGGGCCTGATCGGGCGCACCGCCTCGATCACTTCGGCGCGACGGCGATGCATCGCCTCGGTAGTGAACGCCGCCGGCGGTTCCATCGCAATCATCGCCAGCAACTGGAACAGATGGTTCGGCACCATGTCGCGCAGGCAGCCGGTAGGGTCGTAGAACCGCCCGCGCCCTTCCACGCCGATGGTTTCGGCCGCGGTGATCTGCACATGGTCGATGCGGTCGCGATTCCACACCGGCTCGAACAAGCCGTTGGCGAAACGGAACGCGAGAATGTTCTGCACGGTTTCCTTGCCCAGGAAATGATCGATGCGGAACACCTGATCTTCGTGCAGCACCTTGGCAACCGTGGCATTGAGATGCTGGGCGCTGGGCAGATCGTGGCCGAAGGGTTTTTCCACGATCACCCGGCGCCAGCCTTCGCCTTCGCGTTGCCTGACCAGGCCAGCCTCGCCCAGGTTAAGCAATACCGGCTCGAAGAAGCGCGCGGCGGTGGCCAGATAGAACAGCACGTTGCCCTGCGTGCCATAGCGCTTGTGCAGCTTGTCCAGCACGCCGCCCAGCGATCGGTAGGCTCCCTGATCGGTGAAGTCGCCGCGCAGGTAATGCATGCGCTCGCGCAACCAGTCCCAGGTGGCGGTATCGAATTCGTCGGTCTGGAATTCGGCATCGCGACTGCTGAGCAGCTGCGTCATCGACTGCCCCATGTTGGTCCGCCACGCGCGTTCGCTGATGTCGCCATGGTCCATGCCGACAATGGCGAACTCATCGCCCAGCGCACCGGAACGGCGTAGGTTGTACAGCGCCGGCATGACCAGGCGCTTGGTCAGATCGCCGCGTGCGCCGAACACCACGATGATGCACGGCGGTGTGGTTGCTTGCTCACTCATGGATGCGTTTCCTTTTCGCCCATGCGTCCATGCAGGCGCAATGCCGCATTGACCAGGGCCACGTGGGAATACCCTTGCGGGAAGTTGCCGAGCATGCGTTTGCTGCGCGGGTCGTATTCTTCGGCGAGCAGACCGACGTCGTTGCAGAGCCCGAGCAGACGTTCGAGCAGCGCACGCGCCTGGTCGGTGCGGCCGAGCAATGCATAGTTTTCCACCAGCCAGAAACTGCAGGCCAGGAAGGTGCCCTCGCCGGCCGGCAAACCGTCGGCGCTGTCGTCGGCGCGATAGCGCTCGACCAACCCGTCGATGGTCAGATCGCGTGCGATCGCATCGGCAGTTGCGGCGATGCGCGGATCGTCCGGCGGCAGAAAACCCACGATGGGGATCAGCAGCAGCGAAGCGTCCAGCCGGTCCGAGCCATAGCTCTGCACGAAGTGACCGTCCGGATGCACGCCTTTTTCCAGGACTTCGGCTCGAATCTCTTCGGCAATGCGGCCCCAGTGCGCGCGTTTTTCTGCGTCTGCATTGGTGATGCCATCGCGCGCGCCGCAGTCGAAGGCCAGCCAGGCCATCACCTTGGAATGCACGAAGTGGCGGCGCTCGTCGCGGATTTCCCAGATGCCCTCATCGGGTTCGCGCCACAGGGTTTCCAGCGTTTCCAGAATCTTTTCCAGCAGCGACGCAGACGATCCGTCGTCGTCGGACGGCAGGCCCACGCCCTTTTCGCGGGCGTAATGGAACGCGCCGATCAACTCGCCATACACATCGAGCTGGAACTGATCCACCGCGCCGTTGCCGATGCGCACCGGGCCGGAATGTTCATAGCCGGGCAGCCAGTGCGCTTCCCATTCCTGCAAGCGGCGCTCACCGGCAATGCCGTACAGCGCCTGCAATTGATCCGGCGAACCGGCAATGGTGCGTTGGACCCAATCGCGGAAGGCTGCCGCTTCGTCGCGGTACCCGGCCTGCAACAACGCGATCAGCGTGAACACCGAATCGCGCAGCCAGCAATAGCGGTAGTCCCAGTTGCGGGTACCGCCCAGGTGCTCGGGCAACGAGGCAGTGGGCGCGGCGACAATGCCGCCGGTGGGCAGATAACTCAGCCCCTTCAACACCACCAGCGAGCGGCGCACCTGCTCGGTCCACGGCCCGACATCGGTACAGCGGCGCGCCCAGCCGTGCCAGAACGCGGTGGTGCGTTGCAGCGCCTGTTCGGCGTCGATCAAGGGCGGCGTGGCTTGATGCGAGGCGCCGTGGCTGAGCAGAAACCAGGTGCTTTCGCCCTCACGCAGGGTGAAGTCGGTTTCGGTGCCCATGTCCTGGCCGCGCAGCGTTTGCGGCGAACGCAATGCAAGTTGGTCGGGGCCGGCGATGGCGCGGATGCCATCGACGATGCGCGTCACCCATGGCACCGTGCGGCCGTAGTTGAAGCGGAAGGTCAGGCGCATGTGCATCGGCACGCTGCCCTGCACGCAGCGCACGATACGCACCAGATGCTGATGGACTTCGCCGTTTTCGCTGGCGACCATGAAATCGATCAGTTCCACCGCGCCGCTGTCGGTGATCATGCGCGTGCACAGCACCAGGCTATCGTCCTGGTAGGCGCGCTCGCTGCGGAAGTCGGCAGCCGGCGACAACGCCCATTGCCCGTGTTGTTCCTCGCCCAGCAAGGCAGCGAACACCGCATCGGAATCGAAGCGTGGCAGGCACAGCCAGTCGATGGTGCCGCGATGGTCGACCAGGGCCGCGCTGTGGCAGTTGCCCAGCATTGCGTGGTCCTCGATACGCACGCTCATTGGTTGGGCGCTTCCTTCCGGCGAAAGAACGCGCAGTCTTGCATGGGTCGTGTCGGGATCAGGTTACGACTGCGCCGGTAAACCCAGCAGCGGTGGCACCGTGTGTTCCAGGCGGCGTACCAGTGCCGGGTGCATAGACGCATCC
This sequence comes from Xanthomonas sp. NCPPB 3583, assembly GCF_041475715.2. Taxonomy (NCBI): domain Bacteria; kingdom Pseudomonadati; phylum Pseudomonadota; class Gammaproteobacteria; order Lysobacterales; family Lysobacteraceae; genus Xanthomonas; species Xanthomonas sp. NCPPB 3583. The sequence goes on from NZ_CM191263.1 coordinate 4,605,017, forward strand.
TCGTCGGGACGCTGCAGGCAGATCACCCGGCGATGGCGTAGGTGCGCGGCGACGCTCCATGACCAGCACCACCTGCGTCCTGCAGGAACTCCGGGTTGACCTGCACTTGCGCATCGGCCGCCAGCCGGCCGATTGCGCCTGCACGCCGGGCCAGTCGGCGAAGACGCGCTCGGCGGTGGGGCTGCGCAGGCGGGTGCGGCTGCACACGAACGGCACCCGCAGCGGTTACCCGACGCGCTGGTTCAGCGGCCTTCGCGCAGGAAGCGCGCCATCGAAGAGACGCCTGGCAGCGCGGGTTCGAACTGGCCGGCCACGTCGATGAAGCCGCGCATGACGGCGATCTCGCGCGGGGTACGGTTGAGCGCATCGCGGCGGTCGGCATCGGCACCGGCCCGCAGCAGGCGCTGCACCAGTAGCGGCAGGCCGTGCAGTGCAGCCAGATGCAGCGGGCCGAAGCCGCGCTGGTCGGCCACATCCAGCGAGACATCTTCGTCGAGCAGGCGTTCGACGCCGGCCAGCACCACCTGCTCGTCGCAGGAGGTACCCGGTTCGGCACGCGCGCCCAGCAACAGCAGCAACGGGCTGACCCGGCCACCGGCCAGGTAGTCCGGGTCGGCACCGGCCAGCAGCAAGGTGTCCAGCAGGGCCAACAGGCGGTTCTTGTCGCGCGCGGTGAAGCCGTACAACGCCGCGCAATGCAGCGGCGCCAACCCCTGATTGTCGGTGGCGTGCACGTCGGCCGCAGCGGTGAGCAGGCGCGCCACGATGTCCGGCAGGCCCAACGCGCAGGCCAGCATCAGCACGGTCACCCCGCCCGGCAGGCGGTGTTCGATCTGCGCACCGGCCTGCAGCAAGGCGGCCACGATCTCGGTCTGGCGCATGCTCACGGCCGCCGACAACGGCGTGGCGCCGCTGTTGGCCGCGCGCTGCGGATCGGCGCCGCGGCCGAGCAGATGCGTCACCACGCCAAGATGGCCACCACCGGCAGCACGCAGCAGTGCGGTGCAGCCTTGCGCGTCGACGGCGTCGACGGCGAGGCCGAGATCGATCAGGCGACGCACCGCATCGGTATCGCCGGTCATCGCGGCGGCCGGCACATCCGCTTCGCGCAGCGTGCGGCGCGGCAGCGACCAGATGCGCCAGTCCAGCCAGTCGGCCAGATCGCGGCGGCCGATCGACAGCGCCACGCCCAGCGGGGTCTGCCCGTCGGCAGCGCGCGCTTCCGGCGAGGCGCCCTGCTTGACCAGCAGTTTCAGCGAGGCATCGCGGCCCAGCGCGGTGGCCAGATGCAGCGCGGTCATGCCGTGGCTGTCGCGCGCTTCGCGGTCCACCCCATGTTCCAGCAACCACTGCTGCAGGCGCAGCCAGCCCAGCCGCACCGCCAGCGACAACGGCGGATCGCCGGCAGCCGACGGAGCGAAGGGGTCGGCGCCACGTTCGAGCAGTTCCAGCGCGAACTGTTCCAGCCCGCGCGATGCCGCATCGTGCTGCACGCAGGCACTCAGCAGCCGGGTCAGGCCACCGGCGCCTGCCGGCGAGACGCCATGCCGCAGCAACGCCTGCAGCGCCGGTACCGCCTCCACGCCGCGCGAAAGCAGCGCAAACATCGGGACATCGCCGCAGGCGTCGCGCACTTCGGCATCGGCGCCATGGCGCAGCAGCCAGTCGACCGCCTCGGCGTTCAAGGCCAGATGCGCATCGTGCAGCAGGCCGCCCAGTTCTTCCGGGGCGCATAGCCGCGCCAGCGCGACCAGACCGTCGCGCTGCCCGAGCTGCAGGCCTTCGCGCAGCAGCACCAGCGGCGGGCGATCGGGCAGCACGGCAACGCCAGGCGCCTCGCCCTGCGCGTCGCTGACCGCGGCCGGCAACGGGTAAGCGGGATCGAGCAGCTGCACGATCGCCCAACGTCCGGCCTCGGCGGCCACATCCACCGCGCGGCGACCGTGCGCATCCACGCTGTCGGCAGGTACCTGCAGGTCCAGCAGGCGGCGGATCAGCGCCGGCGACACATTGTCGGCGGCGCAGGCCAGCATCAACGCGTTGCGGCCGTCGCCATCGATGGCCAGCACATCGGCCTTGCGCGCGACCAGGCGTTCGAGCACGGCGCTGCGTGCCTGGCGCGCGGCATCCAGCCACGGCGTGCGGCCCAGCAGATCACGCGCTTCCAGGTTTGCTCCGGCCGACAACAGCGCCTCGACGATGTCGCCGTGGCCGGCCAGCGCGGCTTCGTGCAGCGCACTGCGACGCTGGCGATCGCGCGCATCCACACGCGCCTTGTGCTTGAGCAGCAACTGCACGCCGGCCGGGTCGTCTTCTTCGGTACCGGCTGCCGCCAGCAGCACCGGGGCGCCGCCCTCCGGTTCGGACTGCGCGCCGCGCTCCAGCAGGAATTTGGCCAGCCGCCAGTTGCCGACCTGGCAGGCCATCGCCAACGGCGAATGGCCTTCGTTGTTGAGCGCGTCGAGCTCGGCGGCGGCATCGCGCAACAGCGCGGCCACGCCCGGGTCGGAACTGCGCACGGCGTGATGCAAGGGGGTGTTGCCGTCGTTGTCGCTGGCGCGCGGGTCGGCGCCATTGGCCAGCAAGGTCATCACCGCATCCGGGCGGCCGTGCCAGCTGTCGCGGGTGGCGGCCAGCAAGGGGGTCATGCCGCGATGCGGTTGATTGACGTCGACGCGGCGCACGATCAACTCACGCAGCAGGCGCAGATCCGGCAGTACGGCCGCCAGCGCCGGCAGGCTGCGTTGATCGCGCCATTCCGGCAGCGGCAACGCCTGCGGGTCGGCACCGGCCTCGAGCAATTGCAGCGCGCGGTCCACCCGGCCACTGCGCGCGGCCTCGAAAAGTTCGGGCACCAGCTGATGCCGGGCCACCGGTTCCAGCGGGCGCGGTTCGGCGGCGGCTTCGGAGAAGAAATCGGCGGCCTGGCGCGTATGCGGCGCATCGCTGCGCATGGGTGCGGCGGTGCGTTGCAGCAGCAGATGGGCCACCGGCAGCAGCACACCGGCAGCCACCGCCAAGCCCCAGCGCAGGCCGCCGGACAACCAGCCCGGCCAGGCCAGCACCACGGCCAGGGTGCACACTGCCAGCACCAGTGCAGCCGTCAGCAGGCCGCGCCAGGCATGCAGTTCCTGCGCGGCCAATGCCTGCCAACGTGGCGCCAGCGCACCACCGTCGCGTTCCACCTCGCCCCACAACGGCCAGGTCCGCCACAGCCCCAGTAAGGCAGCGCTGACTGCGACGCTCAGCGCCAGCGCGGCCGCCAGGCTGCCGCTGTCGCGCAGGGCGGTCAGCGGCCAGCTGATCAGCGCAGCCAGTGCCAGCAGGCCCACGCCCCAGATGGCCAGCAACGGCGGCAGCGCCTGCGCGACCGCGCGCGGCTGGCCCGGCACTGCGCGCGTCCCACGTGCCCACGACACCGCCAGCGCGAACGCCGGCTGCGCCAGCCACAAGCTCAGCGCGGCAACCACGCCGCCAATGCCACCGAGCAGGCAGAGCACCACGCCAGCCGCACCGGCCAGCGTTGCGGCGCGCATCCGTGCGCCACGCACAGGCTCAGTCATGGTCGCACTCGCCTGCGAGCACGATGGTCTTGGGCAATTGCAGATAGAAGCCGTGCTTGCCCAGCGCCTCGCGCACCGTGGCCGCGTCGGCCTGCGCCAGCCGGCGCTCCGGCGTCAACGCCACATCCAGCACGAACGTCAACGGCGCCAGCTGCGCCTGCACGGCGGCAGGAAGACCGGAGAAATCGTCACGTGTGGCGAGATAGACGAAGGTGTCCTGCTTGCGTTGGCTTTTATAGACGTAGGCGTGCATGCGCGCGTGGTCGCGCTCGGAAGAGAGATGTGTCGCGCCGATTGTGTCGCAATTGCGGCGACGGCGAAAGCGCGGCCTGTGCGAAAAATCCCAGCCGCGTCAGCGACATGACGGTGACGTTCAGTTGCGCCGTCCACGGGACCCACGCGCGCCATCGATATACTGACCGCACTTTTTGCCAGCCAGACCATCGTGAGCCAAGCGCAGCATTCGTCCCAGATGGCCCCGGTTGCCGTCACCGCGTTCACTTCCACCACCGCACTCGGTGCCGGGCTTGCCGCCCAGGCCGCCGCGTTGACCGCCCGACGCAGCGGCCTGCGTCGCAACGATTTCGGGCCGCAACCGCTGCTGCCCTGCTGGGTCGGGCGCGTCGATGGCGTTGAAGAGGTTGTGCTGCCCGATTCTCTGCACGCGTGGGATTGCCGCAACAACCGCCTGGCCTGGCTGGCCCTGCAGCAGGACGGGATGGCGCAGGCCGTGCAGGCCGCCGCGCAGCGCTACGGCGCCGAGCGGGTAGCGGTGATCATCGGCACCTCCACCTCCAGCATCGGCGCCAGCGAAGAAGCGTATACGCGGCTGGTCGACGACGCCGACGGCGCGCGCTTCCCCGAGGATCTGAATCGCCCGATCGTGCACACCCCGCATTCGCTGGGCGACTTCGTGCAGCACGCCACCGGCCTGCGTGGCCCGTGCGTGACCGTGGCCACGGCCTGTTCGTCCAGCGCCAAGGTGTTCGCCCAGGCGGCGCGGCTGATGGAGGCCGGTGTGATCGACGCGGCGCTGGTCGGCGGCGTGGACACCTTGTGCGGCAGCGTGCTGTTCGGCTTCAACTCGTTGCAGGTGGTGGCGCCGGAAATGTGCCAGCCGTTCGACGCGCGCCGGGTCGGCCTGAGCCTGGGCGAGGCCGGCGGATTTGCGCTGCTCGAACGCCCGGCCGCCGCACCGGATGCCGCGCTGCGGCTGTACGGCTACGGCGAATCCAGCGACGCGCACCATATGTCGGCGCCGCATCCGCAAGGGCTGGGCGCGCAGCTGGCGATGCGCGGTGCGCTCGACCGCGCCGGTCTGGAGCCGGCCGCAGTGGGCTATCTGAATCTGCACGGCACCGCCACGCCGGCCAACGACAGCGTGGAAGCCGCCGCCGTGGCAGCGATCTTCCCCGGCACCTTGCACGCCAGTTCGACCAAGGCCTGGACCGGCCACACCCTGGGCGCGGCCGGCATCGTCGAATCGGTGATCGCACTGCTCGCGCTGCGCGACGAGGTGCTGCCCGGCACGCTCAACAGCGACATCCCCGACCCGGCCTGTGGCCCGCAAATCCGCTTCGACAACGCCCATGCCCGCATCGATTACGCCATGAACAACTCCTTCGGCTTTGGCGGCAACAACTGTTCGCTGCTGTTCGGGCGGGCCCGCTGATGCTGACCGCGACCATCGAAGGGATCGGCTTCTGGACCCAGGGTCTGCCCAACTGGGACGCTGCCAGCGCCTTCGCGCGCGGCGGCGCCCTGCAGGAAACCCCCGCCCGCCCGGCGCCGCAGCTGCTGGCCGCCAACGAACGCCGGCGTGCGCCGGATACGGTGGCCGTGTCGCTGGAAGCCGCGCTGGCCGCCTGTAACGCCGCAGGCCGCGACCCGGCCAGCCTGCCGTCGATCTTTACCTCGACCTACGGCGACCTGGCCATCTCCGACTACATGTGCACCACGCTGGCCAGCGATCCGTTGGCGATTTCGCCAACCAAGTTCCACAACTCGGTGCACAACGCCGCCGCCGGCTACTGGACCATCGGCGCCGGTGCGATGACCCCGGCCACGGCGATGAGCGCCAGCCTGGGCAGCTTTGCGCAGGGCCTGCTGGAAGCGCTGGTGCAACGCGCTGCCGGCGCCCAGGCCGTGCTGCTGGCCAGCTACGACGCCCGCTCGGTCGGGCCGCTCGGGCGTGTCGCCCCCAGCCAGGGGCTGCTGGGTAGCGCGCTGGTGCTGGGCGCCCCCGGCCAGGCCGGCAAGCCGCAGCTGCACGCACATCTGGACGACGGCGCGCCCTCGCCCGGCGATGGCGCGCTGGCGCGCCACATCGCCGGCAATGCAATGGCGCCGATGCTGCCGCTGCTGGACCTGTTGGCCGGCAATGGCGGCAGCGTGGCGCTGTATGCCACGCCGGGCCGGGTGCTGCGCGTGGAGGTCCGGCAATGAGCCGGCAACCGCTGAGCCGCGAGGACACCGCCATCCTGGTGCCGGCCTTGAACGAGGCGCTGCGCATCCGCGAAGTGGTCACCGACGCGCTGACCTATTGCGCGCACGTCATCGTGATCGACGACGGCTCCGACGACGGCACCGCCGAGTGCATCGCCGGCATGCCGGTCACGCTGATCCGTCACCCGCAGCGCATGGGCAAGGGCGCGGCACTGCGCAGTGGCTTTGCCGAAGCACAGCGGCTTGGCATGCGCGCGGTGATGACCATGGACGGCGATGGCCAGCACAAGGCGGCCGATTTCCCGCGCCTGCTGGCCGCCGCCAACCGCCACCCAGGCTGCGTGATCATCGGTGCGCGCATGCGCAAGCGCGCCGCCCAGCCCACCATCCGCCGCATCGGCAATGATTTCGGCGACTGGGGCATTGCCTGGGGGTGCGGCTTCGGCCTGATCGACAGCCAAAGCGGCCAACGCTTGTATCCGGCCTCGGTGTTCACCCTGCCCAACGTGCCCGGCGAGGGCTTCGTGTTCGAAGCGCAGCTGCTGATTTCGGCCGCGCGCCAGGCTGGCGCGCGCGTGGTCGCCGTGCCGATCGAGACCCGCTACGCCGGTACCTCGCCCGGCACCTTCCGCAAGAGCCATTTCCGGCTGGTGCGCGACCTGTGGAATATCACCTCGCACGTGGTCAAACAGGTGTGGGCATACGGCCATGTGTGGCGCGAATATCGCCGCGTGCGCGCCAACCCGGTGATCGTTGACGATCCCGATGGCGAATTTGCTACTGTCCCCGCGGTCACCAAGAGCAATCACTCCTCATGAATGCACAGCGCGCCGATGTCGTGATCACCGGGGGCGGCCTGGCTGGCCTGAGCCTGGCCCTGCAACTGAAGCAGCGCGATCCGCAGCTTGCCATCACCGTGCTGGAACGGCGCGCGCATCCGGTCCGCGAGGCCGCGTTCAAGGTCGGCGAATCCACGGTGGAAATCGGCGCACATTATTTCGCTGACGTACTGGGCCTGCGCGAGCATCTGGAGACCGAGCAGATCCGCAAGTTCGGTTTCCGGTTCTTCTTCTCCGACCAACGCCACGACATCGACCGCTGCACCGAACTGGGCGTGAGCAAGATCCTGCCCACGCCGTCGTGGCAGATCGACCGCGGCCGCTTCGAAAATTTTCTGGGCGAACGCGCGCGTGCACAGGGCATTGCCTTCATCGACAGCTGCAGCGTCAAGGGCGTGGACCTGTCCGAAGACGACAGCGACCACGCCGTGCGCTTCGAACGCGACGGCACGCCAGGCACGCTGGGTGCGCGCTGGGTGGTGGATGCCAGCGGACGTGCCGGCCTGCTCAAGCGCAAGCTCGGCCTGGCGCAGGACAACGCGCACAACGCCAATGCAGTGTGGTGGCGCGTGGAAGGCCTGATCGACCCCAACGGCTGGTCGCAGGACAGCAACTGGCTACAACGCTGCACGCCGCCGGACCGCTGGCGTTCGACCAATCACATGTGCGGGCCGGGCTACTGGTTCTGGCTGATCCCACTGTCGTCGGGTGCGCATTCGCTGGGCATCGTCTGCGATGCAGACCTGCATCCGCTGGAGAGCATGAACACCCACGAGAAGGCGATGACCTGGCTGCGCACGCATCAGCCGCAGGTGGCCGCCACGCTCGACCAGGCCGATTACCGGCTGCAGGACTTTCTGTTCCTGCGCAACTTCTCGTATGGCTGCAAGCAGGTGTTCTCGTCGCAGCGCTGGGCACTGACCGGCGAAGCGGGCGTATTCCTGGACCCGTTCTATTCGCCGGGCAGCGACTTCATCGCCATCTCCAACACCTACATCTGCGAATTGATCGGCCGCGACCGCGCTGGCAAGTCGCTCAGCCCGTACGTGGAGCTGTACCAGCAGCTGTATTTCTCGTTCTACGAAAACACGCTGACGCTGTATCAGGATCAGTACGCGCTGTTCGGCGACGAGCAGGTCATGCCGGTCAAGGTGATCTGGGATTACACCTATTACTGGTCGTTGCTGGCACCGCTGTTCTGCAGCGGGCGCATCGCCCATCTCAGCCTGCTCTCGCGCATGAAGAACGACTTCCTGCACGCGCGCGACATGAACCTGGCAATGCAGCAGGTGCTGCATGCATGGGGCGTGCGCAATACCGCCCAGGGCATCGCCGCCGGCAGCGGACGGCTGCTGGACCAATACCTGATCGGCTGGTTCAACGAACTCAATGGCGCCTTGAACGACACACTCGACGATGATGCGTTTGTCGCACGCATCCACGGCAATGTCGCGCAGATGGCGGTCCTGGCGCGCGAGATCCTGCAACAGGCACGTCAACGCTACCCCGACCTGCCCGACTACGGCCTGGATGCGCTCACGGCCGATGCCAGCGGCGAGGCGATTCTTACGGCGCCGTGGTATGCCGACGCGGCGTGAGGCTGTGGAACGCGCCAACCCTGGCGCTTTTCCCTAGAAACGCATGTTCTCGAGCGGCACGTGCTTCACGCAGGCGCGCTCTGATCATGAAGAGAAGAAGAGTCCGGCGGCCAAGCCGGCATGCCTTGCTCGCAGTCCTGCATACCGACACTTTCGACTGGTCCTCGCCGGCCCACGCAGCGCGACCTGACGCGGCATCGACACCACGGGAGAGCTACAGGGACATAGTGGCAGCCTGTCCCGCCATGATGGGCAAGCAAGAACCAGCAGCAAACGCACGGCGTCGAGCGCGCGGTGCCCTCACCGCTCGCGGGACACGCCGTAAACCCGTCCATGGGGGCTCGTTGGCGGCATCCATGCCGCCAACGGTCCCGCAATCGGCAAGGACACCGCACCAACAATTGGCTGGTGGTTTTGTTGAAGAGCGAGGACACCGCGTCGCGCGGTTCGATGCTCGCTTGTTGAAACCTGCGCGCACCAACCATCCCAACTGGTCCTTGCCCGCTCGCCGTCGCGGGACCTTTGGCGGCATGGATGCCGCCAAAGAGCTTACAAGGACGTACTTGCAGCGTGTCCCGCGATGGTGAGCGGGCAAGGACCCTGCAGCAACTCAAAGCTTCGACTACATGGTGCTCTCAACTGCCAGCCTAGCCGTGTACTGATAGCGACCCCAAAGCAGGCCGCGCCCGACTGGCACTACGCACTCGTTTTGTTGGTCGTCCTCAGCCCATCCCACCATTGACGCCAATCACTTGGCCATTGATGTAACCGGCCGGTTCCGAGCACAGAAAGGCGACCAGCGCGGCCACTTCATCGGGTTTGCCGACGCGGCCGGCCGGCACCAGTTGCTTGATCACCTCCGGCGCAAAACTGTCGCCGACCATGTCGCTTTCGATCACGCCCGGCGCGACCACATTCACTGCGATACCGCGGCTGGCCATTTCGCGCGAGAGCGACTTGCTGGCGCCGTGCAACGCCGCCTTGGCGGCGGCGTAGTTGGTCTGCCCGCGGTTGCCCAGCACGGCCGCCACCGACGACACGCTGACGATGCGGCCCCAACGCGTGCGCGCCATCGGCAGCAGCAACGGCTGGGTGACATTGAAAAAACCGTGCAGCGACACGTCGATGACGCGGTGCCACTGCTCGGCATTCATGCCTGCCATCGGCGCGTCGTCATGGATGCCCGCGTTGTTGACCACGATCTGGATCGGGCCAGCGTCCAGCAAGCTCTCCAGCGCCGCCGAACTTGCCTGCGTGTCGGCCACATCGAAGGCCACTGCCTGTGCGCTGCCGCCATCGGCCACGATCGCGGCAACCACCTCGTCCGCACGCACCAGGTGGCGGTTGGCGTGCACGATGACATGCCGGCCCTGCGCAGCCAGGTGGCGGCAGATCGCACCGCCAAGATCGCCGCTGCCGCCGGTAACAAGTGCGCGTCTTGCAGCTGAGTTCATAAGCCACGAACCATATGAGCAGAGAAGGAGCGTTATCGTAGATCAAGCTGCCCGTTGAAGGACGGACTCTTGGTACTTCTCGCGTATTTGCCTGACCATGCCGCAAATCCGATCGCTGCCGCTTGAGCGCTTTCGAATCCGGCTGGTAGCTTTCGAACACGGGCGGCGATGAACGAAACGAGATGAATGCAGTGAACTTGGCGGGCCTTGGCAAGCAAGGCGAGGACGCGATGAATGCATGGCTGCAGCTGCATGGCTTCAGCTATGTGGCCATTTGCCAAGCGCCGGACACCTTCGCGCCGTTGTTCGGCACAGCGGTCAAACGGCCGGATTTCCTGCTGCTGCTGGAGTCGATCGGCTTGATCGCCATCGATGTCAAGAACCGCAACAGGTACAAGAAAACCTGTTACAGCCTGCCCTATGAGGATGAACTCAGACGCGCGGTGGCGTTTGAGCGGCTGTTCCGCATTCCGGTCTGGTACGCCTATTTCAATCGCGAAGACGCTGGCCAGTCCTTCCATTGGATCAGCGCCTTGAAGGCACTCGAAGTCGGCGAGATCAAGACGCCGCACGATGGCAGTGCGGAATTCCTGTCGATCGGTCTGGAGCATTTCGAGCATCTGCACAGCGGCAGTGACATCGCGCGGCTGTATGCGCACCGCCTGCCCGGCGTCGGCAATCTGAGCGCGCTCATCGCGGCGAAGACACCCGTCAATCCCTGAGCGCAGGCCTCAGGCGGCACCCAGCATCACGGTGGCGCGTCCTTCGGCAAGCAATTGCTCGCCATGGGTCAGGCGAAAACTGTATTGCTGGCTGTCGTCGCCCTGCATCAACACCTGCGCCTGGCAGTGGATCGCATCCGGCAAGGTGTCCAGATACACCACGTGCAATTCCACGCTACGCAGCGCGACCAGCATGCCCGGGCGTACCGGCATGCCGGATTGGCGACCCAGCAATCCGCCATGCACGGCCATGGCCTGCGCGCCGTACTCGCACAGATGCAGCGCGCGCAAACGCCCGTTGCACCGCAGCGGATGCGTATCGCTGCGGTGTGCGTGACTGCGCAGCACAATGCGCTGTGCATCCCACTCAATCACTTCTTCCCACAGGCACATGCTGCCCTGATGCGGAATCAGCGCAGCGATTGCGTCACGTCCCTGCATGCGGCTCTCCGTTCGCGGTGCGTTCCAGCGCCGGTTCGCGCGACACCAGCAAGGCCAGAATGAAATTGAACAACACGCCCAGCGCCACCGTGCTGCCGATGGCACGCAAGACCGGGATACTGGAAGCGGCCAACAGCGCAAACACCAGCAGTGTCATCAGGCTGCAGACGATCAACGCGTGCAGCGTGCGCAGCTGGTCGGCGTGATCGTCGCCGGCATGATCGAAGAACAGCGCGTAATCCAGGCCCAGACCGGCGGCCAGGATCAGCGCGATCAGATGGAACAGATTGAGCTCCACCCCGGTGCCGCGCAGGATCGCCAGGATCAGCACCGTGGTCAGCGCCATCGGTAGCAGCACCCGCACGATGCGGCGCGGGCTGCGCAATGCAATCGCCACGGTCACCGCCAGCAACAAGGCAGCCAGGACCAGCGCACCGAGCACGCGTCCGCGGTAGGCGGCCACCAGCGATTCGGAGGCGTCCTTCAGATCCAGCAATTGCGCGCCGCTGCCCTGCACGGCGGCCGCCAACACCGCCGGATCGCGCAGGCCGGTCAACGACACCAATGCGGTGCTGCGATCGCCACGGCCGAGCAGCAGGCCACCGACCGACGTGGCCAGCGGCGAGCCGCTCAGATCCTTCGGCAGCAGCGGTGCGGCGCGCTTGGCGGCGTCCAGATCCTGCAGGAACGGCGCAAACGCATCGCTGCGGAATGGCGTGGTGGCCACGGCGCGCTCGGTCAGCGCGCGCGCCTGGGCGGCATCGGGCAATGCGGCCTGTCGCGCACGCTGGGTCTTGGCACTGGGCAGATAGCGTGCCGCCATGTCGTAACCGAGCAACGCACCATCGCGCACCAGCGCATCCAGACGCGGGCGCAACTGCTCGCTGGCCTGCAACGCCGCTTCATCGCTGGCTGCCGGCAGCGCCAGCACGTAACGCACATCCGGCGCGCCCAGCTCCTGACGCAGATGGGTGTCCTGCGCCAAGGCCTTGGGTGGCACCGGGGTCAGCTTCGACAGATCGTTCTGCCAGAATTGCCCGGGCGCGAACACGATCACCGCAATGCCGATCACGGCCATCACCGCCAGGCTGATGCGTGGCCGCGGCAGGCGCGCAATGCCACGCCACAGCACCGCCAGCAGGCGCGAGTCCGCGTAGTCGCGCGGGGCCGGATCGATCAAGGCCGGCAACAGCCAGCGCGTGGTGACCGCGGCGGTGGCAAGTCCGGCGATGGTGAACACCGCCAACTGCCGCAGGCCGTCCACGCCGGAAAACAGGAAGGTCACATAGGCAATGCAGGTAGAGACCACGCCGGTGGCCAACGTCGGCCACAGGTGCCGTGCGTTCTCGCGCGGATCCAGACCGGGGCGCTGATGACTGAACAGGTGGATCGGGTAATCCTGCACCACGCCGATCAGCGTGAAGCCGAATGCCACGGTGATGCCATGCACGCCGTCGAACAGCAGCGCCACCGCACCCAGGCCGGCCAGACCGGCGCTGGCCAGCGGCAACACGCCAAGCACCGGAATCTTCCAGCTGCGGTAGGCCACCAGCAGCAGCAACACCAGGCCTACCGTATCCAGCGTGCCGATCCACTGCGCCTCGCCCTGCGTGCGCGCGGTGATTTCCACCGCGAATGCGCCCGGCCCGGTCAGCGTCAGCCGGGTGGCGGTGCCCTTGCTGACCTTCGCGAACGCCGCTTGCACGGCGTCATAGGCCAGTTGCTGGCCGGTGGGGTCGAAGCCGGCCGCGCGGGTCTGCACGATCAACAGCGCCGAAGTGCCGGCGCGATCGAACCACACGTCATTGCGCGTGCGCGGCATCGCTGCCGGCTGCAGGGTTTCGGCCAGATGCAGGATTTCCATCGTGGGGTCGCGCGGCAACAACGGCTCCACCATGGCCGCTGCCGGCGAGCCCAGATCCTGCACGCGCGCCTGAAACGCCGCTTCCAGCGTCGGCGCGTCGAGCGGGGTCTTGTCGAAGCTGTCGCTGAGCAGATAGCGGTATGGCAGCAAGCGCTTGGGAATCGCCTCCAATCCGGCATTGCCGCCATTGCTGACCAGTTCGAACAACGCCGGCTGCGCGGACAGCGCCTGGTGCAGTTGCTGCGACTGCTCGGCCAAGGTGACCGGATCGTTGTTGGACAACGCCATCAGCAGCAACCGCGATCCAGGGCCTTCGCCGAGTTCTTCGATCAGCAGTTTTTGCGCCGGCGTGCGCGGGGCGGGCATGAACTTGCGCAAGTCCCCAGTGACCTTGAGCGTCTCGCTCAACCAGAAGCCAGCCACTGCCAGCAAGGCCAGCCAAAACAGCGCCAGGCCGATGCGGCGGTTTGCGTTCAATTCAAGCGCCATGGCATGCATATCCTGCTGCAGCGGCCGAACGCCCGCCGGCCGCACGCGCGACATCGGTCGTTATTGGCAACGTGCGCGTTTCAGCTGCGAAGGGTGTGATGTGTTTAGAGACGACCGGCGCAACCATCCCGCGCGCGGTCACGCGCCCGAACCGTGGCAGAGCGCGGTCAGCGCGGCGGCATCGGTCACGCCGGCGGCCGCGCGCGCGGCACCGGCCAGCAGGGTGCGCTGCATGTCGCCCTTGGCGGGCACGCTTTCGATACACCGCAGTTCGTCGTTGCCTCCGTACAGGCGCAATTCGTGCACCTGCTTGGCCACGGCAGCATCCTTGGGCTGCAGCGTCAGCTGCCAGGCCTGCGGCTGGCCCTGCCCACTGACGCGATAGTGCTGCTCCAGCAGCGCGCGGTCGCCGGACAGCAACGCGCCGAAGCCGGACTTCAAACCGGCCAGCTCGGGCACGCGGCTCAACGAGAAACGGCGTGGCGATTTGCCTTCGCGTTCCAGCACGCCTTCGTCGCCGGTCAGCGTGGTGGTTTCGTGGTACGGCGCACTGACCTCGCGCACCAGGGTCTGCGCGTCCGGGCGACGGTAGTGTCCTTCCACGCGCAACGGCGTCTTCAGCAAGGCCGAGCCGCGCAATTCGACGAATTCGGTGCTGACCGGTGCGGGGCGCGCCAGGCGCTGCAGCACCTGCCCGACGTCCAGCGTCTCAGGCGGTGCGGCGCATAGCGGTGCGGCGCTGAACAGCAGTATCAGCATCCACGGCAGGGTGCGGCACATCGGCATGGTGGGTGTTCCAGAAATCGTAGAAGTTGAACCAGTTGTACGGCGCGTAGCAGGTGTAATGTTCCAGCCTGGCAGCGTAATCGCGCATGAGTACCGCAAGCACCGGGGCGCGCTGACGACGCGGCACGTCCAGGCCTTCGCTGAAGGTCTCGAACGCCAGCTCGTAGTGATTGCCGCCGTGATACAGGCCGAACGCCAGCACCACCGGCACCTTGAGCGCCGCGGCGATCAACCACGGCGAGGTCGGGAACATCGCATTGCGACCCAGGAACATCGCCGGCAGCGCCGGGTCGCCTTCGCGCGGACGATCGATCAGCAGCGCCACCAGCGCACCGGCATCGGTGGCTTCCTTGATCGCCATGACGATCGAGGTCGCATCCATGCCGGCGTCGATGATGTTGGCGGCCAGCTGCGGGTTGAGCGCCCCCAGCAGGTCGGTCATGGCGCGGTTGTGCGCCTTGTCCAGCACCACCTTGACCTGCACGTCCGGGCGCTCGGTGGCCAGCACGCGCAGCGCATCGAAGCTGCCCAGGTGCGAGCCGAAGATCAGCACGCCGCGGCCGCGGTCCATTTGCGTGTGCAGTTGATCCAGGCCGGTGATGTCCACGCGGAAACGCTGCATCTGCCCGCACAGCATGTACACCCGGTCCAGGATGGTCGAGGCGAAGGTATGGATGTGCCGCGCCACATCGCGCAGCGTGGCTGGGCGGCCCAGCACCCGCGCCAGGTAGGCACGCGAGGCGGCGCGCTCGGGGCCACGCACCAGCAGGAAGTACAGCGTGATCGGATACAGCAGCGCACGCCCCACCGCACGTCCGGCGTGCCGTGCAATGCCGCGGATCAGCCACAACGCAAAGCGCCCGCCACCTTCCGGACGCTGTTTCCAGTGCTTGCTCATGCCGCCGCCTCGGCCACCAGTTCGCCGCTGACCAGCAACGCCTCGGCGCGCTGCACGCGGAAGCGCCAGCGCGGGCCATCGCCTTCCAGCGTGACCGACGCGGTCTGGCCGGGCAGCAAGGGCTGCACGAATTTCACCTGCGGCAGGCGCATGGCCGCGCGCGGACCATGCAGGGCTTCCACCGCCTGCAGCACATGGTCGAGCACGACTACGCCAGGCACCACGGGACGGCCCGGGAAATGTCCGGGCAGGCAGGGATGATCATGCGGCACAACGAAATCCATAAGCGCAGAACTCAGATCCTGGGTTGAAGCATTGCAGCCACGGCCTTGTGTGCCTGCTCGGTCAATTGTTGGCGATCAGGCGCATCCGGCCCGGTCACCGCGATCGGCGCACCGATCCGCACGCGGATGATGCCCGGCCTCACCCTGAACAGGCCATCGACCGGCAAGACCTTGCCGCAGCCATCCAGCGCCACCGGCACCACCTGCACGCCAGCATCGATAGCGGCCTGCAGTAGCCCGGCCTTGAATGGCAATAATGCGCCGGTACGGCTGCGGGTGCCTTCGGGAAACAGACACAACTGTTTGCCCTCGCGTAGCAATGCGGCCGCCTGGCGCCGCACCAACGCCCCTGCCCTGCGGCTGTCGCGGTCCAGAAACAGCATGCCGGCGGCGCGCGCATACCAGTTCACGAAGGGCACCTTGCGCATTTCTTCCTTGAGTAAAAAGCGCAGCGGCACCGGCAAGGCATGGAACATCGCGCAAATGTCGATGATCGACTGGTGGTTGCTCACGAACAGATAGTTCTTGGACCAATCCACCCGCTCGCGCCCTTCCACGATGACGGTGGCGCCCGCACCGCGGAACAGCACCGGCGCCCACATCCAGCTGCCCATGCGCAACATCCGGTCGGCATCGCGCGTGATCGCCAGCGATGCCAATGCGTAGACGATCCCGCCAGCGGTAAAGGCCAGCGTGAACGCCAATTGCAACAGGTTGAACACAGCCCACGCCAGGCGCGACGGCATCCTTGCCAACGGCATTTTTGTCTTGTCCCCGAAAATATGCACGTCCGTCGCTGCCCTAGGCCACGCACTCAGCGCAGCAGATCGCGCCAGAAATCCGGCCCAAGCCGCGCCATCTGACGCAAGAAGTCTGGCAGATTACGATAGGGGCGCTGTGGAAACCAGCGGCCACGCAATAGATATTCCCCAACGAAGAAGCCGCCAATCACCCCATAGGCGAGCAGGTTGGCGAACAACGAGGCGCGCGCGTCGCTGATCGGCAGCGGCGAGGCATGACCCAGCTGCGCGAGCACGCCGCTGGGCTCGGCGCACAGACCCAGCACCAGATTGGCCAGGGTCAGGCCGCACAGCAGCACTGCCCAGGCCAGCGTGAGGCGGCGCGTATAGCGGCGTTGTTCGGGCGTGATCAGCATGCCGGCCTGGCCGTACAGGCCCTCGACGATGCGCGTGATCAGCGGCGTGCGTCCGGCCCGCAGGCTGCGCCCGAAAAACCAGGCCACCCAACCGGTAAATACCACCGGCGGCGCCGCCAGCACCAACATCGCATACGGCGAATGCCACAGCGCGCCCAGCCCGGCAAGCAGCAACAGCGCCAACGCCCAGGCCCAGGGCCGGCGTGCAACCATCGGTTCGATCAACACCATCAGCACCAGCAAACCACCGGCGATGACGGCCAATTCCGGGCGGTGACTGGCATTGGCCCAATGCGCCAACGGCGAATACGCCACCGCCAGCAGAACGCCCAGCCCCAGCACCCACGCGGGTGCGTCGGGGGATGGCGCAGTTGGCAGATCAGACGGTCTTGTTGGCTTGGACATGCGCCGACAGTGCGCGCAGCGACGCGAATATGCGACGGTTTTCGTCGTTGTCAGAGCGCAGCTGGAAGCCGTAGCGCTTGCTGATCGCCAGCGCCAGTTCCAGGGCGTCGATCGAGTCCAGCCCCAGCCCGGTATTGAACAGCGGCGCCTCCGGATCGATGTCGGCGGGTTGGACGTCTTCCAGGTTCAGACTTTCGACCAGGAGTTCGGCCAGTTCACGTTCGGCAGCGGTTTGCGAGGACATCCAGGATTTCCACAGGTCAGGGTCGGGCAACAAGAGTGAGAACAAGCAGGAGCAGCGCGGACGAGCATCGGCATGCATGAGCGTCGCGCCGGGCCGTAGTGTACGTTGCCGCCGCTGCCAATCCGAGCATCTGCCGCGCGGCTGGCCGGTGCCTGCACGTGCTGCCGGTCGTTCTTCACATATGAATCGGCGGGCCGCAAGCTGGCCGGGCCGCCGGTCAGGCTATCATGACTGCATGACGCTCGCCCGCCGCAGGTTCGTTGCAGGATGACTTCCACCGCTGTTCGCCTTACCCCGACCGCCATGCCGGCAGCCGGGCCGGCTCCCGGACCGGAGTGTCCGGATGTCCTGATCGTCGGCGGCGGCCCGGCTGGCTGCACCGCGGCCATCGCACTTGCCGAGCTCGGTTGGTCCGTGACCCTGCTCGAGAAGGCGCAGCACCCGCGCTTTCATATCGGCGAGTCCTTGCTGCCGATGAACATGCCGATTCTTGAACGCCTCGGCGTGCTGCAAGACGTGCGCGCCATCGGCGTGCTGAAGCGTGGGGCGGATTTTCCCAACGACAGCGGCGGCTACAACACGTTCCGTTTCTCCCACGCGCTCGATGCCAAGGCCGATTTCGCCTTCCAGGTGCCACGTGCGCAATTCGACCACGTGCTGTTCCAGCGTGCGCGTGCGGTGGGCGTGGATGCACGCGAGCAGGTCTGCGTGGAGCAGGTCGCATTCGACGGCGAACAACCGGTGCTGCAGGCACGCACGGCAGACGGTGGCGTGCAGCAGTTCCGCCCGCGCTATCTGCTCGATGCCAGCGGCCGCGACACCTTTCTGGGCAACCGCCTCAAGCTCAAACGCGCCAATGCAACGCATCAGTCGGCCGCGGTGTTCAGCCATTTCCGCGGCGTGACGCGACGCCCGGGCGAGGATGCCGGCAACATCAGCATCTACCGGCATGCGCACGGCTGGATGTGGCTGATTCCGCTGCCGGACGACATCATGAGCGTGGGCGCGGTCTGCTACCCGGAGTACATGAAGACCCGCAAGGGCGACAGCGAGGGCTTCTTGATGCGCACGCTGGCGCTCAATGCCGAGCTCAACGCGCGCATGCTCGGCGCCGAGCGCGTGGCGCCGGTGCATGCCACCGGCAATTACGCCTACGAATGCACGCGCATGGCCGGGCCGCGCTGGTTGATGCTGGGCGATGCCTACACTTTCGTCGACCCGATGTTTTCCTCTGGCGTGTTCCTGGCCATGCACAGCGCCGAACGTGGCGCGGCGATGGTGGATGCGGCACTGCGCGCACCGCAGTCGGAGGCGAAACTGCAGCGTGCCCTGCAGCGCGAACTGACGCGCGGTGTGGATGAATTCAAGTGGTTCATCTACCGCTTCACTTCGCCCACCATGCGCGCCTTGTTCGCGCACCCGCAAAACACCTGGCAGGTGGAACAGGCGGTGGTGGCAATGCTGGCCGGCGATGTCTTCGACGCCCCCAAAGTCCGCATCCGCCTGCGCGCCTTTCGCGCCCTGTACGCACTCACCACCTTGTCGATGATGCCGCGCGCCTGGCAGTCGTGGCGCCATCGCCGGCGTCAGGCCAAGCTCGGCTTCGACGGCGACACCTTGCAATGCGACACGCAACAACGAGACGCTCAATGACCGCTTCCCAGGCCCAGACCGCGCACGCCGTGCGCCATCCCCGGCTGCAGGTCGACTATGTCGACCAGACCGACCCTGCCGTGCTGCTGACCGACCCGCAGGTGCTGGCCGTGTTCGGCTTCGGCGATGCGGCGCCGCGCCTGCACGACCCGCGCTATCTGCGCGTGCCGCTGCAGCCGTACCAGGCCAGCGTGCTGGAAGTGTGGCGCACCGATGCGCCGGTGAGCAGCGGCCGCGATGGCAACATCGCCTGGTCCAGCGATGGGCACCTGCAGTTCGGCGTGATCGAGATCGACGAGCAGGATGTCGATATCGAAGAAGCCGCTGCCAGGGCATATGCGGAAATCACCGCCTTCGTCAGCAACGGCCAGACGCCGCGGTTGCTGCGGATCTGGAATTACCTCGACGCCATCACCCTGGGCAGCGGCGATCGCGAACGTTACCGGCAGTTCTGCGTGGGCCGTGCACGCGGGTTGGGCGCATTCGACACCGCGCAGTTGCCGGCGGCCACCGCAGTGGGCCGTTGCGATGCCGAGCGCATCATCCAGATCTACTGGCTGGCCGCCACCAATGCCGGCACGCCGCTGGAAAACCCGCGCCAGGTCAGTGCCTACCATTACCCGCGCCAGTACGGCCCGCAGCCGCCCAGTTTCGCCCGTGCCATGCTGCCACCGGCCGGCAGCGACATGCCGCTGCTGCTGTCAGGCACCGCTGCGGTGGTGGGCCACGCCTCGATGCATACCGGCCAATTGCTGGCGCAGCTGGAAGAAACCTTCGCCAACTTCGACGCCCTGCTCGGCGCCGCGCGTCAGCATGCACCGGCGTTACCGGCGCAGTTCGGCGCCGGCACCCGCCTGAAAGTCTATGTGCGCGAGCGCGACGACCTGCCCCGGGTTGCGCAGGCACTGGATGCCCGCTTCGGCGATGCGGTCCCGCGCCTGCTGCTGCACGCCGTGATCTGCCGCGATGAGCTGGCGGTGGAGATCGATGGGGTGCATGGGTGATGCCACGTGCCGCGGAGGCCATCTGCGGCGATCGATCGAGCAGCGCCCACGGATGGCGCGATGCGGGCTGACCTGATGCGAGCATTCGTGCCGCGCATCTGTGACCCCGCATCGAAGGCGCCACACAGGTGCCGATGAACGCCGACAACACCACCGCACAGATGACGACCAGCAAGGCGGCAACGCTCTGTGGCCTGCGTCGACCATGCCTGCCCGCGCGTTCTTCGCGCTGTGTCTGCGGCCATTCATCGCCACGCTGACTGCCGCGTCCATGACGCCTGCCGTTGCGCACACGTGGCAGGTCACGCTCAGCCGTTGAGCAATCCCAGCACCACATCGCGCGGCAGCTTGCCGGTTTCGTTGCGTGGCAGGGCGGCGACCTTGCGCAGGCGGCGCGGCAGGAAGACCGGGTCCACGCTGACGCGGAGCGCGGCCAGCACCTGGGCTTCGTCGAGGGTGGGGGCGACCACCAGCGCGGCGATGCGGCCGACCGCCTGGCCGGGGTCGGGCGCGAGCTGCACGATGGTCCCGTCGATGACGCCGGGAATGGCGAGCAAGCGCCGTGTCAGATCGGCCAGCGATGCGCGCTTTCCGGCGATTTCCAGCAGGTCGGCCTGGCGGCCGCGCACCTGGAAGCGGCCGTCGTCGGCCACGTCCATCATGTCGGCCAACAGCACCGGCGTGGCCAGATGCGGCGCATGCACCAGCGTGCCAGAGGCCTGCGTTTCCAGGCGCACGCCGGGCAGAGGCGTCCACGCCGCTTCCAGCGCCGTACGGCGCACGGCGAACACGCAGGTTTCGGTGGAGCCGAACATCTCGCGCACCTCACCGCCAAAACGCGCTTCGGCGGCAGCGGCGATCTCCGGCGCCAGCGGCGCGGTGGCCGACACGATGCCGGCCAGCGGCGGCAGCGCCACGCCGGATTCGACCAACGCACGCAGATGCACCGGTGTGGTCACCAAGACACGCGGCGCGGGAATATCGGCCAGTGCACGTGCCACGTCATCCGGAAAGAACGGGCGCCCGGCGTGCATCGCCAGCGTGGTCACCATCGGCAGCAGCACCGACAACTCCATGCCGTACATGTGCTGCGGCGGCACGGTGGCGACCACGTGCGGGACGGCATCGGTGTGCGTCCACAGACTTTGCAGCGCGACCAGATCCTGGCGCGTGCTGGTCAAAAAACTGCCCCATGTCTTGGGGTTGGGTTGCGGGCTGCCCGTGCTGCCGGAGGTGAAACCGATCGCCACCAGCGCATCGTCGGCCAGCTGCGGAATCGGGCCCTGAGCCTGCGGCAACTCGGCCGGCAGCTGCCAGTACCGCGGCGGCGCCAGCTCCAGCGCCAGGTCGCCCAGACAATACGTATCGGCGTAACGCGCCTGCACTTCGCCCACGACTGCCGGCGCGCGCGAGGACGGCAGCAGCGAGACCTGCCCGCGCAGCGCACATGCATAGAACGCCACCATGAAACGATAGCGGTCCTCGCACAGATTCACCGCATGGCGGCCCGCGGGCAGCTGCTGCGCCAGGCCGTGCACGTGCGCGATGAAGGTCGCCAGATCGACCGACTGCCCCGCGCGCCAGGCCAGCGGCCGGTCGGGCGCACCAACAGCCATCGGATGGGAAATAGCGGGGGCAGGCAGGCTGGACATGGAAACCGACGGTCGCAAAAGCGCGCTAGCTTGGCCGCCACCTGCGCCGCTGGCAAGTCAGGGGTTTTCCTCTGCGACGCGCGAAGTGGATCGCCGCCGGGGTGTGGCATGCGGGTGGCCGGGCCAGTTGGTGTGCGACGCGCGCCTTATGCGGCATGGCACATCATCGTCTCTGCACGCGGCAAGTCTTCACCAGTGCGTGGTTGCGCTGGGCAGTGCGATACGCCGACGGGCTGCAGGTGTGCAGGGCACTCGTGCGGCGCCTCTGCGCAGGTGCGCTTCCATACGAGATTTTCGTTGCGTTCGTCGGCGCGTGTGCCAGTTGAGCGCGTGGCGTTACCAGTGCCGTGGCGTTGAAGGATTCATTTGCGCTGTCGTGTCGTGCAGCGCCGATGCCGCGCACCGCTCTCATCTGCGAGTGCATGCTTGCGCAGCGCCGGCCCATGGTCGCGCCCGCTCATTGCGCGCTTACAGGTGCTACCGGGCGCTGCATGCAGCCACGCACGCATGACCTGTGGCCCAAGCCTGCTGCGAAGGCGAACTGCTAGGCTTGCGCGCTCTCCTTTGCGTCCAGCCGTGTCCGATGCCTAGATTGTTGCCGTTGACCCTTCTGCTGCTGGCCACCACTGCGCATGCGCAGTCTGCCGCCCCGCTCACCATCGAACAGGCGATGGCCGACCCGGACTGGATCGGGCCGGCGGTGGACCAGGCCTGGTGGCAATGGGACGGCAAACAGGTGCAATACCTGCTCAAGCGCGATGGCAGCCCGGTGCGCGACACCTATCGCCAGGGCACCGGCGGCGGCACCGCCGAGCGTGTGGCCGATACCGCGCGCGCCGGCCTGGATGCGGCAAACCCCAGTTACGATGCCACCCGCCAGCGCATGCTGTTCGCACGTAACGGCGACATCTTCCTGCGCGATCTGCGCACAGGTGCGCTGACCCAGCTGACCCGCAGCAACGAGACCGAATCGCGTCCGCAGTTCGCCAGCGACGGCGGTGCGATCTGGCGCGCGGGCAACAATTGGTACCACTGGCGCGCCGACGGCGGCACTGCGCAGGTGGCGGTGGTCAAGGCCGAGCGCGACCCCAACGCCGCTCCCAAGGCCGATGTGCTGCGCGAGCAGCAACTGGCGACGCTGGCCACCTTGCGCCGCGACAAGGAGCAACGCGACGCGCTGCGCACGCAGGAAGACGCCTGGCGCCGCGCCGATGCCACGCGTGCGGCGGCGCCGGTGTATCTGGGCGATGAGGTGGAGATCGTCGACAGCGCGTTGTCGCCGGACGGCCGCCATCTGTTGGTGGTCACACAGGCCAAGAACGCCGACGAAGGCCAGGCCGGTAAGATGCCCAGATACGTGACCGAATCCGGTTACGAAGAATTCCAGGAAGTGCGCACCCGTGTCGGCCGCAACGCCCCGGCAGCGCATGCACTGTGGCTGGTGGATGTTGGCGCGGGCACGGCCAGATCGCTGTCGTTCGACCCATTCCCCGGCATCGCCACCGATCCGCTGGCGGCCTTGCGCAAAGCCGCCAAGCGCGACCCCCTCAAGGGCAACCGCGCGGTGCGCGTGGAAAGCGATGGCGACGGCAGCGGGCCGGCCGTGCACTGGAGCGATGACGGCCGCAACGTGGCTGTGGAAATTCGCGCGGTGGACAACAAGGACCGCTGGATCGCCAGCGTGGACCTGGACAACGCCAGGCTGCAGCCGCGTCACCGTTTGAGCGATAGCGCGTGGATCAACTGGGACTTCAACGATTTCGGCTGGCTGCCCGACAACCGTACGCTGTGGCTGCTGTCGGAAGAATCCGGCTATTCGCAGCTGTACACCGTGGAAGGCAACGGCAAACCGCGCCAACGCACGCGCGGAAAGTGGGAAGTGTCGATGCCGGTGGCCAGCGCCGACGGCAGCGGCATGTTCTTCCTGTGCAACCAAAAATGGCCGGGCGATTACGAAGTCTGCAAGCTCGATCTGCGCAACGATCAGCTCACCGAGATCACGGCGTTGAACGGTGTGGAAGGTTTCAGCCTCTCGCCCAACGGGCAGCAGTTGCTGGTGCGTTACTCCGGCAGCTATCTGCCGACCCAGCTGGCCGTGGTACCGGCCACAGGCGGTCAGGCCACCGTGCTCACCGACACCCGCACGGCAGCCTTCAAGGCGCAGCCGTGGATTGCGCCGCAGTACGTGCAAATCCCGTCCAAACACGGTGCCGGCACGGTCTGGGGCAAGTATTACGGCCCCAAGACGCCCGAGCCGGGCAAGCAGTATCCGATCGTGATGTTCGTGCACGGCGCCGGGTATCTGCAGAACGTCTCCGAACGCTACACCCCGTATTTCCGCGAGCAGATGTTCCACAACCTGCTGGTGCAGCAGGGCTACATCGTGCTGGACCTGGACTATCGCGCCTCCGAAGGCTACGGCCGCGATTGGCGCACGGCGATCTATCGCAACATGGGCCACCCCGAGCTGGAAGATTATCTGGATGGCCTGGACTGGCTGGTCGCCACCAAGCAGGGCGATCGCGCACGCGCCGGCATCTATGGCGGCTCGTACGGCGGCTTCATGACCTACATGGCGCTGTTCCGCAGCCCTGGCACGTTCAAGGCCGGGGCGGCGCTGCGCCCGGTCGGCGACTGGATGCAGTACAACCACGAGTACACCTCCAACATCCTCAACACGCCCGAGCTCGATCCGGAGGCCTACAAGATCTCCTCGCCGATCAATTACGCCGAGGGCTTGCGCGACCACCTGCTGATCGCCCACGGCATGATCGACGACAACGTGTTCTTCAAGGATTCGGTGGACATGACGCAGAAGTTGATCGAGCTGCACAAGGACAACTGGCAGGTGGCGCCGTATCCGCTGGAGCGCCACGGCTTTACGCGCGCCGATTCGTGGCTGGACGAGTACAAGCGCATCCTCGAGCTGTTCAATGAGCAGGTGAAGCCTTAGAGCATGTCAGGTACTTTAAGGTGAGTGCGAAGCGTCCTGTGGCGCGTCGAGACAGGGCGTGCGCCTTGCCCACGGGTTGGCCGCCAGCGGCACGGAGCGGGCGCCGCGCGTCTTACACGCAGATGCCGGGGTCAGGCCATCTCGCAGTCACGATGCGCCCTCACCAACCGCGCAGAACGTGACCGATCCGGCCAATCGCAGCGACGACGCTGCGATCAGGATCAACGATGCGGCACGTGCGCGGGCAAAACCAACACCGGCGTCTGGGTTGCTTCCCGCTCACCTGTTGCTACGCCAGTGGCTCTAAGCTTGGCGCAGGACCGGTAACGCGCCATCGCTGCACGCGTGCTGCTGCACCGGTCCGCCACATGACCGGTGCGCCGCCGGCATGATGGCGCTTCCACTCACCACGGGCGCAGGGAAGGGAGACGCGATGGGCCTGTGGGACCGTTTGTTTGGACGCAAGAGCACTGCGGCAAACACGCCGCGCACGGCACCGACGGCTGCGCCTGTCGCTGCCGCAGACGTGTCGGAAGCGGCGGCCGAGATCGATCCCGCACTGCAACCGGCGCTGAGCGCGTTTCAGCGCGGCGACCATGTGGCTGCCTACAACGCTGCGCAGACGCAGCGCCACCTTGGTGCCGATGCGCAGCGCCTGTGCGCGCTGTCGTTGAGCGCGCTGGACCGCTATCGCGAGGCCTACCCGTACTGGCTGGCGCTGTACGCGCTGGAGCCCACCGCACACAACGCACTGCAGCTGGCAACCACCTCGGTGATGTGCAACGAGATCGCCCAGGGCGAGCAGTGGTTGCTGACCTTCGACGATCTCAATGCGCAGGAGCGGTCCACCTCGCCGGCGACCGCGCGTACCAGCTTCCTCACCGCGCTCACCCGCGCCGGCCACGGGGCGCACGCGCTGCCGCACCTGGAATGGCTGCGCGAGGCATACGCTGGCATGTCCATTACCGACAGCCATTTCCTGTACGTGCGCGGGCTGCCGTTTCTCGAAGCCTTTCTTGAGCGCAGCACGCCGTTGTTGCGCCAATGCCTGCCAGCCGACGCAGTGCCCGAGTGGTACGCGCACCTGCAACCTGCGCTGGATCCGCCCGGGCAGGCGATGGTGGCCGCCCACATCGCATCGCTGCAATGAGCGCCGTCCGGCCAGCATCGGCGCGCCAGCGCGGTGGCTTCGTCACTCCGCTGGCGGGGGTTTCCCTGTTGCTGGGGGCGGTCAGCGTGCTGGCCAATCTGATGCAGATCGCAATGATCGCACTGGCGCCAGGTGCGGCATCGCT
Source organism: Xanthomonas sp. NCPPB 3583 (assembly GCF_041475715.2). Taxonomy (NCBI): domain Bacteria; kingdom Pseudomonadati; phylum Pseudomonadota; class Gammaproteobacteria; order Lysobacterales; family Lysobacteraceae; genus Xanthomonas; species Xanthomonas sp. NCPPB 3583. The sequence goes on from NZ_CM191263.1 coordinate 4,630,762, forward strand.
AGGGCTGCCCGAAGGCATCACCCTGCCCCCCTCCTGGCAATGGCTGATCGATCACGCGCTGTCGTTATCGGTCGCCGGCGTGGTGCTCTCGGCTGCGTTCTGCTGGTTGAGTTGGGCGCTGCTGCAGCGGCGCGAGTGGGCAAGGCGTGGCTTCGTGGCGGTGTTGCTGGTGACCGGGCTGCTCAATTTCGGCGGACTGGCGTTGATCGGGCCCTTGTTCGACGGCGTGCAGACGCTGCTGCCCGCCGATGTGCTGCAAAGCCCGGAGTGGCCGCAGATGCAGGCACGTTTGCAGGCCACCCAGCAAATGGCACTGGTCCTCACCGGCCTGGGTGCGCTGGCGATCGGCTGCGTCCACGCAGCATTGGCATGGCGGCTATGCACGCCCGCTGTCCGCGCGGAGTTTTCGCAAGCTGAGCGACCTGATAGCCGGTAAGGACGTTGCAGCCTGCAGCAGTTCAGCTGCCTTGCAACGAAATACGCCTCGCTCGCCAGTTGCGCATCGAAAACTGAAAGCTTGCGTGTGCGGTTGCCTGGCTGTCTTCAATCCCAGCTCGAATGCACGGCGCCCGCATCGCTCGCGGCACACGCCGTGAACCCATCCTTGCGGCAAGGACACTGCACCACACGTTGGTCGGCAGTTTATGAAGTAGCTCCTGATACGGAAACGGCGCTGTAGAACAAGCGAATCTCGCCGGTCGGTAGCACTGGCATACGACCATCTCGACTGGTCATTGCCCAGCGGTGATCACTGCGCCGTCATCCCGCATCGCACTGCGACAAACGGGCGCGCTTGCGCGGGATGCACCGCGCGGAGCGCACGGCTTAGAATTGGGACATGAATGAATTCGACCGTGTACGCGATTATCTGACCGACCTGCAGGACCGCATCTGCGCCGCTGTGGAAGCTGCCGACGGTAAGGCACGCTTCGCCGAGGACCTTTGGAAGCGCGAGGAAGGCGGCGGTGGCCGTACCCGCATCCTGCGCGACGGCGCGGTGTTCGAGCAGGCCGGCATCGGTTTTTCGGATGTGTCCGGTACGCGCCTGCCGCCGTCGGCCAGTGCGCACCGGCCCGAGCTTGCCGGTGCGACCTGGCGTGCATGCGGCGTCTCGTTGGTGTTTCATCCGCACAACCCGTATATCCCGACCACGCACATGAACGTGCGCTACTTCCGCGCCGAGCGCGATGGCGAGGTGGTGGCCGCCTGGTTTGGCGGTGGCTTCGACCTGACTCCGTTCTATCCCTTCGATGAGGATGTGCAGCACTGGCACCGCGTTGCACAGGCGCTGTGCGAGCCGTTTGGCCAAGAGCGCTATGCCGCGCACAAGCGTTGGTGCGACGAATACTTTTTCCTGCGCCACCGCAATGAAACGCGTGGCGTGGGCGGGCTGTTCTTCGACGATCTGGGTCAGGATTTCGAGCGCGACTTCGCCTACCAGCGCGCAGTGGGCGATGGCTTTCTGGATGCGTACATACCAATCGTGCAGCGGCGCAAGGACACACCCTACGGCGAGCGCGAACGCGAGTTTCAGTTGTACCGTCGTGGGCGCTACGTGGAATTCAATCTGGTCTACGACCGCGGCACCCTCTTTGGATTGCAGAGCGGTGGGCGCGCCGAGAGCATCCTGATGAGTTTGCCGCCGCGGGTGCGCTGGGAGTACGGCTTCACGCCGGGGCCGGGCAGCGCCGAAGCGCGGCTGGCCGATTACCTGATTCCACGCGACTGGCTCGGTTGATCGAACCGCCGCCATAAGGCGCGGCGTGCTGGCGGGCGTCCACGCAGGCGGTGGCACTGGCGGGCACGTTACAGCGCGTCGCGAGCAAGTGCGTTGCCTGCTGACGGCTCGATCCACTGCGCGTCATCGGTGGGCCACGCTGCCCGGCGACAGTGGCCGCACAGGCGCGGATCGCGCGACGCGACGGCGCCCTGTTCCTTGGCAGAATGAAACTCGCCCACCAGCGCCGGTAGCGGTAGCGGTAGCGTGCATGGCAGGCGCGCGCAAACGCAACAACCGTAAATCGATAGATGAATACGCGTGCTGCCCGCCCATAAACTGAATAAGCAGCATGGCCTCGTACCGCCGGCGCAGCATTCCCTCTGCATCGCCGCACCCGACGATGAGCGGGCATTTACGCTGCAACGCGGCATGCATTGGGGCTTGGCGCCAAGCGAATGCGTTGCCTGCGCAGGGTCTTGGAGTGGTGTCGCTACACGCCACGCGCCCTGCGCACACCGAAGGCACCTGCAGCATCGCTGTTAACGCTGCAGCGCTTGCGCATAGTGGAAGGACACAAATAAAAAGCCCCGCAGACCAGGGGGAGGTCGGCGGGGCCAGGGAACGGAAACTTGGGGAGGAGTTTCCGCTCCGAGATCTGCTCCAGGGGATGGGAGAGATCTACCGACAGGCGTTGCGCCCGTCGAGGGATATAACAACATTTTCTACATTGATGGATCGTGAAGATAACTGTTAAAAAAATGTAGAATTTAGGGGGTATTCATTCCATTAACTCAGCTGAATTCACATTATGTTTGGAACGGATTATTGCTGATCTGCGTATTCAGCATATCGCAGCCATTCACCGCATCAATGCGCTTGGTCCCAGTTATCGCCAACGCCCGAATCCACCACCAACGGCACGCGTAATTCGGCTGCGCCCGCCATGCGCGTGGTGACCTCGCTCAGTAGCGTATCGACGAAATTAATATCGGCTTCGAACACCAGTTCGTCGTGCACCTGCAAGATCATCTTCGCGCGTTGCGCGTGGTTGGCGATCCAGCCGTCCACGTTGACCATGGCGCGCTTGATGATATCTGCGGCGGTGCCCTGCATCGGCGCGTTGATGGCGGCGCGCTCGGCACCGGCACGCTGGCCCTGGCTGCCGGCATTGATGAAGTCCAGATACAGCCGGCGCCCGAACACCGTTTCCACATAGCCCTTGTCGCGCGCCTGCTGGCGGGTGGTTTCCATGAAGTCGCGCACGCCCGGGTAACGGCTGAAGTACAGCGCGATGTAGTCCTGCGCCTCGCCGCGGCCGATACCGAGCTGACGGGCCAGGCCGAAGGCGCTCATGCCGTACATCAGGCCGAAGTTGATGGCCTTGGCGGCGCGGCGCTCATCGCCGCTGACGGTGTCGATGGTGCGGCCGAACACTTCGGCGGCGGTGGCGCGGTGGACGTCGGCGCCGGATTCGAACGCGCCCACCAGTCCGGGGTCGCCGGACAGGTGCGCCATGATGCGCAGCTCGATCTGCGAATAGTCGCAGGCGATCAGCTTGCGTCCGGCCGGGGCGACGAAGGCGCGGCGGATGCGACGACCGTCTTCGGTGCGGATCGGGATGTTCTGCAGGTTCGGATCGGACGAGGACAGCCGCCCGGTGGCGGCGCCGGCCTGGTGGTAGCTGGTGTGCACGCGCCCGGACTGCGGGTGGATCATCTCCGGCAGCTTGTCGGTGTAGGTGCTGCGCAGCTTGGCCAGGCCACGGTATTCCAGGATGACCCGCGGCAGCTCGTGCTGGTCGGCGATGGCTTCCAGTGCTTCTTCGTTGGTCGAGGGCTGGCCCTTGGGCGTCTTGACCACGGCGGGGAGCTTGAGTTCGTCGAACAGCAAGGCCTGCAGCTGCTTGGGCGAATCCAGGTTGAAGCTACGCCCGGCCAGCTCGGTGGCTTTCTGCTGGGCAGCGAGCATGCGCTTGGACAGGTCCGCACTCTGGCGGCGCAGTTCGGCCGCATCCACGCACACACCGTTGGCTTCGATGCGGGCCAGCACGTCCACCAGCGGCATTTCGATGTCGCGGTAGACGCGCTCCAGGCCCGGTTCGCTGGCCAGCCGGGGGCCGAGCACGCGATGCAGGCGCAAGGTGATGTCGGCGTCCTCGGCGGCGTAGCGGGTGGCGTCTTCCAGGCTGATCTGGGCGAACGGGATCTGCTTGGCGCCCTTGCCGCAGACGTCTTCGTACTTGACGGTGTCGTAGCCGAGATAGCGCTTGGCCAGGCTGTCCATGTCGTGGCGGGCACTGCCGGAATTGAGCACGAAGCTCTCCAGCAGGGTGTCGTCGGCATAGCCGGCCAGCGCCACGCCATGCCGGCGCATCACGTGCAGGTCGTACTTGCCGTGCTGGCCGAGCTTGCGCACGGCCGGGTCGGTGAGCAGTGGCGCCAGTTGCGCCAATGCCTGGGTGCGGTCGAGTTGGGCCGGCGCACCGGGGAAGTGATGACCGAACGGCAGGTACGCCGCCTGGCCGGGCTCGGCCGCCACGCTCAGGCCGATCAAATCGGCTTGCAGCGGGTCCAGGCTGTCGGTTTCGGTATCGAAGGCGAACTGCCCGGCGGCACGCAGCCGCGCGATCCAGCTGTCGAGCTGCTCCTGGGTCAGGATGGTCTCGTACTGGCCGGGCGCCGACAGCGACGGATCGGGATCCACCGCGGCGTTGACGGGGCCGGAGACGAAGCCGGTGCCGCGCGCGCGGCCCGGTTCGGTGCGCGCAGTGGCAGCAGCAGCGCCCAGCGCCACCGGCTCGGCCAGCAGGCCCGCCTGGGCGGCCGCACCACCGAGTTCGCGCAGCGCCTGGGTGAAGCCGTAGCGGGCGTACAGCACCGCCAGCGCCTCGGCGTTGGGCTCGCGCAGGTCCAGCGCGCGCGGGCCGCTGGCCAGGGTGACATCGGTCTTGATGGTCACCAGCTCACGGTTGAGCGGCAGGCGTGGCAACGCGGCGCGCAGGTTGTCGCCGATCTTGCCCTTGATCTTATCGGCGTTGGCGATGACGCCGTCGAGCGAATCGTATTCGGCCAGCCATTTGGCAGCGGTCTTGGGGCCGCACTTTTCCACGCCGGGCACGTTGTCGACGGTGTCGCCCATCAACGCCAGCAGGTCGACGATCTGATCGGGCCGCACGCCGAACTTGGCGATCACCGCCGCGTCCGAATCCATGCGGCTGCCGCTCATGGTGTTGACCAGTTCGATGCCCGGACGCACCAGCTGGGCGAAGTCCTTGTCGCCGGTGGAGATGGTAACGCTCAACCCATCGGCAGCGCCCTGCAGCGCCAGCGTACCGATCACATCGTCCGCTTCCACGCCATCGATGCGCAGGATGTCGATGCCCAGCGCATGCACGATGTCGCACATCGGCTGCACCTGCGCGCGCAGGTCGTCGGGCATCGACGGTCGGTTGGCCTTGTAGTCGGCATACAAGTCATCACGGAACGTTTTACCGGGCGCATCCACCACGAAGGCGATGTAGGCCGGGCGCTCCTTCAAGGTGGCGCGCAACATGTTGACCACGCCGAACAAGGCACCGGTGGGCTCGCCCTGGGCATTGGTCAGCGGCGGAAGCGCGTGGAACGCGCGATACAGGTAACTGGACCCGTCGATCAGGACTAATCTGCTCATCGGGCGATTCTACGCTGCACGCCCAGGGCACACCGCGCCAGCGCATACTGGCTGGCGATCAACACGGATAACGACAATGAACAAAGCACGTCTTTTGCTGCTGCCGTTACTGCTGCTCGGCGGCTGTGCCACCGGCGGCGGCGACCGCGCCGGTGGCGATATCCCGGCTGGCGCCGATGTCACCAGCAAGACCATGGGCAACGGCGACAAGGTCGACGAATACCGCGTCAACGGTCAGCTGGAGATGGTGCGGGTGACGCCGGCGCGCGGGGCGCCCTACTTCCTGTACGACCGCGACCATGACGGGCATACCGACGCGGAAAAGGACAAGGTCAACAAGGTGTATTGGCAGCTCTATAGCTGGTGATTGGGGAGTTGGGATGCGGGATTCGTGGGGCATGCGTCGGGCGTTGAAACGCCCGGTGGCGTTGCGTTTTTGATCTGCGGTTCATTGCCTTGGCCGCTTTGCCGCCGTGCCCGGAGATGTCCCCTTGCGCACAGCGCGCCGCACACCCGCGTGGTGCGCTTGCGGTAGCGCTGACGATGGGCTGCCGGCATGCAGCGGTGCCCGGCGCTCTTTCACACGATTGGGCGCTACTCAACCGTGTTCACGATCGCTGGGCGCACCGCTCAGGTGCCCTGCCTGTCCAGCGCAACCGCTGCTCGGCGTTCCCTGCCCGGCGGGACACCAAGTGCGCGGGTTTCTTGCCTGGCGATGCGGCTCAGGTTTCTTCCAGCGGGCCGGTGACGCGTTGCAGTTCGTCGATGCCGGCCGGGGCCAGCTCCTTCATCAGCGCCAGGAAATCGCAGCCGACCAGGCGTTGGGCGCGGCGCAGTAGCATCGGCACCGGGCTGGATGGTTCGTGCCGGGCGTAATAGGCGCAGATCTCTTCTAGCCGCCGCTTCACATCCTCGGGGCCGGCGATCTCGTCGTTGCGGCGGGTGGCACTGGTTGCCGTGGCGGCGGCGTGGCCCTCGCCGGCAGCCTGCTCGCCATCTTCGGTGACCGCAAGGACGCCCTGCCGCGCTTGCCAATGCGGCAGTACGAAGCGCTCCAGATCGCGCAGGTCGGTCAGCAGCGGCCGCAGGTCCGGCGCAGCGGTGCCGACGCGCTCGCTCAGCAGCGCATCGATCGCGCGCGCCTGCCGCAGCGCCTCGGCAATGGCCTGGGCGGAGGTGGCCAGCGTTTCCGGCGCGCAGTCCTGGCAGCAGGCTTCGATTTCGGCCAGGCTGGGGCCGCTCTGGCCGTCGGGCAGCTTGATGCTGCCGTTGGCCACGCGCAGATCGCGCAGGCTGAAGCGACCCAGCCGCGGTGACTGCACGAACGCGGTGGTGCGCAGCGCACCGAGCAGGCCCATCGGGTCGCTGAGGCCGACCAGCGCATTGATGCGCGAGGTCGGGTCGTTGTCGTCGTCGGCATCCAGCTGCGGATGCACGCTGTCCCAATGACGCTCGAGCAGGCCGTGGATCAACGCCAACGCATCGGCCCAGCCCGGCAGGCCGCGCAGGCGCAACCAGGCGGCGCCGAGCTTGCCGGCCACGCGCAGGTCGCGGCTGCGCCGGCTCAGCTCCAGCGCCAGCGCCTGCACCTTGTCCCAGTCCGGTTCTTCGGCGGCGATGACGCTCTCGCCCAGCGAGCGCTCGGCGCGGGCCGACGATTCGCGCTCCAGGCGCAGGAATTCCGGGTCGTATTCCAGATCCGGTCCGGCCGGGGCGTCGTCGCCGAGCGGCGCCAGCAGGGTCTCCAGGGAACTGTCGTCTTGCATGGCACGGCCTCCATCGGGGAAGCCGCCGCGGTGAGCGGCGGCAGGCAGGTCACTCGGGATTGCAGACGGCATCCGGGTCGCCGGCGTCGCAGGCCGGCTGCTGGTCGTCGGGCAACCGCAGGCCGGGGCGGACCAGGCCGAAGGCGCGGTACGGGGTACCGCTGGCCGACAGGTCCACGAAGGCCACGGTGCGGCTGGCCGAACTCTGCGCACGGCCGGCAAACGCCGAGGCCGGCACATTGAAGCCGGAGCCGCCGGCCAGATCGAGCAGGCTGCCGTCGACCGTCGTGGCGTTGAAATAGGCCGGCGGCGCGCCGATCGCCGCCACGGTCTGGGTGCCGGTGCCGATCACATAGATCGGGTTCTGCTGCGTACCGATCTGGCCGGTGGCGGCGAAGGTGCCGGTGCCGTTGCGCAGCGGCGCACGGCCGTCCTGGAACAGATTGCCGCGGACCGACAGGAACATCGCGCTGTTGCCGGCATCCACGCTGTAGCTGCTGCCATTGGCCAGCACCAGCAGCAGATCGCCGCCATTGGTGAAGCTGAACCCATTGCTGGCGACGAAGTCGCCCAGGCGTACGACACGGTTGTCGACGAAGCCGGCCGCATCGCCCAGCACCACCGCGCCGCCTGCGCTACCGCTGAGCAGGCCGGCGGTGATCGAACTGCCGGCGCGCTGGCGGATGCCGGCAGCGGCCTGCAACCAGCTGGTGGCGCCGCTGAGCTGGCCGCTCAGGTGCAGCTCGCCGCCGCTGCGCAGGCGCAGCGAGGGGCCGCCGTCGACGCGGCCGCTGACCAGCAGCGAACGATTGCTGACCAGATCCAGGCCTTGCGCGCTGAAGTCGCCGAGCGCGTCGATGGCGTTGCCGCTGCCGGTGAGCGTGACCGCCCCGGCGACATTGCCGCTGAGCTGACCGGCGCGCAGGTTGCCGGCGTTCTGGGTGATCGCCCCGCCGCTGCTCAAGGCCACGCTGGCGCCTTCAACGTCGTGACCGAGCACGACGCCGGTGCCGCCGCGCAGGGCGATGGCGTTGGCGCTGAGCGCGCCAGCGGTGGTGAGCTGGCCACCGGCCTGCAGACGCAGGGCATCGCTGGCTTGCGCAGTCGCCGCCAGGTCGTTGCGATCGACGATGGCGATGCTGCTGCCGCGCGCCTGCACCGTGCCCTGGAAATCGTTACCGGCCGCATCCAGCACGATCGCACCGGTGCCGGCATCGAGCACGCTGCTGCCCGCCACGGTCAGCGCACCTTGCTGGGTAATGCCGGCAGCGGTGGCCGCAGGCACGGCAATCGCCTGGGCAACGATCGTGTTGGCCTGGGCCGTTGCTGCACTCCCGCTGCGTGCCACCAGCGCACCGCCGACGCGCCCCTGGCCCAGATCCAGGCCGGCGCCGCTGGCGACATCCAGTGCATCGACCTTCAGATTGCCCAAGACCAGCGCATTGCGATCGCGCACGCTGGCCGCGCCGCCGCTCAGGCTCACCGCCGCCTGGAAATCGTTGTCGGCATCGGTCAATGCAATGGCAGCGCCACTGCTGTTGATGCGGGTAATGCCAGTGACGGTCAACGCGCCGCTCTGGGTGACGGCGCCGCCACTGCTGGCCGCATCCAGATCGCCATCGACCAGGCCAACGCCCAGATTCAGCGCGCCGCTGTTACGGACCTGCAGGTCGCCGGTGTTGAGCGTGCCCAGGGTCAAGGCATTGGCATCGCGCACGCTGCTGGCCCCGCCGCTCAGGGTGAGCAGGCCCTGGAAGTCGTTACCCGCCGCCTCCAGGGTGATGGCGCCGCTGCCGGCATCGACCGTGGTGTCGCCTGCGACGAGCAACGCGCCACCGGTCTGGGTGATGGCGGCATTGGTGCTGTTCAAGCGCAGCGCGTTGCCTGCCGTGAGCGTGTTGCTCAGCGCGATGCCATTGGCGCCGGTCAGTTGCACCGTGCCACCGCGCAAGGCGCCGGCGGTGCGCAAGGTGCCGCCGTTGGCTGTCAGCGTCAGCGCGCCGGTGCCGGTGTCGATCTGGCTGGCCGGCATGTTCAAGTCACCGCCGGCGACCAGCGAGATCGCCGCGTTGGCACCGCTGCGCACCGCAGCGATGCTGAGGTCGTTGCGATCCTGCACGGCGATGGCATTGCCGGTGAGCGCAACCGCGCCGACGAAGTCGTTGTTGGCATCGGTCAAGGCGATGTCGCCACTGCCGGCATTCAAGCTGGATGCACCGCCGACCGACAAACCGCCGCTCTGGGTGATCGCTGCATTGCCGCTGGTGCCGTTCAACGCGCCACGCACCACCCCGTTACCGAGATTCAATGCGCCACTGCTGTTGGCGGTGAGTGCATTGGTGGACAGCGTGCCGAAACTGAGCGCGTTGCCGGCGATCTGCACGTCGCCTGCCGTGAGATTGACCACGCCGTTGAAGGTGTTGCCCGCGGTATTGAGCGTGACGTTGCCACTGCCTGCATTGACGGTGGTGGTGGTGCCAACGTCGAGTGCCGCGGCGGTCTGCGTGATCGCGGTGTTGTTGCTGCTCAGCGACAGCGCGTCTGTGGTGGTGATGGTGTGGCCGATGGTGAGACCGTCGCGCGCGGACAGGGTGACGTTGCGGCCGCGCAAGTCGCCGCCGGTGCTCATGCTGCCGCCATTGGCGATCAGGGCAAGATCGGCGGTGCCGGTGTCCAGGTTCTGCGCGGAGAGGTTCAGTGCGCCGCCGGCGGTCAACGCGATGGTGCCGTTGGCACCGGCGTTCAAGGCATTGATGGTGAGGTCGCCGCGATCGGCCACCGTGATGCCGGTGCCGGTGAGACGGATGCCGGCGCCAAAGCGGTTGCTGCCGTTGTTGAGCGCGATGCTGGCGCTACCGGCATCGACGGTGCTGGTGCCCACCACGTCGAGTGCGCCGACGTTCTGCACGATGGCGGCGTTGGTGCTGCGCAGGGCGAGCGTGTTGGCGGTGACGGTGTGGCCCAGGGTCAGGCCGTCGCGTCCGAACAGCGTCACGTTGTTGCCACCCAGGGCTGCGGCCGTGCTCAGTGCGCCGCCGTTCGATGCCAGGGTCAGGTTGCTGTTGCCGACCGCGATAGCCTGCGACGGCAGGCTCAAGGTACCGCCGGCGGTCACTGCAACACTGCCGTTGCCGGTGCTGGTCAATGCGGCAAGGCTGAGGTTGTCGCCGTCGATCACGCCAATGCCGTTGCCGGTCAGGCTGACGCTGTTGAAGTGATTGCCGGCTTGCAGCAACGAAATCGCACCGGTGCCCGCATCGACCGTGGTGGCGCCGCTGACCAGCAGTGCGCCGCCGCTTTGCGTAATGGCGGCATTGCTGCTGGCAAGCGACAACGTGCGCGCGGTGATGTTCTGGCCCAAGGCCAAGCCGCTGTTGGCGCGCAGGCTCACTTCGTCGCCAAGCAGTGCGGCAGACAGGCTCAGGCTGTTGGCGATCAGGTTGATATCGCCGCTGCCGTTGTTCAACGTCGTGCCTGGCAGGATCAGGTTGCCGCCGGCGGTCAGCGCGATCGTGCCGCCGTTGTTGCTGGTCAGCGAAGAGAGCGTGAGATCGTTGCTGTCGCGCACCGCGATGCCGGCGCCGGTCAGGCTCATGCTGCCCTGGAAGTCGTTGCTGCCGTCGATCAGCGCGATGGCGCCGCTGCCGGCATTGAGGGTGGTGGCGGCATCGACGATCAGTCCGCCGGCCTGGCCAATGGCGCCATTGCCGCTGCTCGCAGCAAGGGTGCCGGCAACGCGGCCGCTGCCCAGGTTCAATGCGCCGTTGCTGGTGGCGGTGAGGTTGGCGGTGTTCAGCGTGCCCAGCGTCAACGTGCTGCTGTCGCGGATCGACACCTCGTTGCCGGTCAGGCTCACTGCACCGCCGAAGTGATTGCCGGCACTGCCCAACGCGATCGCGCCGGAGCCGGTGTTGAAGCTGGAGGTCGAACCGATGCGCAAGGCGCCTGCGGTCTGGTTGATCGCGCTGTTGCTGGTGGACACCACCAAGGTGCTGCTGTCGATGCTGGTCGCCAACGTCAGTGCGTTGGCGCTGAACAGCGAGACCGCATTGCCGGCGAGATCGCCGCCCAATGTCAGCGTGCCGTTTTCTGCGCGCAGCGTCAGGTCATCGCTGCTGGTCAATCCGCTGCCGGGCAGCGTGAGCGAGTTGCGTGCGGTGAGCGCGATGGTGCCGGCGCCACCGTTGTTGAGCGAGACCACGCTGAGATCGTTCGCATCGACCACCGCGATATTGCGGCCGGTCAGTGCAAGGCCGTTCCTGAAGTCGTTATCGCGTGCGAGCGAAATGGCGCCGTTGCCGGCATCGACGGTGGCAAGGCCGCCGACGTCGAGCACCCCTGCATTCTGGAAGATCGCGTTGGTGGTGGCAGTCAGGCCCAGGCTGCCACTGGCGGTGACGTTGTGATTGAGCACGATGCCATCGCGGCCGCTCAGGCTCACGTTGCCGCCATTCAAGCTGCCGTTCGTGCTCACTACGCCGCCATTGGCGATCAGGCTGAGCGCGCCGGTGCCGGTGCTGAGGTTTTGCGTGGGCAGCGTGAGCGCGCCGCCGGCTGTCAGGGCGATGGCGCCATTGGTGCCGTTGCTGATCGAGGAGATGCGCAGATCGTCACGATCGACCACGCTGATGCCGGTACCGGCCAGGCTGATACCGCTGCGGAAATCGTTGCTGCCGTCGGTCAGCGCAATGGCGCCGCTGCCGGCGTTGAGGGTGGCGCTGCCATCGACGATCAGCCCGCCGGCCTGGCCGATGGCGCCATTGCCGCTGCTCGCAGCCAGGGTGCCGGCAACGCGGCCACTGCCCAGGTTCAATCCGCCGTTGCTGGTGGCAGTAAGGTTGCCGGTGTTGAGCGTGCCCAGCGTCAGCGCGCCGCTGTCGCTGATCGACACGCCGTTGCCGGTCAGGCTCACCGCGCCGCCGAAGTGATTGCCCGCGCTGCCCAGTGCCAGCGCACCGGTGCCGGCGTTGAAGCTGGAGGTCGAACCGATACGCAACGCGCCTGCGGTCTGGTTGATCGCGCCGTTGTTGGTGGACACCGACAAGGTGCTGCTGTCGATGCTGGTCGCCAGCGTGAGTGCGTTGGCGCTGAACAGTGACACCGCATTGCCGACCAGATTGCCGCCCAATGTGAGGGTGCCGCTGTCTGCGCGCAGCGTCAGGTTGTCGGTGCTGGTCAATCCGCTGGCAGGCAGCGTGAGCGAGTTGCCTGCCGTGAGTGCGATGGCGCCGGCGCCACCGTTGTTGAGCGAGACCACGCTGAGATCGTTCGCATCGACTACCGCGATATTGCGCCCGGTCAGTGCAAGGCCGTTCCTGAAGTCGTTATCGCCTGTGAGCGAAATGGCGCCGTTGCCGGCATTGACGGTGGCCAGCCCGCCAACGTCGAGCACGCCCGCGTTCTGAGTGATTGCGGCGTTGGTGGCAGTCAGGCCCAGGATGCCGCCGGCGGTGACGGTGTGATTGAGCGCCACGCCATCGCGCGCGCTCAGGCTGACGTTGCCGCCGCTCAAGGTGCCGAGCGTACTCAAGGCACCGCCATTGGCGATCAGGCTGAGCGCGCCGGTGCCGGTGGAAAGATTCTGCGTGGGCAGCGTGAGCGCGCCGCCGGCTGTCAGGGCGATGGCGCCATTGGTGCCGTTGCTGATCGAGGCGACGCTTAGATCGTCGCGATCGACCACGCTGATGCCGGTACCGGTGAGGCTGACGCCGCTGCGGAAATCGTTGCTGCCGTCGGTCAGCGCGATGGCGCCGTTGCCGGCGTTGAGGGTGGCGCTGCCATCGACGATCAGTCCGGCGCTCTGGCTGATGGCGCCATTGCCACTGGTTGCATCCAGGGTGCCGCGGACGCTGCCGCTGCCCAGGTTCAACGCACCATTGCCGGTGGCGGTGAGGCTGCCGGTATTCAGCGCACCCAGCGTCAGCGCGCCAGTGTCGGCGATGCGCGTGTCGCCGCCGGTCAGCGTCACCACGCCCTGGAAATCGTTGGTCGCTTCATCCAGTTCGATGGCGCCGGTTCCGGCATTGACGGTGCTGGTGCCGGTGGCGGTCACGCTGCCGGCGGTCTGGGTGATCGCGCTGTTGGTGGTGGTCAGTGCCAGCGTGCCGCTTGCGGTGACGTCATGCCCCAGAGTCATGCCGGCAGTGCCGGTGAGGTCCACGTTCGTGCCGGCCAACGCGGCGCGCGTGGTGAGGCTGCCGCCGCTGGACAGGGTGAGGTTGGCGCTGCCGGTGTTGATCGCCGTTGCCGGCAAGGTCAATGCACCGCTGGCACGCAGCGACAGCGCGCTGTTGTTGCCAAGATTCAGGGTGCCGATGGCCAGATTGCCGGCAGCGTTCAACGAGATACCGCGACCGGTGGCGCTGACCAGATCGCCAAAGGCGTTGCCGCTGTTGTTCAGGGTGATCGCACCGGTGCCGGCAGTGAGGTTGCTGGTGCCGACGATGGTCAGGAAGTTACCGGCCGACTGGGTGATCGCGCCGTTGTTGCTGGTGGCGAGCAAGGCACCGCCCACCCGGCCGCTGCCCAGGGTCAACGCGCCGTTGCTGATGGCGGTGAGATCGTTGACGTTCACCGCACCCAGTGTCAGCGCGCCGCTGTCGCTGATGCGCGTGTTGCCGCCGGTCAGCGCCACCACGCCCTGGAAGTCGTTGCCTGCGCCGTCCAGCGTGATGGCACCGGTTCCGGCATTGATGGTGCTGGTGCCGGTGGTGGCCACGCTGCCGGCGGTCTGGGTGATCGCGTTGTTGGTGGCGGTCAACTTCAGCGTGCCGCTTGCCGTGACGTCATGCGCCAGCGCGATGCCGCCACGACCGGTGAGGTCCACGTTCGTCCCGGTCAGCGTGGCGCGCGTGCTGAGGCTGCCGCCGCTGGACAGGGTGAGGTTGGCGCTGCCGGTGTTGATCGCCGTTGTCGGCAAGGTCAATGCGCCGGTGGCACTCAACGACAGCGCACTGTTGCTGTCGAGGTTCAACGTGCCGATCGAGAGATTGCCTGCCGCGCTCACGGCAATGCCGTTGCCGCTGGCGCTGAACAGGCCACCGAAGGTGTTGCCGCCGTTGGTCAGCGAAAGCGCACTGCCGGACTGCAGGAATTGGCTGGTGCCCGTCACCGCCAGCGCACCGGATTGTGACAACGCGACCGTGTTGGTCAGGCTGAGGTTGCCGCCTACATCCAGGTTGCCGAGGCCGCTGATCTTGTTGGCGCCGCTGAAGGTGGCACTGCCACCGATAAAGCCACCCAGGCTGCCGGCGGTGTAGATGCCGGTCTGTTGCACGCCGCGACCGGTGCTCAGGGTGATCGCCCCGGTGCCGGCATCGATGCTGCCGCCGCCGGCGACGTCGAAGCTGCCACCGCCGGAGGCGATGAGCGACACGCTGCCGTCGGGGCCATTGGACAGCGACGCCGCACGAATGGTGCCGCTGTTGTTGATGAGTCGATCGAAGATGCCTTGCGCCGCGCGCGCCTGCAGCTGGATCGCGCCGCCTGGCGCGCTCAGGGTGCCGGAATTGTCCACCGCTTCGGTCGCCAGACTCAGCTGCAGCGGCTTGTCGATCAGCACGCCGAAGCCGCCGCTTTCGAACGTCAGCGTGGCTGCGTCGGCACCGGCGAGCGTGATGTTGCCGGCGGTGGCGGTGATGGTGCCGCTGTTGGACGCCCGGCCGCCGATCAGCACGGCCGACCCGGCAGCGGCGTTGATGGTGCCGCTGTTGATGACCTGCGCCACGGTCGTGCCGCCGGCATCCAGGCTGTAGTCGCCGCTCATGAACTTGGACACGGTGGTGCCCAGCGTACTGACCACCAGGCCGCCGACATTGATGTTGGCGGTGTTGCCGATCAATACGCCGTTGCTGTTGAGCAGGAACACCTGCCCGTTGGCGTTGATGTTGCCGTAGATCTGCGTCGGGTTGCCGCTCTGCACCAGGTTGAGCACCACCGAACTGGCGCTGGGCTGGTTGAAGATCATCGTCGCCGACGAGCCGATGTCGAACGCCGACCAGGTCAGCGCCATGCGCGAGGAGGTCTGGTCGACGGTCCGGCTGCTGCCGTTGACGGCATTGATGGTGCCGGTGCCGCCGGCGATGCTGCCGCCGGTCGGCAGCTGGTTGGCCGCCACCTGGGCCAGGCCGCTGACCGGCATGGCCATCAGGGCAGCTGCCAGCGCAACGGCCAGCGGGCAGTGACGCAACGGGAGCGTGCGCGGCGAGGTCGCGGTATGGATGGTGGCGTGCATGCGCAGATCCCTCAGAAAGTGAAGCCGAAACGCGTGTAGATGCGGGCGTCGTCGCGTCCGTCGGAGGCGTCGCGCGCACCGGTCGGAAGCGCGGCGCTGATGCGCCACTCGAAATTGGCGTACTGCGGCAAGCGGAAGGTCAGGCCCACGCCGGCGGCATCGAAACTGGCCGGCGCCAGGCGGCCATTGGCGGCGAACACGCGGGCGTGGTCGGCGAAGACATCCAGCTCCAGCAGCTCGCGCCAGGGCCGGCCATTGAACGGCGATGCGGCATCGGCAAAACCGGGGGCATCGATGTGGTATTCGAGCGCGGTGTAATACCCGCGGTCGCCCAATGCATCGGAGACCGGATAGGCGCGCACGCTGTCGGGCCCACCGACAGCGAACTGCTCCATCGGGGTCAGCGTGTCGTCGCTGTATTGGCCGTTGAACTTGAAGTACAGCCGCTGCGTGCGGGTGAGGTATTGCAGGCGCGTGTAGGCCAGCCGCGCGATGGTGAAATAGCTGTCGCGACCGGGGCTGATCTGGTCCACCGGCGCCGAGCGGTCGCGCAAGGATTGCCGCACGCTCCCCTGCAGCAGATCCACACCGCGCCAGCGCAGGTCGGTGCGCCGCAACGACAGACCCAGTTCGGCGACATCGAACTGCTGGTCGGACAACTGCATGCCCAGCGCGCTGAGCTTGGATTGCTCGCGCAGATAGCGCGCCGAGCCCTGCAGCTGCAGCGTTTCGGTGTTGATGAATTTCCAGTCGGCGCCGGTGTAGACGATGGAGGTCGGCCCCTTCAGGCCAAGCCGGGCGAACACGCCGTTGCGCACTTCCAGTTCGCTGCGGCTGGCGCCGATCACCGCGCTCAGGCCGGACACGCTGCCGATCGGCAGGCCATAGGACAGCGCGCCGATCTGGCTCTGCCGCGGCGCCAGCGAATAGGCGTAGTTGGCGGCGAACACATCGCCCAGGCCAAGCGGGCTATTCCAGGTGATGCCGGCCTGGGCGCGATAACGGCCGGTCAGCTCGGTGCCGTAGTTGTTGCCGCCCAGGGTGATCACGTACGGGCGGGCGGCCTCGCTGGCGACCAGCACCACGTCGGTCTCGCCTTCCTTCTGGCCTGGCTGCAGCACCGACGACACCGACACGCCCGGCAGATCGCGCGCATACAACAGCGCGGTGTCCACGTCCTGCTTGCGTAGCGGGCGGCCCTGCAGCTGGCGCAGCGGCGCCGACAACGCATTGCCGCGGTAGCGTGCGGCGCCCTGCACGCTGATCTGGCCGATGCGCCCTTCCAGCACGCGGATTTCGATCAGTTGGTCGGGCCCTGGCGTCTGCGCCGGCAGATAGGCCGTGCTGACGATGAAGCCGGCCTGCCGGTAGGCGCGGGTGACCGCATCGGCGACTGCCTGCAATTGATCGAAGCGCAATGCCACCACCGGCTGGCCCTGGGCCAGCTCGGCGAAGGCAGCGTCGGCCACGGCCTGCATGCGGGCCGGGTCGATGCCGGCTTCCGGGTAGTGGCCCACATCGCGCACGCGAAAGCCGCGCACCTGCACGGTGACCGCCTCGGTCCGGTCCCTCATGGCCGGCACCGCCGCTGCCGACTGCGCAGCAGCCGTGGCATCGGTCGGCGACTGCGCCCACCCAGGTGCGGCCAGCAGTAGGCACGCGGACACCGCCGCGGCCAGACACGTCATACGCATACGTCCATTTCCCCTGAGACCATCCGGTGTTGCGCATGGCCGACGTGTCCCGCTGCACACGCAGGCGCCACGGCGGCGACTGCACGGCGATCGGCGTGTCTGACCTCGCCCCTTGCTGAACGTCGATCAAACCCCGACGTACATTTATGCAATGTTAGCAAGATTATTGCGATGAGCATCACGATTATGAAGACCGCTGCCACCTGACTGCGCAGTTTGCGTGCGACCGGATGCCCCGACAGCGGGCCCGGCCGGGCATCAGGCGAACTCGGCAAGGCGTTGCGCAGGGTCACCCCCTGGGTCTGGCGGGCGGCGTCCAGTACGCGCCGACGGCGTGCGCGGTATTGCTCGCGGTCGAGTTGGCCCTGCTGATGCGCCAACGCCAGCGCCTGCAGCTGCGCATTGGCCGGGTGCGCAGCGGCAGCGGTGGGCGACGGCGGGGCGGCGCTCACGGCAGCTCCCGCAGCACGCGCAGGCCCACGTCCGGTTGCGCCGAGCCGTTGTCGGCACGGCTGGCCTGCACCGTGCAATCGGACCAGTAGCTGGAAAAACTTCCGCCGCGCGCCTGCACGCCTGTTCCGGTCGATACCCATTCCCAGACATTGCCGGTGAGATTGATCAGGCCCCAGGGATTGGCATCGCGCCCGCGTGCCGACACCGGTGCGCGCGCGGCATCGCCGGCACTGGCGTTGGGCGGCACGCAATTGCTGTCTTCGGCCTGCCGCCAGTTGCTGGCCGCCTGCGCGGCATGCAGCCACTCGGCATCGCTGGGCAGCCGGTACCGCCAGCCGCCACTGCCGATGGTGAGCCAGCGCAGATAGGCGCGCGCCAGGGTCAGGCTGATATTGCGCACCGGCGCGCGCGCCAGCTCCGGGGTGGCGGCGGCCTGGGCGGTACAGCGGCCGGTGGCCTGGCAGAACAGGTTGAAATCGGCCACCGCCACTTCGCCGCGCGACAACGCGTACGGCTTGCCGCCGGCGATGGCCGGGATCACCACCAGCATCGGCCCGCGGGTCTGCCCGAGTGTGTCGAAGCACGCCGCAGCACGCCCGGCCAGGCCGGCGCAGGGATCCGGGCCGGTAGGCACCGGCGGCAGGCTGTCGGTATCGTCCGCGTTGGCGGGCAATGCCGCAGCGGCGGGGTCGCGCGCAGTCGTTGGGGTGGCGGCGGGCTTGGCAGCGGATTTGCCGCGCGCCGGTCTTGCGCCGGCGGCCGGCGCAGCTGTCTCGGTGGCGCCGCCCGGCGACACGCTGGCGTCGGCCGGCGCATCGGCGGCGGGCGCGCGTTGCAGACGGGCCGACAACGAGCCTTCCGGCAATTGGCCGGCCGCCTTCATCTGCGCCTCCAATTGCGCCAGCGCGGTGGCGTCGGTGCGATAGAGCGTTTGCAGGCGCCCGGCAAGTTGCTGGCGTTCGCCGGGCGCCAGCGTGCCCGCGGTCATCACTGCGGCGGCCACCGCATAACGGGTTTGCGCGCTGCGCAGTTCGTCGCGCTGGCCGAGTGTCTGCAGCCCTTGCCTCAGCAGGTCGGCCGCCTGGGCGTATCGCCCGTGTGCGAACGCATCGCCGGCGGTGTTGCGATACACCTGCGAGAGCAGTTGCGGGCCTTCGCTACGCAACAACGGATGGTCCGGTTGCAGGGTGCGGATGCGCGCCAGCGCATCGCGGGTCTTGCCCAGATCGTTGGCGGCGGCGGCGCGGCGCAGCGACTCGATCCGCGCGGCCAGTTCGGACTCGGCGCTTTCGCGCGCCAACGCTTGTTCGAGCTGGTGCTCCAGCGTCTGCAGGCGTGTGCGCTGGGCCAGCAGGCTGGCCGATTGCGGGGCCACGCGCAGGCCGACATCCACCAGCGCCTGCGCGCTAGCCAGCTGTGCGGGGTCGCTTTGTGCGGCAACCGCCGTGCTGATGGCCTCGGCCAGCGCGCTGCCCTGGCTGCTGCGCTCGGCCGCCGGCAGTGCGGCCAGTGCGGCGTCGATACGCGCGCGCCAGGCCGGGTCGGTGCTGGGGTTGGCCAGATCGGCAGCCAGTGCCTTGCGCGCGCTGTCGGCATCGCGCGGCGCGGCGGTAACCGGCGTGCGTTTGGCTTGCTGCTCGGCCACGCCGACCTCGGCGCTGCGCAACTGCAGGCGCAACGAGTCCGGAAACGCTGCGCGCGCCTGTTCTACTTCGGTCCGCGCGGTGGTGAGTTGCCCGGCCGCCACCGCCTGCGCGATGGCCGCGTCCAGGCGTACTTCCAGTGCGGAATGGCGCAGCAGGCTGCTGCCCGGATCGATGCGGCGCACCTGGTCGAGCGTGGCCAGTGCGTTGTCGGGCCGGGTGCGGAACAACAGCCCGGCATCGAGCTGGCGATTGAGCGTGGTGTCGAGCGCGTTGAGGCGTTGGTTCTTTTCGCGCTCGATGGCCTGGCGACGCGCATCCAGCGCGGGCGAATACAGCCGCAACCGGTCGCGCAAGGCGAACACCTGCAACGCGCCGCGGTAATCGTCGCGGCCGTTAGCCGGATTCCACAGCGCGTCCAGGCGACGCAGCAGGAAATCTTCGATGAGGTCGCTGCGGTCCATCAGCACGCGCCGGCGGTCGTCTGCGCTCAGGCTGGACAGCGCCTGCATGACCTGGGTTTCGTTGCGGTACTGCTGCGGGTCCTGCGCACCGAAGCGTGCGATGACCTCATCCAGATGGCGCTGATGCAGATAACGCGATGCGCCCCACCCGCCCACGCCGACCAGCGCGAGCGCGGTGGCGCCATAGCCGATCAACGGCAGCGCGCGCTCGCGCAGCGGCACCTGGCGCAGGCCGTCGAGCAGTTGGTCCACGCGCGTGAGCCGCTGCGCAGCCGGGAATGCCACGGCCGCGCACAACGTGGCGCACTGGCGACGGGTCAGGCCCGGCACCGGCGGCGGGCGGCGGCCTTCGCGTAGCGCCACTTCGGCACTGAGTTTGTCGAATGGGTGCTTGCCGGTCAGCAATTCGAAACACACGCATCCCAGCGCGTACAGATCGTCGGCCGGGGTGGGCGCCTGTCCGCGGATCATTTCCAGGCTGGCATAGGCCGGTGTCAATGCACCCAGGGTGGCCGCATCGAACACGGTCTGTTCGCCGGCGACATCGGCCGCATGCTTGCCGGCGCGTGCGATGCCGAAATCGAACACCTTGGCCACGCCATCGCGGGTGACCATGACGTTGCCGGGCTTGAAATCCGAATGCACGATGCCGGCCGCGTGCGCGCGCATCAGGGCCCG
Source organism: Xanthomonas sp. NCPPB 3583 (assembly GCF_041475715.2). Taxonomy (NCBI): domain Bacteria; kingdom Pseudomonadati; phylum Pseudomonadota; class Gammaproteobacteria; order Lysobacterales; family Lysobacteraceae; genus Xanthomonas; species Xanthomonas sp. NCPPB 3583. Next base: position 4,651,082 of record NZ_CM191263.1, read on the forward strand.
GCCCATGCCCTCGATCAGCGGCCAGGCCTGCTTGAGCGGCATGCCATTGTAGGCCTGCTCGCGGATCAGCGTTTTCAGGTCGCAACCGTCGATGTATTCCATGGTCATGAAGACCAGGGTGCGATCCTTGTCGAAGTCGTACACGCGCACGATGTTGTCGTGGGCCAGCTTCTGCGAGCGGCGCGCTTCGCGCTGCAGGGCGACCAGTGCGTCGGGATGGCGGCGGAACTCGTCGCTGAGCACTTTGACCGCCAGCCACGGGTCGCGGTCGCGTGCTTCCACCTTGCGTTCGTCGCGGGCCAGATACACCACCCCCATGCCGCCGCGGCCGAGTTCGCGTTCGAGCTGGAAGCGGCCCTTGAGCAGGCTGCCGACACCGGCATGATCGCCACCGGCGGCTTCGGCCAGGTGCTGCCAGCTGGACAGACTGGCGGTACCGGCCGTGCCGGTGCCGGTGCCGGTCTGCGTGCCGAGGTGGGTGGGCGTGCCCAGCCCCAGGCTGGTGAGGCTGGGCGCATCGCCGGGCAGGGGCTGCGCCGGTTGCACGCGGGTGATGTCGTCTTCGACCACGCGCGCCGGGCCGGGTCGTGGCATCACCACGGTGGCATCGTCGTCGACCATCGTTGGCGTGGGTGTTGGCTGCTGCGTTGGCGCAGGCGCAGGCGCAATCGCACGATCGCGCAACGCATCCAGCCGGCTCATCAGCGTGGTCACGGTGGCATCGTCGAGCAGGTGCTGGCGTTGCAGCGTCCACAGCGTTTCCACCCCGGCACGGTATTCGGCCTCCGGTACCGCGGCGCGCTTGCCCAGCGCGGCCAGAACGGCATTGAGGTCGAGCGCGCCGCGGCGCATGGCGGTGACCAGTTCGGTCACGGTGGCGGTGTCTTCGTGCATGCACTCACTCCTGCAGGCGGACGACGACGGCGGTGACGTTGTCGCGTGCCGCCCTCCCCATCGCCAATTCGAACAGACGCGCCAGCAGCGCGCGTGGATCGCCGAAGCGATGGCATTCGGCATCCAGCTCCGGGTCCGGGATTTCCTTGTTGATGCCGTCGCTGCACAGCAGAAACTGCGTGCCCGGCAGGCTCGGCGTCAGCACCCAATCGACGAACAGCGGCTCTTGCGCACCCACCGCGCGCGTGAGCACGCCGGCCGCCGCGGCGCTGGCGTGTGCGCTGCCGAACTGGGTGACATCCTCGCGCACGCCGTGCACGTGGTCGCGGGTGAGCTGGCGCAGCGGGCCGCCATGCTGCGCGTAGATGCGGCTGTCGCCGACCCAGCCGCACAGCATGAAATCCGGGTCGTGCACCAGCACCACCACGGTGGTGGCGATCATGTCCACGCGGCGCTCGCGCGCAACCTGCAGCAGCTCGCGATTGATCTGCGCCAGGGTGTCGTCGATGGCATCCAGGAAATCGCACAGGTCGGCCGGGCGCACCAATGCGCTCAGCCGCTGCACCAGCAGCTGGCTGGCGTAATCGCCGGCGCTGTGGCCACCCAGGCCATCGGCCACCACCCAGAGGCCGGCGTCTTCGCGCAGCAGCAAGGCATCTTCGTTGAGCCGGCGCACCTTGCCGGTCTCGGTGTGCCCGGCCGATTGGTAGGGCGCGCTCATCGGGTCACCTCGGTGATGTCCTGCTCGGCCAGCAACCACTCCAGATACATCTGGGCGGCGGGCAGCCCGTCGATCGATTGCGCGGCCGCGCCCAACCGCCACCACAGCGATTGGCCGGGCGCCGGTACATGCGTGCTGGAAGGCGCGGCCGGCACGCCGAGCGCGCGCAGCGCGGCATCGAATCCGGCCGCATCGGCGCGTGCGCGCAAGCTGCGGCCCAGGCACGCAGCCACCGCGCCGAACCATGCCGCCGACGGCAGGCACAGGTGCGGCAACGGCATTGCCACGGTCAACGGAAAACAGCGCCCTACGCGGTCTTCGCCCGGGCCGAGCAGGCCGGCCCAGGCCTGCGCTCCGCACACGCCCGGCCCCAACGCAAACGCGCGCAGGCCGCTGTTGCGATACGCGCCAGGCCAGTGCTGCCCGAGTTGCTGGCGCGCCGTGTCCAGGCAGTTGGCGAACTGCAGGTCCCACGGCTGCACGAAGCTGGCCGGCAGGCGCCGCTGCACGAAGTCGCCCACGCCGGGCAACTTGCCGTGGAAACCGAGTGGTTCGTGCGCCGGCATGCTCATCGGCCGCACGCGAAGTGCTGGACGTCGCTGTCCAGAAACGGGTGGCGCAGGTTGCCGGCACGCAGCGGCACCTGCACGTCGTGGCCGCCAAGCGCGAAGCGGGCGACAAAGCGCAGGTCCGACGGGTTTTCCAGGTGCCCGGCCTGCAGCGCGCGGAACAGCGCCCAATCGCCCTGGTAGTCCAGCGTACCCAGCGCCACGCCATCGGCGCCGAAGGCGGCGATGGACACATGCCCCGGCACCGGCCCGGGCCAGATCATCGGCATGCTTTGCGCCGCGCCGGGCTGGTAGTCGTAGCGCTGGCCTTCGATATCCAGCGTCAGCCGGGTCACGCCTTCGCCCAGCGTGGGCGCCAGCACGGTAAAGCCGATCTGCGGCGTGGGCCCGCCGCGAAAATATTTCTGCCGGATCCGCTGCGCCAGTTGCAGTTGCACCGGCAGACCGGGCGCGCCGATGACCGCGTCCGGGCCATCCTTCCAGCGCCATTGCGGGGACTGGGTGTCCAGCAGCGGTTTGACGGTGCCGGTATACAGCGCATCCAGACGCCCGCCGCTACCGAACAACTCGCCGAAATTCTGCAGCGGGATCTCCACCTGCGCCTGCGGATCGAACGGGTAGCGGCCGCGCACGAAATCCGTGCACACCTCGCCCACCGATTGCCTGACCTGCGCATCCAGCGCGGCGCGTGCGCCCTGGGTCATCAAGGTGGCGCTGCTGCCGGCCAGGCTCTGCAGCCAGTCGGTCACCGGCGGCGGCAGTTGCGCCATTTCCTGCCGGGCCAATGCCAGTTGCGCGTTGGCCGCCGCGGCATCGCCGCCGCCCTGGGAAATCACTAGCAATTGCTTGCCGAGCTGATCGAGCACGCTCAGCAGATGGTCCAGCGGCGTGCTGCCAGGCGCGCCTGCGGCCAAGGCGTTGAGCGCCAGAAAATGCTCGCTGATCGCCGCACCCGGTGCCGGCGCTGCAGCTGCGCCACCCTCGGCGGGCGTGGCCAGCGCGGCGCTCATCGCCGCCCCGCCGGGGAGTTTGGCCGCGGCGGCAGTCGCCTTGGTGCCTGCCGAGTTGGCGGCAGCCGCCAACGCGCGCTGCGCGGGGTCTACCGGTGGTGCGCGGTCCATTGCCTGGGTGTGCTCGCCGACCACGCCCAGCAGCAGCCGCAGCGGCGAACTGGGCCCGGCCAGCTTGGCGGCCGTGGCGCTGGCACCGGCCAGATCGGCCGACGGGCGCAGTTGCAGATCGGCCAGCAACGCATCCCAGTAACGGATGTAATCGGCCGTGTAGCGCTGCCCCACTTCGCGCACCAGCGTGGCCTTGGCGGACGCATCCAGCGCCGCACCGCCGAAGACCCAATCGTCGCGGCCGAAGCGTTCCACCGCCTGGCCGATGCCATCGCGTTGCAACGCGGCGAATACCGGCTGGGTGTACAGCGCCGGCACCGGGGTGGACAACGCCGTGCCACTGCGCCGCACGAAGGTGTCGGCCAGCAGGCCCAGCGCTTTATCCAGCCGCAACGGCGTGCCGTCCGGCGGGGTCAGCAACAGGTTGCCGTAGATCAGTGTCGATAGGTCGGCGGCGCGCAGGCTGGCGCGCGCCTGGGCGATGCGCTGGTTGTCCAGCGACAGCGCACGCACGCGCGTGGGCGAATCGAGCACGGCCTGCAGATGCGCACCCAGCGCCTGCTGCAATGCCGGCTCGCGCGGGAACAATTTTGCCGCTTCGATGGCGGCCAGCGCGCTGAGTTGCGCCGGGTCCAGATGCTGCGGCTGGCCCAGCATCAGATAGCCCTTGAGCGTGTAGTACAGCGCCTGCGGTGCCTGTGCGTTATCGACCAGACCGGTGCGCAGGCGCACCGCCAAGGCCGGCAACAAGGTGGCGTTGAGCTGACGCAGGTAGCCGGCCTGCACTTGCTCGCCCACCGCCTGGCCCTGGAACAACCCCATGCGCAACGACCACGGCGCGCCGGCGTGATACTGCTGCGCCACCTTCACCACCGCCTGCGTCGCATCGGCTTGCTGCAGGGTGCGCGCGACGTACTCGGGCATGCCGGTGGCGGCATTGGGATCGGGCAATGCCGGCCGCGCGTCCAGCGCAGCGCGTACCTGATGCAGGTACGCACGGTTGCCCACGTAGCTGAGCCCCAACCCGGCCAGCACTGCGCCGGTCAGCAGCGCCACACCCGCGTACGCGGCGGCCTGCAACCACGCCCTGCGGCGCTGCCGGGTGGGCGGGGTATTGGCCAGGCCGGATTCGCGCAGCACCACCTCGCGCAGCAGCCGCTCGACGAAAAAGGTGCGCCGTTGCGCGCCTGGCGCCTGCACGCGCGCTTCTTCCAGGCCGAAGGTGCGCGCCACCGCGCCCATCATGCGGTCGATCGGCGTGCCGTCCTGCGTGCCGGAGGTGAAGTACACCCCGCGCAGCAACGGTGCCGGGCCATACGCATTGCCGGCGAAGGTGCCCTCGACGAATTGCCGCGCACGCTCGCCGAGTGCGGCAACCTGTTGCGGAAACGACAGGATTGCCGCACGCCGCAGACGGTCGCGTTCCAGGTGCAGGCGTTCGAACAGGCGAGCGCTCAGCTGCTGCTGCAGCACGCCGAACTCGTCGGCGAACCTGCGCGCCGCCTGCCCGTCCAGGGTCTGCGCCAGCGCAAACGTCATGCCCCACACCTGGTTGCGCTGCGCCGGCGTCAGATCGTCGAAGAACTCGCCAAAGCCGCCGATCAGATCGCACTTGGTGAAGATCAGATACACCGGCACGCTGGCCTGCAACTGCTCGGCCAGTTCGTCCAGGCGGCGGCGGATCGCCTGCATGTGGGTGTCGCGCTCGGCATCGTCGAGCAGCAACAGGTCCGACATGCTCATCGTCACCAACACGCCGTTGAGCGGACGGCGCGGGCGATAGCGTCGCAGCAGGCGCAGGAAATCGCGCCACGCGCCGGCATCCACCGCCTGGTCCGAATCCTGCGTGGTATAGCGCCCGGCGGTGTCCAGCAACACCGCTTCGTCGGTGAACCACCATTCGCAATCGCGGGTGCCGCCGACGCCGCGCAACGCCGCATCGCCCATGCGCGCAGCCAGCGGAAACTGCAGGCCCGAATGCTGCAGCAAGGTGCTCTTGCCCGAACCGGGCGGGCCGATCAGCGCATACCACGGCAGCGTGTACAGATCGGCGCCGCCGCGCCGCTTGCGTAGCAACTGGATCGCCTGCTGGAAGCGCGCCTGCAGCTGCGCGCGTTCCTGCCCGCTGCGCAGCTCACGGTCGTCGTCGCGACCCGGCGCCGCCAGCGCGCTGGACAAGGTCGCCGCACGTGCCTGCGTGCGCCAGCGGCGCAGCGCCAGCACGCCCACCCACGCCACCACCAGCAACACGATCGCCAGCAGCCGCGCCGCCACGCTGCTCAGCGGGCTCCAGCCGGCCAGCGCCACATACGGCCCACCCACCCACAGCAGCACCGACAGCAGGCACAGCGCCAGCAGGCCAACCACTACCGTTGCGCTCAGCTTGGACAACAGCGTCTTCATCGTCATTCCCCAGGCTGGAACAGGATCTCCACGCGGCGATTGCGCGCGCGGTTGGCCGGCAATTGCACTGGCCGTGCGATCGGTTGCGAATCGCCAGCGCCGATGGCGTCCACCCGCCCCGGCGTACTCAGCTGCGCCTGCAACACCTTCGCAAGCGCCTGCGCACGTGCGGCCGACAAGGCGTAGTTGTCCTGGAAGCGCAGCGAGCGCACCGGCACGTCATCGGTGTGCCCGACCACGATCACCCGCCCTGGCAATTGCTCGATGGCCGCTGCAATCTGCGCGATCAAGCCGCGCTGCTGCGGCTCCACCTCCACCCCGCCGGAGGCGAACATCGCCGCGCTGCTCAGGCGCACGCGCGTCTGCCCGTCGGCCTGTTCGTCCACGCGCAGCAGGCCGGCGCGTTCCTGCGCGGAGAGCAACTGCTTGAGCCGCACCGGCGGCGGCACGGGCGCAGCGTCCGGCGGCGTGGCCGGCGCAATGCCCCATTGGGCAGCCTGCGCACTGATCGGTGCGGACAGGCTGTTCAAACGCGCCTGCAACCACACGAACGCCACCACCACCACGCTCACCCCCAGCAACGCAGCCGCCCACACCGGCAGATAGCGGCCCAGCCGGCGGCGGTCTTCCACCCCGCGCCAACGCGGGGCCAGGCTGTCCGGCGCCGGGCCGCGCGCCGCACGGATGCGGCGATAGACATCGTCCTGGATGGCCGCCAGCGTCACCATGCCGCCGGACTCGATCTGGTAGCGGCCGACGAACCCCAGCGCCAGGCACAGGTACATCAGCTCGATCAAGTCCAGATGCCGTGGCACATCGGCGCACAAGCGCTCCAGGATCTGGAAGAACTTGGCGCCGCCGTACGATTCGCTGTGGAAAGTCACCAGCAAGGTCTTCTGCGACCAGCCGCTGCGCTCGCCCCACGGCGCATTGAGCACCGCTTCGTCCAGCAGCGCGCACAGCACGTAGCGCGCGGCGGTGACCGCCTCCACTGGCGCGCCGCCATCGCGTGCACGTTGTTCGAAGCGGCGCACCTGCGCCATCACCTGCTCGCGCAGGCGGGCCACATCGGGCGATTGCGCGCTGTGGCGCAACTGCACCGCCAACAGCAGCAGCGGCGTGGCCGCCTGCACCAACGGGTTGACGCTGCGGCCCAGCAGTTCGCTGATGTCGGTATCTTCGCTGGGCACGCCGCTGCCCTCGGCGGCCGGCAGCGGTGCGGCGTAGGCAGGCGCCAGATCGGCAACAGGTCGGCTCATGCTCAGCTCCGGATCGCCCACAGTTGCAGGTCCAGCCCGGCGAATTCGCTGCCGAAGTGGAATGCGATACCGCCGGAGGTCTTCAGCGTTCGCCACAACGCTGCGCTCTTGTCGAATTCGAAATACAGATAGCCGGCGTGATACGGAATCTGTCGCGGCGCCACCGGCATGGGCGTGGCCACGATGCCGGGCAACTGCAGATTGACCAGATCGCGAATCTGCTCCACCGGCCCGATCTTGGCGTGCGCGGGCAATTGCCGGCGCAACTCTTCGCTGGGCATGTCGGCCTTGGCCGCGAGCACGAACGCTGCGCTGTCGAGCAGGCCCGGGTCCGGCACCATCGCCACCCACACGCCGAACTTGCGCGCCTGGATCGGCAGCGGCGTGGCGGTCTGTTCCAGCACTGCGCTCAGGCTGCTGCGCAGGGCGCCGATCACCGGCTCGAAACTGTCCTGCTGCGATTCGTGCCGATAGGAGGGCCATGCAGGGGGGCGCTTGCCGGCAGCGGTGAACGTGCTCAATTCGCCGGCCAGCGCCACCAGGGCACGGAACAGCTCTTCCGGATGCGCCAATGGCGCGGCGGCCCAATGCGCCATCTGCGGCTGCCAACGGTTGACCAGCTGCAGCAGCAGAAAGTCTGCGATATCGGCAGCACCGCCGCGATCGGTCAGCGTCACGCGCGATGCCAGCGCTTCACCGCGCTGATGCAACAGGCCGAGCAATTCGGTGAGAAACGTGGTCAAGCGCGGCGCCGCCTGGCACACCATCGCGCTGGGAATGAAATGCGGGTCCAGCACCACCTGGCGGTCGGCGCGCGTCTCGATGATGCGCGCCACCGCGATGCGGTCCAGCCCTTCCAACGGCTGCGAGTGCGGCAGCAACCGCGTGCTCAACCCGCCGACTTCCATCAACACCGCTTCGCTGGTGCTACCGGAGGCGTCGTTGCTCTCGGTCTCGCGCACGCGGTAGCGAAACAGCTGATCGGCCGGCGATTCCGGGCGCCCCAGTTCGGGTTGCGCCGGCACCCGCAGCGGCACGGTGAGATAGACGATCTGGTCGCGGCAAGTGGGCTCGACCTCCAGCGCCACCGGCAGCGGGTCGTCGCCCGGCATGGCGAAGGGCGTGCCATCGGCGAACACGCCACGTGCACGACGCAGGCCCAGCTTGCCGACTGCCAGCAGATCGGTCTCCCATTCCAGCTCGCTCATGCCCCAGGCATGCGGCCGCAACCGCGCCGCACGCAGGTCGACGTAGCGCTCCAGGTAGCGTTCCTGCTGCTGCAGATGCTGCGGGCGCAGGAACAGCCCTTCGCTCCACACGACCTTGTTGTTCTGCATGATCCACCCGCTGAGAAAAAGGTCGGCCACCGATGCAGCGCACAGGCGTCCACACCGCGTTGCATGCGACTGCCAGGCATGCCTGCAGGAACGCCTGCGCGCTGCGTTGTCGGGTGCATTGAGCTGCGTTGCACGCGGCACGCCCGGCGGTCATTGCCGACGCAAGCGCCGCACCGCCGATGCGTGTCGGTGGAGCGATTCTGCGGCGCACCCAAGGTGGTCACCCGTCAAAACGTCTCAGGCGCCGTGCCCCGTCGGACAGGCGCCAACGCCTGCGCCGCTGCTGTCAGCCGGTCACGTTGCGGTCATTGGGCGAGACGTTGGGCTGTGGGGCGCTGGCCGTGAGAGCAGGCCTGCGGTGTCGATGCGGCAGGCGCATCGTGGAGCGGCCAACAAGACCTCGCGAGTCGTCTGGTCGGCCTGGATGGTGCGTAGGCACCCGCCTGGCGATTGCGCGGAGACGGGTTGGCCGACCATAGGCATGTTGCCACCCACCTTCCTATTGAGCGCCACTGGCCTCGGCAGCGATGCCATCGAGCGTTGCGACCTGCTCGGCCGACAGGCTCAGCTCGGCGGATGCGAAGTTCTCGCGCAGGTGCGTCACCGACGATGTTCCCGCGATGACCAGGATGTTGGGCGAGCGCTGCAGCAGCCATGCAAGTGCAACCTGCTTCGGGGTCGCGCCTACCTGCCTGGCAACGCCCGACAGCAGCTCCGACTGCAAGGGCGAAAAGCCGCCGAGCGGAAAGAACGGAACATAGGCCACACCCTGTTGCGCGAGCATCTCGATGAAGGCGTCATCGTCACGCTTGACCAGGTTGTACTGGTTTTGAACGCAGACGATGCTGGCCAGTGTTTGCGCTTGTTCGAACTGTCGCGCAGTGACGTTGCTCAAGCCGATGTGGCGTACGAGGCCCTCGCGTTGCAGCTCGGCCAGGCACGCGACCGGTTCGGCGATCGAACGCTCGTCGGTGTCCATTGTCGTGCCCAGCCTCACGTTGACCACGTCCAGTGTCTCCAGGCCGAGGCTCTGCAGGTTTTCATGCACCTGCCGCCTCAGGCTTGCAGGCGACACATCGATATTCCACGAAGCATCGGGGCCGCGGCTGAAACCGATCTTGGTCACGATGACCAGATCGCTGCGATAGGGATGCAGTGCTTCGCGGATGAGTGCGTTGGACACATCGGGTCCGTAGAACTGCGCGGTGTCGATGTGGTTGGCGCCCAGGGCGATTGCTTCGCGCAACACCGACAAGGCCGATGCCTTGTCGGCCGGCGGTCCCCAGACATGCGGTCCGGGTAACTGCATGGTTCCGTAACCCATCCGCTTGATGCCAAGGGTGGTGCCGGGCAGGGTCAATGTGCCGCCAAGGGGCTTGCCGCTGTTCATGGGAATCCTTCTGGTGTGTGTGCCAAACCGCCGCGTGTGTTGGGACACGCCGAGATTGCGACGGGATCTTTGCGTGGCTTAAGGAAGCAAGAAGCAACGCGGGACGTGCGCTGCGGCAACTGCGTGGCCGCTACCGCGGCGCAAGGGAACTGTACGTAGGCCGCCCTTGTGCGACAATCCGGTACAAAGCGGACGGGCCGTACGGATTGCCGAACAATGAGCGGCCACCTGGCAGACATGGAGGCCTTCGTGCGCGTGGCGCGCGCGGGAGGGTTTCGAGAAGCGGCAAAGAGCGCGGGTGTGAGCGCATCGACCTATAGCGATGCGATCAAGCGCATGGAAGCATCGCTCGGCGTGCGGCTGTTCAACCGCACCACACGCAGCGTGGTGCTCACCGATGCAGGCAATGCGTTGTTGGCACGCATCGCGCCCGCCTTGCTGGAACTGGAGAACGCCAGGGAGGTGGTCAGCGCCTTTCGTGATACGCCGACCGGCACGCTGCGGCTGAACGTGCCGGTCAGTGCCGCGCGCCTGGTGCTGCCGAGGATCCTGCCGGCGTTTATGGCGGCGTACCCGGACATCACGCTGGAGATCCTGACCGAAGAAAGTTTTGTCGACGTGATCGCCGCACGCTGCGACGCCGGCATCCGCTATGGCGAACGGCTGCAGCAGGACATGGTGGCCATCCCGATCGGCCCGCGCGTGCAACGCATCGCAACGGCGGCTGCGCCAGGCTACCTGGACCGGCGCGGACGCCCCACCCACCCGCGGGAACTCGTTGCCCACGACTGCATCCGCGGGCGCTTCCCAAGCGGCGTCATTGCAGAGTGGGAGTTCGAGCGCGACGGTGAAGTGGTCACCATCGTTCCGCAGGGGCAATTGCTGGTGGAGATCGGCGGCGGGATCGAGCTGGCGATCCAGGCGGCGATCGCCGGAAGCGGCATTCTGCATCTGTTCGAACAATGGCTGCAGCCGCAGTTCGACACAGGTGCGCTTGAACCCATCCTGCGCCCGTGGTGGCAGCCATTCCAGGGCCCGTACCTGTACTACCCCAATCGCACCCTCACACCGCCGGCGCTGCGCGCCTTCATCGAGTTCGTCAAGACTCTGCCTGACTAGCGCGCTGGCAACGCCGCCGGTGTGCCCGTGCAGACGGCACGCGATTGGATGAAGCGTTCTAGATCCCGCGCCCCGCCGGCTGCCGCCGTGCCGATTTCAGGCGCGCCAGTTGCGCTTCGTAGGCACGCGCGAACTCATCGCCGAACAGGCGACGGAAGCATTCGTCCGGGTCGCTGCGTAGCTGCTCGAAGTTGTCGCGGTAACGCTCCCAGTAACGCCCCTTGCCACCGAAACTCAGGCGCTTGCCGCCGGCGTCGGCTTCCTGCTCCAGGCGGTCCGGGCTGAAGTGGAACAGCATGGCGTCGAAGGCTGCGCGCATGCCGGCCAGCATCGCCATCTGATGGCAGCGGATATCGTCGAAGGCATCTTCGAACGCTGGCACGCCGGACAGAAACGACGCGCTTGGCGGTGCGAGCAACTTCTGCAGCGCATCTTCGGCGGTGGCGGCGAACTTGAGCGGATTGTTCTCCGAGCGCTGGATCACCGTGACCGGCAGCCGGAAGGTGTTCTTGATCTCCGCGCGTGCACGCAGCACGTCCATGACGCCGTCGACCACGATGGCGAAGATGCGATCCAGCTCCGGCGGCACCGTCGTTGCCGCCGATGCTGCGGCTGCAACCGGCGCCGCCGGCGACGTGAATGGCGAAACCACCGGCGCGGCCATGGGCGATACCGCAGGCAATGGCGCGGTTGGCGCAAAATCGCCAAGCGTCATGTCCCAGTTTTCCGGCAAGGTGGCACGCGCATCGGGACTGGCCGGCGGACGGAAATGGTCGTGGCGGGCGTTGCTCTGATTCCACGCGCTGGGGCTGGCATCGCGCGCCGGCGCAGGCAACGGGTCGAGCAGGCGCAACGGATCCAGCTCGCGGGGTGCGCCGCTCAGCAGCAGATCGTCCAACACTGCGTCCACCGCAGGCCGCGCCGCAGGCGGCGTGCCGAACTCCAGCAGATCGAAGCCCGCTGTGGCGGAGGGGGCACGCAGCGTCGACGGCGGTGGCGCAACCTGGGTGCGGTCGTCCATCGCATCTGGCAGCGGGTCGAATACCGGTGTTGCCGGCGATGCTGCGGCCAGCGATTGGACCTGCACCTGGATCTCGAAGCTGTCCAGCTGCAGGCGGTCGCCATCGCTGAGCGCGGACGGGTCCGCACGCGTCAGCGCAGTGCCGTTGAGCGACATGCCGTTGGTGCTGCGGTCTTCGATGAAATACATCCCGTTGAGGAAGCGCACCACCGCATGCGTGCGCGAGACACCGGGCGCGGCCAGGATCCAATCGCTTTCGTCGGAGCGGCCGATGCTGCCGCCGGTTCCGGCAAAGCGCTTCTGCGCGCTGGCGCCGAACTGCGCGGCCTGCGCGCCGCTGACGGTGAGAATCAACTGCGAACTGGACACGCCATGGACTCCTGCATACGGTGATCGGAAGGTGCGACTGGCATGGGTGTATGTCGGCAGAAAACGCTGCGTGCGTCATTGCCGGTGGAGTGCATGCGGCAAACGGACATCGCCTGCGCTGGAGCACAGTCGCAAAAGCTGATCGCCGTGCGCCCCCGCGCTGTCGGTTCGGCACCGAGGCTTCTTCTGGTGCTGCAGCTTGGCGTGTGTGCCGCATCCAACCATGCTTTGGAACACCAGCTGCGTCTCGCGCAGTTGGCGCCGATGCCGCGCCCACGATGTGCCGCGCGCGGATCGCCACTCCGACAATTAGTCAACTTCATGGCGCCCCCACACTGGTCAGCAACTCCATGGCATGCGCTGCATAGCCGCTGCGCCGCGCCTCCAGCTGCGCCGGCTCACGCGCGGCCAGCAAGGTGATGGCCGCGGCCACCGCGCGCGCCGTGAGATGGTCGGCCGGCGGCACCGGCGTGGTCTGTTGCGGCGGCGCCAGGCTGCCGCCGGACCAGGCCACTGCCGCAGCCAGCCACGCGCCCAGCGAGACATAATCGCCGGCATGCGCAAATGCCTGCGCGGCGCGACGATGCGCCTCGCTGGGCTCGCGCACCCACTTCTCGGCCAGTGCCGCGCCGGCGCGGTCTTCCTCGTCCAGGGTTTCGCCGCGCACGCATTGGCACAGCCAGGCCACCGCGTAGCGCTTGGGCAGCAGGCGCGCGAGCAGCTTGATGGCATCTTCGCCATGACCGCTGGCCAGCAGCGCGCTGACCGCCGCCTGCGGCGTGATCGGCGTACTAAGCTGTGCGCAGGCCGGCGCAGACAGCTGCATCTGCGCACAGGCCTGCGCCAGCGAGAGCGTGGGCGCGCTCATCCGATCATGATCAGGCCACCGCCGACCTGCACCAAGGCGTCGGCCTTGATGCTGACCAGCGGGCCCTTGAGCGTGGCCGAGGCACCGGCTTCGGCGCTGAGCATGCCGCCGGAGGTCAGTTTGAGCGTGGCATCGCCAGCCACCTCGGTGGCCGGCGATTTGGCCTGCAGCTGTGCATTGGCCAACAGCTTGATGGCCGTGGAGGTGATCTTGGCTTCCGAGCTGGCATCGACCAGGATCTTGATGCCGCTCAACACGATCTCGCCGTTGTGTTTCATCACCAGCCGCGCGCTGCCGGTCACCAATTCGATCTCTTCGCCGGCTTTCAGCAGCAGCTTCTTGCCGACCTCCACGCTGTCGTTGTTGTCGATCCGCGCACGACGGTCGTGCTTGACCGCCAGTACCCGATCGTTGTCGATGGTACTGGTGTGGTCGTGCTGCACCTCTTCGCGCAAATCGCGCTGCGCGCGCAGGTAGAGTTCTTCCGCGCCGGCCTTGTCGTCGAAACGCAACTCGTTGAAATCGGCAGCGCCGCCCAGCAGGCTGCGGCTGCGCACGCCGCTTTGGGTCTTGTTGTCGGGCAAGGAAAACGGCGGCGCATGGTCGCCGTTGTAGACGCTGCCCACGATCAACGGGCGGTCCGGGTCGCCTTCCAGAAAGCTCACCACCACTTCCTGCCCCACGCGCGGCAGGCTCATTGCGCCCCAGCCCTTGCCCGCCCACATCGAAGCCACACGCACCCAGCACGACGGCGCGGCATGCGGGCGTGCCGCAGTGGCCCAGTGAAAGGTCACCTGCACGCGGCCATGCGCATCCACCGCAATGTCCTCGTCGGTGTCGCCGGTCACCACCGCCGTCTGCAGGCCGGCAATGGTCGGCGTTGCGGTGCGTTGCAGGCTACGGAACGGCAGCCGGCTTTCCATCACCTGCACGCTGCTGGAAAACGGCGGCTCGCCGCTGCCGTGTTCGGGCGCGGCCAGCGTGGTGTGCGCCGACAGCACCAGATATTCCTGATTGAGTTCGGCGCGCGGAAACCCGCGCAAGTGAAACAAGGCACCGACCATCAGGCCGCAGGCATTGGTGGTGGCTGCATGGCTGGCGCGCTGCACGTTGTGCGCCTCGGTGCGCACCTGCATGTAGCGACGACCGTCGGCCTGCACGGTATGCGCGCCGGGGTAGTCGAAGGCAATCAGACCATCGACGGTGTGCAACTGTTCGCCGCCGGCATCGGCATCGGCGGCCAGCGATGCACGCGGCTGCAGCGGGTCGTAGTCGGTGCTGCCATGCTGGCTGGAATGCACGCCGCGCGCACTGCGCCAATGGCTCACCACCGAGCGCATCAGGCGCCGGTCGTCGGTTCCCGGCGGCACATAGGGCAGGCTGTCCACGCCGTTCTTCGTTGCATGCGCACCCAGTGCATCGGCCAGCACCAACGTATGCGCACTGCGGGTATGGGTGAAGTAGTAGTAGATGCCTTCGCGTTCCAGCAGCCGGCTGATGAAGCTGAAATCGTCCTCGCGGTATTGCACGCAGTAGGTGCGCTTGGCGTACTGCGCGCTCAACTGCTGCTGCACATCGCCGTAGCCGATCTCGCCCAGCACGCTGGTGACGATCTCCGGCACGCTCATGTCTTGATAGATGCGGCAATCGCGGCGCTGGGTCAGCAGCCAGGGTTTGGGCACCACCTGCAGTTCAAGCACGGCGTAATCGAGCGCATCGACCACGGCGTAGCCGTTGTGCGCGCAACTGGCCACCATGCCGTGATACCAGCGCTGTTCGCCCTCGCCATCGGCCAGTTGCACCGCCACTGGCGTGCCAAGCAGATCACGCAGGTTGGGCTGCAGTTCGGTGCACAACGCATCGATGCGGTAGTCGAACAGCTGCCCCAACGCTTCGCTGGCCTGCATGCGATGCAGCAGCAGGCGCTCGCCAAGGTCGGAGTGCAGCGTGATGGTGCGCGGCATCGAAGCATCCACAGGTGATGGGGCAACGCACGTTGCGCTGACCGACGGCGCCGTGTTGCGCCCGCGCGTGCAACGGCAGGCGGCTAAAGGCACGGCAACTGTCACGCGCATGCTCACATGCGTGCGTGCAGCAAAGCCGACATTTCGTCTCAGGCTGGCCCAGGCGTGCGCGCGGTCACGACCCAGCCGTGCACCGGCTGGCCGCGTTCGCTGCGCAGCACGTCCAATTCCAACGCGATCGGCTGCAAACCGGCGCCTCGCAATGCGGCGCGCACGTGCGCATGGCTGTGCCGATAGCGCCCGCTGGCATCGAGTTCGACCCGGTCGTCCGGCTCGTCCAGCGCTTCGACCGTGAAACCCAGCACGCCCCCTGGCGTGAGCGCGCCGGCAGCGGCAGCGAGCACCGGCTGCAGCGCGCCGAAGTACACCAAGGTGTCGGCCGAGCCAATCACATCCCACTGCGCGTGCTGCGCGTGCAGGTATGCGGTGAGTTCGGCGACCTCCAGCCGATCGTAGCCACCGCGTTGGCGTGCCTTGGCGACCATGCCAGGCGACAGGTCCACGCCCACCAGTTGATGTGCATACGGGCGCCACAGCGGCGCACACAGCCCGGTGCCGCAGCCGGCATCGAGCATGCGCAGGCCCGCATGCGGTGGCGCAAGGCAGGCCGCCAGTGCCTCGGTCAGCCGTTGCGGCGCGCGGTACTCCAGGTGATGCAGCAACTGTTCGTCGAAACTGTCGGCAAAGCCATCGAACAGTTCACGCACATAGGTATCGCCGGCACGCGGCGGCGGTTCGGCGCCGCCACAGGCCGCCAGCATATGCGTTGCCACCGGGTTGCCCGGCTCAAGCGCCAGCCAGTCGCGATACACCGTTTGCGCCTGCGCATGCTCGCCCAACAGGTAGAGCCCGGTACCCAGCGCCTCGCGGGCGTGCAGGTGGTCCGGTGCCAGCGTGCAGGCCTGCTGCAGGCACTGCACCGATTGCTGCAGATGCTCGGCGGCCTGCGCGTTGTTGCGCAGGAACAGGCCGAGCAGGTAATGCGCATGCGCGGACTGCGGATAGGTGTGCAACAGCGCCGCGTAGGTGACGAAGGCTTCTTCGCTGCGCCGCTGCGCTTCCAGCACCGCTGCCAGATTCGCCAGTGCATCAGCATGTGCAGGCGCCAGCGCCAGTGCGCGGCGATAGCAGTGTTCGGCATCGCGCAGGCGGCCGCATTCGCGGTGCACGTTGCCCAGGTTGTTGCAGGCATCCGGTTGCGCGGGCGCCAGCGTCAACGCCTGGGTGATGGAGGCCACTGCTGCGGCGCTGTTGCCGCGCTGATGCAACAGGATGCCCTGGTAATGCAGCGCGTCGGCATGCGCGGGCTGATCGTCCAGCAGCTGCGTGTACAGCTGCGCGGCATGTTCGAGTTGGCCACTGCGGTGCGCGGCGATCGCCTGCTGCAGTGGCTCGGTATGTGGCTGTGGCGCAGTTTGCATGAGCTTCTCCAAAAACACGGCAACCGGTGGTGCGGGTACGAATGTGAGCGCGCAGGGGCACGGCGTCATGTCTGCAACGAGCCGCCAACACCCCGACCGTGGTGCCGATGCGCCGGGGCGGCCACCGCCTGGCATCGCCGCGGGCGCCGGCAGGCTCGAGTACCGGCGCATGCGCGCCATGGGCAGACAACTGGCGGCGGCCTGCCACCGGCCACCAGCCGCCACGCAGTACTCACCCGATCAGCACGGTGAAGCAGCCCAGGGTGATCACCCCGCCATGCGCGGTGCTGTCGCCCAGTCGCGCGGCAGGCTGGCCTGCGATCAACACGGTCGGTGCGCCGGCCACGATGCTGTCCGGCGGGCCGACGCATACGGCCATGTCGCCCAGCCGCGCCGCCGGCAGGCCACCGATCAATACCGTTGGCGCGCCGGGGCTGACGATCGGCCCGCCCACATGCGGCACCACTCCGGTCACCATGGGGCAGACATGCAAATCGGTCAGGCGCGCGGCAGGTTGCATCGGCACGCTTCGGTCGTGGCCATGCACGGCACTATCCCGCCAGGCCGCAGCGGTCACCCGACAATTCGTCTCAGCGCTGCGCCACCGAGGTGGTGGTCTGTGCCTCGCTGGTATCCACCGGCGGCGTCGCCAACGCCAGGGTCTGGCGCGCCGCGCGCAGGGGCTGGTCTGCATTGCCGAAAATGCCGGTAAGAATCTGCAGGGCCTGCTGCGCGTGGTCGCGCGCCGCCACGGTCTGGCCCAGCCTGCGCTCGGCTTCGGACATGCCGCGCAGGATCTCGGCCGTTTGCGGATGCGCGCGGCCCAGCACACGCTCCGAGGCAGCAAGCGCGGCGCGCTGTTCGGCCAGCGATGCTTCCACCTGGCCGTCGTCCAGCAGCCAGAACGCATGGTTGCTGCGATAGGCGATGGTGGCCGGTGCATCGTTGCCGAAGGCCGCGCGTGCGCGCTCCAGCGTCCTGCGGTAGTACGGCCCGGCTTCGGCCAGCTTGCCCTGCTGGCGCAACGCGCCGGCCAGGTTGCCTTCGACCATCAAGGTGTCGGCGGCACTCTCGCCATACAACGCGCGTGCGACCTGCAGCAGCGGGACGAGTTCGGCTTCGGCACCGGCAAAGTCGCGCTGCATCAGCAGGAACACTGCCAGGCTGTTGCGCATCGACACCACCAATGGATGCTCGGGCCCGTGCATGGCCATGCGCTCGCGCAACAGGCTGCGCTGCAAGGCGATCGCCGGTACCAGCTGGCCGTTATCGGCCAGCATGGCGGCGTAGCTGTTGCCGGCGTCGATACGCTGGTCCGCGCTGCTGGAGGCATTGGCCAGCGCGGCGACATAGGCATGCCGGCTCTCTGCCAACGCATCGCGCATGCGGCCCTGTTCGCGCAGGGCCCACGCCAACCAGGCACGCAGCTCGTTGCCCATGGCCTGCTGTTGCGCATCGCCGCGTGCTGCCTGCGCAATGCCCTGGCGCAAGACGCGCTCGGCGTCGCCTGGTTTGCCGTCGCCAGTGAGCGCCTGGCCCAGCATGGACGTGGCCTTCAAGGCCGGCAGGCTGCCCGCACCGGCAGTCTGCTGCGCCAGGGTCTGTGCGATGCGCAGATGCTCCACGGCCTGCGCAAAATTGGCCAGCGCAATGAGCGTGCGGCCCAGCGTCAGTTCCACCTGGGTGCGCGCATCGGGCTGGTCGGCCAGTTCGCGCGCCGCACGCTGCGAGGCCTGCTGCAGCACGCGCAGCATCAGGGTCTTGTCCAGGTCGCGCGCCACGCCAGGGTCCACGCTGGACAACACCGAACTCATGAAATCGCCGGTGACCTGCGCACGTTGCGCATCGCGCGCGGCCTGCTGCAGCGACCACAGCGTGGCCCCCAGCCCGGCGACCACGGCAATCGCAGCGAGGCCGGCGGCGGCGACGCCGCTGCGATGGCGCTGGGTGAACTTGCGCAGCCGCAGCCAGCGGCTCGCCTGCAGGGCGCGCGGCGGGTAGCCGTCCAGCCAGCGATGCAGATCGTCCAGCAATGCGGACACCGATGCGTAGCGCGCGCCCGGCTGCGGCTCCAGCGCGCGCAATACGATCGCATCCAGCCCGTCGCGCAGGTGCTCGTGTAGTTTCTGGTAGGTGGTCGCGCGCGCCGCGCAGATGCGTGCACGCGCATCGGCCGGCACTGTTGCCAGCCGCTGCGACGGCGGCTGCGGCACCCCGTCGCGCCCGGCCACCGGCGCCAGCCCGCAACTCAATTCGTAGAACATCGCTCCCAAGGCATAGATATCGCTGCGTGCATCCACATCCGGCGCGCCGCGTGCCTGCTCCGGGCTCATGTAACCCGGCGTGCCGCGATCGTGCGCGTAGGTCATCCCCGGGTTGGTCGCATCGATGGCGATGCCGAAGTCGATCACCCCTGGCATCGGCCGCCCGTCGATCTCGCTGACCAGTACGTTGCTGGGTTTGAGGTCGCGATGGATCACGCCCTTCTGATGCGCGTGCTGGACCGCCTCGCTGACACGCAGCATCAGCAACACGCGCGCATGCAGCGACAGGCGGTGTTGGTCGCACCACCAGGTGATCGGCTCGCCGCGCAGGTATTCCATCACCAGGTACGGCTGGCCGTGGGCATCGGTGCCCACGTCGTGGATCTGCGCGATCGCCGGGTGCACCATCTGCGCCAGCAGCCGGCACTCGAATTCGAACAGTGCACGGCCCTGCGCATCCAGCGCATCGGCGGCCACCAGCTTGATCGCCACCTCGCGCTCGTACGCGCCATCGGCACGGTGGCCCAGATACACCTGGCCCATGCCGCCGGCGCCGATCAGGCGATCGATCGCCCAGGCACCGAAGCGCGTGCCGGCCGGCAGTTCCGGTAACGGCGCACGCAATGCGGCGGCGGCCTGTTTCAACGGCGCCCGCACGCGCAAGGTGGCCTGCGATTCCACTGCCAGCATCGCCAGCAATTGGTCGCGCACGCTGGCGTCGTCGCCGGCCTGCGCGCGCGCAAATGCCTCGCGCTCGGCGGCAGGCAACTGGCAGGCCTGATGAAACAAGGCTTCCAGACGTTGCCACGCGGTGGCGGCCAGGCTCACAGCTGCGCCGCCAGCCACACCCTGGCAAAGCGCAGATCGCGCTCCAGCGTCGGCACCGACACCTCCAGCTGTTCGGCGGCCTCGGCCACGCTGAAGCCCACCAGCTCGGTCAATGCGAATGCACGGGCCTTGCGCTCGTCCACCTGGGCCAGCTTGTCGAAGGCATCGGCCACCAGCGTCAATGCCTCCGGCCGTGCGGCGCCGTCGGACAGGCTGAGGGTCAGCGTCACCGCCTGCCCCAACCGCTTGGCGCTGGCCTGCTGGCGCGCCAGGTCCACCAACAGGTGGCGCATCTGCAGCGCAGCCACCGAATAGAAGTGCGCCCGCGAACGAAAACCCTGCTGGCCCTGTTCCAGCCGCATCCACGCCTCGTGCACCAGCTCGGTCGCCTGCAAGCCAGCGCGCCCGTCGCGACGCAGCTCGCGCATGGCGGTGGCGCGCAGCACGTCATAGACCTGACGCGCCAAGGCGTCGCCCGCGCCGGGTTCGTCGCGCTGCCAGGCCTGCAACAACTCGGTGATCGGCAGCTCGGACATCCAAGCCCATCTCGCCTGCGTGGACACGCAGTATCCCGCATTGGCACCGACGCGGAACACGCCGCCGATAATCAATCGGCCCCCGATCACCGTGCCCCGACAGCGCGGAGCAGCCCAGTCAGGTAGCGAGGGTGCCGCCGGCAGCCGGGTCCGCCTCAGGTACGCCCAGCCTGTCCCCGGCAGGGCGCGGTCCCAGGACGCGGCGGTCTCGGGTCGCGGCGGCTGCATGGGCAGGCATGGGCCTGGTGCCGGTCGTGCGCACCCCGCCGCCACGTCATCGGCAGCCAACGCGTCACCGCCACGTCATACGACGCCGCTAGCCTGCGCCCCTGCAATCGGCCGGAGGTCGGGGTGTCGGCACATCCAAAGCGCGCCTGGGCACGTTTGTTCACCGAACATGGCCCGGTGCTGCGTGGCTTCTTCGTGCGCCGCGGGGCGAACGAGGACGCCGAAGACCTGGTCCAGGAAACCTATCTGCGCCTGCTGCGTGCGCATCAGCAGCCGGGCCAGGCCATCGCCAACCCGGAAGCGTATCTGTACACGGTGGCGGTCAATCTGGCGCGCGAGCAGGCGGTGCGGCGCAAGCAGGCGCCGCTGCGTATCGAGGACATGGAACGGTTCGCGCAACGGCTGGTGGCCGGTGACGATGTCGAAGACAGCGCCCAGCGGCAACAGCGCCAGCAACGCCTGCAGACCGTGCTGGCGGGACTGCCCGAACGCGTGCGCGCGGTGCTGGTGATGCAGTACCGCGATGGCCTGAGCTACAAGCAGATCGCCGAACGCCTGGGTGTGTCTTCGCACATGGTCAAGAAATACGTGGTGCGTGGCCTGTCGGCCTGTCGACAGGCCTTGGCCGACGAGGGAGCGCAATGGTGGTGAGCGTCGCGTCGCTGGCGGCGCGCCGCCTGACCGAGGAAGCGGCGCACTGGCATGCGCTGCAACGCATGCAGCCGCTGGATGCCGACCAGCAGGCGCGCTTCATGGATTGGCTGACCGCCTCGCCGGCGCATGTGCGCGAATACCTGGCAGTGACGCAGGTGGCCGGTGCGCTCGGTGAGGCGTTGGATGCGATGGCGCTGGATGTCGACACGCTGCTGCAGGCCGACCGCCAACACGACACCGGGACGGCGCGCAACGTGATCGCACTGCCGTTGCCGCCACGGCGCACCGTCGCTGCGAGGGGAACCGCTCGCCCGCAGTCGGCGGCACGCCGGCCGCACTGGCATGTCGGTCTGGCCGCCATGCTCGGTCTGCTGACGGTGCTCGGCAGCTGGGCCTGGCCGCGCACCTCGACCTATGCGACGGCGCATGGCGAACAACGCCGCGTGCAACTGGCCGACCGCAGCGTGGTGTTCCTCAATGCGGACACGCGCATCCAGGCCACCATGACGCCGTGGTCGCGCCGCCTGCAGTTGCTGCAGGGCCAGGCCAGCTTCGCTGTCGCAGCGGACCGGCGCCCGCTGCAGGTCCGGGCGCTGGACCTGCGCGTGGAAGACATCGGCACCGCGTTCGACATTGCGCTGCATGGGCAGCAGGCACGCATCGACGTGTCTGCCGGTCGCGTGCATGTCTGGCGCGCCGACCGCCCGGCGCAGCCGATGCTGGCCAATCTTGGCGCAGGACAAAGCGCGCGCATCGACGAGGCCGGCCAGGTCGCATTGAGCAATGAAGATGTCGCCACCATGCATGCATGGCAGCAGCAGCGCATCGTGTTCCGCGACGAACCGTTGCGCAACGTGGCCGAAGACTTCAATCGCCTCAATCGCATCCAGCTGCACATCGACGATGCGCGCGCCGGCGCAATGCGCCTGACCGGCAATCTGCGTAGCGACGACCTCGCCGGCCTGCGCGCGTTTCTCGCACGGCAGCCCGGTCTGCGGCTCGAACAACACGCCGATGCGCTGCACATCGTCGGCGGTGCACCACCGGCGACCACCGACCGGTAGCGCACGCGGCCGACGCGACCGACCCGCTGGCGCTGACGTGCGCGCAGAAATCGCACGGCAGGCACCACGGCATTGCCCGACGTGTGCTTGCCATTGGCCGGCACGCCGCGGTGTCGCACGGCCATGCCTGTTCGCATCGGGTGTTTGCGCCGACGCATCTGCGCAGCGAATGGCTGGCATCCGGATCGGCGCATTCGATCTAGGCGCACGCGTTGCGCTGCATGGTGCCGCGTAACGCAACGATCGACGCGATCGGCGATCGGAGGGGCAACGTGCTTTTTCCCGCGCACCACCGCTCTGCGCGTAGCCACGGCACGCGCACGCCATCGCCCTTGCACGTGTCACAGAAAATTCATCGAAAAACGGTGCCCGACTCGGCTCGTCGCCCCTCGTAGAGGGGGTAGTCGCCGCAGCGATCCGCGTGGATCGGTGCGACGCCCCTCTCCCTCTGCCTGGAAGTGATGATGCGCTGCTGCCTGTTCCTGTCCGTTGCCCTCGCCCTGCATGCCGGCGCTGCCGGCGCCCAGACGCCACCCGTCGCAGTCGACGCCATTCCCGCACAACCGCTGGCGCGCGCGCTCAATACGCTGTCGCGCCAGACCGGCCTGCAGTTCGTCTATGCGGCCAGCGTCGGCGGCACGCAGCAGAGTCGCGGCACCACCGCCGGCGCCGCGCCCGAGCAGGCCTTGCAGCAACTGCTGCAAGGCACCGGATTGCGCTATCGCTATCTGACACCGACCACGGTGACCATCGAGCCGGCAGAGACGGTGAGCGATGCGCCCGCAGCAACGCTGCCTGCCGCGGCCACCACCCCGGCCGCCGCCGGTGCACCCGTGCGTGAACTGGACAGCATCCAGGTGCTGGGCAGCTATGCCGGCAGTCTCAGCGCCGCGCTGCGCGAGAAGCGCTATGCCGACAGCGTAGTCGACGTGATCGCCGCCGAAGACATCGGCAAGCTGCCGGCGCAGAACGTGGCCGAAGCCTTGCAGCGCGTGCCCGGTGTGTCGATCGTGCGCGACCGCGGCGAAGGTGTCTACGTGCGCGTGCGCGGCCTGGGCCCCAACTTCCAGGTGACCACGCTCAATGGCCAGACCATGGCGGTCAACGAGAACGTGCGCACTTCCGGCCAGACCGGCCGCCAGTTTCGCTACGACACCTTGCCGGCGGAACTGGTCTCCGGCCTGGACGTGATCAAGAGCCCCACCGCCGATCTGGACGAAGGCGCCATCGGCGGCATCGTCAACGTGCGCACCTTCCGCCCGCTGGAATTGGGCAAGACCTTGCTCAACACCTCGCTGGAATCCAGCCAGGCGCAACGCACGCATGCCAACGACCCGCGCGTGTCCGGCCTGTTCAACTGGGTCAATGCCGAGGGCACCTTCGGCATGCTGGTGTCCGGCGCGTATGCCCAGCGCAGCCTGCGCCAGGACCGCGTCAACGAAGTGAGCTGGGATTACTACCCCAACGGCGTGCCGGGTGCGCCGGGTGCGTCCTACCTGCCCACCGGCCTGCGCCCGACGCTGGAACTGGAACAGCGCGAGCGCACCGGCGTGGCCGCCTCGCTGCAATGGCGCCCCAGCGCCGCCTGGGAAACCAATCTGGACCTGCTGTATGCCAAGCAGACGGTGCATTACGACGAATACAGCCTGGGCGTGGGCTTCGACGGCGTTGCCAAGATGAGCAACCTGCAGGTGGACCACGGCGGCGTCACCGGCTTCGACTATCGCAATGGCCAGGTGCAGGTGTCGCGCGAAACCTCCGGCATCACCGACGACAACCGCAGCGCACGCCTGTCCAGCACCTGGAATGGCGATCTGTGGACACTCGGTGCGGTGGCCTTCCATTCGCAGGCACACAGCTACGACTCCGACCCGATTCGCCGCACGCGCCTGCGCAGCGGGACCAACCTGTCGATGCGGGTGGAGATGCCGCAGGCCGACGACGACAACGTGCCCAACTGGAGCTTCACCAATGGCTTCGATCCGACCAATCCGGCCAGCGTCAGCGGACGACGGCTGGAATGGCGCGAGATCGATGCGCGCGACAAGGAAGACGCACTGCAGCTGGACGCCAAGCGCACGCTCGGCGATGGCTGGCTGCGCGACATCAAGTTCGGCGCCAAGTACCGCGAGCGCTCGCGCACCTACGACCGTGCCGACCTGCTGCTCAACCGCATCGCCGGCGTGCGCTTTCCGGGCAGCTATTTTACCGCGCTGCCGGTGAGCGACATGCTGGTCGACGGCAAGGGCCAGCTGCCACGGCAATGGCTGGCGCCGATCGAGGCGCCGTTCTGGGGCGACTGGCCCACCGCCGCCGACCTCAGCGGCACGCCCAATAGTGCCGACCTGCAAAACTCCTACGAAGTGCGCGAGAAGATTGGCTCGGCGTATGCGATGACCGACTTCGGCGGCGCGCTGGCCGGGCGCGACCTGCGCGGCAATCTCGGCGTACGCCTGGTGCGTACCGAGCAAACCACCGACGGCCATGCCGATCTCGACGGTGCCGCCCAGCCGGTGCATTTCGAGCGCAGCTATACCAATGCGTTGCCCTCGTTCAACGCCGCCTGGGACGTGCGCGAGGACATGGTGCTGCGGACCTCCGCAGCCAAGGTGATCACCCGCCCGGATCTCACCGACCTCTCGTCCAAGCTCACCTTCAACTCCAGCGGCGAAGTACTGACCGCCAGCGGCGGCAACCCGGCGCTACGGCCGTTCGAGGCCTGGCAGTACGACCTGACCTTCGAGTGGTACATCGACGGCACCTCGGCACTGACCGGCGGTGTGTTCTACAAGGACATCTCCAGTTTCATCCAGACCCAGCTGTCCTACCTGGATTACCAGGGCCAGACCTACCTGCTCTCGTCCAAGACCAACGGCAGCCAGGCCAGCGTCAAGGGCGTGGAGCTGGCCTACCAGCAGGTGTTCACCGGCCTGCCGGCGCCGCTGGACGGCTTGGGCATGCAGCTCAACTACACCTTCACCGACAGCCAGGCGACCTACCGCGACGGCACGCGCCGCTTCACCGACAGCCTGGAAGGCGTGGCCAGGAACACCTACAACGCCGTGCTGTTCTACGAGAAGGGCCCGCTGATGGCGCGCGCCAGCTACAGCTGGAGCGACAACATCGTCAACGCGGTGGGCACGGCCAATGTCGCCACGCTCAACAGCGATGCCTTCGGCAGCCTGGATGCGAACGTGGCATGGAAGGTCAACGACACCCTGTCGGTGTTCGTCAACGCCATCAATCTCACCGGCCAGGTGCAGCGGCAATACGTCGGCGATCACCTGTTCGGCGGCTACACCGATTACGGCCGGACCTGGTCGCTGGGTCTGCGCGCGCGGTTCTAAGCGCGCCTGCACGCTTCGCTGGCGGTCGTCGCGTTCGCGCGCGGCCGTCACTGTGCTGCGCCGTTCTTTTCGCCCCACCGTTTCATTCGCACTGGATTTGCCGATGCTTCTGCGTTTTTGCCGCCGCGCCACCGCCCTGCTCGGACTCGCGCTCGTACCGCTCTGCCCCGCACACGCCACCGCCGCCGCGCCCGACACGCTGGAAAAGGTGGTGATCCTCAAACGCCATGGCGTGCGTGCGGCGATGTCGAGCCCCGAACAGCTGGGCCGCTATTCGCTGCATCCGTGGCCGCATTTTGCCGTGCCGGCCGGTCATCTCACCGCCAACGGCGCGCAGCTGGAGCGCCTGTTCGGCGACTACTACCGCGCGCGCTACACCACCCTGGGCCTGTTGACCGGCGATGGCTGCGGCCAGGCCTATTACTGGGCCAACCGCACCCAACGCACCATCGCCTCGGCGCAAGCGCTGGCCAGCACGTTGACGCCTGGCTGCGCCAACCCCGTCCATCACGTGCCGACCGGCACTTCCGATGTGCTGTTCGATGGCACCGCTGCGCTGCGTCAGCCCGAAGCGCGTGCGCGCATGCAGGCCGCCATCGCCGGCCGCATCGGCGGCGACGCCCACGCCTGGAACGCCGCACAGGCCGATGCGATCGACACGCTCGAACTTCTGCTGCTGCAATGCGCGCAACGTCCCTGCCCGCCGCAGGCTGCGCCCGGCAAGCTGCGGCTGACCACGGTGCCGGCCGGGCTGGATGATGCCGGCCCGTCGATTCCCGGTATCGATGGCCCGGCTACCGCCGCTTCAGGCATCACCGAAAGCCTGCTGATGGGCTGGGCCGATGGACAGGACTTCGCTGCGCTGGGCTGGCAAGGCCTGGACGAAACCACGCTGTTGCGCGTGTTCGCCCCGCACCAGGCCGAATTCGCCCTGCGTCTGCGCACGCCCACCGTCGCCCGCCTGGCCAGCACGCCACTAGCCGCACGCCTGCTGGCAACCCTGCAGCAAGGTAGCGATGCACACGCCGCGGCCGACGCCATCGGCGGCGATGCGCGTCTGGTGGTGGTGTCCGGCCACGACGGCACCCTGACCCTGCTGGCCGGCATGTTCGATCTGCATTGGCAGTTGCCCGGTTACCAACCGGACCAGACCGTGCCCGGTGGCGCGCTGGTGTTCGAGCGCTGGCGGCGTGCCGACGGTGAGCGCGTCATCCGCCTGCGCTACACCGCGCAGAGCCTGACGCAGCTGCGCGAACGCGTGCCATTGACGCTGCAGGCACCGCCGCCGAGCGCGGCCATCTTCATTCCCGGCTGCAGCGCTGCTACGCCGGCGTACGACTGCCCATTGCCGCAGTTCGCCCGCATCGTCCAGGCCGCACTCGACCCGCTCGCCATGGACCACTGATCCCCTCCACGCGGCGCGCTGGGCCCAACGCGTCGCGTCCATCCGCTGTTACCCAACCGCACGAGGTCATCATGCTTCAGCATCTGCGTTCTCTGCTCAGCGTCGGAATCGGTGTGACCCTGGCCTGCGCCGGTGTCGCCCACGCCCAATCCAGCGTCGGCGTCCTCGACGTGCTCACCTACAACGTCGCTGGCCTGCCGGAGGGCATCTCCAGCAGCAACCCCGCCACCAATACGCCGCTGCTGGCACCGAAACTGGCGCCGTATGCGCTGGTTCACGTGCAGGAAGACTTCAACTACCACGCGGCGCTCTACGCCGGCGACAACCATCCCTACCGCACGCCCACCAGTGGCGGCGCCGCCATCGGCGATGGCCTCAACACGCTGAGCAACTATCCCTTCAACGACTTCACCCGGGTCACATGGGACAAGTGCAACGGCACCGACTGCCTCACGCCGAAGGGCTTCAGCTACATGCAGCTGCGGCTGGACAACGGCGTGCTGCTGGACGTTTACAACGCCCATCCAAATGCCGGTACCGAAACTGCCGACCTGGCCGCCCGCCGCGCCAACATCAGCCAGTTGTCGCAATTCATCGGCACCTGGTCGGCCGGCAACGCGGTGTTGGTGATGATGGACTCCAACACCCGCTACACCCGCAGCGAAGACAACATCCGCGAGCTGATCGCCAGCAACAACCTGATCGATCCGTGGGTGGAACTGATCAAGGGCACCGCCCCGGCCGCCGGCGCCGCGCCGCTGCTGTGCGGCACGCCGCCGACCAACACCTGCGAGGTGGTGGACAAGATCCTGTACCGCGCCGCGCCGCAGCTGACCCTGGCCGCCAATCGCTACCAGCTCGACCCAGGCAACTTCTACGACAGCGCCGGCAAGCCGCTGTCGGATCACTATCCGCTGTACACGCAGTTCGGCTGGGCGGTGGGCACCGACGTGCGCACCAGCGACAGCTTCGGCGGACCGCATGGCGTACCGTTCAACGACGTGGCCGGCGGCGCGCACCAGCGCCAGCTGCGCAGTGTCACCCTGCGCGGTGCCGAACGCCTGGATGCAGTGGCCGCCAGCCTGGACAACGGCGCCACGCTCGCTCACGGCGGCAGCGGCGGCACCGCCACCACCCTGGCCCTGCGCAGCGGCGAAACGCTGACCGCGGCCACCGTCACGCTCGGTCAGTACAACGGCCGCACCCGGCTGTTCTCGCTCAGCCTGACCACCAACCAGGGCCGCAGCATCGCCGCCGGCACCCCGACCAGCGAGCGCTACACCCTCACTGCTCCCACCGGCTGGCATATCGCCGGCTTCACCGGCCGCGCCGGCGATGCCATCGACAAGCTTGGGGTGATTTACCGGAAGAATTGAGCGAACGGTTGTACCGCTGCAACGGAGCGGCGTCGGTCTGGCGCCGCTTTTCTTGTCTGCGGCAATCACGACGAGGCTTCGGCCGGCATCCTCGCAGCGCGCGATGGCGTACTTCTGCAACGCTCCGCAATTGCGTACCGCCTAAAATCCCGTACTCCATGCGTGCACGGGCTTTCAACTTCGTGCAGTTCCGGCGCCACTTCCAAGATCAAACAGCACCGCAGATGCCGGCGCTTTCGGGACAGATCCGCGCTGACGCTCGGCAGTAGTTGCGCGGCAAGGTAACGGGTTTCAGCCGGTTGCGAAGATCGAGAATGGTGGTTCTGTCTGCAGCGGGCTCCAGGTCATCTCGCTAGGCAAGACGCTCTAGTGCGATCAGCCGCAGCGTTGCGGCGATGGACGATCGGGAACGGCATGACTGCGTATTGGCAAGAATCCAACGATGAACTCGATTGTCCATCCTTCGCGGGCTGAAGTGGCGATACTGTTATGAGTACCAGCGCGCGCGGCTGCAAGCGCCCACTCTCTTGCACATCACGTTGATCAACCACGAGCGACGCTCCGTGCGACGCCGCGCGCAAGGGCTTCCCTGCGTGCAGCAAGGCAAGCCATCTCCCATTCAACGCTTGGCCGCCTCGCAGAGCTTGCGATTGAACCAAGTGGACTTGGCGATGGGCAGGTACGCATCCCAGTCGCTTGGCGGTAGCATCGTGCTGTCCTTGTCCATCTCCGCCTGGAACGAGGCCTCGTCGCGGCTGCGACCGGCCATGGTCTGATCAAGCGCCTTCAGGCACTCCTGCGGACGGTTCAGGCGCAGCAGGGTGAGCGCGCGGTCGTTGGCGAAGCGGTCGCGATCGAGCCAGTTGAAAAACTCGCCGCACTCGCCCGCGAACGCCTGCATGCCGGCGAGTGCTTCGGCATAGCGCTTGCCGCGATAGTCGCGCAGGTACGCCTCACGTCGTCGGCTGCTGGCCGCGGAGGTGCAGCCGGCAGGCAACTTCAGATAGTCGCCTTCGAAGCTGGCGCGCATGCCGCAGTAGTCGCGGCAACTGTCTTGCGTCAGTGCGGCGATGCTGAAGCCACCGGCCACCGGCTTGAACGCGAGCTTGCAAGGCGTGTCGCTGGCATCGCGCACTTCCGCCTTGTCGCCTTGCAGCGTGCCCTCCAGCGAACAGGTGTGGCCGTTGGCG
This sequence comes from Xanthomonas sp. NCPPB 3583, assembly GCF_041475715.2. NCBI lineage: Bacteria > Pseudomonadati > Pseudomonadota > Gammaproteobacteria > Lysobacterales > Lysobacteraceae > Xanthomonas > Xanthomonas sp. NCPPB 3583. Next base: position 4,680,490 of record NZ_CM191263.1, read on the forward strand.
CCCACGGCGAGAATCTCGAAGTGGCGCGCCCCACCCTTGTCGCTGACCTGCAGGCTGCCCCAACCTTGCTTGGTGCCGTATTCGCCGGGCGTCGGGCCAGCCGCCACCGCGCCGAACGCCACCAGCCACACCAGCATCCCGCTCCATCCATATCGCCGTGCCATTGCTTCGTCCTGTGTTCGGTTAAGCGGCAAGTGTGCGGCATCGCGGCTACGCCAGGCCACTCAGGTGTAGGCCATCAAGCCCAGCAAATCCAGCGCGCCATGCGCCAGGATCGCCGGCCACAGCCGCCCGCGTCGGGCCACCCACCAGCCCAGGATCAGCCCGAACATCAAGATATTGATGGCACCAATCGGACCCTGATACAGGTGATACGAGGCGCGGACCGCCACGCTGACATTCACCGCAACTGCAGGGCCATAGCGCGGCTCCAGCGCGCGGATCACGTAACCGCACACCAATACTTCCTCGAAGATCGGATTGATCAGCGAGATCGCCAGCACAGCCGCGATCGATAGCCGCCCGGCGACCATCGCATCGAATGGATTCGTGTTGCTCCCCGAGCTCCAGTTCAACAGCGTCAGTGGATAGGTGAGCAACAGACACACCGCCAGCAAGCCGAGTCCCGCCGCCAAGTCGCGTAGTTGCCACTGCAGCCCCAGCGACTGCGGCCTCCATCCGCGGAACCACAGCACTGGCAGCAAGATCGCCAGAACGAGCAGTTCGTAGACCACCATGCCCCACAGGCTAGCGTCGGAGAAGACCGGCTCTATGGCATCGCGCGCCACCGCCGAAAGGCTGGACCAGATCAGCAGACCGAAGGCGATCGTCACCACGATCAGCAACTCGCACCATTTGGAAAAAGCCCCTTCACGTCCTTGCATCGATCTTCCTTGCCGTGCCTTGATTGCAGATGCGCGACTTGAACACCCTTGCTAGCGACAGGCCTGCACGACCGCTCGCTCAAGAGCATGCATGAAATCCGGATCGCCACGCATCGTAGTATCGGCGCGGGCGCTGTCGCGCACATGGGTGGCGCGCATACACGCCTCCGGGCTCGGCTGGCGCTCGTAGCTGATCAGGCGTAAGCCCAGGTTTGACTCCTGGCCCGTGGCAGACACCGTGTTCGGGCCAGCCTGCGTCGCCGCAACCGTTGCGGTCGGAGCCGGCCCGGCTTGCTTGTTCCAACGCTTCTGCTCGGCGCCGTCGGCGCACGGCGTGGACTGGTAAACGGTCCCCAGCTTTGCATCGCTGCACTTGTAGGCCGACTGCGCCGCTGCCGGTAACGACAACACGCACATCACCACCGCAAGACTTATTTTCATTTACGCCCCCCAAACGGCATAGCTTACCGATAGCGGAGAACGAAGGTTGTCTCTTGGAGCACGCGTTCTCTTCTTCAGTGACGAAGATGGATAAAGCGCGCCTGGCGGCTTGTTAGAGACCGGCTTGGACCGGCTTGGACCGCCATGAACCCGGCACATTGCCGATGACAGCGCCAAGCAGACGCACAGTGCTCGCTGACCGATGTCGCATGCAGCCCTTTTTTTTTGCGCCGGACACAACTCTGGCCGGCGATGGAAGTGCAAAGAACTGCAGTTTCCGCCGACGCGCAAGCACAGCGGCCATAGACGCATCTTTTTGCGGGCATTCAGCGGCTCGTCGGCATCTCAAGTCGCTGTTGTCGACCGATAGGTTAGCCTGGCCCGGTTACCCCGGCTTTGTGATACCAGTTACCTATTTTGCACTTTCGTTCGTTCCGGCACATTGCTGACAAATGGTTTTCAGAACGTCACAATGATTGGACAGTGATCTGATATGTCGTCGAGCGGGTTGATGCTTTTAGAAAAGTTGGCCACTGCGGGAGCAATATTAAGCACTTCAACATTGGTCGCAACATTGCTTCCGGAGATTGCATAATCGTACGTCTTGGAAACTCCAATCTCAGCGTTATGCGTGTCTCCATTAAAAGCAACATTGAAATAATTAAGATCGGAACCACTCTCTTGCATGGCGAGGATGAGACCTGCGGGCTCACAATTCAGATCTCCCATTAACACAAACGAGCCGTTGTGCAGCTGATGCAGTGCCTCGGCTACCCACCCAACTAAAAAGGCCGCCTTCCCGCTAGCATTGGCATGGTAAACATACAAACTTATCCCGTTCAAAGCCCCCAGACACGCAACATGACGCTTGCTTTGCTTCGTGAATTCACCTCCGCCTTTTTTCCAAGGCGAAGTTCCGAAAACGTCCCTGAAGCTTGGAGGATTAAAGCGCATCAATACACTTTCATCGAGGTCATCATCGATAGCTGCATAGCCAAGCTGAGCCTTGGTCCCCTTTGCGGTCCGCTTAGCAGTGACTACTTGCTTGTTGATGGCCACACCTCCAAGCTCAAGGTCGCTTGTAACTTCACATAGGACAGCAAATTCTGCGTTGTGCAGATGGAAAGCCTCAGCGACAACTTGCTCCATTATTTTTTGCTTGCTGCCTGGCGTTCCAGCACCAAGCCGCTGGACATTCCAGAATAGGATCCTCATTGCAGGCACCCTGTCTTTAAAAAATTCGACTGATAGCAAAGCCACCGCCTTCTGCCACTGGTGTCAATCATCACAGTTCTCCAATCCGATTAGGCGTCACCAAATCCCGAAAATCTGGGGAAACAAAGAATTCGACAAAATCGCATCGATCATTCGTTCCGTTTCACTACCGCGGCAAATCGAATCATCACTAGTTCCATCAGCGCATCGTCATGCTTGAAAATAATCCTGTAACGCTCCTGGACCGGGAGACGGGGTCAGATTCACTTCTAAACCGAACCTGATCCGATTTTTTATTAAAGTGTTCCTAACGCTGTTCCCGAGCACGCTCGCGCTTGTTGCCGATGGCTTGGATCGTCGAGGAAGTGGCGGCGATGAAGAATGCAGCTTCGCAGTTCTGCAGTTCTTCGTTTTTGCCTGCACCGGTCTAGCTCGGAATTCATATGCTCTGCGCTCCTTTTAGTTCTTATCGGGCATTACGGAAATCTTGGCCGCGCACCCGACAATTCCAAAAGTTCAGTTCTTCCTCGCCTCAATGACAGACTTGTAATAGATGTTTTCGCGCAGCTGGGTATAGGCCCGAATTTCTTCCCCGTCGTTTGTCCAGACCGTCCTGTTGATGTGGGGTGGCTTCATGTTGATGGTCCGCCCATTCGTGTAGTGTGCGTCTACGTAGGGTTCCTCCCCATTTTTCAAGCCCTTGTGCCGGCGAGCGTAGAGGAATTCCCCCAACCACGATTGAGTCGGGAGCAGCGTCCGCAGGCGTTCGGTAGCGATCTGCGGGCACCTGAATGTCTTAGCGTAGATGTTCTGTCGATAGTCCTCCGCACCGTCGAAGCAGTCCACCAGGAAATTCCACATATAGGCTCGCTGTGGCCCGCCTTGTGCGAGAAACGTCCGGGTGGAACGGTACTGGACTGACTTGGCGTAGTAAACGGCCGCCACCTCGCCGAATCGCTGGACCAGCAGAAGCCACTGTATCGCGTGCGTGAACTCGCCATGGGCGCGGGTGAAAAGGTCGCGAAACATGATCTTCGCCCCCACTACATCGTTGAAATCAGCAGGGCTAATCTGGCCATTGAGAATGACCACTTTCCTACTGAACCCGTAATAGGATGCATATTTTCCAAGCGCACAGGAGAAGGCGCCGAGACGGCGATAATTGACGCCATCGCGCTGTACCTCACGGAACTTTGCGTATTCCGTGCCCAGCTCAAAGGACAGGTCCTTGACCGCCGACGCAAGCGCTTCGTTGTCGGAAAGGAAACTGGCCATGCGCGCGAAGACGAGCATGTCCCTCATCCGCTGCGTCGCTTCGATCTGGACACCATCGACAACCTGGAAATTCTCATCCAGGAACAACACCATTTCCAATTCCGATGCATCACTGATCTTCATCGAAGTCCTCTCTTTGGATTCTGTCCGTGCGCGCCTGCGCCTGTCAGTGGAACAGGTACGAGAAGCCGTCTGGATTCGTGCTCATTCCTACGCCTCCGATGGATGCCTGGTGTGCAAGCCGCCCCAGGAATTCCCTCGACATCGCCGGCAACATCGAATTCGTCAAAATCGCATCGATCATCCGCCCACCCGATTCGCTTTCGGTGCACCGCGATACCACTAGCTCCACCACCGCATCGTCGTACTCGAACGGAATCCTGTAGCGCTCCTCGATGCGCTTCTTGATGCGGTTCAACTGCAGTCGCACGATCTGCCCGAGCATGGCGTTGCTCAGCGGGTAGTACGGAATCGCCACCAAGCGCCCGAGCAATGCCGGCGGAAACACCTTCAACAACGGCTCGCGGATGGCCTTGGCCATGGCTTCCGGGTCGGGTATCAGTTCCGGGTCCTTGCACAGGCTGGCGATCAGGTCGGTGCCGGCGTTGCTGGTCAGGATGATCAAGGTGTTGCGGAAGTCGATGCGGCGGCCTTCGCCGTCTTCCATCCAGCCCTTGTCGAAGACCTGGAAGAACAGTTCGTGCACGTCCGGGTGGGCTTTTTCCACTTCGTCCAGCAACACGACCGAGTACGGCTTGCGTCGCACCGCTTCGGTGAGCACGCCGCCTTCGCCGTAGCCCACATAGCCCGGCGGTGCACCCTTGAGCGAGGAGACGGTATGCGCTTCCTGGTACTCGCTCATGTTGATGGTGATCAGATTTTGTTCGCCGCCGTACAAGGTTTCGGCCAGCGCGAGTGCGGTTTCGGTCTTGCCGACGCCGGAGGTGCCGGCGAGCAGAAACACGCCGATCGGTTTGTCCGGGTTGTCCAGGCCGGCGCGGCTGGTCTGGATACGCCTGGCGATCATTTCCATGGCGTGGTCCTGGCCGATCACGCGCTTGGCCAGCAGGTCGGGCAGGCGCAGCACGGTGTCGATCTCGTTGCGCGCCATGCGCCCGACCGGGATGCCGGTCCAGTCGGCGACTACGGCGGCAACCGCTTGGTAATCGACGGTGGGCAGGATCAGCGGCGATTCGCCTTGTAATGCTGCCAGTTCGGCCTGCACCAACTGCAGGCGCGCTAACAGCGTGTCGCGATCAACTTGCACCGGTGCGTCGAGCACGGCAGTGTCGCCAGACGCCGACTGCGCCACAGCGGCATCTGCGTCGGTGTCGGCCTCTGCTTCCAACGCACTGCCGGTGCCTTCCACCGATGAATTACCGCTACGCAGTTGTGCGCGCAACGACAACAGCTCGTCCACCAATGCCTTCTCGCCAACCCAGCGCTGTTCCAGCTCGCGCAGGCGGGTATGTTCGCTTTCCAGCAGGTTGGCGCAAGCGGCAGCACGCTCCTCCACCACGATGCCAATCGCACGCTCGCGTTCGATGATGGCGTGTTCGGTCTCCAGCGATTCGATGCGGCGGCGACTGTCGTCCACTTCCGCAGGCGTAGCGTGCAGGCTCACCGCCACGCGGGCGCAGGCGGTATCGAGCAGGCTCACCGACTTGTCAGGTAGTTGCCGCGCGGGGATATAGCGGTGACTGAGCTTGACTGCCGCTTCCAGCGCTTCGTCCAGGATCTGCACACGGTGGTGCTGTTCCATCATCGAAGCGACGCCGCGCATCATGCGCACCGCCTTGGCTTCGTCCGGCTCGTCCACCTGCACGGCCTGGAAACGCCGCGTCAGTGCAGGGTCTTTTTCGATGTACTTCTTGTACTCGGCAAACGTAGTTGCACCCACCGTACGCAGCGTGCCGCGTGCCAACGCCGGCTTGAGCAGATTGGCGGCATCGCCGGTACCGGCCGCGCCACCGGCGCCGACCAGGGTGTGGGTTTCGTCGACAAACAAAATGATCGGCTTGGGGCTGGCCTGCACTTCGTCGATGACTGCGCGCAGGCGTTGCTCGAATTCGCCCTTCATGCTGGCGCCGGCCTGCAGCAGGCCCACATCCAGCGTGCGCAGCTGCACGTCCTTCAACGCGGGTGGCACATCGCCGCGCGCGATGCGTTGTGCGAAGCCTTCCACCACCGCGGTCTTGCCGACACCGGCCTCGCCAACCAGGATCGGGTTGTTCTGGCGGCGCCGCATCAGGATATCGACCACCTGGCGGATCTCGTCGTCGCGGCCGATGATCGGGTCCAGCTTGCCCTCGCATGCCTGTGCGGTGAGATCGGTGGTGAATTTCTTCAGTGCTTCCTGCTTTCCCAGTGCGGCCGGCGCGATGGCGCCGCTAGCCTCCCCAGGTGCAGCGGTCTGACCGAGTGAGAAACCATCGCTGGGCAGCAAACCATCTTCCGGCGAGCCGGCCACGATCTGCGCAAAGTCTTCGCTGAGTACCGCGGGCTTGAGCTTGTCGAACTCCTTGGAGATCGCCAGTAATGCATTACGCAAACCGCGCACGCTCAGAATGCCAACCACCAGATAGCCGGTGCGCACCTGCGCTTCACCAAAACTCAGTGAGGCATACACCCAACCGCGCTCCACCGCTTCTTCGACATTGGCCGACAGGTCGGTGACGGCAGTGGAACCGCGCGGCAAGGCGTCCAGGGCCGACGTGACATCACGCGCCAGCGTGGAGGGGTTGAGCTGAAAGTGTTTGATGATGCGGTGCAGGTCCGAGTCCTGCAGCTGCAGCAACTGATGCAGCCAATGCACCAGCTCCACATACGGGTTGCCGCGCAGCTTGCAGAACACGGTGGCGCTCTCGATACCGCGGTAGGCCAGCGGATTGAGCTTGCCGAACAGGGCACTGCGGGAGATCTCGGCCATGGTGCGTCCTTGAATCGAATAGAGAGTCGTAAGCGAATCGGCAAGGCGCTGCGTCACCCCGAGGGGCGCAGCAGCACCTCGTCGGCGTCGGCAATGCTCCAGGCACGGCGGCCGAGCCAGGTATCCAGGCCCAGCCGGCTATTGCGCGCCAGGTGCGGCGTGGGGACCTCGTCGGCCTTAAGCAACAGCTGCAGTTCCCAGCCAAATTCGTCGCCCAGATAACTGCGCACCGCAGCGGTGAGTTGCCTGAGCGCTTGGCCGCCCGGAAGAAAGCGTTGAAACGCCAGGCGCGGCAGCGGCCCCAGGCAGATGCGCACGCGTTGCTGGGCGCCACGCACGTGTGCGCCCACCACGCTGTCCACGCCCAGCCGCGCGTTGCGCGGACCCAGACCAAGTTGCAGGTGCGCATCGGCCGGCAGGCGCATCCATTCGGCGATGAATTCCTGTACCTGCACCGGCCATTCGAACAACTGCTGCAGCAGGGCACGCAAGCCTTCCGGCGTGCGCGTGGCGGTACCAAGACGGCCGGCGTAGTAACGACGTGCATCGTCCGGCAACGCGTCGCGGTCGCGCAGATGCGGGCTGGCGATGCCGACCAGTGCATCCAGCCAGGCACGGAACTGGTCGCTCGCCGGGCGCTCGGCCTGCACGCTGGGCTGTGCCTGCGCCCAGGCGCGGTAAAACAGGCTCAGCATGCGGTGGTGGAACACATCGGCAAATGCGGCAAAGGTGCCATCCTTGGCTTGCTGCGCACGCTCGATGGCGTATTCGGTCAGGTGCAAGGGCAATGGTGCATTGGGACCGAACAGGCCTAAAAACAGACCGTACAGCGCGGCAGGCTGATCGTGCGTTGCCGGTGTGTAGCGGTCCAGCGCATGGGGTGCGAATGCCAGTGATGGCGCATGCCGCAGCCGCAGCACATCGTCGCTGGCGCGCGTGGATTCACCCAGGCGTGGCTGCAGCGGATGGCAGCGCTCGATCGCGCGCAAGGCCGCGAACGGGCTGAAATCCTGTGGCCGGGTCTGCAGCGCCTGGGCCAGCGCCGCAGCCGCCGCGCTCACAGGCGCGGGCGCGTGCCGGGCTGGGCTGGCCATCGGGCCACCTCGTTGCGTTCGGTGGTGCGCAGCACGGTCTCGGTGAAGGAATTCACCGAGACATAGCGCGCGAAGAAGTGCCGCAGCACCGAAGCCAGCAGGAAGGCGCCGGTGCCTTCGAAGGCGGCGTCCTCGCAGGTCAGCGTGATCTCCAGGCCGCGACCGAAGGTGATCGGGCCAGGCACCGGGATGCGCCGCACGATCGGTGTGCCGCTCACCTGCTTGACGCCTTCGATCTGCCGCTGCGCGGATGCGTCGAACGGGTCGCAGTACAAGGTGAGGATCTCGCGTAGCGCAGCGGCGCCGTCGGGGCCGTCTTCGAAGAGCGAGAGATAATTGAGCTGCAATTGGCTGAGCAGGCGCCACGCAGTCTGCCCAGCCGACAACGCCGGGCGCGGCTTGGTCGGCCCGGCCACGCAGCGCACGCTCTGGACCGGCACGCCGCTGTCCATGGTGAAATCGGTGGTGCCCTTGCCTACCGGCATATGCAGCGGCAGATCGCGGTTGCTGCACCACAGTTGCAGCCCAAGCTGGCGCAGGCGCGTGCTGTGCGGCTGATCGTCGGCATCGACCAGGCTGACGAACACTTCGCTGCCTACATAACTCGACCGCGCGCCATCGCGGCGCTGGCGGGCCGATAGCATGCGCGGTTCGCGGCGCATGCTGTAGAACGCGCCATGCCGCGCATGCCAGGTGCGTGCGTCGCCACCATAGAACGGCGCGAAGCGTTGCTCCGGCTCCTGACGATCGCCGAAGCCTTCCACTTCGCCCAAATGATGGACCTCGAAATCCATCGGCCGGGTGCGGTCGGCCAGCACGTGGTATTCGTGCAGGCCGGCGTGCAGATGGATGCGATCGGCACGCCGTGGGAACAGATTGATTGCCGGGGTGCAGAACAATTTGAAATGCTCGGCGCCCACTGCCGCAGCCAGGCTCGGCAGGCTGCGTTGCAGCAACACCACCACCTCGAAGCTGCTGCCGTGCAACCGCCGCAATGGCGCGCGCAGCCCGGTGAGTTCTGCGAACAGAAAGCGCTCCGGACAGGCGAAGTATTCCTGCAGCAGGCGGTAACCACTGAACGAACGGCCGTCGTACGGAATCAATGCATCGTCATCGGCAAAGCCGCGCATCTGCACGGTATCGGCGCCCAGCGTCATCTCCAGCATGCCACCGCTGGCATTACTGCCACGCACCACCACGGCGGTGGTATCGGCATGCAGTTGTTCGTAAAGGCGCTTGGGCAAGCCGTCGGCGCCGGCCAGAAACAGCGGCAGCCGATCCAGCGCCAGCGCTTGCGTCTGCGCGCCACCCACCAGCTCAAAGCGCAGACGCACGCCGGCACGCACCACGCGCCCGGGCGGCAAGGCGATGCCGGCAGCCGCCAACGCGGACGGCGATTCAAGATACTTGACCTCGGCCAGCTGCAACGGCCACAAGCTCACTGCATGCGCGGTGCGAAATTCGCAGGCGGTGCGCTCGCCCGGGCCGACCAGGCTGCGCAGCGCACTTTGCCGCGGCACCACCACGCCTGCTGCCAGCCCGCTGTCTTTCAGATCCGGCTGCAACTGCACCACCGCCATCGACGGCAGCGGCGCCAGATAATGCGGGTAGACCATCTCCAGCAGGTGCTGGGTGAACACGGGGTACTGCGCGTCCAGCTTGAGTTGCACGCGCGCGGCCAGGAACGCGAAGCCTTCCAGCAACCGCTCGACATACGGGTCGGCACATTCGAACGCGTCCAGACCGAGCCGTCCGGCGATCTTGGGATACTCGCGCGCAAACTCCGCGCCCATGTCGCGCACGTGCTGCAATTCGCGGGTGTAGTACGGCAGCAGGCGCGGGTCCATGGCGTCAGCCGTGCCCTTCGACGACATCGAGCCGGCCGGTTTCCAGGTCCAGCGCGGTCTTCAGATACAGATTCAACGGCAGCGGTTGCGCCCACATCTCCGATTCGATGGTGAACAGCAGCGAGCGCCGGTCCATGCGTGCGGCATCGGCATGCACACTGACGCGCAGCGTCTCGGGTATCAGCCGCGGTTCGAAGGCCAGAATCGCCTCGCGGATGCGCTGTTGCAGCGCTGCCGCATCGATGCCGGCCACTGCAACACCGGCCAGGTCCGGGATGCCGTAATTCAGTACCGAGCTGCGCACCTGCGGGTGCGCTTCCAGCGGGCGGCTGGTTTCCAGACTTACGGCATTGAGCAACCACGACAGATCGCGGATCACGCATTCGCGCAGGCGCGTGGCCGAGATCACGCGTTGCTCGCGGCTCTCTTCGCGCTGGCTGGGCGCGGCATCGGTGAGCCGGTCCAGTAGCGAAGGCTGCAAGCGTTCGGTGGTGGTGAGTTCGGCCATGGCGCGTCAGCCCGCGTCGAACTGCACGTCACGCACATCGAGCAGCGCAATCTCGTGCGACTCTGTGCTCCACATGCGCTGGCCCAGGCCGATTTCGCCTTGCGCACCATGCGTCCATTCGGTGCGGCGCGCCAGTTGCAGCTCGCCGGCATCCAGGTGCTCGCTGCCGGGGTAACGCACCGGCAGGTAGCCGAAGGCCTGGCCGCCGTTGCGCCATAGCACGCTCACCGGCGCCCACACGGTGTCGCGCAGATCCAGCGGCGCTTGCATGCGCAGCTGCTGGATCTGACTGAGCGGGGCCCAGGCATAGCCGCTGTCGAGCATGAGCTCGATGCAGGGTCCGAAACGGGTATCGGCATCTGCAAGCCACTGGAAGCGTTCGCCATCGAGCACGCCGGCACTGGTGGGTGCCCGTTCGAAGGCCTGCGCCCGCAACGCCGCAGCTTGTTCGCCATGGCCCTGCGCCGCCAGTTGCAGCGCCTGCAGATGCATTGCCAGCCACTCGGCCGGTTCGCCAATCACATGCGGTAGCCGCGTGCCGGCAAACACCTCGGCGCGCGTCTGTTCGCCCTGCAGCACTGCAAGGTACGTCTGCACCAAGGGCAGCGTGGCGGCATCCAGTTCAGCGCAGGCGCGCAGCTGATCTGCGGCGCGCGACCACTGCCCGAGGACGGCCAGCAACTGAAACAGGAACACGCGCTGCGCTGCATCGGCCGGTTGCCGGCGCACCTGCTGGATCAGTTGCTGCAACGCCTGCGCCGGCTCGCCTTGGGCAAGCAGGGTCTGTGCGGTGGCATCCATCGCGTGGTTCCTTATCGAAGAAGGTGGCGGTGCCGTGCGCGGCACCGCCCGTCATTGCATTGCCGCCATCGGAGGCAGCCAACGTCACAGCGCCAACATCCGCTGGGCGGCTGGGGCGGCGCAGCGCGCGCGTCTACACGCGTGCTGCATGCCGCACTGCCTCGCCAAACTCTCCTGCGTGGCGAAGGCGTCGTGGTTGCCTGCGTTCGTGCTAGGCCTTGGCCACACCCTGGATGTCGTAGGTGAATTCCTTCGCGCCACCCTGGGCGGCACCCTTGTCGTCCTGCGGCTGGAAGCCGTACTTGAACTTGCCGAAGTGCAGCGTCACGTTTTCGGTCAGGCGGTCTTCGCCGCCGGAACCGCCGGTCGACAACGAGGTAATCAGCACGCCTTCGCTCAATTCCAGGGTGAGAAAGTCGCTCTGCTCGCCAGTGGCGTTGGTGACATACAGCCAGGCGTTTTCCACACGCGCCCCGGTGCATACCGCATCGAGCAATGCGTTGGAGCAACCATCCACGTACTTGGTGATGGAGATGTCCTGGATATGCGCCTTGCCACCACTGGCCGAGCCGCCACCGGTGTGCAGGTCGCCGGAATTGCTCGCGCCCCAAGACCAGGCCAGGATCGGAATTTCGCCCTTGTGCTTCTTGTGGTTGGACGCGCCTTCGATCTTGACCTTGCCGCTGCCGAACTTGATGTGCATGTCGAACGCCATGGAACTGCTCCTTCAATGAGAGTGACAACACGAGGTGGCGCGACGCGCATTCGCGTCGTGCCCGTGACGCGAATGCGTCGGATCAGGCCTTGGCGGCCGAGGGAAGGCGCGAGACCAACCGCAACGACACGGTCAGGCCCTCCAGCTGGTAATGCGGCTTGAGGAAGAACTTGGAGCTGTAATAGCCCGGCGCGCCTTCCACTTCTTCCACCACCACCTCGGCGGCAGCCAGCGGCTTGCGCGCCTTGGTTTCTTCGCTTGAGTTGGACGGGTCGCCGTCGATGTACTGGGTGACCCAACGCGTCAGCCAGCTCTGCATCTGTTCGCGATCGGAGAACGAACCGATCTTGTCGCGCACGATGCACTTGAGGTAATGCGCAAAGCGGCAGCACGCGAACATGTAGGGCAGGCGCGCGCCCAACGCTGCGTTGGCGGTGGCATCCGGGTCGTCGTATTCGTCGGGCTTGTTGAGCGACTGCGCGCTGATGAAGGCGGCCATGTCCGAGTTCTTGCGATGCACCAGCGGCATCAGACCCATCTTGTCCAATTCGGCAGAGCGGCGGTCGGTGATCGCCACTTCGGTCGGGCACTTCATGTCCACGCCACCGTCGTCGGTGGGAAAGGTGTGGGTGGGCAAGCCTTCCACTGCGCCGCCGGATTCGATACCGCGAATGCGCGAGCACCAGCCGTACTGCTTGAACGAGCGATTGATGTTCACTGCCATCGCATAGGCAGCGTTCTGCCAGGTGTACTTGGACGAGTCAGCGCCGGCAGTGTCTTCTTCGAAATCGAATTCATCCACCGGGCTGGTGGCCGCACCGTAAGGCAGACGCGACAGCGTGCGCGGCATCGCCAGACCGATGTACTTGGAATCCTCCGATTCGCGCAGCGAGCGCCATGCGGCGTAATCGGGCGTGGAAAAAATCTTCGCCAGGTCGCGCGGGTTGGAGAGCTCGCTCCAGTTGTCCATGCCCATCAACTTGGGCGCGGCCGCGGCAATGAACGGTGCATGCGCGGCAGCGGCCACCTGCGCGATGCCGTTGAGCAGTTCCACATCCGGCGGGCTCTGGTCGAAGTAGTAATCGCCGACCAGGCAGCCATACGGTTCGCCACCGAGCTGGCCGTATTCCTGCTCGTAGACCTTCTTGAAGATCGGGCTCTGGTCCCAGGCGGTGCCCTTGTAGCGCTTGAGCACCTTGCCCAGTTCCTTCTTGCTGATGTTCAGCACGCGGATCTTGAGCTGCTGGTCGGTCTCGGTGTTGTTGACCAGATAATGCAGGCCGCGCCAAGCGCCTTCGAGCTGCTGCAGATCGGCGTGATGCAGGATCTGGTTGAGCTGCTCGGTGAGGGCGCGATCGATCTCGGCGATATAGGCCTTGATGGTCTGCGACACGTCTTCGCTGACCACATCGCTGCGGTTGAGCACCTGCTCGGCCAGCGTGCGCACGGCCGATTCCACTTCTTCCTTGGCGCGTTCGCTCTTGGGGCGGAACTCGCGATTGAGCAGCGCGGCAAAGTCGCCCTGTTCGGTTGTTTCGGTGCTACTGGTGGCCAGTGCGGCTTCGGTCGCGGACATGGCGTCAGGCTCCTTCCGGTTCGGAGGCAGGCTTGGCGGCCGACACCAGCGACTGCAGCAACGCCGGGTCGCGGATGGCGTTGGCAATCAGCTGCTCTGCACCGGCCTTGCCGTCCATGTAGGTGTCCAGGTTTGCCAGCTGCGTGCGCGCTTCCAGCAACTTCGCCAGCGGCGCAACCTTGCGCGCGATGGCGGCCGGCGAAAAGTCGTCCATGCTTTCGAAGGTGATATCCACCGCCAGCTCGCCTTCGCCGGTGAGCGTGTTGGGCACCTTGAACTGCGCGCGCGGCCGCATCGACTGCAGGCGGCTGTCGAAGTTGTCGACGTCGATCTCCAGTGCCTTGCGCTCATCCAGCGAGGGCAGCTCACCGGCATTGGCGCCGGACAGATCGGACATCACCCCCATCACGAACGGAATCTGCACCTTCTTCTGCGCGCCGTAGACCTCCACGTCGTATTCGATCTGCACCCGTGGCGCCCGATTGCGGGCAATGAACTTCTGACTGCTGGCCATGCCTGATCTCCGATTGAGCTTGCCCGTTGCGCCAGCGTGCGGTGCACGTGCGCTGCCATGTGGCTTGGATGTCGCCGGCCCGGCGGAATGCCTGCAGCCTGCGTGCGACGCCGCTGCCGCGGGCTAGCCCGCAACCGCCGCGCACCACGCGGACCGAAGCGGCGGGCCGTGCGATGACGCTTCCTCAGCGCTGCGGCGAGGATAGAAATGCGCCCGTGGGCTCACCCGACAAATCGTCTCAATCGCCGCGATCGTGCGCAGGCAGGCACCGATGCGTGATCCAGCGCCGACTTTGTGAAAGAGGCGTGATGGGTTGGCGCTGCTTTTCTCGGTTGACCAGGGGACAGGCCCCGGGGAGTGGGCCGCAGGCAGCATCCGCATGAGCAGCACCGGTTACTACAGCGCCATCGTTCCGCACGTATCCACGGCCGGGGAGGCACACACGCCGCTGATGATCGACCTGCTGGCGTATATCGAGCAGCACATCGGCGAGGCGGAGTTGGGCACCGAGTCGTTGCAGCACGCGTTCGCGTTATCGCGCGCATCGCTGTACCGCCTGTTCCAGTCGCGCGGCGGCGTGGCCAGCTATATCCGCGAGCAGCGGCTAAGCACCGCGCACCGCTACCTGCAGGCCTATCCGGACTGCAGCCTGACCTGGTTGCTCTACGAAATGGGCTTTGCGTCCGAGCGTCAGTTTCAGCGCGCGTTTCAGCAGCGCTTCGGCATGCCGCCCATGCAGTGGCGTCGCCAGTGCCGCGCTGCGCCGCATCTTCCTGCGCCACGGCGTGGTCACTACGTGCCGATGTGGCGCTTCATGCGCGAACTGAGCCAGCACGTACAACCCGAGTACGCATCCATGCGTAGCGGCGCGGCCACACCCACGCACGGCTCTCCGCTGGTGCATACCGAAGCACTGCGCCGGCTCGCCCGACCGGTCCGGCGCTTTGCGGCACAACTGGAGCCGATGGAGAGCGAAGTACCTTGAGTTGCGTAGGAGCGCGCCTGGGCACGAGGTGCATGACCTGGGCGCCACATCGCGCCCAGGTACGCGCCCAGGTGAGGCAAGGCACTGGCATCGGCATCAGCGAATGACCAGTACCGGAATCGCACTGTGGGTCAGCACTTCCACCGTCTGGCTGCCGAGCAGCATGCGCTGCATCCCGCGGCGGCCGTGCGAGGTCATGATGATCAGATCGCTGTTGCAGTCCTTGGCGGTCTGCACGATGCCCTCGGCCGCGAAACGATCCAGCACATGCCGCGGCGTGGCCTTGATGTTGGCAGCGGCGGCCAGCTCCAGCGCCGGGCGCAGGATCTTTTCGGCGGCCGCTTCGCGCTCTTTGCGGTATTCGGGGCTGGCCTCGTAGCCCACGCTCCAGCCCATTGCGTCGTACATGCCCATCGCCCACGGCTCGGACACGGTGACGATATCCACTTTCGCACCGGTCGCCTTGGCCAGCTCCAGGCCTTGAAACAGGCCGCGATGCGACAGCTCGGACGCATCAATGGCGATCAGGATTCGTTTGTACATGATGACCTCCCGGATGGACCGGCAGCGGCGCCGGCGATTTGAGATTGACAGCACTCAACAACGCAGACCTTGATACAAATCAATCTTGCACGTCACGGACTGTAGCGCTTCAAGCCGCTCATCTGGCTGACGAGCCACCATCACCTCGGCGCCAGTAACGCGCTCAAAACTGCCCTGTTTGCGTATGAGCTGCATTGCGCAGCGGCCACGTCCGCCTGACAGCTTCGGTCGCGGCGCTTCTTGGTTGCCTTCAGTCGGTGGGCGCTTCATCGGCAGCACCCCGGGGTACGCGCACGCGCGCCGGATTGCCCACGGCGGTCGCGCCGGCCGGCACATCGCGCGTGACCACCGCACCGGCACCGATCACTGCGTCGTCGCCGATGCTGACGCCCGGCAGGATGATCGCCCCGCCACCGATCCACACATTGCGCCCGACGCGAATCGGCCGTCCGAACTCCAGCCCGCTGGCGCGTCCGGCCGCATCGCGCGGATGATCGGCAGCGTAGAACTGCACGGCGGGCCCCACCTGCGTGCCTTCGCCGATATGCACCTGACAGATATCCAGAATCACGCAATTGAAATTGAGGAACACGCCCGCGCCCAGATGGATGTTGTAGCCGTAATCGCAATGAAATGGCGGCCGGATCACCGCACCGGCACCCACCTCGGCGAGCCGCTCGACCAGCAATGCATGCCGCTGTGTGGATGGCTGCGCGCCAGTGGCGTTGTAGCGCTCCATCCACGCCGCAGCCGCCGCTTGATCGGCCTGCAGTTGCGCATCGGTGGCTTTGTAGAGCTCGCCTGCCAGCATCTTCTGTTTTTCGGTTTGCATGCCGCCGGGTACCTGTGCAATGAACTGCTGACAGGGTGGCATGGATGCAGCGCGCTACGCATCGAGCGATGCACCAATAGCCCCGATTGCCGGCTCAAAGTGGCTTACAGAACCTCACGATCTGCCTATTCGCTAAAGCGATTGACGCGCTCACCACCGGAAACCGCCAATGGGAGTTCGAGCACCGGCCTCACCCGCGAGGTGACTGTGTCGCCATTTCACCGCTTGTCGCATCCGTTGCAATGCCGCGGCGCCGGCATCGATACTCCAGGCCGTGCCCTTCCGGTGCGACCACGTTCAAGGATGACGTCATGACACGATTTGTAGCCGCTTGCATTGCGTTGTTGCTGTCGGCCTACCTCAGCACCTCTGCGCACGCAACTTCCTCACTTTCATTCGAAGGCGGCGGATACTGGATAGATTTCGAAATCGGTCACGTCACCCGACCAGTGATCGCCAGTCTTCGTTTCTACGCCCCCGGCGACAGCAAGGCCGTGTTGTTGCGAGGCAATTTCCAGGTCAGGACGTTCGATACCAAACGCAGAATCCTGCGCCTGATTTACACAGGCGACGACACGCGCGTGCCGCCCTTTACCCTGGTCGTGCTCGCCAACAAGTCGACACTGGCCGTGAACGGCAAGCAGATCAACTCAAGCTTCAGCTGGGAAATGTAGGCGCGCAACAGCGCAGCGGAGGCGACACTTCATCCATCGATCATCTGTCACGGATGGTCATGCGATCTCGCTCGACGTATGAAGTGCAGCAGCGGTCGGCTCTGCTTGCTGCACGCACAATGCAACGGCACGACGCCCTCGCCTGCTGAACAACGCGCAATCGCTGACGAGTGCCGAGCCGCCTACACCACAGTCAGATTGGCGTAGGCCATCACCAGCCACTTGGCGCCGACCTCGTCGAACTGCACCTGCACGCGCGCATGCGCGCCAGCGCCTTCGTAATCGACCACCACGCCGCCGCCGAACTTGGGGTGTTCGACGTTGGCGCCGAGCTTGATCGGCGCGGTCTCCACGATGCCATGTACCGGGCCGCCGCGGGCCGCGCCCAGCGATGCGGTGCGCGAAACCTGCACCTTGGGGCGTACTTCGTTGAGCAGGTCGCGCGGAATCTCGCGCAGGAAGCGCGAGGGCACGTTGTAGTTGTCCTGGCCGTGGATGCGGCGCGATTCGGCGTAGCACAGCACCAGCTTCTGCCGCGCGCGGGTGATGCCCACGTACGCCAGGCGACGCTCCTCTTCCAGCCGGCCGCTCTCTTCCAACGAGCGTGCGCTGGGGAACAGGCCGTCTTCCAGACCGACCAGGA
Organism: Xanthomonas sp. NCPPB 3583; assembly: GCF_041475715.2. Taxonomy (NCBI): domain Bacteria; kingdom Pseudomonadati; phylum Pseudomonadota; class Gammaproteobacteria; order Lysobacterales; family Lysobacteraceae; genus Xanthomonas; species Xanthomonas sp. NCPPB 3583. Next base: position 4,697,966 of record NZ_CM191263.1, read on the forward strand.
ACACGATGGGGAATTCCAGGCCCTTGGCCGAATGCAGCGTCATCAGCTGCACGCCTTCCTCGCCAGCCTGGGCCTGGCCTTCGCCGGCCTCCAGCGAGGCATAGGCCAGGAAGGCGACCAGCTCGGTCATGCCCTGGCTGTCTTCGTCGTCGGGGCGGGTGAAGCGCGAGGCGACCGACACCAGTTCGTCCAGGTTCTCGGTACGCGATTCCGAATCCAGCCCGCCACGGCTTTCCTTGGCCCAATGCTCGCGCAGACCCGAGCGCATCAGCACATGGTCGATGCGTTCGGCCAGTTCCATCTGCCCGGTTTCGGCATGCAGCTGGCCGATCAGGCTGAGGAAGGTGGCCAGGGCATTGCGTGCGCGTGCGGCCAGCGTGTTCTGCTGCGTGCACAACATGGCCGCTTCCCACAACGACAGCGCACTGGCACGCGCCAGCCGGCGCACCTCATCCAGCGTCCGGTCGCCAATGCCACGCGTGGGCGTGTTGACCGCGCGTTCGAACGCCGCGTCGTCGCTGCGGTTGGTGAGCAGGCGCAAATAAGCCAACGCGTCCTTGATTTCGGCACGTTCGAAGAAGCGCATGCCGCCATACACGCGGTACGGCAACTGCTCGGAAATCAGCGCTTCTTCCAGCGCGCGCGATTGCGCATTGCTGCGGTAGAGCACCGCCACTTCGCCATAACTGCCGCCGTCGCGCACCCACTGCCGTGCACGCTCGACCACGTAACGCGCCTCGTCCACTTCGTTGTAGGCCGCATACAGATCGATCGGATCGCCATCGCCGGAATCGGTCCACAGCTGCTTGCCGATGCGGTCCGGGTTGTGCGCGATCACCGCATTGGCCGCGCCCAGGATATTGGCGCTGGAGCGGTAGTTCTGCTCCAGCCGCACGGTCTGCGCGCCGGGGAAATCTTTGAGAAAACGCTGGACATTCTCGACCTTGGCACCGCGCCAGCCGTAGATGGCCTGGTCGTCGTCACCCACCACGAATACATTGCCCGATTCGCCGGCCAGCACGCGCACGAAGGCGTACTGGATGGCGTTGGTGTCCTGGAACTCGTCGACCAGAATCTCGCGGAAGCGCGCACGGTAATGCGCCAGCAAGGCCGGGGTGTCGCGCAGCAGTTCGTGCGCGCGCAGCAGCAACTCGGCGAAATCCAGCAGCCCGGAGCGGTCGCAGCGTTCCTGATAAGCCGCATACACCTGCCGGCGCACTTCGGTCCAATCGTCGTTGGGCTCGGGCTGGATATGCTGCGGACGGCGGCCCTCATCCTTCTGCTCGTTGATCCACCAGCTCATCTGCTTGGGCGGATACTTGCTCTCGTCCAGCTCCAGCGCCTGCACCACGCGCTTGACCAACCGCAACTGGTCGTCGCTGTCCATGACCTGGAAGCCTTCCGGCAACCGCGCGTCCTGCCAGTGCAGACGCAACAGGCGATGGGCCAGCCCGTGAAATGTACCGATCCACATCCCGCGGCTGCCATTGCGCAGCTGCAGGTCGGTGCGGTGACGCATTTCGCCGGCCGCCTTGTTGGTGAAGGTCACCGCGAAGATGCCGTGGTTGGGCACGCCCTGGACTTCGTTGAGCCAGGCGATGCGATGGATCAGCACGCGCGTCTTGCCGGAGCCGGCGCCGGCCAGCACGAGGTAATGCCCCGGCGGCGCAGAAACGGCCTCGCGCTGGGCGGGGTTTAAATGATCGAGCAAATGAGAGACATCCACCGGCGCATTTTACCGGTTGTGGCGTCGCTGCGGCTGAGATTGCGATGAAGCGGTTTGGGAAGAGGGCCTTCCTGGACATGTCAGCATCGAGCAGGGACTGCACTCGCCCCTCTCCCCTCGGGAAGAGAAGGCACGGCTTACGTGCCGAAGGCGCGCGTGCCTTTGAGCGGCCGCGCCGCTGGCGCGGGCTGGGCGCGGAGCGCGGAGCGGGGATTGGGGTGAGGGTACGGGGCGAAGCCACTGCGAGTGATGGGTAACACGAGGCTTCGCTCGCACCCTCATCCGGCGCTTCGCGCCACCTTCTCCCAGCGGGAGAAGGGAACAACGCCCATCACCGCCCCAGCACTCCCAACACATCCCGCGCAATCGCCGCAGCCTGCTCGCGCAACTCCGGCACCGCCAGGCTTTCCCACAGCGTGCCGATGCGCAGGCTGCCGATCACCCGCAGCTGCGGCTGCGTACGTCCATCGGCATCGATCAGGCTGCCATCGGCAGTGGTGTCCACGCCGATCCCATGCGGCCCGGCCACGGCAATGCCCTGCCCCAGCAGTTGCTGCAGCAGCCGGTTGCGCATCGCCTGCACGCGCATTTCCACCCCAGTGGCATTGACCAGCGTCTGCACATCCAGCTGCAAGGCATGTCCGGCGTTGGCGGCGCTGGCGGCCCCGGCGCTCACGCGCACGCAAGCACCCACCTCGAAGGCCACGTCCAGCCGTGCGCGATGCACCTGCAGCTGCCCGCTTGCCTGCATGGCCTGCAGCTGCGCATGCACCGGTGCGGCGATGCGATGCCGATGCACGTCCCAGTAGCGCACCACATGCCGCAGAAAACGGCGCTGATCGGCAACCGACAGCGTCTGCCATAACGCCTGGCTCAACGGCCGGATGCGTTCCATCACGCTCTGCCATGGCAGGCCATGCGCGGCGGCGGCACGCGCGTGCTGGCGCAGTGTGCGCATGCGTGCGCGCAGCGGCATGGTCAGCAGCGGCTGTGGATCGAACAGCGCCACGCCGCCGTGCGCCTGCGGTAACGGCAGCAAGCCATGCCGCGACACCACGTGCACGCTTGCCCGATGCGCCTGCGCTGCCAGCGTCATCACGGTATCGGCCATGCTCAAGCCCGAACCGACGATGCACACGGCCGCGTCCGGTGGCAGCGCTGCCACCGCCTCGGTCTCCCAGGCTTCGACACGCTGCGCGTGCGACAGCCCGGTGGCACCCCGCAGCGGCAGCGGTCGCAGCGCATTGCCCACTGCCAAGACCACCACGCTCGCCTGCAGCACCTGTCCATCGTCCAGCTGCAACAGTGCGCCACCGGCATTGGGCTGCAGCGCCTGCACGCGTGCGGGGTGGACGCGCAGCGTCGCCGGGCTGTGCGCACGCGCCGCCTGCAGGCGGTCGCGCAGATACGGCGCGTAGTGCCGACGCCCCACGAACTGCTGCGGCAACTGCGCATCGTCCAGTTCGGGGCAACAGGCGTTCGCGCGCAGGTAATCGACAAAGTCGTGGGGCAGTTCCGGCAGCGCACTCATGCGCGCAGCCGGCACATTGAGCAGGTGTTCGCCGCGCGCGGTGGAATACGCCACGCCTTCGCCAAGCGCCGCATGCGGCTCGATCATGACGATCTGCAACGGCGCTGCGGCCTGGCGCAGCAGCTGCAGCGCCACCAGCACACCGGACGCGCCACCACCGACGATGGCGATGACGGCATCGCCGGGATCACGCAGTGTATTCATGTCGACATTGTAGGCGATGCATGCGCAATACCAGCAGGCCGTCGCCGGCAGTGATTGTCTTCACGGCATCACCAGCGCGGTGTGTGTCAACGCCTCCCACACGCACTGCATGCCAGGCGCTTACGATTGGTTGATCAGCATCGGCACGCGCCCTTGGGGAATCTGCAACATGTCCATCACCCTGGTCAGGCTCATCCTCTACGTCCACGATGTGGCGGCAATCAAGGCGTTCTACCAGACCCACTTCGCGCTCCCGGTCACCGAGGAAATTGCCGACGAGTGGGTGGTGCTCGCAGCTGGCGGCATCGAGCTGGCGCTGCACCGGGTGGGCCAAGCCTACCGGCAGCGGCCATCGACGCATGCGCTGGCTCCTGTCGCGGATGCGACACACGCGACCACCAAACTGGTGTTTGCGATGACCAGCGATCTGGTCGCGCATCGTACGCAACTGCAGCACGCAGGCGTGCATGTGGGCGAGCTCAAACGTTACCCCGGCTTTGCGTACCAGATGTACGACGGCCGCGACCCGGAGGGCAACGTCTTTCAGGTCATGCGCCTGGATTGACCCAGGCGCCCTACATCAACGCGTCGGCCAGCCGCGCAATGCCCTCGCGACTGCGGCGCCAGGCCGGGCGGCGACGCCACTGTTCCAACGTCAATTGCCGCGCGTTGGCCAGATAATCCTGCTCGATCTCACGCAACCGCTGCACCACCCCGGTGTCGTAGCAGAGCATGCCGATCTCGGCGTTGAGCGCGAACGAGCGGATGTCCAGATTGATCGAGCCCACCAGCGCGATGTCTTCATCCATGCTCAGGTGCTTGGCGTGCAGAAAGTGCGGGCGATACAGCGAAATCTTCACCCCGCAACGCAGCAGTTCTTCGAAATAGGCTTCCTGCGCCCACGCGGCCAGGCGTTGGTTGTTGTGCTCGGACAGGATCAGTTGCACGTCCACGCCCGAGACGGCGGCGATGCGCAATGCGCTCAGCAAGGCTTCGTCGGGCACGAAGTACGGCGTGACCAGCACCACCTTGCGCCGCGCTAGATGGATTACCGCATTGATCGCATCGCGCGCATTTTCGAACGGGTACGCCGGCCCGCTGGGCAGCAACTGCGTCGCGATATTGGCCTCGCACACCGGTGCATCGGGCCACACGTCCAGCCGCTCTCCGGTTTCGGTGAACCAGTCGCTGGCGAAGACCGCTTCCAGATGATTGACCACCGGCCCGCGCACGCGTGCCACCAATTCGCGATTGGGCACGCCATGGATGAAGCCGGCTTCGGCCAGGTTCTGCGAACCGACAAATGCCACCCGGTTGTCGAGCACCGCAATCTTGCGATGGTTGCGCAGATCCATGCGGCCGCTGCGACGCCAGCGCAGGCCGCCCGGCAATACCGCCAGCACCTGCACGCCGCCGTCCTGCAGACGCTTGCGGTAACGGCGCAGGCCGCGCTTGGCGCCCACCGCATCTAGCAGCACGCGGCAACGCACGCCGCGCGCGCTGGCGCGTTCCAGCGCCGCCACCACCGCCTCGCCCACCGCATCGTCGAACATCAGGTAGTACAGCAGGTGCACACGTTTGTCGGCCGCGTCGATCGCCGCGATCAGGGCCTGCAACGACTGCGCGTAGTCGTCGAGCAATTCCACCGCGTTGCCCAGGGTGGGCATGAAATCGCCCTCGCGTTCGATCAGCGGCACCACCTCGGCACTGCTGGTGTCTGCCTGCGGCATCCAGCGCAACGCATGCAAGGGCAGTTGTTGTTCGCGAATCACCTGAGAAGCGGTGGCTTGCCGCTCCACCCGCAGCCGCGACAACCATGGGTGGCCGAACAACAGGTACAGCGGCAGACCAACCACTGGCACAAAGCCGATCAACAGCAGCCAGCTGCGCGCGGCACCCGGCGTGGTGCGGGCGGGAATCCATAGCAGCGCGGCCAGGCGGATCGCCCAGTCCAGCGCCAGCAGCCAGGTACCTGTGACCCAATCGGGCAGCATCAGTGGTCCGTTTTCATCAGGAATCCGATTCTGACTTGGCCGCGCGCAAACGCAACGGCGGCGCACAGACAGGGGGGCAATAACGAAACGGCCCGCCCTGCGCATCGGCCGGCTGCACGCGTTCGGCGCAGACCTGCCGCAACGTCTGCACGAAGGACGACTGCATCCGGGTGGGATACCAGTCGCTGCGCGTGGTCATGCCGATCTGCCGGCGCAGCAACGGCCCGGCGCTACCGATCTCCTCGAGCAGGCCGGCGCGGCGCTCGAACAGGAACTGGTCGCGCGACATCAAGGTCAACCAGTCGCCTTCCAGCAGCAGGCCACGCACGGTCAATTCGGCGCCGCATTCGATGCGCACCGGCGGCGGCTCCAGCTGGTGGTCGCCGAACAGCTGCTCCCAGCGCGCACGCACCGGCGTGCCGGCGGCAGCGATCACCCAGGGGTAATCGCGCAGTTGCGCAAACGCGTAGCCCTGCCCGGCCAAGGGGTGGCCGCTACGCGCCACGATCACCGGTTCGTCGTCGAACAACGGCTCCTGCAGCACATCGCGCACCGGCAACGGGGCGCGCAGCGCACCGATCAACAGATCCAGGCCGCCCTCGCGCAGACGCGCCAGCAATTGCTCGTACGGGCCCTCGACCACCTGGACGCTGGCCCCCGGATGCGCACGCGCAAACCGCGCCAGCACCTGCGGCAACAGGATGGCGCGCGCCAGCGGCATCACCCCCAGGGTGAGGCGCCCGGCGTGCTGGGAACGCAACGCGGCCACCTCGTCCAGCCCGGCATGCAACTCGGCCAGCGCCAGACGCACCTGCCGCAGCAGCCGCAGCGCCACCGGCGTGGGCTGCATGGTCTTGCCGCGGCGTACCGTCAACGGCACTTCGATCACATCGGCCAGCGCTTGCACCGCGCGATAGATCGCCGGCTGCGAAACGCCGGCGCGCACCGCCGCCAACGCGTAACTGCCTGCCACATCCACCGCCACCAAGGCCTGCAGCTGGCCCAGCGACACCCGCCGCTCCAGGCCAGGGCGCGCCGGCAGGCGCAGCGCACGCCGCGCGACCCCGATCCCCCGAGCCAGATGCGCCAGCACCCGCTCGATACGCGGCACCAGCAACCCGGCAGCCTCGGTGGCCGACATGCCCCCTGGGTGCCGGTCGAACAGGCGCACGCCCAGTTGCTGCTCCAATCGCGCCACCGCCTGGGTCAGCGCCGGCTGCGACAGATTCACCCGCGGCGCCGCCGCGCTGATGCTTCCGGCCTGGTGCACCACGACCAGCGCGTAAAGGTGACGCAGATTCGGTTCCGGGATCGGCTGCATGCTCTAACTATAAGCAAAACCAATATGCATACCTCAAATGAATCTTGAGCCAGCTGGCTTCGGCCAGCCAGACTCGGCGCACTCTTAACGAGGATGGATGGATGAGCCAGGTCGTTACCCGGATCGAGCGGACGCCGTTGGCCATCGTCGACGGGCTGGCGCAGGCCGGCGTGGCCACCGCGCACGAAGCGCAGGGCCGCAGCGGCCTGCTGCACCATCGGCTACGTCCCATCTACGCCGGCTGCCGCATCGCCGGCACCGCGGTCACCGTGTCGATTCCGCCCGGCGACAACTGGATGATGCATGTGGCCATCGAGCAACTGCATGCAGGCGATGTGCTGGTGGTCGCGCCCACCAGCGACTGTTGCGACGGCTACTTCGGCGACCTGCTGGCCACCTCGGCGCAGGCGCGCGGATGTCGCGGCCTGATCATCGACGCCGGCGTGCGCGATGTGCGCGATCTCACTGCCATGCAGTTCCCCGCCTGGAGCCGCGCCATCTGCGCGCAGGGCACCATCAAGGAGACGCTCGGCTCGGTCAACGTGCCGCTGGTGTGCGCCGGGCAACTGATCCGGCCCGGCGATGTGGTGGTGGCCGACGACGATGGGGTCTGCGTGGTGCCGCGTGCCACCGCTGCCGAGGTGCTGACCGAGGCACAGGCGCGCCAGGCACGCGAGCTGCGCAAGCGCGAACGCCTGGCAAACGGCGAACTGGGCCTGGACATCTATGCAATGCGCGAACGTCTGGCCGCCAAAGGCCTGCGTTATGTCTGAGCGCGTGCGCGCGATGTGGATGCGCGGTGGCACCTCCAAGGGTGGATTCTTTCTGGCCGACGATCTGCCCGCCGACACCGCCGCGCGCGACGCGTTTTTACTGCGCGCCTACGGCTCGCCGGATGCGCGCCAGATCGACGGCATGGGCGGCGCCGACCCGCTGACGTCCAAGGTCGCCGTGGTGTCGCGCTCGGCGCGTGCCGATGCCGACGTGGACTATCTGTTCCTGCAGGTCGCGGTGGAACACGCGCAGGTCAGCGATGCACAGAACTGCGGCAACCTGCTGGCCGGCGTTGCCCCGTTCGCGCTGGAACGCGGCTTGCTGCCCACGCGCAATGGCCAGACCCAGGTGCGCATCTTCATGCGCAACACCGGCACCCTGGCCACCGCCACCGTGCAGACGCCCGGTGGCACGGTGCGTTACGACGGCGATGCCCGCATCGACGGCGTCCCCGGCACGGCCGCGCCGATCGCGCTGGCATTCGCCGATATCGCCGGCTCTTCGTGCGGCGCGCTGCTGCCGAGTGGGCATGCGGTGGACACCCTCGACGGCCTGCAGGTCACGCTGATCGACAACGGCATGCCCTGCGTGGTGCTACGCGCCAGCGATGTCGGCATCAGCGGTTACGAAGACCGCGCCACGCTCGACGCCGATGCTGCGCTCAGGGCGCGCCTGGAAACGCTGCGTCTGCAGGCAGGCCCGTTGATGCATCTGGGCGATGTAGGCACTGCCACGGTGCCGAAAATGATGCTGGTCGCCGCCCCGCGCGCCGGTGGTGCCATCAGCGTGCGCTCGTTCATCCCGCACCGCTGCCATGCCTCCATTGGCGTGCTGGGTGCGGTCACCGTCGCTACCGCCTGCCTGCTGCCCGGCTCGCCCGCCCACGCGCTGGCACAGGTGCCTGGCGGGCGCAGCCAGCGGCTGGACGTCGAACACCCCAGCGGTGCGAGCAGTTGCCTGATCGAGCTCGATGCGCAGGGCAGCGTGGTCGGTGCCGCGGTGGTCCGCACGGCGCGCAAATTGTTCGATGGTGAGCTGTATGGCTGAACGTGCCGTTGCATCGCCGAGCTGCCGCGGCCGCCATCGCAGCGGCACGTGTGCGTATGGACCGCCTGAGCAGGCCATCGACACGCAGCGCGTCGTGATCCGTGCCGATCTGCGCATCGGGACCGCCACATCCGTCGGGACCTGCAGCGTCCGTGCCCCCGGCCGCCCCACCTTGCGCGCAGGCAATCGCTGGCGCACCGCTTCCGCTGCAACGCACCCACCATCGCCATGATCATCGACTGCCACGGCCACTACACCACCGCGCCTGCCGCGCACGATGCGTTCCGCAAGGCGCAGATCGCGCATTACAACGATGCGCAAGCGCCTGTGCCGGTGTATCCGCACATCAGCGACGATGCGCTGCGCGAAAGTGTGGAGATGCACCAACTGCGCCTGCTGCGCGAGCGTGGTGCCGACATGACGATCTTTTCGCCACGCGCCAGCACCATGGCGCATCACATCGGCGACGAAGCCGTGAGCCAGGCGTGGACGCGCCACTGCAACGACCTGATTGCCCGCGTGGTACAGCTGTATCCGCAGACCTTTATCGGCGTATGCCAGCTGCCGCAATCACCGGGCGTGCCGATCGCGCACGCGATCGCCGAACTGGAACGCTGCGTCAACGAGCTGGGTTTCGTCGGCTGCAACCTCAATCCCGACCCATCGGGCGGGCACTGGAACGGTGTGCCGCTGACCGACCGCGCCTGGTATCCGTTCTTCGAAAAAATGGTCGAACTCGACGTCCCGGCGATGGTGCATGTCTCCGGCAGTTGCAATGCCAATTTCCATGCCACCGGCGCGCATTACCTCAATGCCGACACCACGGCCTTCATGCAGTTTCTCGAAGGCGATTTGTTCACCGATTTTCCGCAGCTGCGCTTCATCATTCCGCACGGCGGCGGTGCGGTGCCGTATCACTGGGGCCGTTTCCGCGGCCTGGCCGACATGCTGGGCAAGCCTGCGCTGTCCACGCATGTGATGGGCAATGTGTTCTTCGACACCTGCGTGTATCACCAACCCGGCATCGACCTGTTGTTCAAGGTGATCGACATCGACAACATCCTTTTTGGCTCGGAAATGGTCGGCGCAGTGCGCGGCATCGATCCGCAGACCGGCCACTATTTCGACGACACCAAACGCTACATCGATGCGCTGGCGATTTCCGATGCCGACAAGCACAAGGTGTTCGAGGGCAATGCGCGGCGGGTGTATCCACGGCTGGACGCACAATTGCGTGCGCGTGGGCTGTAGCCGTGTCCCCTTCTCCCGTCGGGACATTGTCCTCCTTTATGGGGGAGAAGGTGCCCGTAGGGCGGATGAGGGTACGGGCGAAGCCTCGTGCAGTCAGAATAATTGCGAGGCTTCGCCCCGTACCCTCACCCCAACCCCTCTCCCGAGGGGAGAGGGGCTTTATCACGCACCTTTGTTTCTCTTGGGCTTGGCTGGCAACCCGATAGTGGAAATCACACTGCCATCGGCACCTGCACGCATCAACACCATTCCCCAACCCCACAAACGCAAACACCCGCCTTGCGGCGGGTGTTTGCTTGAAAGCGGATCCAGCGATCAGTCGATCACTTGATCTTGCCTTCCTTGTACATCACGTGCTTACGCACGACCGGGTCGTACTTCATCATTTCCATCTTCCCCGGCGTGTTTTTCTTGTTCTTGTCCGTGGTGTAGAAGTGGCCGGTAGCGGCCGAGGAAATCATACGAATCTTGTCACGCTTGCCTTTTGCCATGACTGCTTACTCCTCAGACCTTTTCGCCGCGCGCACGCAGCTCTTTCAGAACGGCATCGATGCCGTTCTTGTCGATGGTGCGCAATGCATGCGCGGAAACACGGAGCTTCACCCAGCGGTTTTCGCTGGCAACCCAGAAGCGACGCTCGTGCAGGTTGGGCAGGAAGCGGCGACGGGTTCTGTTGTTTGCGTGGGAGACGTTGTTACCCGTCTGCACACGCTTGCCGGACACTTGGCATACGCGGGACATTACGCACCTCGATAAATGAATTGCCACCCATAGCCTGGGGAGCGGCGGCCCCGACAGCGCAGGGCTGTCACGCAACGTTGGGAATCAAGAACTTACGCTGGAACAGGCCGGAAACCCCATTGCGCTGGGTACCGCCATCCGGAGCGATCCGGGCACAGCGAGCCGCGCATTATGCACGGCTTTCCTATGTGCCGCAAGCACTTACGCTACCTGCCCGGACGCGGTCGGCGGTGCACCCGGCAACGGTGCCAACGCGCGATCACCCGCCTCCGGCTTGCGCTGGCGCAGCGACCCGGCGCAGTTCCGCCCAGGCACCACGCGCCACCTGCCAGGCCGAGCGCAGAAACAAGAGCAGCAAGACCCCTGCGATCAGCAGGTCCGGCCAACCACTGCCGAACGCCCACACCGCTGCGCTGGCCGCCAGCACCGCCACGCCCTCGTAGACATCGTTGCGCGAGCAGGCCCAGGCCGATGCCAGGTTGATGTCGCCGCTACGGTAGGGCCACAACAGGCGCAGGCAGACCAGATTGGCCGCGAAGTTCAGCCCCGCCACCACCCCCATGCTCTGGAACAGCGGCAGCTGTGGGTGGGCCAGTTTCCAGCCGATCTCGGCTGCCACCGCCAGCGCCGCCAGCAGGATCATGCCGGCCTTGAGCAGGGCCACCCGCGCCTTGGCGGTCAGGCTGGCGCCAACCACAGCCAGGCTGAGTGCATAGGTGAGTGCATCGCCCAGATTGTCCAGGCTGCCGGACAGCAGCGAGGCCGCGCCGCTGTGCAGCGCGCCGGCCAACATCAGCGCAAAGCTGCCGATATTGATCGTCAGCACCCACCACAGGACGCGCCGTTGGCGCGCCTGCATGGCGGCCACATCCAGGGTCTTGCCGCAGCCGCAGCAGGCATCGCTCATGGCGTGCCCCCGTGCGGCTGCGTGGGAAGCGATGCGACGCGTGGCGCCCGCTCCCGATGCAGCCAGCGATACAGCACCGGCAATACCAGCAGGGTGAGCAGGGTGGAGGAGACGATGCCGCCGATCACCACCGTGGCCAGCGGGCGCTGCACTTCGGCACCGGCACCGACGTTGAAGGCCATCGGCACAAAGCCCAGCGCGGCCACCAATGCGGTCATCAGCACCGGTCGCAGCCGCGCCAGCGCGCCTTCGCGCAATGCCTGCTCCAGCGGCATGCCGTCAGCGCGCAGGCTGCGCACGAAGGCGATCATCACCAGACCGTTGAGCACCGCCACCCCGGACAACGCGATAAAGCCCACACCGGCGGAAATCGACAAGGCCAGCCCGCGCAGCGCCAACGCCACCACGCCGCCGGTCAGCGCCAGCGGCACGCCGCTGAACACCACCACCGCATCGCGCAACGAACCGAACGACCAGTACAGCAGCGCGAAGATCAGCACCAAGGTGCCCGGCACCACCCAGGCCAGGCGCTGGCTGGCGGAGATCAGTTGCTCGAAGGTGCCGCCGTAGCCGATCCAGTACCCGGTCGGCAGTTTGACCTGTGCCTTGACGCGCTGCTGCACCTCGGCCACGAAGCTCCCCAGATCGCGATCGCGCACGTTGGCCGTGATCACGATGCGGCGCTTGCCGTCTTCGCGGTTGATCTGGTTGGGCCCCAGCACGGTGTCGACCTTGGCGACCTCGCGCAGCGGCACGGTGGTCGGCTCGCCACTGCGCCAGCCTGCCGCGCGGCTGGACTCGTCCGCATCGGCACGTTCGCCATCGCCACGCAGCGGGATCGGCAGATCGGCCAGCGCCGTCGGGTCCTGGCGCAGGGCTTCGGGCAGGCGCACCACGATGTCGAAGCGCCCGTCGCCTTCGAACAATTGCCCGGCCTCCTGCCCGCCTACGGCCGCCGCCACGGTGTCCTGCACCACGCCGGGATTGAGCCCGTAGCCGGCCAACGCGGCGCGATCGGGCACCACCGCCAGCATCGGCAAACCGGTGGCCTGTTCCAGACTCACATCGGCCGCACCGGGCACCGCGCCGGCGATTTCCTGCACGCGCTGCCCGAGCTGGACCAACGTGTCCAGATCGTCGCCATAGACCTTGATCGCCACATCCGCACGCACGCCGGAGATCAGCTCGTTCATGCGCATCTGGATCGGCTGGGTGAACTCGTAATTGTTGCCGGGCAGCTGCTTCACCGCCTCCTCGATCTCGGCCAGCAACTGCGCCTTGGGCTTGCGCGGATCCGGCCACTGCGCACGCGGATGCATGATCAGGAAGGTATCGGCGACCGATGGCGGCATCGGGTCGGTGGCCACTTCGGCGGTGCCGAGTTTGCCGAACACATGCGCCACCTCCGGAAACTGCTTGATGCGTTTTTCCAGCGTGGATTGCATGGTGATGGCCTGCTCCAGGCTGGTGCCGGGAATGCGCAGGGCATGCAGCGCAATATCGCCTTCGTCCAGATTGGGGATGAACTCGCTGCCCAGGCGCGTGGCCAGCACCGCGCACAGCGCCACCGTTGCAAACGCTGTAATGCCGACCCACCGGCCGTGGCGCAGCGCACGTTCGAGCAATGGCGCGTAGACGCCGCGCGCCCAGCGCATTGCGCGGTTGTCGTGCTCGGCCACCTTGCCGCCGAGCAGCAACGCGATCGCTGCCGGCACGAAGGTCAGCGACAGCAGCATCGCGCCGGTCAGCGCCAGCACCACGGTGATCGCCATCGGGTGGAACATCTTGCCTTCGATGCCGGTGAGCGCGAACACCGGCAGATACACCGCGGTGATGATGCCCAGGCCGAACAGGCTGGGGCGGATCACCTCGGCAGTGGCTTCGGCAGTGAGCGCGAAGCGCTCATCGCGTTCGAGCACGCGCCCCAGCCGGCGTTGCGCTTCGCCGAAGCGGCGCAGGCAGTTCTCTACGATGATCACTGCGCCATCGACGATCAGGCCGAAATCCAGCGCACCCAGGCTCATCAAATTGCCGGACACGCCACCACGCACCATGCCGGTGAGGGTGAACAGCATCGCCAGCGGAATCACTGCGGCCGTGATCAGCGCTGCGCGCACGTTGCCCAGCAACAGGAACAACACCACGATCACCAGCAATGCGCCTTCGATCAGGTTCTTGGCGACGGTGACGATGGTGCGGTCCACCAGCGCGGTGCGGTCGTACACCGGCACTGCCTGCACGCCGGCCGGCAGGCTGGCATTGGCCACCTCCAGCCGCTGCGCTGCGGCCTGCGCCACGGTGCGGCTATTGGCACCGACCAGCATGAACACCGTGCCGAGCACCACTTCGCTGCCGTCCTGGGTGGCGGCACCGGTGCGCAACTCACGGCCCTCGCCCACCTGCGCCACATCGCGCACGCGGATCGGCACGCCGGCGCGCCGATCCAGCACGATTGCGCCGATCTGCGCGATGTCGTCCACCTGCCCCGGCACCCGCACCAGAAACTGCTGGCCGTTGCGTTCGATATAGCCGGCGCCGATGTTGCGGTTGTTGGACTCGACCGCCTGGGCAACGTCGTCCAGCGTGAAACCCAGCGCAACCAGGCGCGCCGGATCGGGCGTGATATGAATCTGCCGCGCATACCCGCCGATGGTGTTGACCTCGGTCACGCCCGGCACATTGCGCAACTGCGGGCGCACCACCCAATCCTGCAAGGTGCGCAGATCGGTCGCCGTCCATGCACTGCCATCGGACTTGCGCGCATGCGGCTTGGCCTCGACCGTGTACATGAAGATCTCGCCCAGGCCGGTAGCAATCGGTCCCAGCTGCGGCTCCAGATCGGCAGGCAATTGCGACTTGACCTGCTGCAGACGCTCGGCCACCTGTTGCCGCGCGAAATACAGATCGGTGCCGTCGGCAAAGACCGCCGTGACTTGCGACAAGCCATAGCGCGACAGCGAGCGGGTGGATTCCAGACCCGGCAAGCCCGCCAGCACTGTCTCCAACGGAAACGTCACCCGCTGCTCGGATTCCAGCGGCGAATAGCCGGGCGCTGCGGTATTGACCTGCACCTGCACGTTGGTGATGTCCGGTGTTGCATCGATCGGCAAGCGCGAAAAACTCCACGCCCCGATCGCAATCAGCACACCGGTCAACGCCAGCATCAACCACCGCTGCGCGATCGCAAAGCGAATGATGTTGGTCAGCATGACACGCTCCTCCGTGCACACCCGGCACCGCGCCGCGCCGGTCGTTGCCCTCGCCCTGCCCCCGATCGAGAGCACCGCTTCCCTACCGCGCAGTCGCGCAACACGCCGAACAAACCACCACCCACACAGCAGCGCTGCTGCTGTTGCTGTTGTTGTTGTTTGCTTTCGGGGCCCCATACCGCAGCGGCAAGGCTGGCAGATACAACCCGCAGGGCGGCGCGCATGGATGCGCGACGTTTTTGTAAGGGACAGGGACGTCCCTTACAAAAATTTCTGCCGGCCTTGCGAACCCGCAGCGCCGCAGGCGCGGAGGGCGCGAGGACGGGGTGTGCTTTCTTTTGGTTACTTTTCTTTGCACAAGCAAAGAAAAGTGACTCGCGCCCGACAGGGCGTGAAAGCCTTTGCCCTAGCCCGAAGGGCCGCGAAAGCCCCCGCCCTAGCCCAAGAGGGCGCGAAGGCCTTGGACGTGGCACATCCCCCTGCACCCAACAAACGCCCCCACTCGACAACGCACTGCCACACAAACCAACGCGATCAATGATCATGCGAAGCCCCCGACTTTTCGATATCGGCCTTCACCAGATAACTCTGCTCCACCACCACCGCATCGCCTACCGCCAAGCCCGATAACACTTGCACCTGCTGCGCATCGCGCGCCCCCAGCTTCACCGGCCGCACTTCGTAGACATCGCCCACCCGTACAAACACCACGTCCCAGTCGCGGAACCGCTGCAACGCCCCCACCGGCACCACCATCGCTGCCGGTTGCTGCGCCACCGTGACCCGCGCCTTCACCGCAGAGCCAGGCCGCCATAAACCATCGCTATTGCGCAGCACCGCGCGCGCCACCGTGCTCTGGCTCGCCGTCGCCGTGCCGGGCAATACACGCTCCAGGTTCGTTTGCGCCACGACGCCATCGCTGATGCGCGTGACCGTCACCGGTGCGCCGGCGGTGATATGCCCGGCGTCGGCGCCGAAGATGTGCAGATCCACCCACAAGGTGGACAGGTCGGCGATCTCGAACAAGGCCTGGCCTTCGCTGGCATTGCTGCCCAGGCTGGCATTACGCGCCAGCACGGTGCCGCTGATCGGTGCGCTCACCGAATAGGTGGTCAGGCTCAGATTGCTCTCCACCGTGGCCAGCACCTGACCGGCGCGTACCTGGTCGCCCACGTTGACGCGCAGGCTGCGTACCGGGCCGGGAAAACGCGCGGTCGCCTGTGCTTGCGCGCCTTCTGCCGGCGTCAGTAGCCCCTGCACTTCGTGCTGGTCGGCAATGCTGCCGGCGCCCACCGGCGCAACACGAATGCCGGCGTCCTGCGCGACTTTCGCCGCGATGGTGGTGCGGCCTTCATAGCTGGGATAGGCCCAGCGATGGGTCTTGCCCTGCACGGTGGCGCGCACCTCCACATCGAACGAATGCGGCTCGCCGACCGTGCTGTCGGCCAGCAGACTGCCGTCGTCGCGCGGCCGCAAGCGATGCACTTCATTGATACCGCCGAGCCGGGTCAGATGCACCTCCACCTTGCCGGCGGTGGCCGGCAATGGTTTGCCATCGCGGTACAGCCAGGCCTGGTACGTAGGCGGCGTGCCGTCTTCGGCGATGGCCAGCTCCACGCTGTCGCCGTCCTGGCTGAGCAACCGCCCGCCGTGCGTGCCGGTCTGGGCTTCATCAGCGTGCGCATCGGCGCCCGCCTCGCCTTCGGCGGCGTGCCCTGTGTGGTCTTCGTGCGCTGCGTCGCTGTTGCGGCTGCAGCCGCTGAGCACCAGCGCCAGCAGCAGCGGCGCAATCATGAAACGTGTCATCGAAGGTGGTCCTGGTTGGCGCCGACGCACTGCGTCGGGCGAACGAATGGAAGTGGGTTGCGAAGAAGGTGCGCCTGGGGTGGGCACCGTTTGGCGAGCGCTGGGTGCCGACATCGCTGCAGATGCGGCGATTCCGACAACGCCCTCACGCGCGGCATCAAAACGCAGTACCGAAACAGCAGTCATGGCGTCACCTGCGCGGCAGGCTCGCGCACGAACGGCTGCCCGGTCAGGCGCTGGATTTCGATCAGCGCGGTCTGTGCTTCCAGTGCGGCGGCCAGTTGCTGCTGGCGTGCATCGCTGCGTTGCGCCTGCAGCTGCGCCCAGTCCAGATAACTGGTGGCGCCGGCGCGATAGGCGCGCTCGGCGGCGGCATCGGCGCGTGCGAGCGCCGGCAGTACATCCTCGCGCATGCGCGTCACTTCCAGCTGTGTCGCGCGGTAGCGGCCATGCGCATCGGCCAGCGTGGCGTAGAGCACCAACGCCTGCGATTGACGTTCGATGTCCAGCAACGCCAGTTCCGCTTCGGCGGCGCGAATCTCCGGCTGCGCGCGTGTAGCGCTACCCAACGCCAGCGAGACGCTGCCGAGCAACGCAGTGGCCTCGTTGCCTTCGAGCCGACGTACGCCCACCTGCCAGTCGAGATCCGGGCGCGCCTGGCTGCGTGCCAAGTGCACCCGTGCTTCGCGCACGCGTTGCTCGCCGTTCAAGCGTGCCAGTTCCGGCGTGGCGTCGAGCAGTTGCGCCAATACCTCGAACTCGGGAATCGCCGGCAGTTGCAACGGGTCGCCGGTGATGGCGCCGAAGTCCGGCGTGCGATCGCCCCACAACACCGCCAGCTGGCGGCGTGCGGCCAGCAGCTCCTGCTGCGCGCGATCGCGCTCCAGTTCTGCGCGCGCCTGCAGGGCTTGGGCGGTCAGCAGCACCGATTCGGGCGATGCGCCGGCCTGCAGCCGTTGGCGCGCAGCACTGACGGTGCGCTGGCGCTGGGCCAGCGCTTCGAGTGCCGCCGCGTGCCGCTGCGCGGCCATGCCGATGGCCAGGTAACGCCGTGCCACCTCGGCCAAGACGTCCAGCCGGGCCAGGGCGCGTTGCGGTGCCAGCGCATCGATGCGGGCCTGTGCCAGGGTGCGGCGGGCGTCGAGCTTGCCGCCGCGTTCCAGCACGCCGGCCAGGGTGACGGTGAGTTCGGCCTGGTCCAGCGCGCGGGTGGGGCCGGTGCCGAACACGTTTTCCAGTTCGGCACCGATCCGCAACGGCGGACGCAGTGCGTCGCGCTCGGCTTCGGCGCTGAGGACCGCGCGTTGGCCATCGGCCAGGCGCAGATCGGGGTGCTGGCGGGCGACGCGTGCAATGGCGTCGTCCAGGGTCAGCACGGGTTTGGGCGGCAGGTCCTGCGCCTTGGCGCACGGCACCACCGCGAAGACGGCAAGCGCCGTCAGTCGCAACCACATGAGGGTGTCTCCGGAATCGGGATCGATGGACAGGCCGGCAGCTGCCGGCGATGCATCAGGCCGCGATCGGAGGACGCAATCCGGTCTCGCTCAGATGCGAGCGGTAGGCGGTGGTCAGCACGGGCGGCTGCCCGTGTGCGCCTGCAGGCAGCGGGCCCCAGGCCAACGCCGGCAGCATGGCCGGGCTGTGCCCGTGGCAGTAGCCGCTGTGCATCAAGGCATGCAGCAAACCGGCACCGTCGCGTTCGCCGGCATCGCCTTCGTCGGCACCGTCATGGCCATGCGGTGCGGTGTCGTCCAGATGCGCCTGATCGTGCGCCAGCGCATGCACATCGCCCAGTGCGCAGGCGACCGGTGCAACCAGCACGCCCATGACCAGCACCAGCAACGCCATCAGGCGGAGCAACGGGTCCGACAGGCGGGCGCGAGGAAGCAGCATGGGCGCAGCGTATAGGGGCCGGGGTGGTTACACAATTGCACGGGGTGTTGCGTTGTTTGATGCTCGGTGGCTTTCAAAGCTCGGTGGTTCGAGCGCGCGATGCCCTCGCCGCTCGCGGGACACACCGTCAACCCGTCCATGGGGGCTCGATGGCGGCATCCATGCCGCCAACGGTCCCGCAAGCGGCGAGGACACCGCACCAGACAGTTGGCTGGTGATTCTTACTGAAGAGCGAGAGCCACGTCCGGTGGTCTGCTGGTTGCTTGTTGAAAACGCTGCACACCAACGCGACTGGTCCTTGCCCGCCTACCGTCGTGGGGCCCTTGGCGGCATGGATGCCGCCACGGAGCCTACATGGACGCACTTGCGGCGTGTCCCGCGATGGTGGGCGGGCAAGGGCCCTGCAGCAAACGCGAAGACCTTGAGGGCGCGATGCCCTCACCGCACTAGAAGGTTGGCCGGCGGTCGGCAATGCGACCCAGCATCACGGCGCCGCGCGACCGGCCGATTTGGCGTCTATCGGGCGTGCCTTGCTCTCGGCGATAAAGGCGCGCACCTGCTGCTCCAGCACCGGCAAGGTGACCGAGCCCTGGCGCAGCACCACATCGTGGAAGGCCTTGATGTCGAAGCGGTCACCCAGCGCCTTTTCTGCCTCGGCGCGCAGCTTGACGATGGTGATCTCGCCCAGCTTGTAGCTCAGCGCCTGGCCTGGCCAGGAGATGTAGCGGTCCACTTCGGTGGTGACTTCGTGCTCGCTGAGCGCGGTGCGGTCGCGCAGATAGGCCAGTGCCTGCGCGCGGCTCCAGCCGTCGTGATGCACGCCGGTGTCGATCACCAATCGGCAGGCGCGCCACATCTCGTAGGTAAGCCGGCCGAATTCTTCGTACGGGGTTTCGTAGATGCCCATCTCCTGGCCGAGCTTTTCGGTGTACAGCGCCCAGCCCTCGCCGTAAGCAGAGATGTAGTTCTCGCGCCGGAACGCCGGTTGCTCGCCCTGCTCCAGCGCCAGCGACCCCTGCAGCGAATGACCCGGCGAGGACTCGTGCAACGTCAGCGCCGGCAGGTTGTACAGCGGCCGCGATGGCAGGTTGTAGGTGTTGACCCAATAGGTGGTGGCGCCGCCGCGGCCGGCGGTCCAGAACGGGGCGATATCGTCGGGCACCGGCTTGATGGTGAAGCGCCCGCGCGGCAGCGTGCCGATGAACTTGCCCACCTGCCCGTCCACGCGCTTGGAAATCCATGCGGCGCGATCGAGCAACTCCTGCGGGGTCTTGGCGTAGAACTGCGGGTCGGTGCGCAGGAAGGCCAGGAACTGCGCGAAGCTGCCCTTGAAACCCACCTGCTGGATGATGGCGTTCATCTGGGTCTGGATGCGCGCCACTTCGTCCAGGCCGATCTGGTGGATCTGCTCGGGCGTCAGTTCCAGCGTGGTGTATTCGCGGATCTGCTGACGGTAGAACGCCTTGCCGTCGGGCAGTGCTTCGGCCGCCAGCGTGGTGCGCGCCCTGGGCATGTAGTCGTTGCGGAAGAACGTCAGCAGCTTGCTGTAGGCCGGAAGGACGGCGGTGCGCAACGCGGCCTTGGCCTGTTCGCGCAGTTGCGCCTGCTCGGCCGCCGGGATCTGCGCAGGCAGCTGCTTGAACGGCGCGTAGAAAGTGGATTCGGTGGGATCTTTGACATCGGCCACGGTGGCGATGGAGACATCGCGCCCGTCCAGCACGGCACGCGGCACGCTGAATCCGCGTGCCAGGCCGGCGCGCATGTTGACCGTCTGCTGGTCGAAATAGCGCGGTACATCGTTCAGGCGCGCGATGTAGGCGCGGTACTCGGCCGCGGTCTTCATCGGCCGCTGCGCCATGAAGCCCAGATTCGACCAGAACGAGCTATCCGAATTGAACGGCATTTCGTACAGGCGCAGGCGCACTTCGGCGGCCAGGTTTTCCACCTGCGGGCGGTAGATGGCGAAGTTGATCTGGTTGGCCGGCGAGAGCTGCTTCGGGTCGATGCCGTCGAGCTGCTTGAGTACGCCGTCCCATACCGCCAGACGCGCCTGCTGCGCGGCCGCGCTGACATCGGGCAGATGCGTGTTGTCGCCGGTGGTGTCGCTGTCTTCGTCGGCCTGGCCGGTCTCGGCCTGGCGCCAGGCCCACTCTTTCTCGTAGATCGCGCGAAAGCGTGCATCGGCCGGTGCCTCGGCGGTGAGCGTGGCCGGGGCCGGTGGCGTGGCGGCCTGCGCCGAGGGGGCGGCGAAGCCTGCGCCCAGCAGGGCGAGCGAGAGTGCGGCGGCGAGCGGAGAGGTCACGTGCGGAAAGCCTGATCTGGAGCGAACGCCCGATCATGGCAGCACCCGGGCGTGCTGCCATGGGCCGGAAGTCCCAACACGGGCTGGTGCAGGGGCATGGCTGGAGTGTCGGTGCTGCCCTGTTATTGACGGGCGTGTCAGGGGGACTGCCCCCATCCGCCCTTCGGGCACCTTCCCCCGCAGGCGGGGGAAGGGACTTTTAGGTTTGTCAGGGAAGGACGAGACGCTCTTGGTGAGTGCGGTATCGCCCCCTCTCCCGCTTGCGGGAGAGGGTCGGGGTGAGGGCCGCTTGGGACCGGCCGACGCGGCTTCGGCTCAGCCCTTGCGCACCACCACCAGGTGCCGCTCGCCCTCCAGGCCGGGG
The DNA here is from genome assembly GCF_041475715.2 of Xanthomonas sp. NCPPB 3583. Classification (NCBI taxonomy): domain Bacteria; kingdom Pseudomonadati; phylum Pseudomonadota; class Gammaproteobacteria; order Lysobacterales; family Lysobacteraceae; genus Xanthomonas; species Xanthomonas sp. NCPPB 3583. The sequence continues at coordinate 4,719,036 of NZ_CM191263.1, forward strand.
ACCTGCAGCGGGTGCACCTCGCCAACGGTCCAGCCGGCCGGCAATGCGGCGATTTCCTCGTGCGGGTACACACCCTTCATTGCCAACAGGCTGCCGCCCGGGCGCAACAGGTGGCCGCCGACGGCGATGATGCCGGCCAGCGTGTCCAGCGCGCGCGCGGTGAGGTGGTCGTAGGCGGCCGGCTCGTCCAGCGCTTCGGCACGGGATTCGGCCACGCGAGCGTTGCCCAACTCCAGATGGCGCAAGGCCTCGCGCATGAAGCGCGCCTTCTTGCCATTGCTTTCCACCAGCGTCACCTGCAGCTGCGGGCGGGTGATCGCCAGCGGGATGCCGGGCAAGCCGGGGCCGGTGCCAAGGTCGGCCAGGGTACCGCTGGCGATGTAGGGCTGCATGGCCAGCGAATCGAGCAGATGGCGGGTGACCATCTCGCGCGGGTCGCGCACGGCGGTGAGGTTGTAGGTCTTGTTCCAGCGCACCAGCAGGGCCAGGTAGCGCAGCAGCGGTGCGGCGAAGGCCGCATCCAGGGATTGGGCCTGCAGGCCGCGTTCGAGCGCGGCAGAGACATCGGGGGCGAGTGCGGCATCGTTCATGGCGCGATTATCGCAGCTGGGCTGGCGGGCATGCGCGCACCGATCTTTGCATGCGGCTGGGAATGGCGTGGTTGCCTCGGCAGGCCATTGCCCTGCCGCATGCTGCCCGGCCGCGCCGTGGCTGGCTGTGCTGAACCACCGGCAGTGACGCTGCAACACGTGACACAAAACGGACATGCCGTGGCCACAGCATGGTCGTGTCTGCTTGCCTGCCGTTTTGACCATGCCTGTGATCGACCCGTCTGCCGCCTCACCGCTGCCTGATTGCGCTGCCACGCTGGCGCCACCGGATCCGAGCCGGCGGCGCATCCTCATTGCCGGCGCCGGCCTGGCCGCGGCGGGGCTGCTCAGCCCGTTCGCACGCGCCAGCGGCAGTGCCGATCCCTTCACGCTGGGCGTTGCCGCCGGCGACCCGTTGGCCGATGGCTTCGTACTCTGGACACGGCTGGCACCCCGCCCGCTGGACCCGGACGGACGCGGCGGCTTGCGCGCAGCGGTGCCGGTACGCTGGCAGGTGGCCAGCGACCCGCAGATGCGCACCATCGTGCGCCAGGGCGAGACCGTCGCCAGTCCCGCCTGGGGCCACGCGGTGCACGTGGAGCTCACCGGTTTGGCGGCCGATCGTCCCTACTGGTATTGCTTTCAGGCCCTGGGTGCACGCAGCCCGATCGGCAGTGCGCGCACCCTGCCGGCGGCACATCGGACCCCGGACGCAGCGCGGTTCGGGTTTGTCTCCTGCTCGCACTGGGAACTGGGGTATTTCAGTGCCTACCGCCACCTGGCCGCGGAACAGCCGGACCTGGTGTTCTTCCTCGGCGATTACATCTACGAGTACAGCAACCACGGCGAGGCGGCGCACAAGATCGTGCGCCCGCACGGCAGCGGCGAATGCCTGGATCTGGCCGGCTACCGCAACCGCTACGCGCTCTACCGCACCGACCCGGACCTGCAGGCGCTGCACGCCGGCAGCGCCTGCGTGGCGACCTGGGACGACCACGAGGTACAGAACGATTACGCCAATCGCTGGTCGCAGGACCCCTCGATTCCGGTCGACACCTTTCTGGCCCGGCGCGCTGCCGCCTACCGCGCCTTCTACGAACATTTCCCGCTGCGAGCGCGGCATCGCCCGCACGGCGCGGACATGCGCATCTACCGCTCCTTCGATTACGGCCAGCTGGCGCGTTTCTATGTGCTCGATGGCCGCCAGTACCGCAGCGAGCAGCCCTGCCCGCAAGCCAATGGCTGGCGCGGCGGCCATGTGGTGGCCGACAGTTGCCGCCAGCGCACCGACCCGCAGCGCACCATGCTCGGCTGGGAGCAGGAGCGCTGGCTGCATGGCGGCTTCGCGCAGTCGCCCGCGCGCTGGAATGTCATTGCGCAGGATCTGCTGGTGGCACCGATGCGCCAGGCAGGGCGCGACGGCGTGGTCGGGCACTGGACCGATGGCTGGGACGGCTACCCGGCCACGCGCGAGCGCATGCTCGATGCGATTGCCAAAACGCGCCTGCGCAACCCGGTGTTCTGGGGCGGCGACATCCACTCGTATTGGGTCACCGACCTGAAGGCCGATCCGGCCGACGACGCGTCGGCAACGCTGGCTACCGAATTCGTCGGCACTTCGATCACCTCCGACGGCCAGAGCAACGACGAACTGCACGCGACCATGGCAGCCAACCCGCATGTGCACTACGTGGACGGGCAAACGCGCGGCTATGTGTCGGTGACGCTTACGCCGGGCCAGATGGAAACCCGGCTGCAGGGCATCTCCGATCGGCGCGACCGCAACGCCACGGTGTCGACCACCAAGCGCTTCGTGGTGGAGGACGGCAGACCCGGCGCAGTGGAGGCCTGAGCCGGGGCGGCAGCCGCGGACGCACTGCCCCGAGGCTGGTGCGCGCGGCATCCTGCTCGCGGCGCACTGTGCGGCCCATCGCGTTAACGCGCCCGGGGGCGGTCACGGACACGTGGCGGTAAGACGGCGGCGCTACACCTGCACGCAGCCGCAGCCGCCTGAAGGACACGCATGACCGTCTCCGATCCCGCCCGTCGCCGCATCCTGCAAGGCTTGGGTGCCGGTGTGTTGCTGCCGGCCACTGCCGCTTGGTCTGCGCGCAGCCTGGCCGCGCCGTCGGGACGACCCACCATCACCGACGGGGTGCAGAGCGGCGATGTGCTGGACGACCGCGCGATGCTGTGGAGCCGTGCCGACCGCCCGGCGCGGTTGCGGGTGGAATGGGACACCCGCCCAAGCCTGCGTCAGGCGCGGCGCGTGGACGGCACGATCGCATCGGCGGCGCACGACTTCACCGCACGTGCGGACCTGAGCGGCCTGCCACGCGACCAGGACATCTTCTATCGCGTGCGTTTCGAAGATGCCGACAGCGGTGTGTTGAGCGCGCCCGTCCACGGCCATCTGCGCAGCGCACCGCAGGCGCGTGGCGATGTGCGCTTTGTCTGGAGCGGCGACACGGTTGGCCAGGGCTTCGGCATCAACCCGGACATCGGCGGCATGCGCATCTACTCGGCGATGCGCGAGCGCAATCCGGATTTCTTCCTGCACAGCGGCGACACCATCTACGCCGACAGCCCGATCCCGGCCGAGCTGACGGTGGAAGACGGCAAGCGCTGGCGCAATCTCACCACCGCGGCCAAAAGCAAGGTGGCCGAGACGCTGGACGAATTTCGCGGCAACTATCGCTACAACCTGCTCGATGCGCACGTACGCCGCTTCAATGCCGAGGTGCCGCAACTGTGGCAATGGGACGACCACGAAACCACCAACAATTGGTCGCCCGGCAAGCAACTGGATGCGCGCTATCAGGTGCGCGACATCGACGTGCTGGCCAGGCGCGCCCGCCAGGCGTTCCTGGAATATGCGCCGATGCGCGGTGTGCGTGCCGACGGCAGCGGGCGTATCTACCGCAAGATTGCCTACGGCCCGTTGCTGGATGTGTTCGTGCTGGACATGCGCAGCTACCGCGGCGCCAACAGCGACAACCTGCAACCGCGGCCCGGTCCCGATGCCGCGTTTCTCGGGCCGGAGCAACTGGCGTGGTTGCAGCGCGAACTGGCCGGCTCGCGCGCGCAATGGAAGGTGATTGCCGCCGACATGCCGATCGGCCTGCAGGTGCAAGATGGCGAAGATGGAAACGGGCGCCCGCGCTGGGAGGCGATTGCCAATGGCGACCCCGGCGTGCCACGTGGCCGCGAACAGGAAATCGCCACGCTGTTGCGCTTCATCAGCCGCGCACGCATCCGCAATACGGTGTGGCTCACCGCCGACGTGCATTACTGCGCGGCGCACTACTATCACCCCGATCGCGCCGCGTTTCAGCAGTTCGAACCGTTCTGGGAATTTGTCGGCGGCCCACTCAATGCCGGCAGTTTCGGGCCCAATGCACTGGATGCCACGTTCGGCCCGAGCGTGGTGTTTCAAAAAGCGCCACCTGCGCCCAACACCTCGCCGCTGGCCGGTTACCAGTTCTTTGGCGAAGTGGACATTGATGGCCGCAGCGGCGTCCTCACGGTGACGTTGCGCGACCTGGATGGGGTGGCGCAGTTCCGTCAACCGATTCTGCCGCACGGCGTGGCGTAGGAACGCGGCGGACGGATTACGCGTCCGCCAACGGATGGAACGCCAATGCGGCGCGGCACTCTGGAGTGGCCCACCATTCGTGCAGCTGCCAGTGTTCGGCCTGGCCAAGTTCCGGATCGCACCACTGCAGGCGCAGTGCGCCGTCGGGCGCGGGCGCATACGCAAGCCGGTGCAAGCCGAACGACAGGCCATGCCCATGGGCCTTGAGCAAGGCTTCCTTGGCGCACCACAGCCGGAAGAACAACGCGTGCTGTGCGTCCGGCGCCAGCGCAGCGAGCAAGGCGATTTCATCGAAATGGAAGAAGCGTTGCGCGATCTCCAGCACACGCGGGCGCGCACGAATGCGCTCCAGATCCACGCCCAGTCGCACGCCCTGGCCCAGCCCTACCAGCAGATAGTCGCCGCTGTGGCTCCAACCGGTATCGCGGTCGGGCAGCGCCGGCTGCAACGAGGGACGCCCGCGTGCATCGCGCTGCAATGGCACCACTGCCGGGTCGATGCCCAAGGCCGGGCCGAGCAACTGACGCGCCTGCGGCTCGCCACGCTCGCCGGGGCGGTGCGGGCGTAGCCACAGCTGCACCGGGCCAACCTGCCAGCTCGCATGCGCTGTCACGCGCCGTGCACCAAGCCGAACATTCGGCCACACCGTTCATCGCGCTCGACAGCTGCTTCACGCGCAGCTGCGTCCAATGGCGCCCATGCACCACTTCCGGTGCACGCGAACATGGAGATCAGCAACATGGGCATCATCATCTGGTTGATCGTCGGCGGCATCGTGGGTTGGCTGGCCAGCATCATCATGCGCCGCGACGCGCAGCAGGGCATCATCCTCAATGTGGTGGTGGGCATCGTGGGCGCACTGATCGCCGGTTTCCTGTTTGGTGGCGGCATCAACCAGGCCATTACGCTGTGGACCTTCGTGTGGTCGCTGGTGGGTGCGGTGATCTTGCTGGCCATCGTCAATCTGGTGACCCGCGGCCGCCTGCGCTAACGCAGCGCCTCACACCGCTCTCGCGTCGCGCAACGCCCGGGCCTGCCCGGGCGTTGTCGTTTCAGCCTTTCGCGGCAATGCGATCGGCCGGGTGGTGCACGCCGTCTTCCACCGGCACGGCGATGTTCAACGCATACGGATTGACGCCTTCCAGGCAGCCGACGTTATAGCCGTATTCGTTGGGATTGGAGCGGCGCCGGTGATGGGTGTAGATGCCGCACACGCCGCAGAAATAATGCGCTGCGGTCTGCGTGTTGAATTGATACAGCTGCAGCACTTCCTCGCCCTGCACTACATGCAGGCCATCGAGGGTGACCGACGCGACGATGGCGCCGCGCCGGCGGCACATCGAGCAATCGCAGCGGCGTGGATCGAGCAGGCCATGCGGCAGATCCAGATCGATTTGCACTGCACCGCAGTGGCAACTCAGGCGATGCACCGGCCCCAGCGTGACATCGCCCACCTTGTGCGTGCTACGACGCAGATGCCGCTCGCTCATGCGCCGACCTCCGCCAGCCGCACCCACGCCGGCGCATGGTCGCTGGGCCGCTCCCAGGTCCGCGGTTCGCGGTCGATGCCCGATTCCACCGCGCGCGTGCGCAACGCGTCCGAGACCAGGGTCAGGTCGATACGCAAGCCCAGATTGCGGCGGAAACCGGCCTGGCGGTAATCCCACCAACTGAAGTGCTCGGCGTCCTGGTTGTGCAACCGGAATGCGTCGTGCAAGCCCAGCGCCAGCAGTTTGTCCAACGCGGCGCGCTCGTCGGTCGAGGTGAGGATGTGGTGCTCGTTCCACACCGTTGCATCGTGCACGTCGCGCGCGTCCGGGGCGATGTTGAAGTCGCCCAGCACCACCAGCTGCGGGTACCGCTGCAGCTCCTGCGCGATCCAGTCGTGCGCTGCGGCGAGCCAGCGCAACTTGTAGGCGTACTTCTCGGTGCCCACGTCCTGGCCGTTGACCACATACAGATTGATGATGCGCACGCCATCCACCGTGGCGGCGATGACGCGCTGCTGCACATCGTCGAGCCCGGGGATGCCCATCTGCACGTCAACTGCCGGCGAGCGCGACAGGATCGCCACGCCGTTATAGGTTTTCTGCCCGCAGAACACGCTGCGGTAGCCCAGTGCCGCCAGCGCTGCATCGGGGAACTTGTGGTCTTCCAGCTTAGTTTCCTGGATGCCCACCACATCCGGCGCAAACGCGGCGAGCCACTGTTGCAGGTGCGGCAGGCGCACATTGAGCGAGTTGACGTTCCAGGAGGCAATCTTCATGGCGCGGACCGTGGTTCAAACCACCAATGGTACCGCGCCATGCGTCGCCCTCAGGACGGTGGAGCCCGGCGTGGCGGAACCGGGCTATTCCGCCACGCGCTGCCGTGCCGTGTGTGGGAAGGCGCGCGTGCCGGCCTGGCGTGCGTCATCGGCGCCACCCTGTGAGCTGGCGCAGTGGATCAGCGCAACTGACGCGCTTGCCGCCGACCGTTGGCGAGCGGCCTGCGCCTATGCGCGGGCGCTGCCGGTCGGGCGCCGCCGCCCGTGAGCGAAGGCACGAGGCGGGCACCTGCACCGGACAGCCGCCATCATTCAATCACTTGGCGTGAAGCAACCCGCCCGGTCGAAGTGGATAAGTTGGCCTGACCCCCATGAGACCGCCGGCCATGCCGTCATCCGCCGCAGTCGCGTCGCCACCGCAGTCGCCTGCCTTCCCCGGCCTGAGCCTTGACGAGCGCGACATGCTCGACCGCCTGCGTCTGGCCGGCCTACTCACCCGTGCCGACCTCAGCCGTGGCACCGGATTGTGCACGCACCACCGCGAACACGCAGCCACCTGGGCCAGGTCCGTGCGGGCATCTCGCACATGTCCCTGGCCGGGCCGCCCCAACAGCGGCCGCATCGCCAAAACGCAGAACGCCGGCACTGGGCCGGCGTTTTGCGATCACAGCAACCATCAACCCGTCGATCAATGACCGGAGGCGCCACTGGCACCCAGGCCGGTTTCGGCACGGATCTGCTGCGCCTTGAAGGCAGCGCGTTCGTTGGCGGCCTGCGGGCTGCGATCCAGCACCGAGAACAACCAGATGCCGACAAAACCAATCGTCATCGAGAACAGCGCCGGCGAGGTGTACGGGAACGGCGCCGAGCCGGCCGCGTTGCCCAGCGTGTCCACCCACACCGACGGCGACAGGATCGTCAGCACCAGCGAGGAGATCAGGCCGAGGAAACCACCGGTCACTGCACCACGGGTGGTGCAGTTCTTCCACAGCAACGACAGGATCAGCACCGGGAAGTTGGCCGAGGCGGCGATGGCGAAGGCCAGCGACACCATGAAGGCCACGTTCTGCTTCTCGAACACGATGCCCAGCAGCACCGCGATCACGCCCAGCACCAGGGTGGTGGCACGCGAGACCTTGAGCTCCGAACCAGGCGCCGGGTTGCCCTTCTTGATCACCGTGGCGTACAGGTCATGCGACACCGCCGAGGCGCCGGACAGGGTCAGGCCGGCCACCACCGCCAGGATGGTGGCGAAGGCCACCGCCGAGATGAAGCCCATGAACACGTTGCCGCCCACCGCGTTGCCGACCAGCACCGCCGCCATGTTGGCCGCGCCCTTGCCGCCGTGGATGGTGCCGGTGGCGACATCGGCGAACTGCGGGTTGGTCAACACCAGTGCGATCGCACCGAAGCCGATGATGAAGATCAGGATGTAGAAGTACCCGATCCAGGTGGTGGCCCACAGCACCGACTTGCGTGCCTGCTTGGCATCGGGAACGGTGAAGAAGCGCATCAGGATGTGCGGCAGGCCGGCGGTACCGAACATCAGCGCCATGCCGAAGGAAATGGCCGAAATCGGGTCCTTGACGAAACCGCCCGGCCCCATGATCGACAAGCCTGCTTTTGCTGCATCCTCGGGCGAAGCGCCACCGCTGGCCGCGACCGCGGTTTTCACCCGCACGCCTTCGGCAAACAGCGCCTCGAAGCTGAAGTTGAAATGCCACATGATCGCCACGGCCATGAAGGTCACGCCGGTCAGCAGCAGCACGGCCTTGATGATCTGCACCCAGGTCGTTGCGGTCATGCCGCCGAACAACACGTAGATCATCATCAGCACGCCGACCAGGGTCACCGCCACCCAGTAGTCCAGGCCGAACAGCAACTTGATCAGCGCACCGGCACCGACCATCTGTGCGATCAGATAGAACAGCACCACCACCAAGGTGCCCGACGCCGCAAAGCTGCGGATCGCCGTCGGCGCGAAGCGGTAACCGGCCACGTCGGCGAAGGTGTACTTGCCGAGGTTGCGCAGGCGTTCGGCCATCAGGAAGGTCAGGATGGGCCAGCCGACCAGAAAGCCGATCGCATAGATCAGGCCGTCGTAGCCGTTGGCCATCACCGCAGCGGTGATGCCCAGGAACGAGGCCGCCGACATGAAGTCGCCAGCGATCGCCAGGCCGTTCTGGAAACCGGTGATGCCACCGCCAGCGGTATAGAAGTCGGCGGCCGACTTGGTCTTGGCCGCCGCCCATTTGGTGATCCACAGTGTGGCCAGCACGAAGAAGCCGAACATGGCGATCGCCACCCAGTTGGTGGGCTGCTTGTCGACCTGGCCCAGGTCGCCGCCGGCGGCCAGCGCGATGCCGGCAGGCACCAGGCCGGCCAGGATCAGGAGAAGGCGCGAAGTCTTGCTCATTTGCGGGCTTCCTCCAGGATCTGCGCGGTCAGCTGGTCGTAGGTGTTGTTGGCGCGACGCACGTAGATGGCGGTGATGACGATGGTGAACACCATCACCCCGATCGCGATCGGGATGCCGATCGAGGTCACGCCGGCACCGATCGGCTTGGCGAGGAATTCCTTGTCGAAGGCAATCAGGCCGATGTAGCCGTAATAGGCCAGCAACATCAGTATGGTGAGCGTCCAGCCCAGCGTGTTGCGCTGACGCTTGAGTGCGTGGTACTTCGGATTGGCATCGATCTTGGCGATCAACGCGTCATTCGAGACGGTCATGGTCTGTCTCCTGGTAGAGCGCTGGTAAGACATAAGGCGGCGATGCCCGCTCCACCGCAGTGGAGCAGGCCGCCAGTGGCAGAACGCTAGAAGCTGTACTTGGTGGTGAACTGCAGCCGCGAGATATCGCCGCTGTCGCCGTTTTCGGCTTCGCGACGGCCGTACATCAGCTCGGCGCCCACATCCACCTTCGGCAACGGCGAATAGAACACGTTGGCGCGAATGCTTTGCTGGGACTTGCTGGCAAGCCCACCGGTATTGGCCAGCGAATGGTCGTAATTCACGCGCGAGTACATGAGGGTGCTGCGCAGCTTGGCGTTGTAGTCGTGGCGCCAGGCCACCCAACCGGCAACCGTGGTGACGGTCTGGATATTGCCGTCGATGTCGATCTCCACATCCGAGCCGTTGCCCAGGCCCAGATAGCGTCCCAGGCCCTCGCCGTAGCTGAGCTGGTAACGCAGATCGTTCTTGGAGTTGATGATCCAGCGGCCGCCGCCGGCGATGGCACCGCCGAAGTCGGTGTCGTTGGTCAGCGCGCTGCGGGTGCGGTACTGGCGCGCAATGGCCGACAGACCGAAGGTGCCCCAGGTGCCCTTCCAGTTGTAGCGTGCAGTCAGGTCCGGCATCGCGCCATGGTCCGAGGCCAGGATGGTGTTGCCGCCCTGGTACGGGGTGGTCAGCGTCTCGGGGTTTTCGGCCGACACGCTGAAAGCGCCGCGGGTGTACCGGATCTGGGTCTGACGGCTGAACAACGCACCGTCGGTCGGCCCGACGATGTCGGCCGCTTCCGGCAGGATGGTGGGATCGATGAAGTTGGACCAGGTCTGACCGGCCAGCCAGTTGTTCCAGCTCATGTAGGCGTGCCGCAAGGTACCGCCATACAGATTGTTGACCTGGTTGGCCAGCGCGTTGCCGAAGAAATCCAGTTCGATGAAGGCGGTGAGCTTGTCGCCGTTTTCGGTGACGGTGTCCACGCCCAGATTGAAGCGCGAGAACTTGGCATGGAAGTCGGTATCGGTGCTGGACGCCTGCCCGCCGACCGGCGTCTGGGTCGGGATATACAGGTAACGCCCCACCGCACCCTCAGGCAATGCGCCGTCGCTGGTACGGGTGGTCATGAAGTCGGCCTTGATGAAACCACCGTAACGGAACGTTGTCCCCGGCAACGCGTTCGGCGTGATGCTGGTCAGCTGGATCGGCTTCTTGCCGGCCGGCACCGCCGGTGCAGGCGGCGTCTGCGCCTGCAAGGTGCGCACTTCGGTGACCTGCGTCTGCGTCTGCGCGATCTGGCCCTGCTGCTGTTGCTGCGCAGACACCAGCATCTGGACCTGGCGCTCGAGCTCGGCGATACGCGCTTCCAGTGCCTTTTCCTTGGACGTCTGGGCGAACGCAGCGCCCGGCAAAATGGTGGCCACGAACAAGGCGGCCGCCAACGGATGGCGCACCAGCGGTGCAATACGGTGTTTCATGGAACCCTCTCCCCAATGAAGGCCTCGCGCTTGATGGCGATGCTGTGCGGAGCGTGAGGCAGTCCGCGCTTCGGAGCCTATTCGCCTTTGGTCGTAGCTGCAACGCAGCATTGCGCAAGATGACCGATGGTCGCACCGCAGCACGTCTGGCATGTGCGTTGGCGCACTCACCCCGGTTACGACCATGGTCTAAGGCGCCGTTGACCGCCGGGACAGAATGGATGCGGCACACTGATTGTCTACCGAGGGCAGCCGCAACGCCCTCTTCCGACAAGTTCATCGCAAGTGAGGGTGCCATGGCTGATGTTTATCCCGTCGATCCCGCGTTCGCCGCCGATGCGCGCGTGACGCGCGAGCAGTACGCCGCGCTGTACCGCGAATCGATCGAACACCCCGAACAGTTCTGGGGCAAGGCCGCGCAGCGGCTCGAATGGTTCAAGCAACCCACCCAGATCAAGGACGTCAGCTACGCGCTGGACGACTTCCATATCCGCTGGTTCGGCGATGGCGAGCTCAACGCCAGCGTCAACTGCCTGGACCGCCAGCTGGCCACACGCGGCGACAAGACCGCACTGCTGTTCGAACCCGACAGCCCGGATGCGGCCTCCTACCCGGTCACCTACCGCGAGTTGTACGAGCGCGTCTGCAAGCTGGGCAATGCGCTGCGCAACCTGGGCGTCAAGAAGGGCGACCGGGTCACCATCTATCTGCCGATGATCGTCGACGCCGCTGTGGCCATGCTCGCCTGCGCGCGTATCGGTGCGGTGCATTCGGTGGTGTTCGGCGGCTTTGCCGCCAACTCGATCGCCGACCGCGTGATCGATTGCCAGAGCAAGCTGATCATCACCGCCGATGAAGGCCTGCGCGGCGGCAAGAAGATTCCGCTCAAGGCAAATGTCGATGCAGCGCTGAAGATTCCCGGCACCGATACGGTGGAAACCGTGCTGGTGGTGCGCCATACCGGTGGCGCAGTGGAGATGCAGGCACCGCGCGATCGCTGGTTCCACGATGTGGTCGACGGCCAGCCGGCCGAGTGCACACCCGAGCGCATGAACGCCGAAGACCCGCTCTTCATCCTCTACACCTCCGGCTCCACCGGCAAACCCAAGGGCGTGTTGCACACCACCGCCGGCTATCTGTTGTTTGCCAGCTACACGCATGAAGTGGTGTTCGACCTGCGCGAGGACGACATCTACTGGTGCACCGCCGACGTGGGCTGGGTCACCGGCCACAGCTACATCGTCTATGGCCCGCTCGCCAATGGCGCCACCGCGGTGATGTTCGAAGGCGTGCCCAATTACCCGAACGTGTCGCGCTTCTGGGAAGTGATCGACAAGCATCAGGTCACCATTTTCTACACCGCACCCACCGCGATTCGCGCGCTGATGCGCGACGGTGCGGAACCGGTCAAAAAGACCTCGCGCAAGAGCCTGCGCCTGCTTGGCAGCGTTGGCGAGCCGATCAATCCGGAAGCCTGGCGCTGGTATTACGAGGTGGTCGGTGACAGCCGTTGCCCGATCGTGGATACGTGGTGGCAGACCGAAACCGGCGGCATCCTGATTTCGCCGCTGGCCGGCGCGGTCGATCTCAAACCGGGCTCGGCCACCTTGCCGTTCTTCGGCGTGCAGCCGGCGCTGGTCGATGCCGAAGGCAAGATTCTGGAAGGCGCCACCGAAGGCAATCTGGTGCTGCTCGATTCCTGGCCGGGCCAGATGCGTAGCGTGTACGGCGACCACCAGCGTTTCATCGACACCTACTTCCGCACCTATCCGGGCAGCTACTTCACCGGCGACGGCTGCCGTCGCGATGCCGACGGCTACTACTGGATCACCGGCCGCGTGGACGATGTGATCAATGTTTCCGGGCACCGCATCGGCACCGCCGAAGTGGAAAGCGCGCTGGTTTCGCACCCCAAGGTCGCCGAAGCGGCCGTGGTGGGCTTCCCGCATGACGTCAAGGGCCAGGGCATCTATGCCTACGTCACCCTGATCGCCGGGCAGAGCCCGAGCGAAGACCTGCACAAGGAATTGGTCAGCTGGGTGCGCAAGGAGATCGGCCCGATCGCCTCGCCCGACCACTTGCAGTGGGCGCCCGGCCTGCCCAAAACCCGCTCGGGCAAGATCATGCGCCGCATCCTGCGCAAGATCGCCGAGAACGCGCCTGACCAGCTCGGCGACACCTCCACGCTGGCAGATCCGTCGGTAGTGGATTCGCTGGTCAACGAGCGCCTGGCGCGCTGACGCGCCGAAGGGCCGGGATTCGGGATTCGGGATTGGGGATTGGGGATTCGCAGAAGCGGCTTTCCAATCTCTTTCCATTTTCATCTCCGGATCTGCATTGTCGAACAGTAATGCGTGCGGGCAGTTACGAATCCCAACATCCCTGCTTTTACGAATCCCCAATCCCCAATCCCGGCCCCACCATGACCACCCTGCTCATCGCCGACGACCATCCCCTGTTCCGTGAAGCCTTGCGCGGGGCGGTGCAGCGCGTGATGCCGGGGGTCGAACTGTTCGAAGCCGATAACGTGGATGCGCTGTACACCCTGGCCGATGCGCAGCCGGACGCCGATCTGCTGCTGATGGATCTCAACATGCCCGGCGCACAGGGATTCAGCGCGTTGGTGCACATGCGCTCGCTGCATCCGCAGTTGCCGGTGGTGGTGGTCTCCGCACGCGAAGAGCCCACGGTGATGCGGCGCGCGATCGACCACGGCGCGTTCGGCTTCATTCCCAAATCCGCCGATTCGGACACCATCGGGCGGGCGCTGGCCACCGTGCTCGATGGCGAGCGCTGGATCCCGGCCGAAGCGCAAAACCTGCCGCCGACCGACAGCGAGGAACGCGAGGTTGGCCAGCGTCTGCGCGATCTCACGCCACAGCAATTTCGCGTGTTGCAGATGCTGGGCGCGGGGCGCCTCAACAAACAGATCGCCTACGACCTGGGCGTATCCGAAGCCACCATCAAGGCCCATGTCACCGCAATCCTGCGCAAGCTCGGCGTCACCAATCGCACCCAGGCAGTGCTGATGGCCGGCAAGCTCGCCATCGATGCCGACGGCATCGTGCTGCCGCCGCCGGAAGAAGACTGACGCGCGCAGGTGTAGGACTGCGTGCGTTGGGGTTGATCGGTGAGGCTTGGTCGCGTCCGGGTGCGCTCGTGCCCGTGCTCCCGCCACCTCGGCCGTCATCGGTGGTGGGCAATCGACGGACGTGCCATGCAACGCAGCGTGGCACCAACGTAGAAGCGCACCTGGGCACGATGCGCGTTCTCGGCAACGCTTTACAGAAGACAACCGATGCGCGTTGGCGCATACGATCGTGGTGAGCGTTGCAGAACGCTTCGTCGCGCCCGGCTACCCTGCTGCTTGTCCGGTTTATTCCGGTGCGCGCACGAACAACACGTTCAAATCGCGCATCGGCACGAAGTTGGCCTGCTTGAACTGGAAGGTCAGCGGGTCGATCTTTTTCAGGTCGCCGTCGAAACACAGGCTCAGGATGTCGCTGGCCGCCTGCTTGCGGATGGTCAGCTGGAAGTCCTTGATCGGGCCGTTCCAGTTCTTGCCGGTCGTGAGCACGTAGCGCAGGTTGGCCCATCCCAACCCGTACTTGCCCTCACGACGCTGCATGCTGACCTTGGTCGCCGGTTCGATGCAGGTGTCTTTTGCATACGCCTTCAGCAAATAGCTGCTGGGCTGCGGGACGCCGGTAGACAGGCTGGGTGTATAGGTGTGGCGGATCTGCACGCTTGCCTTGGCAGGAAATTTCTGCTGCCAGACGAAGTAGGCGTTGAGCGTGAAACGCGGTTGCCCATCGCCATCGACCCAGCGCGCGGGCAGCGGCTTGCGCCCCGTCGGCGGCGTGGCCGATTCGGTGAACGCGGCAACATCGTCCTGGGTCCAGCCGGTGGCGGCGAACGCGGTGGAGATGTCGCTGCCGTCATCCAGCAGCACCACCAGCTTGCGCGTGGTGGCAACCGGTTTGCCGTCGGCCCAGAGCTTGAAATCGCTCAGCGCATTATGGTCGGCCATGCCGAAGTACATCGGCGGCATCGGGAAGGCCACCGGCACGCTCAGGTCGCGCTCGCTGGTGTTGGTGAACACATAGTCCACTTGCACGCGTTCTTCGCTGAGCAACAGCGCTTCGCGGTCCATGCTGATGTCGGGCTGATGCAGCAGGCGGATGGTGCCATTGTCGTCGCCGAAACTGCTGTCATTGGCCTGTGCAGCACTGCAGGCACACAGTGCCAGCACACATAGCCAGACGGAAAACGCCATTGCGCGCATGAGGTGATCCTTGAAAGGCCGGCGTACCCGCGCGCCGGGCCGCACAGCATGCCACGCGCGGGCTCGACCGAATGGTGGGCAGCGCGTCGCGCAACGCGTGCGGCAATGGCGCAGGGTCTGGTGTGTTTGTGGTGCTGTCGTGCTTGCTGGTGGCGTTGGCCTGGCCTACGGATCAGCCTGCACGCGAGGCGACGCGCCTGGACCGTCCATATGCGCTCGCTCGCCTTGGTGGCGGCGTTGCTGTGGGGCCCGCTTAGCGTGCTGGGTGATTTGAACGCGCCAGTGCGCTCGCACCGTCATCCGGCCTTCCCTACGCTTGCCACGCCAATGCCGCATGCACGCTTCCATGGCGCGCTGATTGCGCAAATGCCAATCGCGACACCACGCGTCAGTGACAAGCCCAAGCGCGGGGGCGTGATCGCATCCACAACCGCAGACCGTGCGACATCGCAGTTGTCGATATCACCATTGACCATGAGCTGATGCCTGGGCAAGGCTCGAGCACCAAGGACGCTTTGGAGCTGGCATGGCGCGACGTTTCCCCTGGCTCTGGATGGGCCTGCTGGTGGCCTGTGCATTGATTGCGGTGCTGGCGTGGCAGAACCGGCAGCTACGCGTGCAGCAACACTGGCTGCAGACGCGCATCAGCACGCCGTATGACGGCATGTACGTGCCGCGTATCGAAGCGACCGATGGCGATGGCCGACGGCATCTGCTCGGTGCGCCGCATGGGCCGGCGCAGGTGCTGTTCTTTTTCACCACCACCTGCCCGTACTGCCAGCGCTCGGCACCGACCGTGCTGCGGGCAGCGCGCGAGCTGCAGGCCAACCTGCCCGGCCGGCCGCAGCTACTGGGCGTGTGCCATTGCGATGCCGCGCAGGCTGCGCGCTACGCACATGTGCACGGTTTCGATTTTCCGGTGGTCACGTTGACCGATCGTCGCGCGTTGATGCTGTTCCGCGCACGCAACGTGCCGCTGCTGATGGCCATCGATGGGGAGGGGCGCGTGCGTCATTCGCATCTTGGCGTTTTCGATACCACGGAGCGGGTGCAGGACCTCGTTGCCGCCTTGCGCCGCACGGACGCGCCAGCGGCTTTTGCAACGGTGAAGGAGTAATGCATGAAGAAGCGTTGGGTAAGCTTGCGTAGTGCGTTGATGGCAGCGACCTTTCTGGCCAGCACTGGCTTCGGTGCCTTCCAGGTGATGGCGGTCGATAACGCACAGCCGAAAGTCGAATCGTGTAGTGCATGGGCCTGCAAAGCCGAGTGTCCGGAATTCGGCGGCGACCTGGGCCAGGGCAACGTCTGCTACTGCTGCGGTTAACTGCGATCGATAGAGCGACTGCGTGGCTGCCAGATGGAACAGGCCGGCGTACGGAATCGGCATGTACCGCGTATCCATGTCGATTCTTCGCGCCGTCCGCATCCCGCTGACGCTGTGCGCAAGGCCTCGATGGTTGCTGTTACGCCTGACGGCGAGGTCCCCCCGGGCCTCGCCGTTTGACTGTCACGCTGGGTGGCATGATGCGCGCTCAGCTCAGCGCGCGATAGCGGAAATCGCGCAATACCACCTCGCCTTGCTGCGCGGCATACACGCCAAGCTGCAGGCTGAGAAAACCGCCGAACACGTTGTGATGGAATCCGGAGACTTCCATGCGGGTGGGGTGGCGCGTCCATTGCCGGCCCTCATCGACCGAATACTCGAACCCTACGACCTGGTGATCGTTGGTCAGCCGCACGCGAATGCGCCGATGCGTGTTGGGTGCGCGCGCCCAGACCAGTTCTTCGGAATATTCGTAGGTCTTCATGCTGTCGGCGGTGAAGCCGATGCCGACGAAGGCCTTGTGGTTATAGAACAACACAATGCCGCCTTCGGCATTGCCGACCAGTTCCAGCGTCACCTCTGCCATGTAGGCGCGATCGGGCACGCCGCAGGTCAGTGGCGTGCTGTCGATCGGCGAGCTGCCCGCACAGGCCAGCGTCAGCGCCTTGTTCGCGCGCCGCACCCGCGCCTGTTCGCCGGGCTTGGGCGCATGCAGGCTCCATTGGGTGCCGAACCTGTCGCTGGAAAAATCGTCGGACAACGCCAACCCCGTCGCCGGCGCCATGCCGGCGGCAGGCACGCGTGCCGGTGTGCGTAATGGTTTGGACAGATCGCCGCCAGTGGCGCGAAACCAGCCGTCGGCCGTCCACTCGATCGGCTCCAGCAAGGTCTGCCGCCCCAGCGTGCGAAAGCCGTTTTCGTAGCCGTGATAGACCATCCACCAGTCGCCGCGCGGCCCTTCCACCAGCGTGGCATGCCCACGCGACCACCACGGCTCCTGGTCCGATTGGGTGCGCACCAGCGGGTTGCGCGGGCAGTGTTCCCACGGCCCATGCACCGAGCGCGAACGCGCGGCGATGACCATGTGCCCGGTCACCGGCCCGGCAGTGCCGCCAACGGCGGTGACCAGGTACAGCCACCCATCGTGCCAGGTCAGCTTGGGGCCCTCGGGCGCGAAATTCTCCACCACCCAGTGGTCGGGATAGCGCCACGGCGCGTAGGCCGGTTCCAGCTGTCCGTCGGTGGCCAGGCCGTCATCGCGCAGGCGTACCTTGCGGATGCCGTTGACGAACAGATAGCGCTTGCCGTCTTCGCCGACCACGTGACCGGGATCGATGCAGCCGGCGATCTTCAGGTCGATCGGTGCGCTCCACCGCCCGCGGATGTCGTCGGCCCAGATCACGAAGATCGACCAGCCGGTGTCGTCCGGATTGGCCGGGATGTAGATGTAGTAGCGACCGTTGTGCTTGCACAGGTCTAGCGCCCAGATCGTGCCCAGCCCCTGATGCAACGCCGGGCCGATCGGGGTCCAGTTGACCAGATCGGTGGAATGCCACAGCACGATGCCCGGGTAGGAAAAGAACGACGAAAACGTCATGTAGTAGTCGTCGCCATCCTTGAGGATGGTGGGGTCGGGGTGATCGCCGGCCACGATGGGGTTGAGATAGGTGCCGTTGCCCAGATCCGCCTTGCGCTGCCCCTCCACACCGCGCGCCCACGGCGGGGTGCCTGCGCACTGTGGCGTCGACGCCTGGGCCGCGGCCGCCAGCGGTGCGACCAGTGCGCCGGCAGCCAGTCCCTTGAACAAGTCCCGCCGTGTCGTGTCTGCCATGCGTCAGCTTCGTCGAAGAAGGCAGGTATCTAGCCGCACCGGCTTTCATGCCGCAACCGCAGGCCGGGCGTTATAGGAACTGGTCATGCCAGTTGCGAAATCCGACATAGCGCCGCCGGCCTCACGACGGTGTGCAGACCCGGGCACCGCAATGCTGCACTGCAGCGTGATCTGTTCATTGATGATTGCCATATTCATATGCGAACAGTCCGGCACCTGCCGGATGGTGGACGTTGCAATGCTCAGCTTCTGCTCGACGGATTCTTCAAGCCCCCGCACCTGCGCCCTGCTCGCGGAGCGGCGCGCATGAGCGGCGTGGCGCGGCAGCGTCTGGGCGGCACGGACGTGCAGCTTTCTGCACTGGGCTTCGGTGCCGCCCCGATCGGCAACCTGTACACGGAAGTGGACGAAGCAGACGCACTGGCAGCGGTCGCAGGCGCGTTCGAGGCCGGCATTCGCCATTTCGATACCGCGCCCTACTACGGCTACGGGCTGAGCGAAGCGCGTCTGGGTCGTGGCCTGGCCGGTGTGCCGCGCGCGGACTACACGCTGTCGACCAAGGTTGGCCGTTGCGTCTACGACGACGCCCACGCCGTTGCCGGGCGCGACGGTTTTGCGGTGGCCGGGCGGCGTGCCGAGTTCGACTACAGCGCCGACGGCGTACGCCGGGCGTTCGACTCCAGCCTGCAGCGCCTGGGCACCGACTACATCGACGTGCTGCTGCTGCACGACATCGGCGCGCTGACCCACGGCGACAACCACGCCAACGTGCTGCGCCAGGCCTTGGAGGAGGCCTTGCCGGCGATGGCGGAGCTCAAGGCGGCCGGTGCCTGCGGGGCGATCGGGCTGGGCGTCAACGAGCAGGACGTGGCACTGGAGGTGTTGCCGCGTTTTCCGCTCGACTGCGTGATGCTGGCCGGCCGCTACACCCTGCTGGAACAGCACGGCGCGCGCGCGTTGCTGCAGCAGGCGCAGCAACGCGATGTGGCGATCCTGTCGGCCGGCCCGTACAGCTCCGGCCTGCTCAGCGACGCACGCGGCCCCGGCGCCACCTACAACTACGCCCCGGTCGATACCGCCACGCTGCAGCATGCGCAGCGGCTGTACGCGGCCTGCGCGGCGTTCGGGGTGGATATCGGCGCGGCCGCCTTGCAGTTCCCGCTGGCGCACCCGGCGGTGACCACGGTGGTGGCCGGCATGCGCACCGTGGCCGAAGTGCGATCGGCTGCCACGCGGCTTGCGGCTCCGGTGCCATCGGCACTGTGGCAACGCCTGCGCAATGAGGGCCTGCTCGCAGCGGAGTTGCCCACGCCATGAGCCGGGTCGACGCGCACCTGCATTTCTGGCACCTGGCCCGTGGCGATTACCACTGGCTGACGCCCGAGCTGGCACCGCTGTACCGCGACTTCGGCCCGGATGACGTCAGCGCTGCGCTGGACGCGGCCAATGTCGGTCACGTGGTGGTGGTGCAGGCGGCCGCCACCGAAGCCGAGACCTGTTACCTGTTCGAGCTGGCCCGCGACGATGCGCGCATTGCCGGCGTGGTGGGTTGGGTGGACTTCGCTGCGCCCGATGCCCCTGCACGCATCGGCGCACTGGTGCATGCCGGCGGCGGCGTACTCAAGGGGCTGCGCCCGATGGTGCAGGACATCACCGACGTGCACTGGCTGGCCAGTCCCGCCCTGGATGCCGCCTTCGATGCACTGCTGGCGCACGATCTGGCCTTCGATGCGCTGATTCGTGCCGTGCACGTGCCGGCACTGCAGGCGCGCTTGAAGCGCCATCCGGGCTTGCGCGTGGTGGTCGATCACGGCGGCAAGCCGCAGATTGCGGCCGGCGAGTTCGTTGCCTGGGCCGCCGGCATGGCGGCCCTGGCGCAGCATCCCACTGTGCATTGCAAACTCTCCGGCCTGCTGACCGAAGCCGCGCGCGGCGCGGGCGTGGACGCGCTGGAGCCGTATGTGGCGCACCTGTTCGCCCGCTTCGGCGCGCAGCGGCTGCTATGGGGCAGCGACTGGCCGGTGCTGACCCTGCGCGCCGACTACGCGCACTGGTTCGCGCTCGCCCAGCAACTCGTCACCCGGCATGCCGCCGAGCACGCGGCAGCCATCTTCGGCGACAACGCACGCACGTTCTATCGTCTGCCACGGCCGGCGGCCCCCACCCACGGAACCTCATCGGTATGACTGTCTCGATCTCCACCACACCCAACACCCGCCTGCAGGGCAAGCGCTGCCTGATCACCGCCGCCGGCGCCGGCATCGGGCGCGAAAGCGCGCTGGCCTGTGCACGCGCCGGTGCACAGGTGATTGCCACCGACATCGACGCCGCGGCCTTGCAGGCGCTGGCCGCCGAATCCGATGCCATCACCACCCAGCTGCTCGACGTCACCGACGCCGCCGCGATCAACGCATTGATCGCCGCACACGGCCCGTTCGACGTGCTGTTCAACTGCGCCGGCTTCGTGCATCAGGGCAGCATTCTCGACTGCGACGAGCCGGCATGGCGCCGCTCGTTCTCGATCAATGTCGATGCGATGTACTACACCTGCAAGGCGGTGTTGCCGGGCATGCTCGAACGCGGCCGCGGCAGCATCATCAACATGTCCTCGGTGGCTTCCAGCATCAAGGGCGTGCCCAACCGCTTCGTGTACGGCGTGACCAAGGCCGCGGTGATCGGCCTGAGCAAGGCGATCGCGGCCGACTACGTTGCGCAGGGCGTGCGTTGCAACGCGATCTGCCCGGGCACCATCAAGACGCCGTCGCTGGGCGAACGCGTCAAGGCCCTGGGCGGCGACGAACAGGCGGTGTGGAAGAGCTTCACCGACCGCCAACCGATGGGCCGCCTGGGCGACCCACGCGAGATTGCGCAGCTGGTGGTGTACCTGGCTTCGGACGAATCGTCGTTCACCACCGGCCAGACCCACATCATCGATGGCGGCTGGTCCAACTGAGCACGGCAACGACGCATGCGGCCGCCCGCCACACACGCAGGCGCAGCGATCGCGTGACGCGATCTGTCGCATGTGTCTGCGTCAGGATGCGCACACCGTCCTTACCCACCCGATGCATGCGCGCTAGGTTTGCTAGCCGCTCCCCTTCTCATCTGCAAAGGAAGACCGCATGAAACTCGTACGCATTGGCGCCGAAGGCCACGAACGCCCTGGCCTGATCGACAGCGAAGGCCGCATCCGCGACCTCAGCGGTGTGATCGACGACGTGGCCGGCGAGCATCTCACCAACGCCGGATTGGACAAGCTGCGCGCGCTGGATGTCTCTGCGCTGCCGGTGATCGAAGGCGAGCAGCGTTACGGCGCCGCCGTGGGCCGCATCGGCAAGTTCATCTGCGTAGGCTTGAACTATGCCGACCACGCCGCCGAATCGGGCATGGAAGTGCCCAAGATGCCGATTCTTTTCATGAAAGCCACCACGGCGGTGTGCGGCCCCAATGACACGGTGATCATCCCGCGCGGCTCGGTGAAGAGCGATTGGGAAGTGGAGCTGGGCGTGGTGATCGGCGATGTGGCGCGCGATGTATCGGTGGAGCAAGCGCTGAATCATGTGGCTGGCTACGCAGTGATCAACGACCTGTCCGAGCGCGAGTTCCAGCTCGAACATGGCGGCCAGTGGGTCAAGGGCAAGAGCGCGGACACCTTCGGCCCGATCGGCCCGTGGCTGGTCACCCGCGACGAAATCGCCGACCCGCAGAACCTGTCGATGTGGCTGGAGGTCAACGGCCACCGCTACCAGAACGGCAGCACGCGCACGATGGTGTTCGGCGTGGCCGAACTGGTCAGCCACATCAGCCGCTACATGACGCTGATGCCGGGCGATGTGATCAGCACCGGCACGCCGCCGGGCGTGGGCCTGGGCCAGAAGCCGCCGGTCTACCTCAAGCCCGGCGATGTGATGGAGCTGGAGATCGAAGGCCTGGGTCGTCAGCGCCAGCCGGTGGTGGCGCACCCGCGCGATGCGGCTTGAGGTTCTCTAGAAGGATTGAGGTAGCACTGCACTACATTGCGTACCACCCCTAAGAATTTTTCTTGCGCGAAAGCCGAAGGACTCACGCAACTCGAATCGCACGACAACGCAAAGCCCCTCTCCCATCGGGGCGCCAAGGCACAGCTTGCGCGCCATTGGCGCGCGTGCCTTGAAGCGCCCGCGTTGCTGGCGCGGGCCGGGGCGCGGAGCGGGGGTTGGGGTGAGGGTACGTAGCCACGGAGTCGCGCAATTCGATGTCATGCCGTCTGTTGTTTGGTCTGACATGTAGACGCTCATGCTGACGCATCACAAGCACGTTGCTCTTGCGGAGTTTGCCGCCGCGTTGCATTTCAAAAACGGTGTAGCGCTTCGATGGCAATACACAGCTGGTTGTGCGATCAATTCATTGGGCTGCGTTGCAAACGCATGAGTCACTGCAGCGCCTCAACATCCCTGGCGCTGCGCATTCGTACCCTCACCCCAACCCCTCTCCCAGGTGGGAGAGGGGCTTAAACGCACTTCTCCGCTCACGTATTTCTTCGTCACTTAGTTCTTCCAGCCACTTTTTCCCATCCGTTCCATTTCCCGCCATCCATCGCCAGGACTTTCATGCGCACCATCATCGCCCTCGAAACCCATGACGTCCGCTTCCCCACCTCGCGCGAGCTCGATGGGTCGGACGCGATGAACCCGGATCCGGATTACTCGGCCGCCTATGTGGTGCTGCGCACCGATGCAGCCGATGACCTGGCCGGTTACGGCCTGGTGTTCACCATCGGCCGCGGCAACGACGTGCAGACCGCCGCGGTGGCGGCCCTGGCCGAGCATGTGGTTGGCCTGTCGGTCGACGAGGTCATCGCCGATCTGGGCGCATTCGCGCGCCGGCTCACCAACGACTCGCAGCTGCGCTGGCTGGGCCCGGAAAAGGGCGTGATGCACATGGCCATCGGCGCGGTGATCAACGCCGCCTGGGACCTGGCCGCACGCGCGGCAAAAAAGCCGCTGTGGCGCTTCATCGCCGAACTCACGCCCGAGCAGTTGGTCGACACCATCGACTTCCGCTACCTCACCGACGCGCTCACCCGCGACGAAGCGCTGGCCATCCTGCGCGCTGCGCAGCCGAAGCGCGCGCAGCGCATCGCGCAGCTGATCGAGCAAGGCTACCCCGCCTACACCACCTCGCCCGGCTGGCTCGGCTACTCGGACGAGAAGCTGGTGCGGCTGGCCAAGGAAGCGGTGGCCGACGGCTTCCGCACCATCAAGCTCAAGGTTGGCGCCAACGTGCGCGACGACATCCGTCGCTGCCGCCTGGCGCGCGAAGCGATCGGCCCGGATATCGCCATGGCGGTCGATGCCAATCAGCGCTGGGACGTGGGCCCGGCGATCGACTGGATGCGCCAGCTGGCCGAATTCGACATTGCCTGGATCGAAGAACCCACCAGCCCGGACGACGTGCTCGGCCATGCCGCCATCCGCCAGGGCATCGCGCCGGTGCCGGTTTCCACGGGCGAGCACACGCAGAACCGCGTGGTGTTCAAGCAACTGTTGCAGGCCGGCGCGGTGGATCTGATCCAGATCGATGCCGCGCGCGTGGGCGGGGTCAACGAGAACCTTGCCATCCTGCTGCTGGCCGCCAAGTTCAACGTGCGCGTCTTCCCGCATGCCGGCGGTGTCGGTCTGTGCGAGTTGGTGCAGCATCTGGCCATGGCCGATTTCGTGGCCATCACCGGCAAGATGGAAGACCGCGCGATCGAATTCGTCGACCACCTGCACCAACACTTCCTGGACCCGGTGCGCATTCGCCACGGCCGCTATCTGGCCCCGGAAGCGGCTGGTTTCTCCGCGGAAATGCACGCCGCCTCGATCGCGGAGTTCAGCTATCCGGGTGGACGGTTCTGGGTGGAGGATCTGGCGGCCAGCGCGAAGACCTGAGCCCGCGTTCCTTCATCCGCCCTTCGGGCACCTTCTCCCGCGCGCGGGTGAAGGAAACGGTACGGGACCGCTCGGCAATTCGGATTGACACATCTCGGCCTGAACTTTCGGCCATGCAGAACAGCCAACGGCTGGCTGCCTAAACCTGCCACGCCTGGATCAACGCGGAGCATGCCCTTCTCCCGCCTGCGGGAGAAGGTGCCCGCAGGGCGGATGAGGGCGCTCTTAGCGCTGCGCGTGGATCGCCTCGCCCAGTGCGAAGATCCGCCCGGCCTGCCGCCATTTCTCGCCTGGAGCACTGCCGGGCAGCGGTTTCTGAAACCGCCACATCAACTGCTCCCACGCCTGGATGCGCGGGTCGGCGGCATCGCGCGCGGCTTTGGCGGCCGGGTCGTAGTCCTCGCTGACCTCCATCAGCATCACCAGCCGGTCGCCGCTGCGAAAGATCTCCAATTCCAGAATGCCGGCCTGCTGCAGCGAGGCCACTACCTCCGGCCACACCTCGGTGGGCTGATGCCAGCGCTCGTACTCGGCGATCAGCGCTGCATCGTCGTGTAGATCCAGCACATAACAAAGACGCGGCATGCTCAGGCTCCTGCAACGACGGGCGCCGCGCGACGTGCGCGCAACGCGAACGACAAAATCACCGCAAAGCACGCACCCGGCACCACCATCGCCCAGTGGATGCCGGCCATATCCGATACCGCGCCCATCGCCGCCGTAAGCAAGGCACCGCCGATGATGGACATCACCAGCATGGACGAGCCCAGCTTGCGGGCATCGTCGTGCATGCCGTCCAGGCCCAGCGCAAAAATGGTCGGGAACATCACCGACATGAACACGCTGGCCGCCACCAGCGCGTACAGCCCGGTCCAGCCGGGTAGCGCGATGGCCACCGCGCACAAGACCAGATTGATCACGGCAAAACTTGCCAACAGCTTCGCAGGCGCCAGGTAACGCAACAGCGCAGTGCCGATGAAGCGGCCGGCCATGAACAGCACCAGCGAGATGGTCAGATAGGTCGCAGCGGTTTTCTCCGGCGTGCCAGGCACTGCGTCCTGCAGATAGCGGATCAGATAACTCCAGATGCCGACCTGCGCGCCCACGTAAAAGAACTGCGCCACCACCGCAAACACGAACAAGCGGTTACGCAGCAGTTCGCCGAAGCGTGCGCGCCTGGGCGCAACGCCGGTGTCTGCCTCCGGCGCGCCGCTGGGAAAACGCACCAGCGCGATCAGGATCGCCCACAGCACCACCACCGCACCGATGATCAGGTAGGGCATCTGCACGGCCGCCGATTCGGTGGCGAAGAACGCCTCGCGCGCGGCCGGCGCCATCGCTGCCAGTTCGGCCGGGGTGTGCTCCACGCCGGAGAAGATGAAGTGCTGGCCGACCAGCACGCCGGTAATCGAGCCCAGCGGGTTGAACGCCTGCGCAAGGTTCAGGCGTCGCGCCGCGCCATCGGCCGGACCAAGGACGGTCACCAGCGGGTTGGCCGTGGTTTCCAGGAACGCCAGGCCGCTGGCGATCACGAACAGCGCCAGCAGGAACAGCCAGTAGGTGTGCACCTGCGCGGCCGGATAGAACAGGAACGCACCGCAGGCGTACAGCAGCAGGCCCAGCACCACCGCGGCCTTGTAGCTGTAGCGGCGCATGAACATCGCCGCCGGCATCGCAAACACGAAATAGCCCATGTAGAACGCGCTCTGCACCAGCCCGGCCTGCAGGTCGGTCAGCTCGAACGCCTTCTTGAACTGCTTGATCAGGATGTCGTTGAGGTTGTTGGCCATGCCCCATAGAAAGAACAGGCTGACGATCAACAACAGGGGAACCATGGCGGTGCGCGCCAGGTTGCCGCGCGGCGACGCGGCAATGTCACTGTGATGCATGCGACCGTTCCCCTCCCAAGGCTGTGGCGCTTGCGTTGCAATCGGGCGAGCGTACTGCGCAGACCAGCGCCATGCAAATATAAAATCTTTGTTTATATTTGCACGAAGAGACCTCCACCGCCGCCGTGCCTGCGATGCCTGTACCCTGGCGCGCCGCACCTTGCCTGGACCCGCAAACGGATGAGCACCGAACCCGCCAAGTACCGCGCACCCGCCCTGGACAAGGGGCTGGACATCCTGGAATTGCTCGCCCGCCAGGCGCAGCCGATGAGCATGGGCGCGATCTCGCAGGGTATCGGGCGCT
This sequence comes from Xanthomonas sp. NCPPB 3583, assembly GCF_041475715.2. Lineage (NCBI taxonomy): Bacteria > Pseudomonadati > Pseudomonadota > Gammaproteobacteria > Lysobacterales > Lysobacteraceae > Xanthomonas > Xanthomonas sp. NCPPB 3583. The sequence continues at coordinate 4,745,231 of NZ_CM191263.1, forward strand.
CGCGCGGGGAGATCTTTCGCATGCTGCAGGTGCTGGAAGAGCGCGGCTACCTCACGCGCGATGGCGAAGGCGATTACGTGCTGACCAACCGGCTGTTCATGCTCGGCATGCAGCAGCCGCACGTGCAGAGCATCAGCGAGGCCGCGTTGCCGGTGATGCGGCGGCTGTCCGATGCGATCTCCCAGCCCTGCCACCTGGTGGCGCCGTCCGGCGACCAGATCGTGGTGATCGCGCAAATGGACGTGCCCAGCGACCTGGGCCTGGTGGTGCGCCCGGGGCATCGTCGCCCGTTGACGCATTCCAGCTCCGGGCTGGTGCTGTTCGCCTTCCAGCAGCCGGAGGTGCAGGCGCGCTGGCTGGACATGCTCGAAGCCAGCGACGTGCCATTCGAGCGCGCGCAGTTCCTGGCCGCCGCCGCGCAGGCGCGCCGCGATGGCTATGCCATGCAGCCCAGCGAGGCAGTGGTGGGCGTGATCGATCTGACTGCACCGATCCTGCAACGCGGCAGCGCCAGCTACACGCTCACGGTGCCCTTCATCGAACGGCGCCCTGCGCTGGTGAGCCCGCAAGCGGCGTTGCAGGCCCTGTGTGCGGCAACCGCCGAGATTTCCAGCGCGCTGCACTAGCCACTTGCACGCCCGGCGCACGCGCGCCGTCGCCTGCCATACGCGTTTCCAGGCGCCCGGCTCCTGCGCGATGCCGCATCGCCCGTGCTGCCACTGCGCCGCACGTCGATGCCTGCGATGTAAGAAATACACACTTGTTGGGCAGCTCGAAGAAGCGGGCAGGCCGCACGCATGGCGCCCGGATAGCCACGGCTATAAAGATCAGACCGACCTTCGCGTGCAGTGCAAACGCACCGAACGCGGCAATGCGTTGGTACACTGCGCGCCCCTTGGGGAGTAGCCTGCTTTCGTGCATCGAAAGCGCCTGCATCAACATACTCGGCCAGTGCGCCGTGGTGCAGGCAACCAGTTCGGTTTGGCGAGACCAGCGGCATGCGTGCACGACGACGGTTGGCGCGGGCGCATGCCGTTGTGACCGTGCCCAACCCGAGAGTGTCGATGTCTCCTTTTTCCATTGTGTTGATCGGTTTTGCGATGTCGACCGATGCGTTTGCCGCGGCGATCGGCAAGGGCGCGGCGATGCGCAAACCGCAGTGGCGCGATGCGCTACGCGCCGGCCTGATCTTCGGCTGCATCGAAGCCATCACTCCGGTGATCGGCTGGCTGCTGGGCCGTGCCGCATCCAGTTATGTGTCTGCCTACGATCACTGGATCGCCTTCGTGCTGCTGGGCGCATTGGGCACGCACATGATCGTTGCCGGCCTGCGCGACGGGCCGGATGATGCCGAAGACGCAGCCTCCGACACGCCAAAACGGCATGGCGTGCTGGGCTTGGCCACCACCGGCTTTGCCACCAGCATCGATGCGATGGCGGTCGGCGTCAGCCTAGCGTTTCTTGATGTGCATATCGGCGTGGTGGCGGTGGTGGTGGGCCTGTGCACCTTCAGCATGGTCACTGCCGGAGTGATGCTGGGCCGCGCGCTGGGCAATCTGATCGGCAAGCGCGCTGAAATGCTGGGTGGACTGATTCTGGTGATCGTCGGCAGCGTGATTCTCTACGAGCACCTGAGCGGCGCGGCGTAAGCACCTCTCCTCGTAGGAGCGTGCCTGCGCGCGACGGAGCGTTATCGGTAATGCCCAATCGCGCGCAGGCACGCTGCTACGCTGCAGTCGCACCTGTCAGCGTGTCTTTGCATCGTGGTAGGCGCTCAGGAACGCGCGTAACGAGGCCGGTTTCACCGGCTTGGTCAGCAGCCGGTAACCGCGTTCGCGCGCAAGCTGCTTGAGTTCGTCGCGGCCGTCGGCCGTGAGCAGGGCGCCGGCGATCGGCGCCGGTGCGGCGGCTTGCACGGCATCGAGCGTGTCCAGGCCATCCATGCGGTCGTGCAGGTGGTAATCCACCAGCATCAGGTCCGGCTGTTCGCGCGCACGTTCCAGTGCCTGGTCCACGGTGCTGGCGGTGATCACCTCCACCTGCCAGCGACCGAGCAGCGCGCGCATGCCATCGAGAATTTCGCGGTCGTTATCCACGCACAGCACGCGCAGGCCGGCCAGCGAATCGCCACTGGGCGATGCACGTGCGGCCGTCACCGGCAACAGCGGTGCCACCGGAACCGGCGCCACACGCGGCAACAGGATCGAGAACATGCTGCCTCGGCCGACCTGGCTACGCGCGCTCAGGTCGTGGTCGAGCAGGCGCGAGATGCGTTGGCAAATCGACAGACCCAAGCCCAGACCCTGCTCGCCCCAATCGAAGGGCTGCTGATAGCGGCGGAATTCTTCGAAGATCTGCCGCATGTGGTGCTCGGGAATGCCAGGGCCGCTGTCCCACACCTGCAGCTCCACCTGCTGCCCACGCCCGCGCATGCCCAGCACGATGCGGCCCTGGCGCGTGTAGCGCAGCGCATTGGCCAGGAAGTTCTGCATCACCCGGCGCAGCAGGCGGCGGTCGCTGCGCACCCAGATCGGGCGCACATGCACCTGTAGCTGAAGACCACGGCTGGCCGCCACCGGCGCGTATTGCGCGGCCAGCTCGTGCATCAGCGCGCTGGCGTCGAAATCCTCGACCGTGGGACGCAATCCACCGGCATCCAGGCGCGAGACGTCGAGCAAGCCGTCGAGCAATTCTTCGGCCGCACGCAGCGAGGCATCCACGCGTTCGGCCAGATGCCGCTGCTCTTCGTTGTTCTGATGGCTCTCGCGCAAGGCCGAGGCGAACAGGCGCGCGGCGTTGAGCGGCTGCAACACGTCATGGCTGATGGCCGCCAGAAAGCGGGTCTTGGATTGTTGCGCCAGCTCGGCTTCGCGCGAACGATCGGCCACGCGTTGTTCCAGGTTTTCGTTGGCGTCCAGCAACGCGCGTTCGGCGCGCTTGTAGTCGGTGATGTCGTTGTAGCTGGTGACGTAGCCACCGCCCGGCAGCGCCTGGCCACGCATCTCGATCACCTTGCCGTCGCTGCGGGTGCGTTCGAACACATGCGGCGAGCCGGCGCGCATATGCCGGATACGCCGGTCGATCTGGTCTTCGATATCGCCCTCGCCCAGTTCGCCGCGCTCGGCGTTGTAGCGGATCAGATCGGCCACCGGCCGGCCCACATACAACATGCCATCGGGATAGCCGAACAACTGCTGATAACGCCGGTTCCAGGCGGTCAGGCGCATGTCCGGGTCGACCACGCTGACCGCGGCGCTGATGTTTTCCAGCGTGGTGGACAAGATCTCGCGATTGAAGCGCAGCTCCTGGCCGGCTTCGTCCAGCACTGCCACCACTTCGCCCAGTTCCATGCCCGAACCGCGCAACAGGCTGGTCAGCACCAGGCGCGCGGAGGCGGCGCCGATGGAGGCCGCGAGCAGGCGTTCGGTGAACTGTACCCAGGCGCGGTCGGCCACCACGGTGGGCTGCAGCTCGCGTTCCAGCAGCACCGCCTGGTCGACGAAAGCGCGATGCGCGTGCCGCTCGCCCACCACACGCTCGGCCAGCGCCTGCAGATCGGCCACGCGCACATGCCCCGGCCAGTCGCCGGCCACCGCCGGGCGCTGCGCGTACGGGTCCAGGAACGGCGCTGCACGCAACCGTTCGTCCACGCCGGGACGCCAGCGCGCAGAGACGAGCATCATCGCGCCCACGTTGATCAGCAGCGACCAGAACGTGCCATGCGCCAACGGGTCCCAGCCGCGCATGCCGAACAGCTGCTGCGGCTGCAGCCAGGCGATACCGAACGGCCCGTCCACCAGCCAGTCGGTCTGCAGCCAGCCGGCGCGCGTGGCCGCCGGCAGCAGCAGCGTGTAGATCCAGGTCATGAAGCCGAGCGCCATGCCGGTCTCCACGCCCTTGCGGCTGGCACCGCGCCAATACAGCCCGCCGATCACACCGGGCGCAAACTGCGCCACCGCGGCAAATGCCATCAACCCGTACGCAGCCAGCGTGGTGTCGTTGGCCACGCTGCGGTGATACCCATAGGCAATGAGCGCCAGCAGCAAGATGGCAACACGTCGGATCCACAACACGCGCGAGGCCACCGCCGCGCGCGCATCGGCGCTGCCGCGGCGACGCAGCAGCACCGGCATCACCAGGTCGTTGCTGACCATGGTGGCCAGCGCGATGCTGGCCACGATCACCATGCCGGTGGCCGCCGAGAAACCGCCCACATACGCCACCAGCGCCAGCACCGTGTTGCCCTGGCTCAGTGGCAGGGCCAGCACCACCGCATCGTCGACCACCGCACTGCCCTTGCCGAACAATGCGATGCCTGCCGAGGCGATCGGCACCACCATCGCCGAGATGATCACCAGATAGGCGCCGAAGAACCAACGCGCACGGCGGATATCGCCAACGTCGCTGCATTCGACCACCGCCACATGGAACTGGCGCGGCAGGCAGATCACGGCCAGAAAACTCAGCAGCGTCTGCGAAATGAAGCCCACCGACGGCGTGTGCTCGAACAGCGTGCGCGCCGAATCGGCGATATGCAGTTGGTGCTCGCTCAACCATAGCCACGCGAACAGCCCCACCGCCACGATGGCGACCAGCTTGATCACCGACTCCAGCGCGATCGCCAGCATCATGCCGCGGTGGTGTTCGGTGGCGTCGACCTGGCGGGTGCCGAACAAGGTGGCGAACAAGGCCATCAGCAATGCCACATACAACGCCGGGTCGGCGAAGATGCCGCGCCCGGCGCTGCTATGCCCGGTCAGCACTTCCAGGCTCATCGCCACCGCTTTGTATTGCAGCGCCAGGTACGGAACGATGCCGATCAGTGCGATCACCGCCACCAACGCGGCCAGCCGGCGCGAACGGCCGTAGCGCGAGGAGATGAAATCGGCGATGGACACGGTATTTTCGGCGCGCGCGATCAGCGCCAAGCGCTCGATGATGCGCCAGCCGAACAGCAGCAACAGCAGCGGGCCCAGATAGATCGGCAGGTAGCCGATGCCATTGCGCACCGCCGAGCCAACCGCGCCGTAAAAGGTCCACGACGAGCAATACACCGCCAGCGCCAGGCTGTAGACCGCCGGCCGCAGCCACGGCCGCTCCGGATACAGCGGGCGGCGGTCGCCCCACCACGCCACCCCGAACAGCAGGGCTGCGTAACCCAGGGACACCAGCAGCAGGATCCAGCTCGAGACCAACATGTCCTCCGACGTGGCGCAGCGCCAGCGGTGGAGTTTACGCAGTCGCGCCCATCGGCGTTGCAGGCGCGGCATCCGGGCCGGGCGGCTCTGCGGTGTGGGTGCATCGGCATGCGCGTTGCGTCCTGCCGGGCTGCGCAAGGCCTTGGTGGCCTGCACTGCGCCCCGCCTTGCCGGGCATAGGCATCGCAGATTGCGCAAACATGCCCGCGCGGACTGGGGGCATATCTGCGGTTGGTGTGCGGCCACCGGCGCGGCGCCCGTGGCCATTCACACATGCCGCACGGTTGAGCCACACAGCGACCATCGCCGCGCTCGGCGAAACCATCGCCGCGCAAGACGCGACCTGCGCAGGGCTGCGGAGCGTCTACCGAGCAGCCGCGCTTGCCGGCGGGCTTGATGTTAGCGCTAACACAACATACTGTCTGTCCACCTTGAATCGGACGATGTACCCAAAGCATTTCATTGCTCGATGGCGTCTTGCATGACAGCAATGCCAGGCACAAGGTCATCGCTTGCGTCACTGCGCCAGTGCGATCGACTGTTGCAGTGCAACGACGGCAGTCAACGCACCCAATTGCGCGTTCATCACCACGCGATGGAACGCGCCCCCTCGTGCAGGCGTGGCGCAGACCGGTGCGGTGCATCGGCCGCGACCGCCGCTTGGCAGTGCCATCGATCCGTGTGTCGCACCATCCAGAAATCAGCACCGCATGTGGAGAGCCCATGTCCGTTCAAGCAAGAAGCCAGATCTCGTCTAGTGCGCCGTCGGGCGTGCGATCCCTGCTGCTCATCGTGGCCGGCCTTTTCGCCGCCGACGGTGCCTGGGCCTGTCGCACGCCGGTGTCGGTGTGCGAACGCGACAGCGTCGGTGCGTTTGCGCTGATTCGCTCGGACGTACCCGCCACGGTCGTGGTCGATGCCTCGGCCGATTCCGCCGTGCGATCGGTGGCCGACAATTTCGCAGCCGACCTGCAACGGGTTGCCGGCCGCACCAGTGGCGTGAGCACCGATCTGGCAGGCGTCCGCGGAACGGCCGTGATCGTGGGCACGCTCGGCCAGAGCCCGATCATCGATGCGCTGATCGCCGCCGGGAAAATCGACAGGCGCGCCTTGCTGCAACGCTGGGAGGCGTATACGCAGATTGTCGTCGATCGCCCCACGCCGCAGATCGATCGGGCGCTCGTCATCGTCGGCGCCGATCGCCGTGGCGCGGTCTTCGGTACCTACGATGTCTCGGAGAAGATTGGCGTGTCGCCGTGGTACTGGTTTGCCGACGTCGCAACGGCGCATCGATCCAACCTGTTCATCACCCGCGGCAGCGTGTCCGATGCGCCGAAGGTGCGCTACCGCGGATTCTTCATCAACGACGAAGACCCTGCCTTGAAGGGCTGGGCGACGAAGAAATTCGGTGGCGTCAATGCGAAGATGTACGCGCATGTCTTCGAGCTGGGCCTGCGCATGAAGGCCAACTATCTGTGGCCGGCGATGTGGGGCAAGGCATTCAATGTCGATGACCCCAACAACATGGTGCTGGCCGATCAGATGGGCATCGTCATGGGTACCTCCCATCATGAGCCGATGATGCGCGCGCAGAAGGAGTGGCATCTCAAGAGCATCCCCAACAGCGGCGGCGCCTGGGACTACACCCGCAATGCCGCCAACCTGCGCGCCTTCTGGAAGGGCGGCATTGCGCGAATGATGTCCAAGGGCGGCGGCCAACGCTACGACAGCCTGGTGACCGTCGGCATGCGCGGGGATGGCGACGAACCGATGGCGGAGAGCACGGCCAGCCATTTGCTGGAACAGGTTGTGACTGACCAGCGCGCCATCATTGCCGATGTGACGAAGGCGCCGGCCGCGCAAACGCCGCAGGTGTGGGCGCTCTACAAGGAAGTGCAGGACTACTACGACCACGGAATGCAGGTGCCCGACGATGTCACGCTGCTGTTTTCCGACGACAACTGGGGCCAGATCCGCCGCCTTCCGGTGACCGACCTGCAGCGCGCCGGTGGGTATGGCGTGTACTACCACTTCGATTATGTGGGAGTGCCGCGCAACTACAAATGGATCAATACCAATCAGGTCGAAAAGATCTGGCAGCAGATGGATCTGGCCTATCGGCGCGGCGCACGGCAACTGTGGGTGGTCAACGTCGGCGATATCAAGCCGATGGAATATCCACTGAGCTTTTTCCTGAAGATGGCCTGGAATCCGGAAGCGATGACGCCCGGCGCACTTGCGGCGTATCCGCAGCAATGGGCACAGGAATCGTTCGACGCGGCGCATGCCGCGCGCATCGGAGAGCTGATCACCCGCTACAGCATGCTGGTTGCGCGGAGAAAGCCGGAATTGGTCGATCAGGACAGCTTCGCCCTGGGCGAAGGTGCGCCGGCCAAGCTGGATGGCGGCGAGTTCGGCGCAATGGTTGCGCAGTGGCAGGCGCTCGAGCAGCGCATGCTCGGCGTCAAGGCGAGCCTGCCTGCCGACCAGCAAGATGCCTATTACCAGTTGATCGAATACCCGATCGCGGCAGTTTCCAATCTGTACCAGCTCTATTACGCGGCCGCATGGAACAAGCGCCTGGCCGCTCGCAACGATGCACGTGCCAATTACTTCGCCGACATGGTCGAAACCACCTTCGAGCGCGACAAGGCCCTGACACAGCGCTACCACGCGATCAACGGCGGCAAATGGGACGGCATGATGAATCAGGTCCACATGAGCTATGTGATCTGGAACGACCCGACCCAACAGTCCATGCCCTCGATCAGCCGCGTTGGCGGCGATACGCCGCCCGACCGGATCGCGCGCTCGATCGCATTCGCCCCGCCTGCCCCGCAAACGCCAGGGGTGCTTGCGCTCGAAGCGCCCATGTTCTCGCGGGTCATCGCCAACAAGGGGCTGCAATGGACGGCGATCCCCGCGCTGGGACGAACGCAAGGCGCCCTGGTCGCGCTGCCGCAGGGACAGCCTGCCACCACGGCCGAAGACCGTGTCGCAGTGGAGTACGACGTGGTGGTCACCACGCCGGGCCCTGCGACGCTCGGCCTGTATCTTGCGCCCACACTGGATACGTCCAACCGCGGGCCGCTTCGCCTCGGCGTCTCCATCGACGACGGTCCGGTGACCACCGTCAATTGGGAGCTGCACCCGACCGGCGGGGCACAGAACACGCCCGCCGAAAAAGCCTGGGCAACCGCGGTACGGGACAATGCGGTGTTCGTCTCGGCGCAGATGGGCGCGTTGGCGAAGGGTCGGCACACGATCAAGGTCTTCAGGATCGACGACAACATCGTCCTGGAGAAGCTCGTGCTGAGCACCGTGCCGGTGCCTGCCTCCTATCTGGGGCCAGCGCCGACACGCTGACGCAAGCCAGCTGGAGGGCGTCGCAAGCGCGCTCCAGCCGCTTCAGCCGTCCATTGCCGCCGCCAACGCCGAGGCGGCGACCGGCCCGCGGACTCATCCGGGCAACCGGACCTCGACCCGATACACCTGCCCGCGCGCGATGTTGCCGATGCGCTGCTCCGGACAGAGCGCGCCATCGACCAGTACCTCCATCGCGGTGCGACCCGGCTCGCGCGTCAGCGTGACGTCGAAGTCCGCACCACGGAACTGGCGCCTCGCACGCGCGTGCGGCCAATGCGACGGCAGCTGCGGACGGATCGCCAGCGTATCGCCCTGCCCGGCCAGTCCGAACAAGCCCTCCAGCACGCAGCGATACACCCATGCCACCGTGCCGGTGTTGAACAGCTGGCTCGAACGCCCGGCCGTGCGCGGGTATTGATGCCACGCGCCACGGTAGTAGTTGGGCAGCGACACCGGCAGGTGGCCGCGTTGCAGCACATCCTCGCGGGTCGGCCCCGGCAGCAATGCGCGCAGGATTTCCCAGGCGCGGTCGGCCTCGCCAATCTGGTACAGGCTGTACAAATAGAATGCCGCCGCGTGGTTGTACACCGCGCCGTTTTCCGCCGCGCCCGGCCACTTCTGGGTCAGCCGTCCTACGTCATCGCGCATGTGCGTGTACGCCGGCGCCAGCATCACCGGGCCATACGGCGTGTGCAGCTGCTCGCGCACCGCCTCCAGCAGCGCCGCACGTTGCTGTGCATCGGCAGTGCCGGCCAGCAGCGCGAAACTCTGCGGATTGAGATAGATGCGCCCCTCCACATCGTCGGCGATGCCGAAGCGCACCCCGTCGTCGGTGATGCCGCGCGCGTACCAGTTGCCGTCCCACAGCTCACGGTTGGCGTCGGCGTTGATGACGGCAACCGCTTCGCCGAATGCCTGCGCCTGCGCGCTGCGCCCTTGCGCGGTGCAGATCTCCGACCACAGGCGCACTGCATACGCGGTGGCCACGGTAAGCCAGCCGGACACGCCCTTGCCGCGCCAGCCGACCATGTTCATCGGGTCGCACCAATCGCCCTGCGCGATGAAGCTCAACCCACGTGCATCGCGCGCATCCAGTAGCCACTGCATGGCCGCATCCAGGCGCTCGGCCACGCTCAGGCGCTGCCCGTCATGGGTTGCCACGAGCGCGTCCAGGATGCTGGTATCGCCGGTTTCGGCCAGATAGGCGCTCAAAAAGATCGGCAACCACACGCAATGATCGGTATGCGGCACCTGGTTGATGTATTTCAGCTCGGCGCCTTCCACCAACAAGATGCCGTCCGGCATTGCGCCGCTGGGCTCCTGCTGCGACAGGGCGTGCAACAGCGCCGCGCGTGCGGTGGCAGGCTGCAGGTAGGCCATGCCCATATGGTCCTGCAGATAATTGCGCGTCTGCGGATCGGTGGTCAGGCGATTGACGTCGCCGTGATAGAACACCTGGCGCGGCAACCAATGGTTGACCAGATTGTCCAGCGCCGCATCGGGTGTTGCGATCTGCACGCAGCCACGGCCGGCCTGCAGATACTCCGCATATTCACGCGCCGCCTGGGCGAAACCGGCTTCGGAGAGATAGCGCGCACGCAGCGCAGCGATTTCGGCATCATCCTTGGCCGGCCCGAATGCGAAGCGATACACGCTGGCCGCATCGGCGTCCAGTGTCAGCCGGTATTGCAACGCGGCGGCAGGCGTTTCGTAGTGCGCATCGTGGTTGCCCAGCTGCTCGGCCTGCACGGCCGAAGGCGCGTGCAACCCGCCCTCGCCTTCGAATGCCATCTGCTGCGCGTCCCAGGCCACCGGCGTCTGCTCGTGCAGCAGGAAGGTGCAGTCCTTGAAATCGCGCTGGCGGAAGTAATCGTCCACCTTTTGATACGGCGCCACGCTACGGCAGACGATTGCGCCCAAGGCCGGCTCGTAACCGCCGGACTGATGCATCCACGACATGTAGCCGACCGGGAAATAGGCATACAGGCTCAGCCTGCGTGCGCGCCCGGACAGGTTGTGCACACGACATTCCCACAGCTCCACCGCATCGTCGGTGGGTAGAGACACGCACAACTCCACCACGATGTCGTCGTGGCGCACCCGCCAGCGCACATCGTGCTTGCCTGCAGAGAATTCAAACGCCTGCGGCTGCGCGCGCACCGGCTCGTGCGGCACCGAGTACAACGCGCCGGTGTCTTCGTCCTTGAGATAGAAAAAACGACCGGGATGATGCGCGTAGTACGGCTGCTCGGGCATCATGAAATTGCGCGCTTCCAGCATCGGCGCATGCGCGTATTTCGATGGCTCCGGCTGCATGAACTGGCCGGTGGCATAACCGCGGCAGGTCAGCTGCACCATCATGCGGCGGTTCCACAGGAAGCCGCCGGCATTGGGCATTGCAGTAGGGCTATAGAGCGCATAGCGCGCACCATCGGCGCTGGGCGCCATCAGGCTGGACAGCGCATCGGACGTGGCGGGGGGCGTTGCAGACACGGTCAGGGGTGCTCCGGTTCGTCGCGCTTGCGCGCGGCCAGTTCGAGCTGGATGCGGTTCAACAGCCCGTCGTCCAGCGGATAAAAGCGCATGGTCCAGGCCGCCAGCAGCGCAACCGCGCCTGGAATCACTGTCAGCAACAGCACGATGCCGGTCAACGACCCGGTGGACTGCGCGGTATTGGCGACATAGCCCATTGCAGCCAGCACCCAGGCAATGCCGGCCGAGGCCAATGCCCCGCCGAGCTTTTGCGAAAACGTCGCCGCGGCGAACGTCATCGCCGTGGCACGGCGGCCGGTGCGCCATTCGGTGTAGTCGGCGCTATCGGCATACATCGAAAACGCCAACGGCGATTTCGGCCCCAGCGCCAGGCCGATCAGCATGTTCAAGACAAACACCGCCCACACCGCATCGGCCGGCACGAAAAACATCGCACAACTCAGCAGGCCGACGAGCACCATCAGCCAGAACATCAGCTGGCGCTTGTCCCAGCGCCGCGTCAGCAGCGGCGTGATGGCCGCACCCACGCCCAGGGCCACCGAGTAGCTGCCCAGAAACAGGCCGACCAGATCCGGACGTTGTACGTAGTACTTGAGGTAGTACACGCCCGCACCGCCGCGCATGGTGATCGTGATCATGATGATCAACGACAGCACGAACAGTACGCACCACGGTTTGTTCTGCAGCAGGTCGGCGATGTCACGACGAATCGGCGTGCGTTGTTGCGGCGGCGGCTGCACGCGTTCGCGCGTGGTCAGCGCCACGGTGACGAACAACGCCAGCGCCACTGCGCCATACAGCAGCATCGTGCGTTGCCATCCTAGCGCATCGTTGCCTGCGCCGAACCAGCGCACCAGGTCCATCGTGAAGTAATTGACCAACGTGGTCCCTGCAAATGCACCGATGAAACGCAGGCTGATCAGACCGGTACGCTGCTGGCTGTCGGCGGTGATCACGCCGGATAGTGCCGAGTACGGAATGCTCACCACCGTGTAGGCCAGCATCATCACCAGGAAGGTGATCGTGGCCCACCACATACGCCCATGTTGGTCCAGATCCGGCGTGGTGTAGGCAAGCACGCCGGCAGCAGCCATCGGCAACGCACCCCACAACAGGTACGGGCGGAACTTGCCCAGCCGGCTGCGCGTGCGGTCGGCCAATGCGCCCATCGCCGGGTCGGCGATCGCATCGGCGATCTTGGTCAACAGGATCATGGTGCCGACTGCAGCCGCCGGCAGGTGCATGGTGTCGGTGTAGAAGATCAGCAAGAACGCCGAGATGTTGGCCCAGTACAGATTCAGACCCAGATCGCCGGCACCATAGCCCAGCTTTTCGCGCCAGCGCAGGCGCGCCGATGCAGGAGACGTTGCGGGCGATGACGTCATCGACACACCTTCAAATGCGTTGTACCCGGCCGAGCACGCCGTTACGCTGGGTGCCCGCGCACCTGGCGAGGAGCGCCGACGCTACACCACGCATCGGCTGCCGCCAACGTGAAATCCATTCGAATGCCGAATCGATCCAGAGATATAACCTGACGTGATGGACACCGCCACACATGCCACGCCCGCGTCCGCTTCGCCGCTTGCCATCGTGGTGATGGGCGTGTCGGGCAGCGGCAAGACCACCATTGCACACGCGCTGGCAGCGCATTACCGCTTCCGTTTTCTGGATGCCGACGACTACCACAGCGTGGCAGCACGCGCGCAGATGGCGGCCGGCCAACCGCTCACCGACGCGATGCGCCTGCCGTGGGTCGAACTGCTATCGGCCACGCTGCGCGATTGCGTACAGGCCGGCGAATCGGTGGTGCTGGCCTTCTCCGGTTTGCGCAGCGCGCATCGCCAACTGCTGCGCAACAGCGGCGTGCCGATGCGCTTTGTGTTCCTGCATGCGGCCCCGCACGTGATTGCCGCCCGCCTGAGCAACCGCGCCGGCCACTTCATGCCACCCACATTGCTCGACAGCCAGCTGCAGACATTGGAGCTGCCGTTGGACGAAGCGGACGTGGTGTCGGTGGACGTGGACGCCAGCGTGCCAGCGGTTGTGCAGGATGCGATCGCACAGCTAGCCGCGATCGATCCCGCTGCAGTGCAACACGCTTCGCGCGCGTCGGAGCGGGTGTAAGCGGACGCAGACCATTTGCGTGATGCGTGCAGTGGGTGCCGTCTAGGCGTCGTGCGTTGTGCGTTGTGCGTTGTGCGTTGTGCGTTGTGCGTTGTGCGTCGCGAGGCTGCCGCTTCCGTGTCGAGATGGATACCTGCAGCGATGCGCGGCGCGCAGCGTTACCGCAGTGCAGATCGGTGGTACCCATCACGGCGTAGCGCGCGAAACATCTGCTGTCGCGCTGGCTTGCGTATCCAGCGCGCAGCCGCACGGCCGCACGCCGCTGCGAAGTGCGCGCATCTGCAACGCGCCATGCCCTTCTCCCGCCGGAGAAGGTGTCCCGAAGCGACGGATGAGGGTACGGCCACCCGCATCGCGCATCCCGCCACCGCCGCACGACAAGCAACGCGCAATGCAATCGGCCACAGCGCCGATCCCAAACGCCCCATTCGGTACATACCGCAGGACGCTGCCATCGACCGCCACGCTGCGCACCGGGTTCTCTTCGCGCCCTTCCCCATCGCGGCCATCCGTTGCAAAGGCCCACCACACAAGGTTGCGCAACATTTCCTGGTTACTTCTTGCAAACCGCCGTCATCGGCGCATCCTGGGCCAAGCCCGCATCAATCATTTTTTCTATCGCAACCCAGGAAATAGTGATGAATCATCACGATTGGTGCGAATAACGAACCGATTGAACGTAAATTTTTCAAGCTGGTCGCACCAGATGCAAACGGACCCGACCGCTGTCTGAATGCAGCGCCGCGCAGGTGTTGCGCAGTCACGTCAATCGTCCATCGTTCGGTCAGCAGATCCGGGGGGATCCAGCGCTTCCTTCCATCTAGGACATGCCGTGATGACCAATCCCAAACGCCGTTTGCGATTTTGCAGTTTGACGCTCGTTCCTTGCCTGCTCGTCAGTGCCGTGGCTTTCGCGCAGTCTGGCGCCACCACCGCGCAACAGCCGGTATCGTCCCTGGATACCGAGGCATTCGCACGCTCCGGCCAGGTCTGGCGCAGCTTCGGTCAAGACCTTCCCTTCGCCAGCCCCACCAACTGGACCACCGCCGGTGGCGGCTACTTGAACTCGCGTTTCGCACCGGGCGAGTGGAAGATCAATCGCACCACCGCCAAGACGCTCAAACCGGCGTGGACGCTGACCACCACCGGCGACATCTCGGCCACGCCCAGCGTCGAAGGCGGCACCCTGTATGTGCCCGACTGGGGTGGCACGCTGTATAGCGTGGACACGCAAACCGGCAAGCCGAACTGGCAAGCCAAACTGTCCGATTACACCGGCAACGCCAACTCGGTGACGCGCAACACGCCGGCCATCAGCGCCAAGAGCATCATCGTTGGCGACCAGGTCGCCGGCACCTTGCTGGCGCTGGACAAGAAGACCGGCAAGCTGCTGTGGAAGACCACGGTGGAAGCCAACCCGCAGGCGCGCATCACCTCCTCGCCGGTCATCTACGGCAACCGCATCTACGTCGGCGTCTCCTCCGGCGACTGGGGCAACCTGGCGGCCAACCACACCTTCAGCTTCCGCGGCAGCGTGGTGGCGGTGGATCTGAACACCGGCAAGAAGGTATGGCAGTTCTACAACGTGCCCGAGGGTTACACCGGCGCATCGGTGTGGGGCCAGGTGGCCATCGATCCGATCAACCGTCGCCTGTATTTCGGCACCGGCAACAACTACAACATTCCGCAGGGCGTGGGTAACTGCATTTCAAACGCGCGCTCCTATCGCGGCAGCGAACTCACCGTGCAGGATGAGCTCAACTGCATGGCGCCGGACAACTACGTCGATTCGGTGATTTCGTTGAATCTGGATACCGGCAAATTGATCTGGGCCAACCGTGCACAGGGGTACGATGCGTGGAACCTGTCCTGCATCGTGGCGCCGACCAACGGTCTGTGCCCCAACACGCAGGCAACCAACCTGACCGGCCCGGATTACGACTTTGGCGGTGCCGGCGTGCAACTGTTTGCCGTGCCGCGCAACGGCAGGTTGCAGCAGTTGGTAGGCGCTGGTCAGAAGAGCGGCATCTACTGGGCCTTCGACGCCAAGACCGGCGCCAAGGTCTGGTCGACCCAGGTCGGCCCCGGCGGCACCACCGGTGGCGTGGAATGGGGTACCGCGTTCGACCCGTACAAGTCGCAGATCTACGTGGCCATCAACAACAACTCCAACGCGACCTATACGTTGGGGCCGGCGAACGTGCAGACCCATAATGGCGGTTCATGGGCCGCCCTTGACGCGGCAACCGGCAAGATCAAATGGCAGGTCAAGGTGCCCGGCGTCAACCCGGTGAATCCGACCGTGCCGGCGGGCGGCCAGGGCTCGCTGACGGTGTCGCCGAACCTGCTGTATGCCGGCTCGATGGCCGGCAATATGGTGGCACTGGACGCCGACACCGGCGCCACCGTGTGGAACTACAACGCCAGCGGCTCGGTGATCAGTTCGCCGGCCATCGCAAACGGCGCGCTGTATTGGGGCGCCGGCTACGGCCGCTTCAACTTCGGCACGGCGGCCACCGGCAACCAGCTGACCAAGTTCGTGCCGGACAACGCAGCAGCCAAGTAAGCGGAGTCTGCAGGACGGCAGTGGCGCGTCCTGTCTGCAACACGACACTGCCGCCTTCGGGCGGCAGTGTCTTTCAGTGATTGTTGTTGGGCTGGTATGGCTGCAAGCGCTGAACGGCGTGAGCCGCAATGCGGTGCGGGATCGTCTGCAGCGATGACGCTGCGTCCACGCGCCAAACACAGCGCGGCAAACAGAACGTCGCCAGTGGTTGCCAGGCGGGTACGGACGGCGTGCAGCAACTGCAGCGTCCACATGCCATGCCGGACGAGCAGAGGCCGCACCCGCCGAGTGGCTGCTAGTGGCTGCGCACACGCGGTTGTAGCTGCTCCAAGCTCCCAGCTACAACCGCGTGACCTGGCATAGGCGAATCTGCCCTGCTTCCAGGCCGTGCGCCTCGGCCGCACGCCGGCGCAGCGCGCGCACCAGCGCGGCTGCGTCCAGTTCGCCATCGGCCGGCACGTCCACGCTATGCGCCAGTTGCCCCCATAGCACCGGCCGACCATCGCAGTAGCCCTCGTAGTCGGCGAAGTAATGCAGCTGGCGCCGCTCAGGTCCCGACGTGGACATCGCCTTGAATCTCCGTGCAGCCCAGATGTTCCAGCGCGATCTCCAGCCCCAACAGATAGCTCTGCGCGCAGTAGCCACGCACCGTGGCGATGCACTGCCCCAAACCGTGCGGCAGGCAGCGTTCCGGACGGTCCACGCTGTCGTCGTGCGTTTCGACATAGGGGTAAGGCAATTGGCTCAACACGCGATGCAACCGCGTACTGTCCACGCAGCTGCCCGGATCGATCAGCGCAATCTCCATCCGCGCCTGGCCGGCCACACGCAGCGCATCCAGCAGTTCCTGTTCCGAGCCACAGGCACGCAAGGCCACCGTCTTGCCCGCGTCCCCGGCACACGCCACCAATTGGCGAATGACGGCGCGCGGCAACGGCTGCGGCCCACGCACCTGCGGCATGGCCGCCTCCGGCCCACGCATGATCATGATCGACATGGCGACCTCCTCAGGCAGCAACGCGCAGTGGCGCGTGTATCGGCGGCAGACACCGCGCGGCAATGCCGAGCGACATCGCATATGCACGCGGCGCATCGTGCGGCGTGATCACCACTGCCAATGGCGCATGCTGCGCATGCAGCCACGGCTCCAGTTCCTGATCGGCATCGGTATGCAGCTCGATATACGGCGTGGGCAACGCGTCCACGGCAGCACGCAAGGCTCGCGCACAACTGCGCTCGGACAAGGGCAGATCGCCCGAATCCAGCAACACCAGCTCCACCTCGGCATCGCCACCGGCCGCATGCAGCTCGGCAATCAAGCGATCCACATCGGCACACGCCAACGTGCGCAACGCACGGCCAGCACACTCAGGCAACTGCATCGTCACCGACGGTGCCGGATCGGCCTGAGGACCGCGCAAAATCAGGATACACATCGTGTTCGACTCAACGCACCACAGTGCGGGAGTGCCAAGGTAGGCCCGGCGGGCATAAAGGAGCTATTCGCGCGCCGGGACGCGAGCATAAAGAGTGCGTAACGGCGTGTTTTCCATCAGTAGACACAACCCAACGCGCCATCGATGCCGATGCGCAGCGCAGGTAAAGCAGATGCAACCGATGTAATCCTCTACCCATGCAACGAGCGCTGCACGCGAACGGCGGCAGAGATCATCGGTCGCCAGCAGTTTCTGCCAGTTCACCGTCGCCTACTTCTCCCGCCGCCAGTTCACCGACCCCTTGGTCTCGATGGTGCTGGATTCGGCTTCGATATCGAAGCCGCGGCTGAGCAGGTACTTGAGCGTCAGTACCGAGCCGCCGCCGACCATCGACACGCCGTAGCCGACGTAGAGTTTGGGCGAGAGATATTTGCCGAAACCCACCACCGAGCCCAGCGTGCTTGATTGACTGACGCCGGCTTCGTCCAGGCCGAGCTTGGCGCCGATCTGCGAGGCGATCAGGCTGCTGCCGGCCGATAGCGCGGCCGAGGCGGCGCTGACCTGCTGAGTTTCGTCGCTGCTGGCAGTGGACAGCCCGCGGCCGAGGACCAGGTACGAAAGCGCCTCCGATTGCGACATCGCCGGCTCGGACCACACATCGGCACGCGGCGATTCGGCGCGGCCGCTGACGTCGATGCCGGCGGTGACATCGCCGATCTTGCGTTCGGCGCGCAGGCTCACGCGCGGGTCGGAAACGATGTTGTTGTTCCAGGTCAGCTGGCCACGGGTGATGGTGAGATCCTGGCCATAGGCCTTGTAGCGCCCACGCACATCCAGCCCGCCATTGGCGGTCATTTCGCGGCCAGGGCGCGCGCGGATCTGCATCTGCCCGCTCAGTCCACCCTTGAGGCCGAAGCCGCTCATGTTGACCTTGTCGCCGAGCACGATGGCCAGGTCCATGTCCAATGGCGATGCAGGCGTTTGTTCCGGGTCCACCGGGTCCAGCACCACCACGTCTTCGGACACCGAGGTGCCACGGTCCAGGCGTTCCAGGTCGATGTCCGCTTCGGGCACGGTGACCTTGCCGCGCAACTGCATGGTGTTGTCGGTAATGCCGAACTGCATGTCCGGGTTGGCGATGATGCGCAACTCGCTGGTGTTGTAGGCCAGCACGTTGTCGCCGCGGATATTGAGCAGCAACGGGGTGCTGGTTCCGAACCACGACAACCCACCATCGACGGTGAGCGTGCCGGGGCCGGACTTGGCCGAGGCGGTGATCTTGGCCGAGCCGTCCGGCAGCGCATCGAAGCGGCCCTTGCCCTCGCTCAGCGTCAAACCCATCGACGGGTATTCGGCAGTGAAATCGCTCAAGGTGGCATCGCCGCCGAGCAGCGGTTTGTCGCGGGTGCCGCGCAGGCTCACGTGGCCCTCGACCAGCCCCTTCGGCCGCACCACGTCGGCAATCACCAGCTCCAGCCAGTACAGCCGCGACATGTTCAGATACAGCTCGCCGTTGAGCGGCGCGTACGCATCCCAGCCGGTATTGAACTTGGCATCGACAAAGCCGGCGCCCTGGAAACCGATACCGAGCTTGCCCTGGATCTGTTGCTGGGTGAAATCGGCCTGCACGCTGAATTGGTCGTAGCGCAGCAACTCGCCGCGATTGGGATTGCCGGCCACTGCCGCGTAGCGGGTTTCGCCCAAGCGAATGCCGCCTTCGGGCGAGGCGATGCGCAGGCTGCCTTCCCAGGCGTTGCCGCGCGGCTTGAAGCTGCCGTCCAGCGACAGTTCGCCGCGCAGATAGATCTGCCGACCTTCCTGCTTGGGCAGCCACGGCTGCACCAGCGACAGCGGCAATGCGTCGCCGTGCACCACCATGCCCTCGCGCGGCCAGTTGGCGCTGGCGCACAGCGCGCCGCCGGTGGCCGCGCCCAGGCAGGTGTCGGACAAGGTAAACGCGGCGCCATCGGTGCTGAACTGCGCCGGTTTGCGCAGCGCCCAGGCATCGCCCTTGGCAGGTGCGATGCGCAGCGTGGCGACCTGCCCCTGCCAGCGCTCGCCGTTGCGCCGCACATCGCCCTGCAGGGCGACGCTGGCCATGCTGTTGGCGATGTCCGCATCCAGTCGCAAGGCCTCCACCGCGCCACGCGCCTGCACGCGCACGCTATCCAGCACCACACCGGCTTCGATGGCGGTGCCTTGCAAGGCCAATTGCCCGTCGCTGCCACGCCACGGCAGCCGGCCACGCAGGCTGATGCTCTGGGCGCTATAGGTGTCCCAACGCAGGCCGTTGCCGGCAATGTCGGCGGTGATGTCGGGTGCGTCGCGCTTGCCGCTGACCTGCAGCTGCCCGCGCACAATGCCGGTGGCGCCAGGCAGCACGTCGTCCAGCTGCAACGGCTGCAGCTGCGCGGCGATATCGAGCTGGTCGCCCAGCTTGCCCTTGGCGTTGATGCGGCTATTGCCCAGCGCCAGTTGCAATTCGCCTTCGCCCTGTTCGCCGCGCAACGCGAACTTGCCGTTGCCCGACAGCGCGCGTTGACGCAGCTGCCCGGTCAGGCTGGGTATCTCTGCAGTGGCCTCGAACCCCGGCGAGACACCGCCGGCAGGTGCCGGCAATTGGCGACCCTTGGACGCGATCTTGCCGGACAGGTTGCCGTTCCAACCCGGCGCGAAATAGCCCGGGTCGAACTTGGCCAGTTGCGCGCTGACATCCCATTGCAGCTCCGGCGCCCAGGCCACTTCACCGGTGAGATCCAGCGCGCCGCCCGGCGTTTTTGCCTGCACCTGCTTGAGCTGTGCACGTTGGTCGTTGCCGCGGCTGTCGAAGACCAGCTCGGCCTGCTGACCATCGCGCTCCAGGGAGGCGCGGCCGATCGCGGCCCAGGCCTTCAAGGTGCCGGCCACGCCCAGGCGTGCGTCTTGCAACTCCACCGGCACCAGCGGGGCGTCCGGCGTGGCCGGATCCGCGGCCGGGGTGAAGCGCAGGCCGCTGGCGTTGACCGCAAACCGGAAACTCGGATTCTGGGTGTCGCGGAAATCGGCGGTGCCACGCAGTTGCGTGCGGCCTTCGAAGGTGTCGATCACCAACGGTTCGACAGTGAGGACCTGCTCGGCCAGGCGGACATGCGAGGGTTGCAGCGTGGCGCTCAGCTCTCCTTGCTTGAGGCTGCCGTGCAGATCGGCGTTGCCGCCCTTGCCGGACGCCTGCAGGTTCAGCGCGATCGGCGTGGCCGGCGGGTTGGCTTGCCCCTCCGCGGCCGGAATCAACAACGAGGTATCCAGCGCCTCGGTCACGGCCTTGAATGCCCAGGTCGGGTCGTCGCGGCCGGTGAACACCAGGCTGGCCTGCAGCGGCGCCGGCGCCCGGCCGGCAATGGCCACTTCCATCTTGTCCAGATCCCCGCGTGCCACCAGCCCCAGGCTGGCCGGGGTACGCCCGCGTGCGGCCGGCAGCACGGCAGTGGCAGTCAGATCGGCACGGTAGTCGTCGTTGGGCAGGTAATCGCCGTGCAGGCGGAAGTCGCCCATGTCGGTGTCGATCACCAGATCGCGCGTGCGCAGCTCGCCGGTGGCGACCTCGAGCCCGCCCTGCACCTTGTGCAGCACGATCATCGGCTGCTGCAGCTGGGTGATGCGCAGGTTCTGCACATCGATCCTGTCGGCCTGGATCGCCAGCGGCACGTTGATCTGCGGCAGCGACTCGGGCCAGCTGGGCAGGGTGAACGGTTCCTCGCTCTTGCCCAGGTTCAACGTGGCATTGCTGACCTGCACCGCGTCCAGCTGCAGCTTGCGCCCCAGCAGCGGGCGCAGGTCCGGTTCCAGATACACGCGTTCTGCAGTGAAGTGGATGTCCTGATAATGGAAATCCACATCGCGCAAGGTCAGCGGGCCGGCCACCGGGCCTTCGACGGTGCCGTAGGTAAACGTGGCGCCCACCGGCAGGCGCGCCACGACCTGCGCCAGCAACACGTCACGCCCGGCCACGGTCTGCAGCAGCCAATAGACCGCGATCAAGGCCAGCAACACCAGCCCGAGCACGGTCAGGCCCGAGCCCACCCAGAACCGGCGCCGGTGATAAAAGCGCGGACGCGGTGCCGGCGGCGTAGGGGAAGGTGCGCTCACAGGTTGGCCCCGATATCGATGTAGAGCTGAAACTGCGAGTCGGGATCGTTCAAGCCATGTGCGATATCCACCCGCACCGGGCCCACCGGCGAGCGCCAACGCAGGCCAAAGCCGATACCGGTATGCCAGTCGGGCCGGTCATCGAAGGCGCTGCCGCCATCGACGAACACTGCCCCGCCCCAGGGGCCGCCCTTGAGGTAATGCTCGTACTCGGCACTGGCGGTGACCACGTTCTTGGCACCCAGCGCGAATTCGTCGGGCTTGGGCGTACGCGGGCCGACTTCGCGAAACGCATAACCGCGGATGCTGTTCGCGCCACCGGCGAAAAAGCGCAGGCTCGGAGGCATCGCCACCAGGTCGCTGGTCCAGGTGGTGCCACCTTCGCCGCGCAGGATCAACCGGCTGTTGTCGCCGGCGCCCAGAAACCAGCGCAGCTGGCCGTACAGCTGGCCGAAGTTGGTATCGGAGCCGGCACCTTCGGCGCCGCCGCGGATGAACATCTGCGCCGACACGCCGCTGCGCGGAAACAGCCGGTCGTCGACATTGACGTAGTTGGCCTGCAACTGCGGATAGATCAGGGTGGAGGTCTCGTACACCGCGCCTTCGAAATCGTCGCCGCTGCTGAAACGCCACCGCTCGCGCAAGGCGTTGATCGAGGCGATCGCGCTCCAACGCTCGTTGATCTGGCCGCTGCGGCTGCCGGTGAGTTTGACGTTGCGCAGGTCGATGTAATCGGTCTGCTCGTCGTACAGCCGCGCCGAGGCGGTGTACCAGCCATCCAGCCAACGGAACGCCGGCACGCGATAACTTGTCGTCAGGCTCTTGCGGTTCTGCGCGTAATCCAGCTGCGTGTCCATCTTGTGGCCGCGCGAGTTCACGTAACGCCGCTCCACGCCACCGCGCACACCGGCACCGCTTTCGCTGCCGTAGCTCAAGCCGGCGGTGTAGACCGTGCGCTTGGCGCGGGTAAGTTTGACGTCCACCGGCACGCGGCCCTGGTCGTCGGCTTCTTCGGGCTTGGGCTGGATATCGATGGTGCTGAAGTAATCCAGCTTGGTCAGCGACTCGCGTAGCCGATCCAGCTTGCCTTCGTGGTAGTAGCTGCCCTCCTCCCAGTACACCAGCGGGTCGAACAGGCCGTCGCGGAAGTAGTCGTAGTCGAAGCGCACCTTGCCCATGTCGTAGCGGCGGCCGCTGTCCCAGTTCAGATCGATGTCGGCCGCATGCTCGGCACGCGTGATCGCAACGCGGCGCTGGGTGAAGTCGGCATCGAAGTAGCCACGCTCGGCCAGGCGCCGGGTGATGCGCACCTTGCTGGCTTCGTATTGCGGATGGCTGAAGACCTGGCCCTCGCGCGGCTCGAACTGCTTGAGGTCCTGGCCCAGGTAGCGGTCCTGCTCGGCCCAGCCGGTGATCGAGATATGCGAGGTACGCACCCGCACCGGCTCGCCACGGTCCACCGTGATCACCACGGTCACCCTGTCGCCGGCGCGCGGTGCGGCCAGCGTAATGGTCGGCGAGTAATAGCCAAACGGCTCCAGCGCCTCACGCGTCTGCCGCTCGGCCTGTGCCAACAGATATTCCAGACGCGATTCGCCCTGCTCCTTGCCCACGGCCTCATACAGAGACAGGGAGACCTGGATGTTCTCGATCATCTCGGCGTCGTCGCCGCCGTCCAACCCCTTGATTTCGATCTTGTCGATGGTTGCCCGAGCAACCGCTTGCAGCGGAACGAACAGGGTGCACAGCAAGGAAAGAGCAAACGCGACTTTAAGCATCGTCAAAGGATACCCAGCCTCGGCGTGAAGGGACAAAAAATCTAGGCAAGCGCGACTATACGGGGGCCGAGTGAAGTGGTTACAGTCGGCGTGTTGTTAACGTTTCGTTGGCATCGATTGCGAGCGGCCCCCCAATTGCTGCTCGCCCGTTTACACCTTGAGAGAGAGGTCCGTTTCATGAAGCGTCGTTTGCTGGTTACCGCCGTATGCACCGCCCTGACGATGCCATCGCTTGCGATGGCACAGGAGCAAGGTGACGTGACCCAGTTGGACAAGGTCACCGTGACAGGTTCGTTGATCCCCCGCTCCCAGATCGAAACCGCGACCCCGGTGTTTTCGATCACTGCCCAGGACATCCAGCGCCGCGGCTTCAAGGACGTCTACGACGTGCTGCGCTCGCAGCCGATGGCCACTGGCTCCGTGCAGGACGGTCAGTTCAGCGGCGGCTTTACTCCGGGCGCCAAGTCGTTGAGCCTGCTCGGACTGGACCCGGGCTTCACCCTGGTGCTCATTGATGGCCGGCCCATGGCCGACTACCCGCTGCTCTATAACGGCCAAAGCAACTTCGTCGATCTGGCCAGCGTGCCGGTCGGCATGGTCGAGCGTATCGACGTTGCGCCCGGCAACCAGTCCTCGATCTACGGTTCCAGCGCCATCGCCGGGGTGGTCAACATCATCCTGAAAAAGCGCATGGACGGCGTGCAGATGAACTACCGCATGGGCACCTACGATGGTGGCGGCGGCAACAACCAGCGCTTTCAGCTCACCGGCGGCAACGAGATCGGCGGCGCCAATATCGTGTGGGGGCTGCAGCTCAATAATCAGGACCCGATCTACGGTTTTCAGCGGCGCGATTTCGATTCCACCAACGACAACCCGGACCCGACCCTGCGCTACGGCTCGCGCATCGCGCTGCACAACACACCGCGCACCTACATCGACCCCGGTGCCGACAACTGCGCCGCGCTGGGCGCGCTGTTCAACGGTTCGGTGCAATACGACAACCGTGCCAACCGTGGCAACTTCTGCAGCAGCCGTGCCGAGCCTGGCTATGCCAGCATCCTCAACAAGGAGCGCAGCGCCAGCGGCTATGCCAACCTGAGCTATGCATTCAACGACAACGCCGAACTGTATTCGACCCTGCTGCTCAACCGCACCAAGGTCGAAGTCAACAGTGGCTCGCAGTTCTGGCAGGCCTCTTCTGACACCGGCGGTCTGTTCTACAACCAGGACAGCCAGCAGCTGGAAAGCTATCAGCGCATCTTTGCGCCGGAAGAAACCGGCAATCTGAATTTCAACAATCAGCGCCAGACCGCCGATTCCTACAACATCGCAATTGGCCTGAAGGGCGGCCTGGGCGCCAGCAACTGGACCTACGATGCCTATTACGCCCGTTCGGAATACCGCATCGACAGCCGCCAGCAATGGCCGCTGGCCGATCGCATCGAAGACTTCTTCCGCGAACAATTCCTTGGTGCGCCGCAAGGCGAGTACTATGGCTACCCGATCTACTCGCCCAACGATGCCAACTTCTATCGCGCGTTGACGCCGGCGCAGTACCGCAGCTTCAACGATGAAATCCGTACCAAGTCCAGAACCTGGACCCAGAACGTCAACCTGCAGCTGACCAACACCGAGCTGTTCAACCTGCCGGCCGGCGCTGTTGGCATCGCCGGCGTGTTGCAGGCGGGCAATCAGTACTGGACCAACCCGACCGATCCGCGTGTCATCGCCGGCGACTTCTATCAGCTGACCGGCACCCAAGGCAGCGGCAAGCGCGACAACTGGGCGGCCGCCTTCGAGACGCGGATCCCGATCCTGAGCACGTTGACCGCCAACCTGTCTGGTCGCTACGACGACTACAAGAACCAGGGAGGCGGTGGGGATTCCAAATTCACCTACAAGGCGGCACTGGAATTCCGCCCGATCGACTCGCTGTTGTTCCGCGGCAACTACGCCACCGCCTTCAAGGCGCCGGACATGGCCTTCAGCTTTGCCGGCGACAGCGGCTTCTTCCAGGGCGTCAACGATTACTACCGTTGCGCGGTGGAAGAACCGGGCGTGCCGATCGCCGATTGCACCTACGCTGGCACCACGATTTCAGGACGCCGCGCCGGCAATCGCGATCTGAAGTCGATCACGGCCAAGTCCTGGGGCGCCGGCGTGGTGTGGTCGCCAAGCGCACGCTTTAGCGTCAATGCCGACTACTACAACATCAAGATCGACCAGAAGGTCAGCGATCTGAGCACCGACAATCTGCTGCAGACCGAATCGGCGTGCCGCCTGGGCAGCCTGGACATCAATTCGCCTACCTGCGTGGACGCGCTTTCGCGGATCGATCGGACCGGGCCCGATGCACCGGTGCCCAATCGCCTGAGCAGCATCCGCATCAATCCGGTGAATATTTCCAACGAGGAAATCTCCGGTGTGCTCACCAAGGCGACGTACAACCTGGCGACCGAATCCTGGGGCCTGTTCGTGTTCGACGCGCAGTACAACGCGACCCTCAAGCACGAAAGCCAGCAATTCCCCCAGGACCCGGTACGCGACCTGCTCAGCGAACCGTTCTTCTCCTCCGAGTTCCGCACCATCGCCAATGCCTCGGTCACCTGGCAGAAGGATGCGTGGACGACCACCTTGTTCGGCCAGCGCTACGGCCGCACCCCGAACTTTCTGTCGCAGCAGAGTACCGACGGCTACGCAGTGGAAGGAGCACGCAAGGTCGGCGCGTGGACCACGTTCAATGCAACGCTGGACTACGCGATCAGCGACGATATCTCGCTGACGGCAACGGTCAACAATCTCGCCAATACCCGCCCGCCGCGTGACCGCACCTATACCAGCTACCCGTACTACAACATCTTCAACTACACCGGCTACGGCCGTTCCTACATGCTGGAATTGAACTGGCGCTTCGGCGCGCACTGATTCACTGCACTGTGCATGCGCACCGCCGGCGGCAGCCAATACGGCTGCCGCCGGCGTTTTTGGGCTTGTGACGCAGCTGCGGCACTGTTGCTCGCCTGCATGCCAGCGCATGCGGTGATGACGTTGCGCAAGCAGACCCGGCTGGCGCAACCGCTGTCCATCGGGGCGACTGCTTCGGCGCGCATCGAACTGGAGGCCGATGAAACGTGCTCGCAGCGCGTCTGGTGCGCCGCCCAAGACCTAATGGCTGCTGTCAATGCACTCCAGCATCGATCAGACCCGCCTGCGACAACGCCTGCCGCAAAGGCTCCAGCTGGACTGCATAGCGGCGCCATTCCTCCACGTTGCGGCTGTGCACGCCCTCGCGCACCTGCACGCTGCTCAGCGTGGCCGACGCTGCGGCATTGCGCGTGATGTCGATCTGCCCCGGCTCGATGTCCAGCCCGCAATATGCCATCAACTGCTGCAGCACCGTGGATGGATCGCGCACCATCCGCGCGTAGTCCACATCGATCACCCGACCCGGCAAGGCAGCGCGCCATTGCGCCATCAAGCCGTGATGCGCCCGATAGTGACGCGCCAGTGTGTGCAGGTCGTAACTGTAGGCATACGAATCGCCGAACAGCGCGCGGTAATTGGAAAAACATACCGCCATCGGCTCGCGCACCAGGTGCACGATCAGTGCACCCGGCAGTGCGCGCGCAATCGCGCCGATCGCCACCGCATTGGCCGGCAATTTATCGATATACCAGCGCGCCGATCCGGCACGCCACTGCGTTTGTTGCAGATACCGCGCGCCAATCTGCGCATAATCCAGCGTGGGCAGCGCCTGCAACAGCGGCGCGTCCAGCAGACTGCGCCCGGCCTGATCGGCGCCCCAACGCAACTGATGACCGAAGTCGTTCAATTCGCCGGCCGAAACGACCTGCGAATGATTGCCCAGCATGCGCTCCAGCACCGTGGTGCCCGAGCGCGGCAGGCCGAGCACGAAGATCGGCTGCGGACCTTGTAAGGCACCGGTGCCCTGCGCTGCGAACACGCCCCGCGCAGCCAGGTCACCCAGTTGCGCGTACAGCGCTGCCTCGGCATCGGCATCGTGGCGCAGACGTGCATGCATCACTGCATTGCCGTGCTGCAGCGCGTCCCAGGCGGCAGCGGTGTCGCCTAGGTCCTCCAGCTCCTTGTACAACGCGAAGGCCAGCCCGGCACGATCTTCACTGTCGGGTTTGGCGAGCTGCAATTGCTGACGTAATTGCGCGACATGGTTGCTGCCGGTGGTCTGACGGCGCAGCCGCGCACGCGTGAGCGCTGCACGGCCGTAGCCGGGCGACAGCGCCAGGGTCTGCTCCAAGGCCTGCGCCGCCTCATCCAGGCGCCCATTGAACTGCAGTTGCACCGCAAGAAAAAAACGGAAGTCCGGACCATCGAATCCGCACGCCTGTGCGCGCTGCATCATCGCCAGTGCCTCGACGTGTTCGCCCAAGGACTGGTGCACGTGTGCAAGCAAAGCCAAGGTCGCGCCGTCGCGGCACTGCATCACCGAGGGATGCCGCAGCAGCGCATGCAGCGTGTGATGCTCGCCCACGCGCAACAGGGCCTGCGCCACACGGCAACGCATCGCCACATCGTCGCCCACATCGCGAGCGGCCAGCTGGAGTTGCGTCACGGCCTCGCGCATGCGGCCGTTGGCCAACACGGTGCCGGCCAGCAGCACGCGTGCAGCCACATGCGTCGGTTCCACCCCCAGCAGCGCCTGCAATGCAGACGCTGCCACGCCCAGGTCGCGCCGCGCCAACGCGGCCTGGGCGGCCTGCCAGTGCAGCGCGCCCGCCGACCTGGACATCAGCTGGACAGATGCTCGATGGCGGCGACGCTGCCGAGGCGGTCGCCGAGCTTCTTCAGCAGTGCGAGCCGGTTGGCGCGCAGCTGCGGGTCGTCGGCATTGACCATCACGCCGTCGAAGAACGCATCCACCTGCGGGCGCAGGCGCGCCAGGCGTGCGAGCACGGCGACATAGTCATGGCGGTGCAGCGCATCGCCGGTATCGCCGATGGCCGCTTCCACCGCTTCGGCCAGGGCTTGTTCGGCCGGTTCGCGCAGCAGGCTGGTGTCGATGTCACCGGGGATCTCGCCCTCGGCCTTGCGCAGGATGTTGCGGATGCGCTTGTTGGCTGCGGCCAGGGCTTCGGCTTCGGGCAGCGTGGCGAAGATGCCGATCGCATCGATGCGGCGGTCGAAGTCGTAGAGGGAGCCATGGGTCGCGCCCAGGTGCGCTCCTACGAGCGCTGCAGGAGCGCCCTCGGGCGCGACCGAGAACAATGCGGCGACCGCGTTGAAGTGCGTGGCAGGAACGCCCTTGTCTGCGTAGTAGCCGCGTAGGCGGTCGAGGATGAAGTCGAAGAGCTCAGCCAATTCTTCCAAATGCAGCGATCGCTGATTCGCATGTGACGTGGGGGCATCTACACCTGACGCACGTGCTTTGTCTGCAACATCTTTTTTCTGCCGCAGCACAACCTCAGACATCGACTGTTTTGCAGAGCTGTAGGCGTGATAGAGCAGATCCTTGAGGTCCAGATCAAACCCACTCTCAATCACCGTCCGCGCCAACCCCAATGCATTGCGCCGCAGAGCAAACGGATCCTTGTTGCCGGTCGGCTTCAACCCGGCCGCAAACCCACCGGCCAAGGTATCCAGACGCTCGGCAATCGCCAGCACCTTGCCCAACGGCGACAGCGCGATGTCGTCGCCGGCAAAGCGCGGCTGGTAGGCCTCGTCGATGGCCAGCGAAATCTCGCTCGGCTCGCCGGCGGCCTTGGCGTAATGGCGGCCGGCAATGCCCTGCAGCTCCGGGAATTCGTTGACCATGCGCGATTGCAGGTCGTTCTTGGCCAATTCCGCAGCACGCCGTGCCTGCACCGGGTCGGCACCGACCTGCGGTGCAATCGCCTCGGCCAGCGCCGCCACGCGCGCGACCTTGTCGGCCACGCTGCCCAGCTTGGCCTGATACGTGACGCTGGACAGGCCTTCGCCCATCGCCTGCAGGCCCTGCTTGAGATCTTCGTCGAAGAAGAACTTGGCGTCGGCAAAGCGCGGACGGATCACGCGCTCGTAGCCCTTGGCCACTTCGGCCACGTCCTTGGATTGGATGTTGGCGATGCCGATGAACTGCTCGGTCAAGGTGCCGCCGTCGTCCAGCACCGGGAAGAATTTCTGGTTGATCTCCATAGTTTCGATCAGCGCTTCCTGCGGCACCGCCAGGAAATCGCGTTCGAAACTGCACAGCACCGCCGCCGGCCATTCGACCAGGTTGACCACCTGCTCCAGGTTGTCGTCGCTGATGCGTGCGCTGCCGCCGGCCTGCCTGGCGGCCGCCTGCACTTCGTCGACAATGCGGGCACGGCGCGCGTCCGGATCCACCAGCACGTGCGCCGCACGCAGCGCATCGACGTAGTCGCCGGGTGCCGCCAGCGACACTGCGCCCTCATGCATGAAGCGGTGCCCGCGCGTGATGCGGTCGCCGCGTACGCCCAGCAACTCGGCCGGAATCACCTCGCTGCCGAACAACAGCACCAACCATTGCACCGGCCGTGCGAAGGCGTACTCGTGTGCGCCCCAGCGCATCGGCTTGGGGATGGGCATTGCGGCAATGGCCTCGCGCAGGATCTCCGGCAACAAGTCGGCCGTGCGCGCGCCCGGCGTCACTGCGCGATGCACGAAACGCTCGCCCTTGGCGTCGCTGGTGCGTTCCAGCGCGGTCCAGTCGATACCGGCCTTGGCGGCGAAACCGGCCAATGCCTTAGTCGGTTGGCCTTCGGCGTCGAGGGCGATGTTGAGATACGGCCCCAGCACTTCCGAGCGCTGCTCCGGCTGCTCGGTGGCCACGCCCGGCAGCAGCACCGCCAGACGGCGCGGGGTAGACAGCGGCTTGGCATCGCCGCGGGTGACGGCAACGCCGCGCTTTTCCAGGCCGCTCAGCACGCCATCGAAAAAGGCCTGCGCCAGACCCGGCAGCGCCTTGACCGGCAGCTCTTCGGTGCCCAGTTCGATCAGCAGGGGAAGTTGTTCGCTCATATGACATGGACCTTTGCGTAGTCCCTTCTCCCTGCGGGAGAAGGTGCCCCGAAGGGGCGGATGAGGGGACGGGCGAAGCTCTGTGGAAGGTTGGGTGCATGAGGGCTGCGCCTCGTCCCCTCACCCCAACCCCTCTCCCGAGGGGAGAGGGGCTCGCTAGTCCCTTCTCCCTGCGGGACATTGTCCCCCTTCATGGGGGAGAAGGTGCCCCGCAGAGGCGGATGAGGGGACGGGCGAAGCCCTGTGGAGGTTGGGTGCATGAGGGCTACGCCCCGACCCTCACCCCACCCCCTCTCCCGGTGGGAGAGGGGCTCTCGGTTATTTCTTCACACCAGGAAATCCCAGCTTCTCGCGTTGGGCGTAGTACGCCTGCGCCACGCCCTGGGCCAGCGCGCGCACGCGCAGGATGTAGCGCTGGCGTTCGGTCACGCTGATCGCGCGGCGCGCATCCAGCAGGTTGAAGGCGTGGCTGGCCTTGGTGACCTGCTCGTACGCCGGCAGCGGCAGGCCGACCTCGACCAGATGCCTGGCTTCGGCTTCGCAGGCGTCGAAGCGATGGAACAGCTCGGCCACATTGGCGTGCTCGAAGTTGTAGGTGCTCTGCTCCACCTCGTTCTGGTGGTACACATCGCCGTACGTCACCGCGGCGCCGTCCGGGCCGTAGGTCCACACCAGCTCGTAGACGTTGTCGCAGCTCTGCAGATACATGCACAGCCGTTCCAGGCCGTAGGTAATCTCGCCCAGCACCGGCTTGCATTCGAGCCCGCCGGCCTGCTGGAAGTAGGTGAATTGGGTCACTTCCATGCCGTTGAGCCAGACTTCCCAGCCCAGGCCCCAGGCGCCGAGCGTGGGCGATTCCCAGTTGTCTTCGACAAAGCGCAGGTCGTGCACCAACGGGTCGATGCCCAGCGCCTGCAACGAGCCCAGGTACAGGTCCTGGATGTTGTCCGGGTTGGGCTTCATCGCCACCTGGTACTGGTAATAACGCTGCAGGCGATTGGGATTTTCGCCATAGCGGCCATCGGTGGGACGGCGCGAAGGCTGCACGTACGCCGCATTCCACGGCTCGGGCCCCAGCGCGCGCAGGAACGTGGCCGGATGGAACGTGCCCGCGCCCACTTCCAGGTCCAGCGGCTGGATCAGCACGCAGCCTTGCTCGGCCCAGTACTGGTTGAGGGTCTGGATCAGGCCCTGGAAAGTGATTGGAACGCGCCGGGAATCGGACATGCAGCAAAGGCCGTACGGAAGGGGTGCGCTAGTATACCGGCCGACCCGCGGCGCTTTGCCGCGCAGCACCGCTGCTGGGGAAAACACGCATGGAACAGCGGCGCACCGCCGATCCGGATCACGCCGTGGCACTGCTGCCGCGCGGCCGGCTGATGTTCGACCCGGTGGCCGCGGCCCTGCTGGCCGACGGCATGGTGGTACCGCACGAACACGAGCGCGTGCAGTTCTCCGCCAGCGGCGCGCGCACCGCCAGCGATGTGCATCCGCTGGTGCTGCTGGCCAATCTGAAATTGCACGCCGCGCAGCCGCCGGCCGGCGAGCTGGGCCTGGAACGGCTGACCGAATGGCTGGCCACCCGCACCGGCCTGCGCTATCTGCGCATCGACCCCACCCGTATCGATGTGGCCGCGGTCACCGGCGTGGTCTCGCATGCGTATGCGCGCAGGCACCGCATCCTGCCGCTGGCGCTGGATGCCGAGCGCGTGCTGATCGCCACCAGCGAGCCGCTGGCGCTGGAGTGGCTGGCCGACGTGCAACACCTGAGCCGGCGCCGTATCGAGCTGGCGCTGATCAACCCGCTGGATCTGCATCGCTACACGATGGAGTTCTTCGGTGTCACCCAGTCGGTACGCGGCGCGCGCAGCGATGCGCGCAGCACCGAACCCAACGCCGGCCTGCCCAGCTTCGAGCAACTGGTGGAACTGGGCCGCGCCGGCGACGTCAATGCCGACGACCACCACATCGTGCACATTGTCGACTGGCTGCTGCAGTACGCCTACGAACAGCGGGCCAGCGACATCCATCTGGAACCGCGGCGCGAGGCCGGGCGCATGCGTTTCCGCATCGATGGCGTGCTGCACAAGGTGCTGGAAGTGCCGCCGTCGGTGATGACGGCGGTGGTCAGCCGCATCAAGGTGCTCGGGCGCATGGATCTGGCCGAACGCCGTCGCCCGCAGGATGGCCGCATCAAGACCCGCTCGCCGGGCGGGCGCGAGGTGGAAATGCGCCTGTCCACCATGCCCACCGCGTTCGGCGAGAAATGCGTGATGCGCATCTTCGACCCGGATTCGGCGTTCAAGAGCATCGAGCAGCTCGGCTTCAGTCCGGAAGAGGCCGCCGGCTGGAGCGCGCTGGTCGAGCGCCCGCACGGCATCGTGCTGGTCACCGGCCCCACCGGCTCGGGCAAGACCACCACGCTGTATTCCACGCTCAAGCGGCTGGCCACGCCGGACGTAAACGTGTGCAGCGTGGAAGACCCGATCGAGATGATCGCGCCGGAATTCAACCAGATGCAGGTGCAGCAGAACATCGACCTGGATTTCGCCAGCGGCGTGCGCACGCTGCTGCGCCAGGACCCGGACATCATCATGATCGGCGAAATCCGCGACCTGGAAACCGCGCAGATGGCGGTGCAGGCCTCGCTCACCGGGCATCTGGTGCTGTCCACGCTGCACACCAACGATGCCGCTTCGGCCATCACCCGTCTGCTCGACCTGGGCGTGCCGCATTACCTGGTGGCCTCCACCCTCAACGGCGTGCTGGCGCAGCGGCTGGTGCGCACGCTGTGCGTGCACTGCAAGCGCCCGCATACGCTCAGCGACGCCGACTGGGCGGCCATCCGCGAGCCCGGCGAAGCGCTGCCGGAACCGCTCAACGTGCACGCACCGGTCGGTTGCCTGGAATGCCGCCGCACCGGTTACCTGGGCCGGGTGGGCCTGTACGAACTGCTACCGGTCAGCCCGCGCCTGCGTACCCTCATCCGCCCCGACACGGAACTTGCCAGCTTCAGCCAGGCTGCCCGCGCCGAAGGCCTGCGCACGCTGCGCCGCACCGGCCTGGAGAAGGTCGCCGCCGGGCTGACCACCATCGAAGAAGTGCTGTCGGTGTTGCCGCCGCGCGAATAGACGCCTCCTTCGTCCTGACGACCACGCCGCTTGCGCGCGCATGATCCGTAGGGACCTTCGACGCGGCGAGGCGTCGAGGGCCGGCGGGATTCGTTGAAAACTCTGTGCTGGCGGCAGGACCGATCCCTGCCGGGTGGTCGTGTTCGCTCAGGTGCACGGTTGCGTGGCATGCATGCAGCAACGCCTCCGGAGTGCATGCCGGTCTCGCACACGTCGCGGTCGATCGCCATGACGGCAATCGACGCGTTCGCCTGCGCCTGCGAGCCGCACGCGCGTGATTCCCGCCCCAGTGGCACTCGGCGCTCGTGCCTTGAGGGCGGAGATATCGTCCGGCGCACAGCTAAACCGGCTTGAGAGCCGCAGATTCGCCAGGTCTTGCGCGTTGATGGGTCCTCATGCGCGGCCTCCGAGGCGCTCGATGTGGGCGGGCTTGCTCACCCTGGCCGTCATCTCGTGCATCGCCTGTCGGTGCCCTGCGATTTCCTGCGTCAGTCTTGCCTGCCTGACCGGATCGGGCCGGGGTTTTTGCCGCTCCTTGTCGAGGCGTGTCTGCGCCAACTGCATCCGCTTGTAGGACAGATGCGTTTGCGCCTTGGCGTTGAAGCTCTCAGCCGTGTGGAACTGCACTTCGAACGCGTAGCCCTCGGCATCGGTGAAGCTGGCATTGATGCCCCGGTAGGTGCCATCTCCCGAGGTAAAGTAATTCTGCAGCTTCACGCACGTCATCCCGTGCCGACGCAGTGCCTCCTGGGCCGCCTGCACCTTCGCCACGAAACCCTCGGACGGCAACTCAAGCGCATAGCGCAGCGCATCGCCCACGCGTTGCGTGGCCTGTTCTGTTGTCATGCCGGCGCGCTGATGGCGCCGGATCTTGTCCTTGATCGAGGCGACCGATTTCTGGAACGGGTCGTGTTGCACCTGCTCGATCCGGCCCTGGCTGGCGTTGTAGCGCACGTTGCCCCAGAGCCGCGCGCCCAAGCCGTCGGCCAGCGTGTCGAGCACCGGCGTCAGCGACGCCTGCTTGCGTGTGGCGGCATGGAACACGCTGTGTGCCGGCGATGCGCCTGTATTGACGGCGTTCTGTTCGGAGGCAAGCGCCGGCGGCGTGCTTGCCAACGCCGGCACGGTCTCTTCCTGCCAGTCGTCGATCTCCTCGCACCCCGGCGGCGAGGCCACACGCTTGAAGGCCTCCAGCGCAGGCGCCTGTAGCTTGCGCTGCTCGGACCGCGATGCGCCGCCAAGCGCCAGCGCATGGGCGTGCTTGTACAGATCGTGGAAGCGCTCCTTCAGCGCGAAGGTCTCCGGGGTGTGGAACTGGATCTCCCACAGCGCACCCTCAGGGCTGCGCAGCGTGACATTGATGGCCTTGAAGACTGGCGGGTATTCAGTAAATTGATTGGTCAGCTTGACCCGTGCATGGCCCTGATCGTCCAGTGCGGCCAGCACGGCGCGCAGGCCGGCGGTAAAGCCCTGCGGTTCCAGCACCACGCTGTAGCGCAGCGCGTCGTTGACGCTGGCTGCCGCCTCGTCCAACGGCTGCTTCTTCAGCGCCATCCGCTGCTTGAGCTTGTCCTGCAACGAGCCGTAGGACTTCAGTTGATGCTGCGTGCCGGCCAGTTGCCCACCATAGCGCGCGGCGATGTTCTGCAGCATGTCGGTGACCTGCGGCTCCATCTGGCGAGCGCGCCTGAGCAAGGCTTGTGCCTTGAGCGCAATGTCCTGCGGCTGCACGTCGCGCAGACGCTCGGCCGGCGGCTGCGACCGGGCGATCCAGCCGGCCTGCTGTAGTGCCTCGAGCGCGTCTTCCATGACGCCGGCGGCCATCGACGGCATGCGCTGCAGCAGCAGCTTGGTCTGTTCGGGATCGAAGCGCCCGTCCTGCATGGCCCGGGCGGTGGCCCTGCTGTAGGGCACGTTGCGGACCCGCTCGGCGAAGCCCCGCTCGGCCCGTTCGCAGGCCTCCACGATCTTGGCGAACAGCGCCGTGCCGGTGTCGGACTTCAGCGCATCGGTGCCGACCTTGATCGCGATGGTGAACAGGTTGCGCATGGTCAGTTCCGGCTCGCCGGGGACGAGCCCGGGTTGCCCGTCCGGGAACTGCGCATGCGACAGCCGGCACACCGGGTAGTTGTCCAGGATGGCGTGGATGCGCGCCTCCACGCCAGAAGCGGCGTCGTAGGCCTTGGCCAGGCCGGGAAACGCCTCCGCCAGGGCGTCGGGCAACGCCGGGGCGTCGCTGTCGGCGGCCGGGTCCGTCTCAAGCGCAAGCAGCTGCGCGTGCAGCAACTCGGCAGCTTCACGCGCCTCGGGCAGGTGGGCGCGTTCGATCGCCTCGCGCGCCTGCACGCGCAGCGTGGCCAACACCACCGGATCGCGGACCGGCTCTTCGAGCAGCTCGCGCAAACCGTTGCGCAAGCCGCGCTCGATGCCATCGTAGGTGCCGAACATCATGTCGCGCGCCATCGCTTCGCGCAGTTCGTTCGGCTGCCCCATGAAGCGCGCTGCCAGCGTGGCGGCCGCCGAGGTGATGCGCTGACCGCGCTTGAGGGCCATGATTTCCGACAGCCGCCCTGGCTGGTAGTGGCCGCTGACCGGGTCGATGGCCGGCGTGGCCGTCTTCGGCGGCTTGAAGGACTTTTGCCGACCGAGCCTGGCCTTGCGATCCATCACCCGCGAAATCAGCGCAGCCAGCTTGGGATAGCCTGCGTAGATGAAGGCATCGTCGCCGTCGGTGTCCATGTCGCGTTTGCGCAACTCCTCGATCGGCAGTGCGCCCAGGCGCCCAGGCTCCACGATGTCCTTGAGCCGCAGGCTGCCGGTGCTGAGGATGTCGCGCGGCAAGGCACCGCGGTCACGGCCGTTTGTCCAGCACGACAGCGTCTTCAGATCTTCCTTGGAGCAGGCCAGGTCGGTGTCGCTGAACTCAGCCGGCCACTGCTGATCGGGCACCACCACCAGCATGCCCTTGCTGTGCAGCATCTGCGGATCGACGCCGGAGCGATCATCGAAACCGGTGTAGCTGTACTGGATGCCGAAGCACTGGGAGAGGAACGCGGCGGTGGCGTCGCCCTGGGCCACGGTGGCGATGCGCTGCTCCGGCACCGGCAGCAGATTCTCCTTGTCGTAGGGCGGCTTGCCGAGCAGCAACGGGCCGCCCGCGACGTCGAAGGCCTGGCTGCGCTGCTGCGGCAGATGCACCTTGTCGTCGGCCGACGGCACCGCCCGCACGCGCTGGCCCTGGTAGCCACCGCCGATGAGCGGCCTGTACACCCACAGCGGATCATCGCCTGTCGGCTCCAGTGTCCGCAGCCGGTCCTGCATCGCCGCGTGCGCCTCTTCCAGCGCCGCGGCATCGCGCGGGTAATGCTGCAGCGCCTGCGCCGGCATCATCGAAGGCCCCTTGTCCTTGGCCACCAGCTCGCGCTGCTCCTCGGTGGCCTGGTTTGCCTGCACCGCGTGCCAGGCCTCGTAATGCTTGCGGAAGGCCGGAATGGCCAAGGCCACCTCCAGTTTCAGGAAGCCGCAACCATCGTTGGGGCACAACGCCAGGGCCGTGCCATCCACGGCCAACGGCTTGAACGGATGCGCAGGGCCCTCGACGTCATCGAATACGCCCAGGCGCAGCGTGCCTTCCACGACATGGTCACTGGGCACCATCTCCAGCAGCGAGCGCTGCATGCGCGACCAGTCCTCGCGTTGCGGAGCGAGCTTGGCCGCCAGATGCATCAGGCTGCTGCCCGGGGCGGTGTCGGCATAGCGGAATGCAGGCAACAGCGACGCCGACTCCTTGCGTTGGGACAGCACCAGGCTGTGGCTACCGGATTTGCCGCGCGCCGCGCGGCTGCCGCCGAACATGTCGAAGCGCCAGGGCTCGCCGTTGTAGTTGAAGGTCCGCGCGAGCATGAAGGTCGATAGCTCACCAGGCAATTGCACCTCCACCAGCGGCAGCCCGGTCAGGCGTGCAAACAGCGAATACGGCTTGTCCGATTCGGACCGGTTGGTCGACAGCTCCTTGCCCACCAGATCGACCACCACATGGGTCGTGCTGCCGCGGCCGGGCGCCGGCGCCACCGGCCGGCCGGGAACCGAGGCCATGCTCAAGCGCCCACTGTCCAGGTCGAAGCGGGTGGGTGGATGGGCCTGGGTAATGGCCGGCGCGTCCTTGGCCATGCGCAGGTCCAGGGCGTCGAACATCCGGTCGCCGGCCTCGATCTGCGCGATCAGGTTCCAGCTCATCTCGCCCAGGTCCGCCTCGATCGCCTCGCGCGTGCGCGCCAGCGTCAGGTCCACCCACTTCACCAGTTCGTCGCGGCGCTGGCGCAGTTGCTTGCGCGGGCCGTCAAGATGGCGCGCTTTCCATTGCCGGCTCACCACCACGTAGGCCTTGAGCACCTGGTAGAAGGTCAGCGCCGGGCAGCGCGTTGCATGCTGTTCGATGCCGGCCGACGCGCGCGCGCCGTCGCCGCGCAGGTACAGCTCGATCTTGCGCGCGACGATGGGCTGCAACGTATCGAACACGTGCAATGCCTGGCCCCGATGGCGAGGGGCCAACTCCGGACTGCGGATCAGCGGCAACAGTCCCATGCAGAGGCTGCCGATCCCCTCAAGGCTGGTCTGGCGTAATCCATCGTCCCCGATCAGGGCCGACACCCGTTCCAGCGCCGGTTGTCCCAGCGAACGCATCTGGCGCTGAAGCCGCGCCGAGGCAAAGGCCTTGAAGAGCACACCGATATCGCCGGCCGAAGCGGACGCAAACCGCTCGCGGTGCACATCCAGGTGCCCGGCCATCGCCTGCAGCTTGGCGATACCCAGGGTCTGGAACTGCTCATCGTCCTCTTCGTCCAGATGCGACAGCCGGGACATCGCGTTGGCCAACACCGCGATCCCCCGCATCTGGAACTGCCGCCAGGGC
Source organism: Xanthomonas sp. NCPPB 3583 (assembly GCF_041475715.2). Lineage (NCBI taxonomy): Bacteria > Pseudomonadati > Pseudomonadota > Gammaproteobacteria > Lysobacterales > Lysobacteraceae > Xanthomonas > Xanthomonas sp. NCPPB 3583. The sequence continues at coordinate 4,783,362 of NZ_CM191263.1, forward strand.
AGCTCGGCCGAGCCTGCACGCTCGGCGAGCAGCACGAATGCCGACTGGCACACCGGCCGGGCGAGGCATTTGCTCAGCGCGTTGAGCGCCACGGCCACGCCTTGCGGGTCCAGGGCCTTGCGCAAATCGGGATCGTCGGCCAGCGTCGCCGCCAGGACGTCGATGGCGGTCTCGCAGGCTGGCGTGCCGGGCCATTTGCTCAGGGCATTGAGCGCTTGGCTCACGTTGATAGGGTCGAAGGCACGACGCAAGCCGGCATCGTTGGTCAGCCGCTCGGCCAGCGCGCTGGCGGCGGCCGCGCAGACTGGCTTGTCGGGCCATTTGCTCAGGGCGTTGAGTGCGTTGCCAAGGCCCTGCGCTTCCAGATCCCTGCGCAACCCGGGATCGTTGGCCAGCCGCGCGGCTAGCGCGTCGACGGCGGCCGCACAGACCGGCATCTCGGGCCATTTGCTCATGGCGTTGAGCGCATTGGCCACCCCTAGCGCATCGAGGGCATTGCGCAACTCGGGGTCGTCGACCAATCGCTCGGCCAGCGCGTTGACCACCTCGCCACCGGCCGGCATGTCCGGCCATTTGCTCAGGGCATTGAGCACCTGGGGCAGGTTGGAAGCGTCCAGCGCCTTGCGCAGGTCGGGATCGTCGCTCAGCCACTCGGCCAGCGCACTGGCAGCGGCCGCGCAGACCGGCATGTCCGGCCATTTGCTCAGCGCGTTGAGCGCAGTGGCCACGCCATGCGCGGTCAGAGCGTGGCGTAACTCGGGTTCGTCGGCCAGCCGCTCGGCCAGCGCACCGGCGGCGGCCGCACAGACCGGCACGTTGGGCCACTTGCTCAGGGCGTTGAGCACGGTGGCCACGCCATGGGCGGTCAGGGCGTTGCGTAACTCGGGTTCGTCGGCCAAGCGCTCAGCCAGCGCGCCGGCGGCGGCCGCACAGGCCGCATTGTCGGGCCATTTGCTCAGGGCGTTGAGCACGGTGGCCACCTGCTGTACGTCGAAGGCCACGCGCAACCTGGGATCGTCGGCCACCCGTGCGGCCAGCGCGCTGGCGGCGCCCGCACAGGCCGGCGTGTCGGGCCATTTGCTCAGGGCGTTAAGCGCGTTGGTCATTTCTCGCGGCTTGAGCACGTCGCGCACGTCGGGCTCGCGTCTCAGTCGCTCGGCCAAGGTGTTGGCGGCCGCCGCACAGGCCTGGTTGTCGGGCCATTTGCACAAGGCGTTGAGCACGGTGGCCACTTGCTGCGCGTCGAAGGCCTTGCGCAACCTGGAATCGGCGCCCACCCGTGCGGCCAGTGCGCTGGCAGCGGCCGCACAGACCGGCGTGCCGGGCCATTTGCTCAGGGCATTGAGCGCATTGGCCACGTCCAATGGATTGAGATCCTTGCGTAACCGGGGATCGGCGGCCAGCCGCTCGGCCAGCGCACTGGCGGCGGCGGCACAGACCGGGGTGTCAGGCCATTTGCTCAGGGCATTGAGCGCGTTGGCCACGTCCAGTGCATTGAAGGCCTTGCGTAACTGGCGATCGCCGACCAGGCGCCCTGCCAGCATCCGTGCGGCTTCCGCGCAGACCTCGGTGTCCGGCCATTTACTCAAGGCATTCAGGACGTTGGTCACGTCGACCGGGCCAAGTTCCTTGCGCAGGTCGGGCTCGTCGACCAGCCGCTCGGCCAGCGCGGCGGCGGCCTCAGCACAAACCGCCGTGTCCGGCCATTTGCTCAACGCGTTGAGCGCGATGACCACACCTTGCCGGTTCAGGTCCTTGGGCAACTGGGGCTCGTCGGCCAGCCGCTCGGCCAGCGCGCTGGCGGCAACCGCACAGACCGCCTTGTCAGGCCATTTGCTCAAGGCCTTGAGCGTGGTGACAACCTGGTGTGCGTCGAGCGCCTTGCGCAACTGGGGCTCGTCGACCAGCCGCTCGGCCAGCGCGCTGGCGGCCTCCGTGCAGATCGACGTGTCGGGCCATTTGCTCAGGGAATGGAGCGCGGTGACCAGTTCCTGCGGCTTGAGGGCCTTGCGCAGGCTCCTCTCATGGATCAGCCGCTTGGCCAGCGCATTGGCGGCCTGCCCACAGATCGGTGTATCGGGCCATTTGCTCAGCGCTTCCAGCACTTGGGTCACGTTGATCGGGTCCAGGGCCTTGCACAGCTCGGGATCGTGGGCCAGCCGCCGGGCCAGCGCGCTGGCGGCCTGCGCACAGCTCGGTATATCCGGCCATTTGCCCAGCGCGTTGAGCGCGTTGGCCACACCTTGCGGATCCAGATCCTCGCGCAATTGGGGATCATCGATCACGCGTTCGGCCAGCGCACTGGCGGCGGCGGCACAGACCGGGGTGTCGGGCCATTTGCTCAGCGCGTTGAGCACGTTGGACACGCCCTGCGGGTCCAGGTTCTTGCGCAGCTCGGGGTCGTCGGCGACCCGCTCTGCCAGCGCACTGACGGCAGCCGCACAGACCTGGTCGTCGGGCCATTTGCTCAGGGCGTTGAGCGCATTGGACAGGCCTCGCGCATTCAGGGCCCGGCATAGCTTGGGGTCGTCGGCCAACCGCTCGGCCAGTGCGATGGCGGCGGCCGCACACACCGGTATATCGGCCCATTTGCTCAGCGCGTTGAGCGCCTGACTCACGTTGATCGGGTCCAGGGCCTTGCGCAAGCCGGGATCGTCCACCAACCGTTCGGCAAGCGCACTGGCCGCTGCCGCACAGACCTCGTTGTCGGCCCATTTACTCAGGGAGTTGAGCGCGTTTCCCAGTTCTTGCGGCTTTAGGTCCTTGCGCAATCTGGACTCGTCGGCCAACCGTTCGGCGAGCGCGCTGACGGCATTCCCGCAGTCCGGCGTGTCGGGCCATTTGCACAGGGCGTTGAGCGCGGTCGCCACGCTCTGGGCATCCATGGCGCAACGCAGGCGCTTGTCGCTGGCGACAAGCGCGGCAAACCAGTGCGCCGTCGCCTGGCACTCCGGGTTATCGGACCACTTGCTGAAGGCATTGAGTGCCAGGCTGATGTTCTGCGCACTCAGCCCCTGTCGTGCGTGGTCGTCACGCCGCAGATGACGTGCCAGACGCGCCACCGCGCGTTCACACCGGCCGCTGTCGAGATTCTTCGAGAAGGCATTCAGAAGCAGAACTGACGGGTAGGCCCCCAGCCCCACCAGATCATCGGCCTGCGTGAGCTCTCCAGCGATCCACGCGATGGCCTCCATGCATGCGGGCTGATTCGGGTGCTTGCTCAGCTTGTTGCCCACATGCGCCAGCTGCGCCAGCGATGCCCCTTCGAACCATCCGGTCCCAAACAGGTATTGCGCCGCGAGCTCGGTGCAACGATCCAGATCGCCGGGTGTCACGCCTGCCCTGGCGCGCCGTGCAGTGGCAATCAACTGAAGATATTTGTCCAGCCGCTGCGCGTTGACTTGCGCGTTGACACTCTCCTCCAGGAAGGGCAACGCCATCCCGCCACGCATGCGATGCGCCAGCTCGTTGTCATATGCCATCGACACGCACCGGCCCGCGTTGTGGTTCCTCCCGATTCCATGGGGCTCGCTCAACTGTCGCTGCTGTTGCTGTCGCTGCGCCTGTAGCCGTTTTTTTGCCGCCCAGTCCAGCTGATGTTCGGCCCTACGCAGATCCTCGGTCGTCAGCCCCATGCCATGGAATGGCCGCTTTGGCTGCCGGGATGCCGCCTGCTCTTCACGTGGTCGCTTTCTGGCGGACCATTCGAACGGTTGTTCGCGCGGCCGAAATGCCCTCGCCTCCACACCATGATGCTGCGACGAGCGTTGTGGCCGATGCTGCGCTGACGACGCGCCGACGTCGTCAGTCGCCCTATCCGGGTAGCCCTCGGTTTTGATGCGCGCGTTCTTGACGGCAGCCGGCTGCCACGGCCGAAAGCGCCTGTCCCATGCGCCTTCGCTGGCATCGATTTCCTCTTTCTTTAAGGCGCTTGCCGTAAAGGGCTGCCTGTCACGCGTCGAGGCCCCTGGGTCATCCGACTCCATCCTCTGCCGTTTTCTAGGCGGCCGTCCAAGCGGTTGCTGCGCGCCGCTGCTGCTGGCTGCTGCCTGATCCTCCGTTAGCCCGGACTTTTCAGCATGAGCGTAGGGCGAGTTTGTGCGGAACGCAGTTGGATTGGTGGCATGGGTTTTCATGCCCGGAAATTTAGTCAATCTGCCTGCGAGCGACTTCTTCAATACGAAGCGCCGACGACGTGTGCGACGCCCGCTGCGCGTTGGGCCAATGGCCCTACTACATTGCATGGATCGAACGCGTGGGATGCAGCACGCCGGCACGGCGACGTGCTCCGCTGGCGTCAAGCGCAGTGTTCTGAAGGGTATGCACGGTTCGATGTTTTTCCACACCAATCCCGCCGAACCTTGCGTCGACCTGACCACGGCGACGGCGCAGAGGCACTGTCATTCCAGCCGTGCGTTTGTCTGCCGATATCCAGGACATGCACCAGTCGGCGACCACCGCTACCATCATCGGCATCCCGCCGCGAGGGAATCAGGACATGTCATTCGGCAATGACCCGCAGCGCGCGTCTTGGAGTGCCGCTTGAAAAAAACGCGTCGTTGCCGCCTACAATCGGGGGCATCTGTTGTGTCCGGATCTTTGCGCATGTCCGTCTTGCCGTTCCTGATCATCGAAACCGGGCAGCCCGTGCCGGAGATGAAGCGATACGGCCGTTTTCCGCACTGGATCCGCGTGGCGGCCGGGCTGGCCGAGCAGGAAACGGTGGCCATCGACGTTGCCAATGGGGACGCGCTGCCCGACCCGGCCGACTTTGCCGGCATCATCGTCAGCGGTTCGGCCGCCTTCGTGACCGACCGCGCCGACTGGAGCGAACGCAGTGCCGAATGGCTGCGCCATGCCGCCCATCAGGGCATGCCGCTACTGGGCATCTGCTACGGGCACCAGTTGCTGGCGCACGCGCTGGGCGGCGAGGTCGACTACAACCCGGCCGGGCGCGAATCCGGCACCATCGCGCTGGAGCTGCACCCGCCGGCTGAGCAGGATCCTTTATTCGCAGGGCTTCCGCCGCAGTTCCCGGCCCATGCCACCCATCTGCAGACGGTCGTGCGTGCCCCGGACGGCGCCATCGTGCTAGCGCACTCCCGGCAGGACCGCTGCCATGCCTTCCGCTGGGGCCGGGCCACCTGGGGCGTCCAGTTCCACCCCGAATTCGCCACCCACCACATGCGCGGCTATGTGCAGGCGCGTGCCGACTGCATCGCCCGCCACGGACGTTGCGCCCGCACGGTCGCCCGCGAGGTCACCGCCGCCCCCATCGCCCGCAAGTTGTTGCGCCGCTTCGTGCATCACGCACGCCGGTTGCAAACCGTGAGCGCTCGTCCCGCCGCGCACACGTAAAAGCAGCGATAATCGCGTGACGCCGGATGGTCCGGCGCGCGTATCGATCCGGAATGGGAATGAGCGAAATTCGTAAGGTGCCGGCATCTGCCGGCGCAGAGTGGCTGTTGACCGGTTTCTCGCTGTTGAAGCGGGCGCCGCTGGCGCTTGGCTCGATGGGGGTGATCTGGAGCGTGGCCGCCTCGCTGGTGGTGTCGCTGTCGGTCCTGGTGCCGCTGTTGGGCCCGGCTCTGCAGTTCCTGCTGGTGCTGACCGGCCCGTTGTTCATGGGCGGCCTGCTGTGGGCCATCCGCGAAGTGGACGAAGGCCGCATCGCCAAACCGTCGCATCTGCTGCATGGCCTGCAGGACGGCCGCGCGCCGCATCTGCTGGTGTCGCTGCTGCCGCAGCTGATCGCCGGCCTGCTGCTGGGCGTGCTGTTGCTGGCGATGATCGGCGCCAGCGGGCTGCAGCAGCTGTCCGAAGTGATGGTGAAGATCAACCAGATCAGCCAGTCCGGCGCGCAGCCGGACCCGGTGCAGATCGAGCAGCTGGCCGCCAGCCTGCCGGCCGGGCGCATCCTGCTGTGGCTGCTGCTGACCATCGCCACCTTCGCGGCGATGACGCTGGCGCTGTTCGTGATGCCGCCGCAGGTCATGTTCGACCGCAGCACCGGTGGCCACGCGCTGCGCGAGAGCCTGCGCGCCAGCCTGCACAACCTGCCGGCGATGCTGGTGTTCTTCGTCCTGGCCTTCATCGCCATTTTCGCGATCTATTTCGCGGTCATGATCGTGGCGCTGATCGTCGGCCTGATTGCCGGCCAGACCGTGGCGATGTGGCTGGCCCAACTGCTGTTGATGGCGGTGCTGATGCCGGTGTTCGCCGGTTCGGTCTACGCCGCGTGGAAGCAGATGTTCACCCACGCCGGCGCCGCCGCCCAACCAGCCCCGCCATCGCGGCCGGATGTATTTGTTGCTTGAATTCGCGCGGCTGTAGGAGCGCACCTGGGCGCGACCAGGGCTTCTCGACGTAGGCTTGGTCGCGCCCGGGCGCGCTCCTAACGTGGACCATGGCGTCCGGGGCGATGCCGCGCAGCGACGCATGTGCCCGAAGACGACCGCACCGCGCACCTGCATGGCGGCGCGCTTGGGTGCAGCGACGGCACTAAGCGTTCTTCGGCGCTACCGCACGCGAGGCCATGATGCCCAGCTCGTAGAGCAGGCACATCGGAATGGCCAGCATCAGCTGCGATACGACGTCTGGCGGGGTGAGCACGGCGGCCAGGATGAAGATGCCGACGATGGCGTAGCCACGGCCTTCGCTGAGCTGCTTGGGGCTGACCCAGCCCAGCAGCACCAGGATCACCAAGGCCACCGGCAGTTCGAAACTCGCGCCGAAGGCGAAGAAAATGGCCAGCACGAAATCCAGGTACGAATTGGCATCCGGGGTAATGGCGATCACGTCTGGCTTGAACGTGGTCAGGAAGTGGAACACCGCCGGCAACACCAGGAAATAGGCGAACGCGCAACCGATATAGAACAGCGCCACCGCCGACGCCAGCAGCGGAAATGCCAGCTTCTTTTCGCGCTGGTACAACCCCGGCGCCACGAACGCCCAGGCCTGATACAGCAGCCACGGCACGCTGAAGAACACCGCCACGAAGAAGGTGAGCTTGAGCGGGGCGAAGAACGCGCCGGCCGGATTCATCGCGATCATCGTCTGCCCCAGCGGCAGTTGCGAGATCAGCGGTGCGGCCAGCCACGAATAGATCGCCCGCGAAAACGGCAGCAGCGCCAGCAACACCACGCCCAGACCGATCAGCGCGCGGACCAGGCGGGCGCGTAATTCGACCAGATGCTCGATCAGACTGCTTTCGGCCTGTGCGTCGTCGAACAGGCTCACGGCTGTTTCTCCTGGAGTTTGGCTGGCGCGCCCGGCGTCCACGCGGCCGGTGTGCCCGCATCGACTGGCGCAACGGCGACCGGCTCGGGCGTGCTGGCAAGATGCGCGGCATGCGGCGCGGGCACTATCGTGTCGTGCGGAGCCGGAACCAGGGTTTGATGCGGCGCTGGCGCAATGGGTTGAGCCTGCGCAATCACCGGCGCGGTATGTGCAGCTCCAGCCGCATCGGTTACGCCGGCTGTTGCATCCACATCGGGGCTGGCAGACAAATCCGCATGGGCCAGTTCCAGCGGCGTTGCCACCGGCGTGGCGCTGGCGCGGATGTCGATATCGCGACTGACGTCGTCATGCAGCGTGCGGGCGCCCTGCTCGACCTGCTGCTGCGTGTTGCGCAGCTGGTCTTCGGCCTCGCGCAGCGAGGCCTGCACGTCCTGCAGGCTGCGCTTGAGCTCTTCGGCCTCGAGTTCGCGTTCGAGTTCCTGCTTGACAGAATCCCACTGCATTCGGGCACGGCGCACCCACAATCCGGCAAATCGGGCCGCCTTGGGCAAACGCTCGGGGCCGAGCACCACCAGGGCGACGACCGCAATGAGCGTCAGTTCGCCAACACCTATGTCAAACACCGACGCCGCTCCGGATCAGCGCGCGTCGCGGTCGCGTTCGGCCTGCGCCTCACGCGCCTGCTCGGCAGTACGGGAGTCGTCGCCGAGCTTGCCGGCCGGCTTGTCGTCGTCGTGCATGCCTTTCTTGAATTCCTTGACCGCGCTGCCGAGATCCTTGGCACCGCTGGTGAGCCGCTTGGTACCGAACACCAGCAACACGATCACCAGCACGATCAGCCAGTGCCAAATGCTGAAACCGCCCATGATCTGCTCGCTTGCTTGAAAGATGGAACGCGCAGGATACCCCAGCGCACCGCGCAGGGGGATGACAGTGCGTTAGCGGTTGCCGTCCAGTGATTCGGTGCGGATTTCACCCTCCGATACCGGCTGAAAACCTTGCTGGGCGGGCGGCGTGGTGCTGGGCTGCATCGGCACGGTGCTGGCTTCGCTGGCCGGCGGCGGCACATTGGCCGGTTGCTGTGCCTGCACCGGCGGCGGGGTCTGCGGACGCGGTGCCGGCGGCGCGCCATCGGCGGCGGCATCGGTGCTGCGATTGGCGCGCGCGGTGTAGGTCGCCTCTTCCAGCCGGTCGCGGAAAGCGATCACATCGGTGGACGGGCGTTCGTTGGTGCGGCCTTCGAAAATCATGCGCGGAGTCGCGCCGCTGCCGTAGGCATTGAGGTCGGCGGCATCGTCGATCTGCAGCACCGCACCGTCCAGCGCCACGCCGGCGAACAGGCCGCGGGCACGCGACCACGACCAGATTTCGGCCTTGAGCTGGCCGTCGGTCGCCGCGGCGGCGTTGCGCCCGACCGGACCTGCGGCCACGCCGGCGTCGGCGCCAAGGGTGAACTTGCCGTTGACGATGTTGTCCAGGCTGCGGTCGTTGCGGAACACCAGCACCACGTCGGAGGACTGCACGCCGGCCTGGAAGCCGATGCTGCCGCCGGTGAGCTTGACGAACACCGGTTGCGACCAGCTGCCGTCGGGATTCTTCATCGACATCAGGCCGTGGCCGCGACGGCCGCCGATCACCAGACCGGCCTTGAGCGTGTCGGGAATGACCACGATGGCGCGCGCCTCGTCGAGCAGTTTGTCCGGAATGGCCTGCTCGGGGATCTTCATGATCTCGGTGAGCACACGCACCGCATTGCGTGCGCGCTGGTCTTCTTCCGGGCCGGCGACGGCATGGCCGGCGGCCAACGTCAGCGACAACAACAGGGCCAGGCGCAACAAACGAGGCATGACAAGCTCCAAGAGAAGAATCCGTCAAAGATAGCAATGCCGCGACGTTAGTGCCGGCGCAATGAATCGGTGGTGAGCGCAACCGGCATGGAAGAGGCGGCCGATCGCAGCGATCGTCGCGCTGCTGTCGGCAGCGGTGCCCGGCTCTGCCAGAATGGTGCGCATGAACACGACACCCGATACCGCCCTGCTGGTCGTCAACCTCGGCACCCCCGAATCGCCGACCGCCCCGGCCGTGCGCCGCTACCTGGCCGAGTTCCTGAGCGACCGCCGCGTGGTCGCGATTCCGCCACTGTTCTGGAAGCCGCTGCTGTACGGGGTGATCCTGCCGATCCGCGGGCCGAAGTCGGCCGAAAAGTACGCCAAGGTGTGGTTGCCGGAGGGCTCGCCGCTGGCGGTCTACACGCGCCGCCTGGCCGACGGCCTGCAAGCGGTGATGCCCGACTGGCATGTGGAATGGGCCATGCGCTACGGCGAGCCGGCCTTGCGCAAGACGCTGGACGGGCTGCGCGCGCGCGGCATCAGGCGCATCGTGGTGCTGCCGCTGTATCCGCAGTATTCCACCACCACCACCGCCTCGATCCAGGATGTGGTGGAGGCATGGCGCACCAGCGCGCCGGAGATCGCGGTGGAGGTGATCCAGGACTACTGCGAGGACGCCGGCTGGGTGGCCGCGATCGCCGAGTCGATTCGCGCGCACTGGCAGGCGCATGGGCGCAGCGAAAAATTGATGTTTTCCTTCCACGGCCTGCCGCAGCGCGTGGCCAATGCCGGCGACCCGTATCCGCAGCAGTGTGAACGCAGCGCGCAGGCCATTGTGGCAGCGCTGGGGCTGCGCGCGGACGAGTGGCAGATGGGCTATCAGTCGCGCTTCGGCGCCGAACGCTGGCTGCAGCCGTACGCCGAACCCACGCTGTGGGCGTTGGCCGAAGGCGGCGTGCGCAGCTTCGACCTGGTCTGCCCGGGCTTTGCCACCGACTGTCTGGAAACGCTGGAAGAAGTGGCGCTGGGTTTTGCCGAAACGCTGGCCGAACGTGGTGCCACGCTCAGCTACATCCCCTGCCTCAACGCCAGCGATGCGCATGCGCACGCGCTGGCCGCCGTGGCGCGCCGCGCGTGAAGTTGGAGCCGTTTGCGTGCGATCTGGCCATCGGCCGGGTCACCGGACTGCGCAACCAAGATCGCGGCCCGCGCCGGGTGCTGGCCTTGCATGGCTGGCTGGATAACGCGGCCAGCTTCGTGCCGCTGAGCGCGCATCTGCACGCGCAGGAGCTGGATCTGGTGCTGCTGGATCTGCCCGGCCATGGCCACAGCGCTTGGCTGCCGACAGGCGCCGAATACACGCTCAGCAGCGCGATCGCCATGTTGTTGCAGGTCGCCGATGCCCTGGGCTGGGAGCGCTTCACCGTGCTCGGCCACTCGATGGGCGGCGGCATTGCCAGCCTGCTGGCCGCCGCTGCGCCCGAGCGCGTGGAGGCCTTGATCGCCATCGAGGCGCTGGGCGCCCTGGCCGAGCCCGTGGAAAGCACTGCCACACGCCTGCGCGATGCCGTTGCGTCGGCACGCACGCTGGCAGAGCGGCCGCTGCGGGTGTTTACGTCGATGGAAATGCCGGTACGCGCGCGCATGATGGCCAACCAACTCACCGAACCGGCTGCACGGCTGCTGGTCGAACGCGGCGTACGCGTGGTGGAAGGTGGCTACAGCTGGTGCAGCGATCCGCGCCTGACCCTGCCCACCGCCATCCGCATGACCGAAGCGCAGATCGACGTGCTGCTGGCCTCCATCGCCTGCCCCGCCCAGGCGATCTTCGCCACGCCCGCCCAGGCGTATTTCCCGGAAGCATTGCGCGACCACCGCGTGGCGATGATGCGCGACGCACGCCTGCAGCTGCTGCCCGGCACGCACCACGTGCATATGGAAGCGCCGGAAGCAGTCGCGGCGGTGATCAATGGCTTCTTGGATGGTTTGCGTCACGCGTGATACGCAGATGCCAATCGCGCAGGTGAACGTGGCAGATGCCGCCCGTGTCGTGGGCGCACTCGAATCCTTCGATCGGTGGCATGCGCCGTGGACCTTCATCCAGGCGGTGCGCGCCGCTGCCCACCTGGATGCGGGCGATCGCGTCCTGTTGGAGCAGGCATGGGCAGCGGCGTGTCACGCCGACCACTGGATGTCGGCGCGCACCCTGGACGCAGGCGCTGCGGTTGCAGAACACGCCCTGTCAAAACGCTTTGCCTGGCTGTCGCCGCTGGCCTGCCGGCAACTTGCCCGGGCTGCCTCCTACGCGTGGCGCTAGCGGCGTCTTCGCTGCAGCGTTGACCACTCGCCGGTGCCAGCCGCACCGATCGCCTGTTGCTGTTGCTGTTGCCGCACCCGTAGCTGCACCACTGTCGCGAAAGGCACGTCATCGCAGCCGCGCGCTACGCCTGCGTCACTGCACGTGCAGCAACCGGCGCAGTTGCGCCTTGAGCTGGCGGCCGTGTTCGTGGAAGTAACTGCGTTCCTCGCGCCAAGTGGGAAAACGTTGCTCCACTTCGGCCCAGAACGCAGGCGAGTGGTTGGCCTGCACCAAGTGGCAGAGCTCGTGCACCAGCACGTATTCGAACGCAGAAGGGCGACCAAGCACCAGCGCCAGGTCCAACGCCATCGAGCCATCCGGTGCGAGCGAGCCCCACTGCGAGGACATCACCTTCAGCCGCAGCCGTGCCGGTGCGCGCGGTAGGCCGGGCAGATAACCCGGCAACCAGCGGCCGACATCGGCGCGTGCCTGCGCTTCGTAGAATTCCTTCAAGGTGCGACGCAGGCCGGCATCGCCCAGGCGGGTGGGCACATGGAACTGCGCCCCGTCGTCGGTGATATCGATGCGTGCATAGCGCCCTTCGTGCCAGCTCAACGGCAGCAACGCACCGCGCAACGGCAGCTGCCCGGGCACGCCACGCTCAAGCGCAGGAAACGCATCGACCTGCTGATACCGCGACAGCTGCGTGGTCAGCCAGTCCAGATGCGCATGCAGAAACCGTTCGCCGGACATCAGGCTTGCGCGCAGCGGCAAGGTCAGCCGTGCGCCGCGCTCGTCGACGCTGAGTTTGATGCGTCGCGCACGCGGGTCGCGCACGCGCAGCACCGCGATGTCGCGGCCGTCCAGCTGCACGTGCACGCAGTCGCGTTCGACAACCTGCGAGGGCGGAACAATCAGGCGGCGGACGGGCTTGAACATGCGCACAGGATACCGCCGCGATGTGTCAGGCGGTGAGACGCATTGACTGCCGCACTCGGTGAGTGCCAGACCGTGATCGGTGTCGTCCCTGGAAGCGATTGGCCAACCGATGGATCAGTGGTGAGGCAGCTGATCTGCGACGTTGCTGCCGGGCCCTTGTCCGCCACCGCGCAGGTCACATCGCACGTATGTCCTTCACGAGAGCAGCGGAAGAACGCTTTGGTGCGGTGTTCTCAAGGCCTGCGGGACAGTTGGCGGCATGGATGCCGCCATCGAATCCCCAGCGACGGGTTCACGGCGTGTCCCGCGACGGCGGGCGGGCAAGGACTCGTCGAGTTGGCCGGTGTGCAGGGCCTTCACTTAAACGATCCGCGCCTTGTCTGGTGCGGTGCCGTTGCCGCTTGCGGGACCGTGTGGCGACTTGGATACCGCCGCCGAGCCTCCACGGATGGAGTCACGGCGTGTCCCGCGTGTGGCGAGGGCACCGCGCCCTCGACGCACCGAAAGCGTTTGATTCACGCCACGCATCGCGCCTCAACGCCGCCACCGTGCGACGTTCCGGTTACTCGGCCTTGCTCAACTTCAGCGCGGTTTCCAGCAACAGGAACAGCCGGCGGATTTCCGCGCTCATCAACGCAAAGCGTGCGTCGAGTTCGGCACGTGCGCCATCGTCTTCGCTGTGTTCGAGCTGATCCAGGGCGCCGTCGAGGAACTTGAGCTTGCGGATCACCAGATCGTCGCCGAGCACGAACGACAGATTGTCGTCCAGCACCAGCGCCAGCTTGGTGACCTGCTTGCCGGCTTCCAGGTGCTTGTCGATCTCGTCGCCGCGCAGTTCCTGGTGCTGGCACTTGACCACCGCGCCGCCTTCGATGGGGTCCTTCATTTCGCACTCTTCGCCCAGGCTCAGGCCTTCGGGCAAGGGTTCGCCGGCGATCCAGCCGGTGAGGATGGCGCGCGGGGCCACTTCGGCATTGAGCGGCAGCGCCGGGAAGCTGCCGAGCGCGCCACGGATCTCGCTCATCACGTTCTCGCCGCTCTTGCGGCTGGAGCTGTTGACCGCGATGTAGCCGTGCTGCAGGTCCAGGATGGCGTCGGTGCGCGAGCTCTTGACGAAGGCGCGCGGCAGCAGCTCATGGATCAAATCGTCCTTGAGGCGCTTGCGTGCCTTGCCACCGGGGCGGCGGCCTTCCTTTTCCTCGATCTCGGCGACTTTGCGCTCGAGCAGGTCGTTGACCACCGCGCCGGGCAGGATCTTGTCCTCGCCGCCGACGGTGAGCCACAGAAAATCTTCCAGACGGTGCGAGAGCACTTCCTGCTCGTCGCGGCCGAACGGGGAAATGAAACCGCGCGAACTCATTTCCAGCGGCCCGACCGGCTTGAGCTGCACCGGCGGCAGCAAGGTGTCGATCTGCGAAAAATCCAGGGTGGTGGGAAAGCGGAACAGGGTGAGGTTGCGAAAGAACATGCGTTGGACCGAATGAAGAAAAACGTGGAGGGTGGAAGACTGCCGGCAGCCGGAGCGGCGGCGTCAGTCGCTATCGTGGGTGGCGTGGCTGGCGGACAGCCACGCGCTGGGATCGGGATCAACATCGCTCGGCGCATCGCCGCTGCGGCCCAGCGCCAGGAAATCGAACAACGTGCGATCGGCCAATTGCTCGGGGCGGACATCGCCCAAGGCGCGGGCGATCTGCTCCACGCGGCCGGGGAACTCGCGGTCCCATTGCTGCAACAGCTTGCCGACTTGCTGGCGCTGCAGGTTTTCCTGGCTGCCGCACAGGTTGCACGGAATGATCGGGAACTGCCGCGCCTGCGCGTACGCCGCGATGTCGGCTTCGCGCACATAGGCCAGCGGGCGGATCACCACATGCGCGCCGTCGTCGCTGCGTAGCTTGGGCGCCATCGCCGCCAGCCGCGCGTGGTGAAACAGGTTCATGAAGAAGGTGGCCACGATGTCGTCGCGGTGATGGCCGAGCGCGATCTTGGTCACGCCATGCGTCTGCGCGTAGGCATACAGCGCGCCGCGCCGCAGCCGCGAGCACAGCGAACACATCGTCTTGCCGGCCGGAATCACCCGGCTGACCACCGAATAGGTGTCCTGCTCGACGATATCGAACGGCACCCCCAGCCCGCGCAGGTAGGCCGGCAGCACATGGGCGGGAAAGTCGGGCTGTTTCTGGTCCAGGTTGACCGCCACCAGGCTGAACGGCACCGGCGCCTTGCGCTGCAACTGCAGCAGCATGTCCAACAAGGTGTAGCTGTCCTTGCCGCCCGACAGACAGACCATGACCTTGTCGCCGGGTGCGATCATGCCGAAATCGGCAATCGCCTGGCCGACCTGGCGCTGCAGGCGTTTGCCCAGGCGTAGCTGTTCGCGCTGCAACCGCTGGCGCAAGTCGCGCGGTGCAGGGTCGGCCAGGGGTTGCGGCAGCGGCAGGACAGCGGTCATAAGCCGGCCATTGTAGCTGCCGGGGGCTGGCAGGCGACGGGGTTGGCTGCGCGCGGGGGTGGCACGCCGACACGCAGCCCTTGTGACGCATTGGACGTTGACGCGGCAGCGGCACGGACGGCTGCAATGGCGCCGGTCGATGCAGACCTGTTGCCTGGACATGGTGTCCTGCGGCCGTTGCCAGGTAACCACGTGCCGGCAGCCCAGGTTTTTGTCCGCAGATGCATGCAGTCGTCAGCGTGCAATGCGCACGGTAGCTGCGCGCGTTGTTGCTTGCGGGCCGCCTCCATTGACCCGCGTTGCCTGGTGCGGTGCCACAGCACAGCTCGCATCTCGCAGCGCAGCAAGCCTTTCTGCGGCAGGCTCGGTACAGTCGGCAGGTCGCTTGACCCGGGACCGGCATGGCATCTTCAGCTTCGCTACAACGCGCGGCTTTTTTCAGTCGCAGTTGTGGTAGCGCTACCATTTTTTGGCTGGATGCCGATGGCAGTCGCGCGGACGCATCGGTTGCCGGTGCCATGCGCGCTGCGCAACGCGTACGTGGCCATGGCCTGTGCGCTGATGCCGATGTCCCGGTGTAACGCTTTCCCTCTCTTCCCTCCCCTGCTGCAGGAGTTCACCCCATGAGCAACACCGTGTACATCGGCGCGAAAGAATATTTCCCCGGCATCGGCAAGATCGGCTTCGAAGGCCGCGATTCGGACAACCCGCTCGCGTTCAAGGTCTACGACGCCAACAAAACCATCGGCGACAAGACCATGGCCGAGCATCTGCGCTTTGCCGTGGCCTACTGGCACAGCTTCTGCGGCAATGGCGCCGATCCGTTCGGCCCGGGCACGCGGGCGTATCCGTGGGATGCGGGCACTACCGCGTTGAACCGTGCCGAAGCCAAGGTCGATGCGGCGTTCGAGTTCTTCACCAAGCTCGGCGTGCCGTACTACTGCTTCCACGACATCGACCTGTCGCCGGATGCCGACGACATCGGCGAGTACGAAAAGAATCTCAAGCACATGGTGGACATCGCCAAGCAACGCCAGGCCGACACCGGCATCAAGCTGTTGTGGGGCACGGCCAATCTGTTCTCGCACCCGCGCTACATGAATGGCGCCTCGACCAACCCGGACTTCAATGTCGTGGCGCGTGCGGCGGTGCAGGTCAAGGCCGCGATCGATGCGACCGTTGAACTCGGTGGCGAGAACTACGTGTTCTGGGGCGGCCGCGAAGGCTATGCCTGCCTGCACAACACGCAGATGAAGCGCGAGCAGGACAACATGGCGCGCTTCCTCACCCTGGCACGTGATTACGGCCGTGCGATTGGCTTCAAGGGCAATTTCCTGATCGAGCCCAAGCCCATGGAGCCGATGAAGCACCAGTACGATTTCGATAGCGCCACGGTGATCGGCTTCCTGCGCCAGCATGGCCTGGATCAGGACTTCAAGCTCAATATCGAAGCCAATCACGCCACGCTGTCGGGCCATAGCTTCGAGCATGACCTGCAGGTGGCATCCGATGCCGGCCTGCTCGGCAGCATCGATGCCAACCGCGGCAACCCGCAGAACGGCTGGGACACCGACCAGTTCCCGACCGATCTGTACGACACCGTCGGCGCCATGCTGGTGGTACTGCGGCAGGGCGGGCTGGCACCGGGCGGCTTGAACTTCGATGCCAAGGTGCGTCGCGAATCGTCCGACCCGCAGGACCTGTTCCTGGCCCACATCGGCGGCATGGACGCGTTCGCACGCGGGCTGGAAGTGGCCAACGCGCTGCTGACCGCCTCGCCGCTGGAACAGTGGCGCGCCGAGCGTTACGCCAGCTTCGACAGCGGCGCCGGCGCGGACTTTGCCGCAGGCAAGACCACGCTGGCCGATCTGGCCAAGCATGCAGCCGGCAATGCGCCCCAGCAGCTCAGCGGCCGCCAGGAAGCGTATGAAAACCTGATCAATCAGTATCTGACGCGTTGAGCATTGCCACTGCACGCGCTTCGCCTCACCTGGCGCGTGCAATGACCGTCTGCATTGCGACGGTGGGCCAGCTACCACTGCGGCGGCCAGCAATGGCTGCCAATGTGATGCGCGGTCACCAGAAACGTGAGCGCACACCGGCAATGCTGGTGTGTTGCATGCAAGCCTGCGAGGCGACCACATCCGGCTTGCGGCATGCAGGGGTCTGATCGCTACGTTGACTCGGCCGCATCGTCCGCTGTCGGTGCGGCCACCGAATCCCGCTTGACCAGCAGGTGCGCGACCACATGATCGACCATCCTTGCCGTACGCTCCTTGGCCCGAATCGTCTTCAGCAAGATGTCCAGCGCGGCATCGGCCATGGCGGCGATGGGCTGCTGCACGGTGGTGATTTCGGGCCACACCGCAGTGGCGGCAGAGGTGTCGTCGAACCCGACCACCGACAGATCGCGCGGCACATCCAGCCCACGCCGGTGCGCGACCGAGATTGCCGCGG
Organism: Xanthomonas sp. NCPPB 3583; assembly: GCF_041475715.2. Classification (NCBI taxonomy): domain Bacteria; kingdom Pseudomonadati; phylum Pseudomonadota; class Gammaproteobacteria; order Lysobacterales; family Lysobacteraceae; genus Xanthomonas; species Xanthomonas sp. NCPPB 3583. The sequence continues at coordinate 4,800,574 of NZ_CM191263.1, forward strand.
CGGCCATGTCGTCGTTGCTGGCGAAGATGGCGCTGGGACGGCGTTTGCGCGCCAGCAGTTTTTCCGCGGCGACCAGGCCGGATTTGTAGGTGTAATCGCCCGGCTGCACCAGGTGCCGATCCAGGCGCAGACCGGCGTCGGCCAGCGCCGCCTGAAAGCCTTCGAAGCGCCGCGTGCTGGCCGACAGGTTCGGATGCCCGGCGATGTAGCCGATGCGCGTATGCCCCTGTGCGATCAGATGTTCGGTGATCTCTTTGGCAGCAGCGAATTCGTCGATGCGCACACACGCCACATCCGGGCTGAAATGGTTGGAGGCGATCGCCACCACCGGCACCTTGGCGCGCACCAATTCCAGCACTGCGGCCCTGGATTCGCACAAGGGCGGCGGCAGGATCACACCGGCAACGCCTTTGGCGAGCTTGCGCGCGGCCTTGCGTTCGGCATCGGCGTCCAGGTCGTCCCAGCAGTCGATCACCAGCTGAATCGACGTACGCGATGCCACCCGCAGCACGCCCAGCAGCAACTCGCGCAGGTAGGCACCGCTGGGATCGCTGTAGATCAACGCAATCCGCGTGCTCTGCGCGGCCGCCAGTGCGCTGGCGGCAAGATTGGGCGTGTAGCCCAGCTTGTCGACCGCGCGCATGACCCGTTCGCGGGTGGCATCGCGCACGCTGCCGGTGTTGTTGACCACGCGCGAGACCGTCATCGGCGAGACCTTTGCCAGCGCTGCCACCTCGTCGATGGTGGTCGCGCGGCTGGTGCGGCGGACCGATTTCCTGACCTTCTCCAAGCGTGGCCTCTTCAAATGCGTGCGAAAGCTGCGGGATGCACGGGCGCTGCTGCGGTAACGCGGACGCCGGGTGCAGGTATGACGATGCGAGCCATGGTACCGGGAAGCAGGCAGAGCGGCGATATGCGCCTGCATGCGCCGGTGACGCTCGAGCATGCCGCATGAGCCGGTCTGCAATGCAGCAGCACGACACGGGTGTCGGCGCATTTACGCTGCAGGCAGTGATGTGGGCGGCGCTGTTATGCAGTGGCCTGTTGATCGGCGCCAACGCGCATGCCGAGGATGGCTACGATCTATGGTTGCGCTACCAACCGCTGGCCAATGCCGCGCAATTGCGTGATAGTGCCAGTCAATTGGTCGTCGTTGGCGATTCGCCCACCCTGCATGCAGCACGCGATGAACTGGCGCGCGGCCTGCAGGGATTATTGGCACGCACACCGCCGCGCGTGGACGCGGTGACGCAAGATGGCGCCGTCGTCCTGGGCGCCGCCAGCGCGCCACAGATTGCCGCCATGAAGCTCGATACAGGCCAGTTGGGCCGCGATGGCTATCTGATTCGGAGCGCCGAGGTACATGGGCATCGCATCACCGCCATTGTCGGCGGCAGCGATCTCGGGGTGCTATACGGCACCTTCCACCTGTTGCGTCTGCTGCAGACCGGGCAATCGCTCGCAGCGCTGGATGTGCGCGCGTCGCCACGCTTGCAGCTGCGCATGCTCAATCATTGGGACAATCTCGATGGTCTGGTGGAGCGTGGCTATGCCGGCGCGTCGCTGTGGAACTGGCAGACGCTGCCTGGCTATCTGGATCCGCGTTACACCGACTACGCACGTGCCAATGCGTCGCTGGGCATCAATGGAACCGTGCTCAACAACGTCAACGCCAAAGCCTGGAGCCTGACGCCGCAATACCTCGACAAGGCGGCCGCCCTGGCGAAGGTGTTTCGTCCGTACGGGATTCGTGTGTTCCTCAGCGCGCGTTTCAGTGCACCGATCGAAATCGGTGGCCTGAAAACCGCCGACCCGCTGGACCCGCAGGTACGGCGCTGGTGGCGCGATACCGCCGACGCCATCTATGCGCGCATTCCGGATTTCGGCGGGTTCCTGGTCAAGGCCAACTCCGAAGGCCAGCCCGGCCCGCAGGACTATGGACGCAGCCACGCCGATGGCGCGAACCTGCTCGCGGATGCCTTGGCGCCGCACGGCGGGGTGGTGATGTGGCGCGCCTTCGTCTATTCGCATGAGCAGCCGGACGACCGCGCCAAGCAGGCCTACAGCGAGTTCGTGCCGCTGGATGGCGCGTTTGCCGACAACGTGATCGTGCAGGTGAAAAACGGGGCCATCGACTTCCAGCCACGCGAGCCGTTTCACCCATTGTTCGGTGCGATGGGCAAGACGCCATTGATGCCGGAGTTTCAGATCACCAAGGAATATCTGGGCTTTTCCACCCATCTGGCCTATCTGGGCCCGCTGTTTTCCGAGACCTTGCAAGCCGACACCTATGCGCGCGGCAAGGGCTCGACCGTTGCAAAGACAGTGGATGGCAGCTTGTTCGCCGAGAGCAAACGCACACGGCTGACCGGGATCGCCGGCGTGGCCAATATCGGCGCCGATCGCAACTGGAGCGGCTCGATCTTCGATCAGGCCAACTGGTACGCGTACGGGCGGCTGGCGTGGGACCCGCAGCTGTCGCCGCAGGCCATTGCGCAGGAATGGACGCGCATGACCTTATCCAACGATCCGGCGGTGGTCGAGCCGGTGGTCGGCATGATGCTGCGTTCGCGCGAGGCAGTGGTGGACTACATGACTCCGCTCGGTCTGCATCACCTGATGGGGCGCGGCCACCATTACGGCCCGGCGCCGTGGGATGCCGGCAGCGAACGTCCGGACTGGGATCCGGTGTATTACCACCGCGCCGACCGCAACGGGATCGGCTTCGACCGCAGCGCCAGCGGCAGCAATGCCGTTGCGCAATATGCGCCGCCGGTGGCGCGCGAGTTCGGCGATGTGCGGCGCGTGCCCGAGCCGTTGCTGCTGTGGTTCCATCATGTGCCGTGGGATCACCGCATGGCCTCCGGCAGACCGCTGTGGGACGAACTGGTGCGACGTTACGACCATGGCGTGGCCGAGGTCGCTGCGATGCGCACGACCTGGCAGCATCTGGCCGGCAAGATCGATGCACAGCGCTACCAGCAGGTCGCCGATTTTCTGGCGATCCAGCAAGGTGAGGCGCAGTGGTGGCGCGATGCCAGCATCGCCTATTTCCAGAGCGTGTCCGGGCGCCCGCTGCCTGCAGGCGTCAGCCCGCCGGCGCACCCGCTGGCGTATTACCAGGCACTGACATTTCCGTATGCACCGGGGAATCCGAAGTGAGCGCATGTCGCGTAAAGATATTGATCGGCACGCTGTCGGCGTTGCTGCTGCCGCAACTTGCGCGCGCCGCGGATGCGCCGCTGCTGCATCCGGTGTTTCAGGACCATGCGGTGCTGCAACGCGATGCGCCGATCCGCCTGTGGGGCGATGCGGCGCCGGGCACGCGTGTGACCGTGCAACTGGACAGTGCGCAGGTGCAGGCGCGCTCAGACCGGCAAGGTCACTGGGAGGCGCGCTTGCCCGCGCACGCCGCCGGCGGCCCGTACAGCCTGAAGGCCAGCACTGCCAACGGTGCGATGCAGCAGATCGATGACGTGCTGATCGGCGATGTCTGGCTGTGTTCGGGGCAATCGAACATGGAACTGCAGGTGCATCGCACGCTGGATTCGCGCAGCGAGATTGCCGATGCCGAGCACCCCAGCATCCGCATGTTCAAGGTGCCCGCGCAATCCAGCCCGACACCGCAGCGCGGTTTCGGCGGCGCTGCAACCTGGCAGCGCACCACACCGGAGACAGTGAAGGACTTTTCGGCTGCCTGTTACTACTTCGCACGCGAGTTGCAGAAGAAGGTCGACGTGCCGATGGGGTTGATCAATGCGTCATGGGGCGGGTCGCAACTGCAGGCCTGGATCGGCGACAAGGCCCTGCGTGCGGCCGGCGACGATGGTCCGGCGCTGGATGTGCTGGCGCGCTATGCAACCGACCCGGTGGCGGCCGCACCGCGGTGGGCCGCGCTGTGGGAACGCTGGTGGCGTGCCCATGGCGAAGGCGAACCGTGGCAGCCGGATGCGCCCGGCCATTGGCAGGATGCGCCGCCGGCCTTGGGCGCATGGGACGACTGGGGCGTGCCGCAACTGGTCGGCTTCAACGGCATGGTCTGGTACCGCACCAGCGTCGAGCTGACCCCGGCACAGGCCGCACAGGACGCCACGTTGCGACTCGGGCCGGTGGACGAACTGGACCAGACCTGGGTCAACGGACGCGGCGTGGGCAGCAGCTATGGCGCCGATCAACCACGTCGCTATGCGCTACCGCGCGGACTGCTGCATGCCGGGCGCAACAGCATCGTGCTCAATGTGCTCAATACCTATCGCCGCGGCGGGCTGCTGGGCGACGCGCCATCGCGCGCACTGCAATTTGCCGATGGCAGCACCGTGGCGCTGGACGCGCCCTGGCAATACCGCATCGTGCCGCAGGCAGTGGGCACGCCACCGCGCGCACCGTGGTCGTCGGCCGCCGGGCTGACCACCTTGTACAACGGCATGATCGCGCCGCTGGAACACCTGGGCCTGCGCGGCGTGCTGTGGTACCAGGGCGAATCCAATACCGGCGATGCAGCGCGTTATCCGGCCTTGCTCACTGCCTGGCAGCGCGACTGGCGGCAGCGCTTCGGTGCAGGCCTGCCGTTGCTGGTGGTGCAGTTGGCCAATTACGGCGCACCGCCTACCCAGCCGACCGACAGCGGCTGGGCGCAATTGCGCGAGGCGCAGCGACGCTTTGTGGCCAGCGACGCGAACGCAGGATTGGCGGTGGCGATCGATATCGGCGACCGCTACGACATCCATCCGGCCAACAAGCAGGAGCTGGGCCGGCGCCTGGCGCGCGCGGCGCGGCATGTGGTGTATGGCGAGGCGATTGCGCCGTCCGGCCCGGTGCCGCGCAGCGTGCAGCGCGAGCGCGACAGCGTGCGCATCGGCTTCGACGATGTCGACACCACGCTACTGAGTTACGGCAACGACGCACCGATCGGCTTCGAGCTGTGCGGCGAGGCGTCCGGCACTTGCCGCTATGCCAGCGCCACACTGCAGGGCCACGATGTCAGCGTGCGCATTCCGTCCGGCATGACCGCAACGCGCGTGCGCTACTGCTGGGCCGACAGCCCGGTGTGCACCTTGTACGACCGCAGCGGCCTGCCGGCCGGCCCGTTCGAACTTCCCATCACTGCCACCTCTTCCCCCTGAGCGAGATCACGATGTCACAGACTTCCGACTCCCCTGCACCGCTGCAAGGCTCTGCCCGCGACCGCGAGATCGTCGAGGCGCGCGTCATCGTCACCTGCCCGGGGCGCAATTTCGTCACCTTGAAGATCCGCACGCGTTCGGGCATCACCGGCGTGGGCGATGCCACCCTCAACGGCCGCGAGCTGGCGGTGGCGGCGTATCTGCAGGAACACCTGGTGCCGAACCTGATTGGTCGCGATGCCGGGCGCATCGAAGACATCTGGCAGTTCTTCTACCGCGGCGCGTACTGGCGGCGCGGACCGGTGACGATGAGCGCGATCGCCGCGGTGGACGTGGCGTTGTGGGACATCCTGGGCAAGATGGCCGGCATGCCGCTGCATCAGCTGCTTGGCGGGCGCTCGCGCGAAGGTGCGCTGGTGTACGGGCATGCCAACGGGCGCGATATCGCCGAAACCAGCGACGAAGTGGGCCGTTTCCGCGAGATGGGCTTCATCGCGATTCGCGCACAGTGCGGCGTGCCCGGCATCAAGAAGACCTACGGCATTTCAGTCGGCGGCAAGCCGTACGAACCGGCCGAAAGCGAACTGCCCACCGAAACCGTATGGTCCACGCCGCGCTACCTCGGCGTCGTGCCGCGCCTGTTCGAGCAACTGCGCGCCGACCATGGCGACGAGATCGAACTGCTGCATGACGCGCACCACCGGCTCACCCCGATCGAAGCCGCACGCCTGGGCCGCGACCTGGAGCCGTACCGGCTGTTCTGGCTGGAAGATGCCACCCCGGCGGAAAACCAGCGCGCGTTCGAGATCATTCGCCAGCACACCGTGACGCCGCTGGCAGTGGGTGAGGTATTCAACTCGATCTGGGACTGCAAGCACCTGATCGAACAGCAGCTGATCGACTACATCCGCACCACGATCGTCCACGCTGGCGGCATCACCCATGTGCGCCGGCTGGCCGATTTCGCCGCGCTGCATCAGGTGCGCACCGGCTTCCACGGCGCCACCGACCTTTCGCCGGTGTGCATGGGCGCGGCCCTGCACTTCGACACCTGGGTGCCCAACTTCGGCATCCAGGAATACATGTTCCATTCCGACGAGGCCAATGCGGTGTTCCCGCACGACTACCAATTCCGCGATGGCCGCCTGCACTGCGGCGAGACACCGGGGCATGGCGTGGACATCGACGAAGCGCTTGCAGCGAAGTATCCCTACGTGCCCAAGCAGTTGCCGATCGCGCGACTGGAAGACGGCGCGATGTGGGATTGGTGATGCGCGCGTTTTCTGCCACGTGTGTGGCCCTGCTGATGGCCTTGGCGGTGCCTGCGAACGCGCAGGCGCAGGCCGCTGCCGATGTTGCGTTCGACTGGTTCGAATACCGCGGCGACGATGCGGTGTTCGCCACGCCGCTGCCGGCCGGGCACTACCGCAATCCGGTGCTGGCCGGTTTCTACCCGGACCCCAGCATCACGCGTGTGGGAGAGCGCTATTACCTGGTCAATTCGACGTTTACCTACTTTCCGGCGATCCCGGTGCTGGAGAGCACCGATCTTGTGCATTGGACCCAGATCGGCAACGTGGTCGAACGCCGCGAGCAGCTCGACTACGACGGGCTGCGCATGTCGCGCGGCATGTATGCCGCCAGCATCCGCCATCACGACGGGCGTTTTTACGTGGTGGGTACCTCGGTCGACAGCGGTGGCAATTTCATCGCCAGTGCCAGCAATGCGGCGGGCCCATGGTCGGCATTGACGTGGCTGCCCAGCATCGACGGCATCGACCCGTCCCTGTTCTTCGATACCGATGGCAGCGCGTACCTGCTCAACAACGGCCCGCCGGAAGGCACGCCGTTGTACGACGGGCATCGCGCGATCTGGATGCAGCGCTTCGATATCGCGAAGAATGCGCCTGTCGGCCCGCGCAAGGTGCTGCTCAATGGCGGCGTGGACCTGGCCAGCAAGCCGATCTGGATCGAAGGCCCGCACCTGTATCAACGCGACGGGTGGTACTACCTCTCATGTGCGGAGGGCGGCACCGGGCCGCAGCATTCGCAGGTGGTGTTGCGCAGCCGCAACGTGTGGGGGCCGTATGCACCGGCACCGAACAACCCCATCCTGACCCAACGCGACCTGCCGGCCGGGCGCGCGCATCCGGTCAGCAACGCCGGCCACGTGGACCTGGTCGACACACCGGACGGGCAGTGGTGGGCGGTGTTTCTCGCAAGCCGTCCGTATCGCGGCGATCACTACAACACCGGGCGCGAAACGTTTTTGCTGCCGGTGCAGTGGCGCGATGGCTGGCCCTCGATCCTGCCGGCGGGACAGCCGATTCCTTACATCGCCAAGGCGCCCGCAGGCATGAAGGCAGTTGCCACGCAGGCACCATTGTCGGGCAACTTCGTCTGGCACGACGATTTCGATCAGGCCACGCTGCAACGCGAATGGCTGACCGTGCGCGTGCCAAAGCACGACGTGGCCGACCTGCGCACGCGGGCAGGCTGGTTGACGTTGCATGCCAGCAGCCAGGGGCTGGACGGTACCGGCACGCCCGCGTTTCTCGCACGCCGCCAGCAACATCTGCGTTTCACCGCCAGCACCGCACTGGAGGTCCCGACCCAGGCGGGCATCAGTGCAGGCTTGGCCGCATTTCAGAATTCGACCGCGTGGTATGCACTCGGCGCCCGTCGCGATGGCGATGCCGTCCAGGTGTTTCTGGACAAGCGCGAGGGCGCGGCCACCACCACGCTGGCGCAGACCCGCATCCCGGCCACTGCACAGCTGCGGCTGCAGATCAGCGGCGATGGTGGTGCGTATAGCTTCGCCTTCGATGCCGATGGCCGCGGCTGGCAATGGCTACGCCGCAACGACGACGCCAGCTTTCTCAGCACCGAAAAGGCCGGCGGCTTCGTCGGCAGCGTGATCGGGCCATTCGCCCAATCGCATCCCGACCGCCCTTCACAGGACTGACCATGCCTTCGCATCCGCCCGCCCCGTTTCGTTCGCTCGCGCAGGGTGTCCTGCTCGCACTGGCATGTACCGCAGGCGCTGCCCATGCCGCGACACCGCCGCCGTATCTGGATACACAACGCAGTTTCGAACAACGCGCGGCCGATCTGGTGTCGCGCATGACGCTGGAAGAAAAGGCCGCGCAGATGCAGAACGCTGCGCCGGCGATTCCGCGCCTGGGGGTGCCGGCCTACGATTGGTGGAACGAGGCGCTGCATGGCGTGGCGCGCGCCGGCGGGGCGACGGTGTTCCCGCAGGCGATCGGCATGGCCGCCACCTTCGACCTGCCGCTGATGCACGAGGTCGCCACCGCCATCAGCGACGAGGCGCGTGCCAAGCATCATCAGTTCCTGCGCCAGAACCAGCACGCGCGCTATCAGGGGCTGACCTTCTGGTCGCCGAACATCAACATCTTCCGCGATCCACGCTGGGGCCGCGGCCAGGAGACCTACGGCGAGGATCCCTTCCTCACCGCGCGCATGGGCGTGACCTTCGTGCAGGGCCTGCAGGGCGAAGGCGCCGACGCACCGAAGAACGCGCAAGGTGAGCCCTACCGCAAGCTCGACGCCACCGCCAAGCATTTCGCCGTGCACAGCGGCCCGGAAGCCGATCGTCACCACTTCGATGCGCGCCCCTCCCAGCGCGACCTGTACGAGACCTACCTGCCGGCGTTCGAGGCACTGGTCAAGGACGGCAAGGTGGATGCGGTGATGGGTGCCTACAACCGCGTGTACGGCGAGTCGGCCAGCGCCAGCAAGTTCCTGCTGCAGGATGTGCTGCGCCAGCAATGGGGCTTCAAGGGCTACGTGGTGTCCGACTGCTGGGCAATCGTGGATATCTGGAAGCACCACAAGATCGTCGCCACCCGCGAACAAGCCGCCGCGCTGGCGGTCAAGCATGGCACCGAACTGGAATGCGGGGAGGAGTATTCCACCCTGCCGGCGGCGGTCCGCCAGGGCCTGATCGACGAGGCGCAGATCGACACCGCGTTGACGACCTTGATGACCGCGCGCATGCGCCTGGGCATGTTCGATCCGCCCGGGCAGTTGCCGTGGTCGACGATTCCCGCCTCGGTCAACCAGTCGCCGGCGCACGATGCGCTGGCGCGGCGCACCGCGCGCGAATCGCTGGTGCTGCTGAAGAACGATGGCCTGTTGCCGTTGTCGCGGGCCAAGCTCAAACGCATCGCGGTGATCGGCCCCACCGCCGATGACACCATGGCACTGCTCGGCAACTACTACGGCACGCCGGCCGCGCCGGTCACCGTGCTGCAAGGTATCCGCGCCGCGGCCCCGAATGCGCAGGTGCTGTACGCGCGCGGCGCCGACCTGGTCGAGGGGCGCGACGACCCCGCCGCCACGCCGCTGATCGAACCGCAATACCTGCGGCCGTCGGCCAACTCGCCCGAACGCGGTTTGCGGGGCGAGTATTTTCGCAACCGCGATTTGTCCGGCACGCCGGCCCTGGTGCGCGTGGATGCGCAAATCGGCTTCAAATGGGACCGCGGCTCGCCGACCGACAATCTGCTGGCGCGTGGCGAGGCTGGCCCGAGCGAGGCGGTGCCGGCGGACAACTTCAGCATCCGCTGGAGCGGCCAGCTGGTTCCGCCGACCACCGGCACCTACCACCTGGAAGCAGCCGCCGACGACGGCGTGCGCCTGTACCTGGACGGCAAGCCGGTGATCGACCGTTGGAGCACCAGCGACCGCCTGCACGCCGATGGCGTCGACGTGCAGCTGCAGGCCGGCCGTGCCTACCAGGTGCGGCTGGAATACTTCGAAGGCGAGCGCGATGCCGGCGTGCGCCTGGCCTGGCGCCAACCCGGTGCCAAGCCGCCCTTGCAGGAGGCGCTGGACGTGGCGAGCAGCGCCGACGTGGTGGTCTTTGTCGGTGGCCTGACCGGCGATGTCGAAGGCGAAGAGATGAAGGTGAACTACCCCGGATTTGCCGGCGGCGACCGCACCGACCTGCGCCTGCCCAAGCCGCAGCGCGACCTGCTCGAAGCCTTGCAGGCCACCGGCAAGCCGGTGGTGGCGGTGCTCACCACCGGCTCGGCGCTGGCCATCGATTGGGCGCAGCAGCACCTGCCGGCGATCCTGCTGGCCTGGTATCCCGGCCAGCGCGGCGGCACCGCGGTGGCCGACACGCTGTTCGGCGATGCCAACCCGGGCGGCCGCTTGCCGGTGACGTTCTACAAGGAAAGCGAAACCCTGCCGGCGTTCGACGACTACGCCATGCGCGGCCGCACCTACCGCTACTTCGGCGGCACGCCGCTGTATCCGTTCGGCCACGGCCTGTCGTACACGCAGTTCGCCTATTCCGGCCTGCGCCTGGACCGCACCACCATCGCAGCCGATGGCTCGCTCACTGCCACCGTCACGGTGAAGAACACCGGCCAACGCGCAGGCGATGAGGTAGTGCAGCTGTATCTGCATCCGCTCACCCCGCAACGCGAACGTGCCGGCAAGGAATTGCACGGATTTCAACGTATCGCCCTGCAGCCGGGCGAGCAGCGCGCGTTGCATTTCACCCTCGACGCAAAGAACGCGCTGCGCATCTACGACGCGCAGCGCAAGGCGTATGCGGTGGACCCTGGCGCCTATGAAGTGCAGATCGGCGCCTCCAGTGCAGATATCCGCGCCAGGCAGCGCTTTACCGTGACCGACAAGTAACAGCCGCCCACACTCTGGCCATGCGGCCGTGGATCGACAACTTCTTCGGCCACGATTGCTGCAAATCCCCTTTCCTTGCGGGAAAGGGGTTGGGGTGAGGGTTCGGCGCAGCCCTTCCTCCAAACACTCCTACCTCACAGGCGACACGATGCAAGCACCACGTCTTTCGCGCGACACCCTGGCCACATTGCCGCCGGTGGTTTCAAGGCCCAGCTATGACCTGGCAAGAACCACCATCGGCATCGTGCATCTCGGCGCAGGTGCCTTCCACCGTGCTCACCAGGCCGTCTATATCGACGACCTGCTTGCCGAAGACCCCAGCTGGGCCATCAGCGCCGTCTCGCTGCATCGCCCGCAGGTGCGCGATGCCTTGCGCCCACAGCATGGTCTGTACACCCTCGCCCTGCTCGACGAACACCCGCACCTGCGTGTCATCGGTGCCATCCGCGAAGTACTGTGCGCCGCAGACGAACACGCCGCCGTGCTCGCGCGCCTTGCAGACCCGGCAGTGCGCCTGGTCACGCTGACCATCACCGAGAAAGGCTATTGCCTGGCCGGCGACACGCTCGACCTCTCGCATCCGGACATCGCCCACGACATCGCCCATCCCGCGAGTCCACGCAGTGCCATCGGCTACCTCGTCGCCGGGCTGCAGCAACGCAGGCACGACGGCACCGCGCCGTTCACTGCGTTGAGCTGCGACAACCTCACCGACAACGGCACGCTGCTGCAGCGCGCGGTCGTGCGGCTTGCAGAACAGACCGACCCCGCGCTTGCGCAATGGATCACGCGGCACGCAGCCTTCCCGCGCTCGATGGTCGACAGCATCACGCCCGCCACCGATGACGCGCTGCGCACGCGCGTACACGATCAGCTTGGCGTGGACGATGCCTGGCCGATCCAGCGCGAGCGCTACAGCCAGTGGGTGATCGAAGACCGCTTCAGCAATGGTCGCCCCGCATTCGAGCACGCCGGCGTCACCCTGAGCGAAGACATCGCCGGCTACGCGCGCGCCAAGCTGCGCCTGCTCAACGCGCCGCACTCGGCGCTGGCCTATCTCGGCAGCCTGATGAACCTGGAAACCGTGGCCGACGCCATGCGTCACCGCGAACTTGCCGCGTACCTGGAAACGTTGATGCGCGCGGAGATCGCCCCCACCCTGCAGGCCATGCAGGGCTTCGATGCGCAACGCTACAGCGACGCCATCCTTGCCCGTTTTCGCAATCCCGCCATTGGTCACCTGCTCGCCCAGATCGCCTGGGACGGCTCGCAGAAACTCCCGGTGCGCCTGCTCGGCACGATCGGCGACGCACTCGCTACCGGCCGACCGATCCAGCGCCTATGCCTGGCCGTTGCGGCGTGGCTGCATTTCGTCCGCAGGCAGGCGCACAACGGCGTTCCGCTGACCGACCCGTTGAACGATGTCCTCAGCGCGCTTGGCCGCAACGCGACTGGCGATGCAGGTCATGATGTCGCCGACTTTCTGACATTGGAGGCGGTGTTCGGATCGTTGTCCGCAGACGCGCGTTTTCGTGCGTCCTTGCAGGCGGCCTATGCAGCGCTCGGCATGGCCACCCCTGCTGAAGTGACACACGCCCTTGGGTCGATGGGTGACGTGTAAGACGGTGCACAGCACCATCTCATTGGCGAGCGGTGGAATCAGGCGGGGCGAGCAGTGCAGTCGCCTCGCCCACGCAATGCATCACCCGGACGCGATCACCTGCCCGATCCGCAGCAGATTGCCGCTCTCATCGACGATGGCGAACTCACGCATGCCCCAGGGCTTGTCGCCAACCGGGTCGAGCCGTGGAATGCCTTGCTCGGGCAAGGCGGCAAGCTTCATCGCTGCGTGGACGGCATCCACATCGCCTACCCTGATGTAACAGCCCGCATAACAGCCGGCCGGATCCAGGTCCGGATGCGCGAAGAAGTGCAGCTCCACATCGCCACGTCGCAGGATTGCGTAACCTGCATCATGCGGATGCGCATCGCCGACAAAGCCCAGCTGCCGATAGAACGCCACCGTCTGCGGAATCGAACGGCTCGGCAGGGTCGGGATGGTTTGCGTTTCTACATTGATGCTGGTGTCCATGACCAACCTCCGTGTGTCCAAGCTTCAGAAGCGCTTATGTGAGCAGCTCGATGGAAGTGACAGGCTCGCTCCCCGCGCGCTTTAAAAGTCCTGGCGGCGGTTACGGTATCAAACCGTATTCGGTCGCGTGACGCCACGCGTCTCCGACAGACGCATCAGCACTACGATCACCAGGACCAGAAAGCTCAGCTCCCATACGTAGAAGGCTGCGCCTATCCGGTCGATCATCACTTCGTGTCCGGCTTCGTTTTTCAGATAGCGGGTGGCACGAAAGGTATCCATGCCGATCAGGCATGCCGACAGCAGCAGGCCCAATGCCGTCCTATCAGATTTGAAGAGGTAACAGAGCCACGCACTGAAGAACAGCAGGTTGCCTAACCAGGCGACGCATTGGCCGTCGAGCACCTGGATCCAGCCGAACAGGAGCAGGACAACGCCGCTCACGTGCTCGGCACCACCATGCAGTGCAGGAAGGCAGAGTGCGGCAACGTACAAAAGCGCCGACGCGACCAGCAACAATGTTTTCACGCACGTCCTTGTTTGAGAATGTGAGCGTGCCGCCTTGCGATGCCCGAGACGTGCCGCCAAACCGCTTCCTGCGAACTATAACAAAGCGTGCGCGCCGGTCTCCCCGCCCATGTACTGCTGTGTTCTGGGCAGCTGCCTGCATGAAGTCCGAGACGGCATTTTGCAGTGGACCTCGCTATGACATGCTTTGCACCCCCCTGCACCGACACGTGTCCCAGTCCTTCCAGCCTATGGCAACACGCAAAAAACAGGATCTACCGGAGAAGGTCTGCGTGCAATGCGGGCGGCCGTTTCGTTGGCGCAAGAAGTGGGAGCGTGTGTGGGACCAGGTGAAGTACTGCTCGGACCGATGCCGGGGCGACAGCAAGCGCCACCGCTCCACGGCTTAGTCGGCACTGCCTCGGACCGGGGGCATGCCGACAAGAGACGGGCCTGTGCCGCCGCACCTCCGAGCGCAGCACGCACAAACGCGCGTTAACGATACCGCTATTTCTTCCCTGCACGCTGTTTCGTGCCGCCGGACTTGGCCGCACGCTTGCTCGTGCTGCGCTTGCTGGCGACGGCCATGTTGTCCACCAGATTCGGATATGGGCGGCCTGCGGCTTTTGCGCGCTTGCGGGCCTGGGTCTTCTGCGATGCAGACAGTGGCTTGGAGCGCGAAGCGCTCTTTGGGCTGGACGTGCTCCAGGGCGCGGACGTCTTGCCTGCACGCTGTTTCGCAGCTGTGGAGGTGCTCTTCTTCTTGGCCGCAGTGCGCCTTGATGGCGCTTTCTTGGTCGCGCCTTTCTTCTCAGCCGCGCTGCTCCTTGCTGCAGCTTTCTTGCTTGCCTTGCTTGCCTTGCGTGCGACCTTGGACGATGCAGTCTTTCTGGCAGAGGCGCTTGCGGCCGCCGTTTTTTTCGTGGTGCGCTTATTCGGTGCGGTCTTTTTTGCGACTGTCTTTTTTGCTGACTTCTTGGTCGCCGTTTTTTTGGCTGCGGCTTGCCTGGTTGCACTCTTCTTTGCTTTAACCTTCTTTGCAGCAGTCTTTTTCGAGCCATTTCCGCTGCTGGCGCCCTTGGTCGCGCTTGCCTGGTGCAGGCGCGCGTACACACGCGCTGCCCAGCGCTGGCCTGCATCGCCGCCCCAGAGCAGCCAGGCGATGTAGCCGGCCGATGGCGCCTTGGCATCCGCCCAACCCTTGCCGCTCTTGTCCACGCTGTGTCGCGCGAAGTACGCATGCATGCGTCCAATGGTCTGTGCAGACAGCGACGTTTGTGCGGAGAGATCGCGCGCACGCGCCACACCAACGGCGGTACCGCCACGGCCGTGCTGCTCGCGCAGGCGCAGTCCACGCGCCGCCGCAGCGGCGACGCTCTTGGGCGGCGTTGTCGCCGAACGGGAAGTTGTCGGGGAACGCGTCACGCAGGTCTCCTGTCATTGCGGTCGCGGTAGTGTTTGCATACGCGGTGCTGTCGGACGTGAAGAGCCGGCGTCTCCCCTGGCACTTGCAAGCAGCAAAGGCACTGGGTTTGATGAAGTGCACTGCGTATCCGGCTGCAACACCGCAATGCAGATGATCGACCACTGCCATCGTCAGCGTGGTGACAGCGCTGCACTGTCGCGGTCGCTACGCGCGTCGCGGCTCTGTCCGCTTTCTGCTATGGCGGTGCGTCGACAGGTAAGTAGACTGGCCGCTCTTTGCAACCAAGGAACACCGATGCATCGCTTGGCAACGTCTTTCTGCGCGGTGTTCCTGCTCGTGGTGACCGCAAGCATGCCTGTCAGCGGGCAGGCCAATGACCTCGAACCAGCCGGATCGACCAGCAAGCAGCAATGGCGCGCGGTGCAGGCGCAGGGCGAGCCGCACGCACGCCACGAAAACAGCATGGCCGCCATTGGCGAGCGCCTGTATTTGCTCGGCGGTCGCGGCGAACGCCCGCTGGATATCTTCGATACCCGCACCCGGCGCTGGTCGCGCGGCAGCGCACCGCCATTGGCGGTCAACCACGCCCAGGCGGCGGTCTGGGCAGGCAAGCTCTATCTGGTGGGCGGGTTTACCGGCGACTATCCCAACGAAGCGGCATTGACGCATCTGCTGATCTACGACCCGGCCACCGACCGCTGGCAGACGGGCGCGGAGATTCCTGCCGATCGCCGCCGCGGTTCGGCCGGTACCGTCGCGCACGACGGAGTGCTGTATCTGGTGGGCGGCAATACGCGTGGCCACAACAGCGGCTATGTGCCCTGGCTGGACGCCTTCGACACGCGGACCCAGCGCTGGACGCGCCTGCCCGATGCGCCGCATGCGCGCGATCACTTCCAGGCCGTGGTGCTCGACGGCAAGCTCTACGCGGGCGGCGGGCGCCGGTCTTCGCACGACACCGGCGACACGCTGTCGCAAACGATCCCGCAGCTGGATATCTACGATCTGCGGCAGGCCACCTGGTCGGTGGCCGATGCCACGCTGCCCACCCCGCGCGCGGGCGCGGCAACCGTCGCGCATCACGGCCGGGTCATGCTGTTGGGCGGCGAAAGCACGACCCAGGTCGCCGGCCACGCCGAGGTGGAGTCCTACGACCCGGCCACCGCGCGGTGGGAGACCGGTCCGGCCTTGCCGCGCGGCAGGCACGGCACGCAGGCGGCACAGGTGGGCGAGGATCTGTACATCGCCGCAGGCAGCGGCAACCGCGGCGGCGGACCGGAACTGCAGGATCTGCTCATGCTGCCCTCAGTGCCCTGAGCGTTGCATGCGGCGCGGATGTGCTTGCGGCATTCAGCGCCTGCGAGCAGCCGCATTGCACCTGCCAGATGCCTCGGTGCAGGGAAGGCGCGTCCTTCGCAGGCTCTGACGACCGCGCCCGCTGCCGGCCCATCACCCAGCGCGGTTTGAACGCCGTGCCGGTGGCGAACCTCGCCGGCGCTCCACAGCGCTGCCTTTCGGCACATCGGCCGTTGCATCGCGCAACTGCTCGACGTGGCCGGCGATCATCGTGCCGACTGTCTCGGCCACCGCACGGCTGCTCAGTCGCACATCGAACAGCAGCTCCACGGTCGCATAGATCAGGTCCACCACGATGCGGCTGACCAGACGCAGTTGGCGCGGGTCTGCATCGGGAAAGAATTCGGCGAGCATGCGCACCTGCGCCTTGGTGACCTGCGCGTGCGAGTCCAGGCGCACCTGCTGCAAGGCCGGCACCGCACGCAGCGCGCGCAGGATCCAGACACCGCCCTCGGTGGCCTTGGTCACCCGGTAGGTCTCCAGCACCAGGCCGGTCAGCGCCTGCTGCACCTGTTCGCGCGAACCGGACATCGCCTGCGGCGTGATCCACTTGGGCACCAGCGCGTTCTGCCGCTGCATCAGGCGCGTGCCGAGCTCGGACAACAAGGCATATTTGTTGGGAAAGTAGCGGTACAGCGCCGGTGGCGTCAGTCCGGCATGCGCACAGACCAGATTGGTGGACAGCCGTTCCACGCCGACATCGCCGAGCAATTGCGCGGTCACCGCCAGGATATGTTCGTAGGTCTCGGTCGCGCGATGCTGGGCCGGGAGCTTGTTGCCGGTCAGCCTGGGCGCGGGCGCCTTGAGCGGCGCGCGCGGACGGGACTTGGTCGTGGACATGGGCGGGGGATTCCTCGAACACGGAGTGATGCGTCGGCCAGACCACCGCGACTGCACCTGCGCCGTTGCGTCGCTGCTGCATCGCGCCGGCCAGGCGGCGTCCATCGTCTGCAGTAGCGCCATGCCACCGCCAAGCCATGCGCCTGCACGGCCGGTGTTTGCCAGAGCCACATCATACGCGCTGCGTCGCGGGCAATCTGTGCCGCGCGCGTCATCGGCGGGCCAGCCAGGCGGTCAATGCGGTGGCCACGCGGTGCTGCCAGCCCCGATACGGCGGAAAGAAGGCCCGCGCGGTCAGCAGGCGGCCGCCGCGCAATACCGCACGTTCGTGCGAAAACGCCTTGAATCCATGCATGCCATGCGCGCTGCCGATCCCCGACTGGCCAATGCCGCCGAACGGCAAGCCGGTGTGCATGAATTGCTGCAGGCAGTGATTGACCACCACGCTGCCGGAGCTGCTGCGCGCCAGCACGCGGGCGACCTGTGCGGCGTCGTTGCTCCACAGATACAGCGCCAACGGCTTGGCGGCGGCGTCGAGCCCGGCGAGCACGGTGTCGAGATGGTCGAAGGTCACCACCGGCAGCACCGGGCCGAAGATTTCTTCCTGCGCGATGCGCGCGTGTTCCGGAACATCGGCCAATACCGTCGGGGCGATGAAACGCTGCGCCACGTCATGGTCGCCGCCGGCCACCAGCTCGGCACCGGCAGCGCGCGCTTCATCGATCAGGGCCGCCAGGCGCGCCGCATGGCCGACATGGATCATGCGCGCCAGGTCGGGGCTGGCAGCCACCGCCGCCGCGCTGCTGCCGTAGCGCTGCGCCAGCAGTTCGCGGCACCGCTGCAGCAGCGCCGTGCGGACCTCGCGATGCACGAACAGCGTATCGGGCGCGATGCAGGTCTGCCCGGCATTGACCAGCTTGCCCCACACCAGCACCTGCGCGGCGCGTTCCAGGTTGGCGCTGCGGTCGACGATGGCCGGCGATTTGCCGCCCAGCTCCAGCGTCACCGAGGCCAGCTGGGCGGCAGCGGCGGCCATGACCTGCCGCCCCACTGCCGGTGAGCCGGTGAAGAACACATGGTCGAACGGGCAGGCCAGCAAGCGCTGCGCAGTGGCCACCCCGCCCTGCACCATCGCCACTTCGGAAGGGTCGAACGCCTCGGCCAGCAGCTCGCGCAGCACCGCGTTGACCTGCGGGGTGAATTCGGACGGCTTGAGGATGGCGGTGTTGCCTGCCGCCAGCGCCGAGACCAGCGGCCCCAGCACGGTGGCAACCGGATAATTCCATGGGCCGATGATCAGGCAGCGGCCCTTGGGCTGATAGCCGATCTGCGCGTGCGTGCCCAGCGTCAGCAAGGTGGGCGACACCTTGCGCGGGCGCATCCAGCGCGGCAGCCCGGCGATGGCGGCGGCGATTTCGTCGACCACCGGCAACAGCTCGCTCAGCTCCACTTCCAGTGCCGGCTTGCCGAAGTCGCCGGCAAAGGCGGCATACAGGGCCTGCCGCCGCGCCAGCAGCGCGCTGCGCAACGCGCGCAGGCGCTCGCGCCGCTGCGCGGCGGTGGAACTGCGCCAGGCCGCGGCCACCGGCTGCTGGGCGGCGAACACTGCCGCGATGTCCTCGGCGCAGACGTCCAGGTCAGCGTGCATGACGCGCACGCCCCTGCTGCAAGCGCACACACTGCAAACGCATCCGCGACCGGCGCGCCGGACGCGCCGGCACGCTGCGGCCCATTCCGCACACGCTGTCGCTCATCGATCCCCCCTGTTCTGCTGCGCTCCGGCCGGGGCCCGGCGGCGCTGGTCGCGGCCGGCTGCCGCCGCCAGGACCGCCGCCAGCAATGCGGCGGCCAGACTGAACGCCGGTACCGGAGCCGGATCATCGTGCTGTAGCAGCAGCGAAGCGAGCAAGGGGCCGGCTGCCGATCCCAGCAACTGCACCGCCGGCACCAGCACCGCCACCCGGCCATGCGCGTCGGCACCGAACGCCAGGCCCACGTGGAAGGGCATCAGGAACATCCAGACCAGGCCGAAGCCCACGCAGGCAACCGTGAACGCGGCAGTGCCGGCCGGCGCCGCACGCGCCATGATGGCCGCCACCGCTGCCAGCACCAGGCTGCCGACCACCAGGGTGCGCGCGTGACCGAGCCGGCGCACCCACCAGATCGCCGCCAGCGCGCCGACGATCTGCATCGCCAGCACCAGCGAGGTGTGCGCCTGCACCGCCCCGGCATCCAGGCCCGCGCGCAACCCCAACGGTTCCAGGTACGCCCACAGCGCGCCGGTCGCGGCCATCTGCACGAAGGCAATCAGCAAGGGCAACAGGGTTGTCGGCGACCAGCGCACGCGGCTGGCCGGCGCGGTTGCGCTCACCGCAGACAGGGTCGCCGGCAGCAACGGTGTCAGCAGGGCCGCGCACAGCGTCACCGCGCCCAGCGCCACGAAACCGCCTTTCCAGCCGGTGGACGGCAGCACCCACAACGCCAGCAGGTTCGCCAGTGCGATCTGCGCCACCGCCTGGGTCAGCATGAACACCGCGGTGACCCGATCCGGCTTGGCCGCGCGCACGATGGTCAGGGTCGCCACCCACAGCAGCAGCCCCTCCGCCAGGCCGGCAGCTGCGCGTACCAGCACGAATGCGGTGTCGCCGACCGCCTGGGTGGTGGCCAGGTCCAGCAGTGCCGCCAACAGCGCCGCCAGCACGGCGACCTGGCGCTGCCAGCGGTGCGGCAACAGCGCATCGCCCAGCGCCACGCCCAGGCCGAGCGCGACGATCTCCCCCATTGCCACGATGCCCACGCCGGAGAGCGTGATCAGCTTCTGCTCGACCAATGTTCCCAGCAGGATCGGCTGCACGCCCAGGATGAGCAGGGCGATCGAACCGATCAACAAACCGGACGGCAACCCCTGCGAGGCGGGAACGGCCACGGCGGACAACGCGGGTGGATGACTGCTGCGCATGCGATGCCCTCAGTAGGCCGTGCTTTCGGTGGGCAGGGCGCCATTGGCAAATGCGGCGCTCGCACGTACCTGGTCCTTGCGCAAACGCCCGTTGGCGATGCGACGCACCCACCACGGCAGCTGCCGGGTGGGTCCTCCGGTGGCCGCCGCCAGCACATACGCCTTGGCGCACTTTTCGAACAACGCGATGTTCAGCGCCAGGCGACGCGCACTGGTACCCAGGCACAGCGGCCGCCGTGCCACCAGCACGGCATTGCCGATCGCCCCGGCCAGCGTGGCCGCCGCGTCGGCCGCGCGCACCGGCGGCGGCATCGGCCCCAGATGCCGCGCCTGTTCGTCGAACACCTGCGGCAACGCGCCGCCGCAGTCGGCCAGGCAGTGGCCGAAGGCACCGGCCGACCACGCCACCGCCCCCACATCGCCACGCTGCGCATAGACCTGCGCATGCAGGCGCTGCGCCGCATCCAGCGCGGCATCCTCGCGCCAGTCCAGCAGCAGCGGCGTTGACGCGGTGGCGCTGCCGATCCACATCTGCGTGGCGCCCGGGCAACGCAACGACAAGGCCGCGTCATCGTCGCCGAGCAAGTGGGAGGCCTGCAGCCGTTCGCGGGTCTGCAGCCAGGTGTCGCGCAGGGCATCGGTGGCGTTCATCGGCTCAGACCAGTGCAAAGACATCGTCGAAACGGTTCAGGGCCTCGTCGATCACCGCATCGGTGTCGGCCATGCTGGTGTAGATGCGGCTACCGGCCAGGGTGATCAGGCCGTGCGCCGAATACGCCGCGCCCATCTCTTCCATCATGTGCTTGCGCGCCTTGGCTTCGTTGCGCACGCGCCAGAGTTTGTAGAGGTTGCCGGTGTCCAGCAGCAGCACGCCGGAGGTCTGCAGGTGCACGATCGAGCCCATGTTGTAGACCACGTACGGCAATCCGCGGCGCTGGATGATCGCCTCCAGACCCGCACGCAGGCGATCGCCGGCGCGACCGGCGCGGCCGGCGGCATCGTTCTGCTGCGCTTCCAGCAACGCGTAATAGCCGGCCACGCAGGACAGCGGGTTGGCCGACAGCGTGCCGCCGACGAAGGCGCGCCGCGCGGTCGTGCCGATGCCGCCCACCAGGCTCATCATGACCTCGCGGCGGCCCCCGATCGCCCCGGCCATCGGATAGCCGCCGGCCAGGCACTTGCCCAGCACGGTGATGTCCGGCGCAACGCCGAAGTAGCCTTGCGCACCGCCGGGGCCCAACCGGAAACCGGTGACCACTTCGTCGAAGATCAGCAGCGCCCCGAACTCGTCGCACAGCGCGCGCACCTGGCGGTTGTAGTCCGCATGCACCGGGCGGGTGCCGCTCTCCGGCCCCAGCGGTTCCAGCAGCACCGCCGCGGTGCCGCCGCGCAGGCGATTGAATTGCAGCTTGCGGCGCAACGCGTCCAGATCGTTGGGCAGGCATTCCTGGGTATGCGCGGTCGCCCCACGCGGAATGCCGATCGCTTCCATGCGGCCGGTGCCGGGCAGGCGCAGGCCGTACACCAACTGGTCGCTCCAGCCGTGATACGCACCGCCGATCTTGATGATCCAGCGCTTGCGGGTATACGCGCGCGCCAGGCGCACCGCGCCCATCACCGCCTCGGTTCCCGAACCGAGCAGGCGCACCATCTCCACCGCCGGCATGCTGGCGCAGACCAGCTCGGCCAGTTTGACCTCGTATTCGTGCAGCAGTCCGGTCACCGGTCCGCACTGGTCCAGCACCTCGTTGACGCGTGCGCGCAACGCCGGCGGGTTGGAGCCGAGCAAGGTCGGTCCGCCGGCCTGCAGGAAATCGATGTAGCGGTTGTCGTCGACGTCGGTCAGGT
Source organism: Xanthomonas sp. NCPPB 3583 (assembly GCF_041475715.2). Classification (NCBI taxonomy): domain Bacteria; kingdom Pseudomonadati; phylum Pseudomonadota; class Gammaproteobacteria; order Lysobacterales; family Lysobacteraceae; genus Xanthomonas; species Xanthomonas sp. NCPPB 3583. Next base: position 4,822,401 of record NZ_CM191263.1, read on the forward strand.
AGGCGCCCTCGGCGCTGCGCATCGCCAGCGAGAACGGGTAATTGAAGGCCAGGTTGTGCTGCACGCCGCCGGGAATCACCCGCTGCGCGGCGTCGCCCAACTGCTTGGAGCCTTGGCAGCGCTGCTCGAAGTAGCGCATCACCTTGTCCATGCCTTCGCGCCGGACCGGCCGCATCGGCTGTTTGACCAACGCATCGAAGCGGCGATACAGCTGGTCCACATCGGGCCATTGCGAAATCGCGGAAGTCACGCTCATTGTCGGTGCCATCATGTCTGGGAAAGGGAGGACGCGCCGGACGTGTGCCGGCTGGAATCCAGCGCCGTCAGCACCCGCTGCAGGCCGGCCGCGAGGTCGGGCTCGCGCGCCGCACGCGCCTGGATCTGCGTCTGCAGGTGGCTGCGCGCGACCAGCTCCAACGCCTCGACCACGGTGACGGCCGCCTCCAGGTTGGTGCCGCAGCAGACCACGCCGTGATTGCGCAGCAGATAGGCGTTGACGGTGGGCTGCAGCTGCCGGGCCAGCAGGCGGGCCAGCAGGCCGGTGCCCGACGGCATGTAGCCGGCGATCGGAATCCGTGCACCAAGCAGCCGGCGCAACGCCGGTTGCGTCACCTCCAACGGCGCGCCCAGCAGGGTGCAGGCGCTGGCGACCGGCTGGTGGGTGTGGATGCTGCAACCCACGTCCGGGCGCCGCCGCATCACCTGCGCATGCAGGCCGGTTTCGACCGACGGCGTGCGCGTGCCGTCGAGCTGGTGCAGGTCCTTGGTGCGGACGATGCAGATATCCTCGGCCTGCATGCTCAGGTAGTCGATCGCCGAAGGGGTGACCGCGAAACACTCCGCATCGATACGCAAGGCGACATTGCCACCGGTGCCGGCCAGATAGCCGCGGCGCGACAGTTCGATGCACAGCGCGACCACGAGCTGGCGTTGTTCAAGGGCAAACATGCGCGGCGACCTCCGGGGCGGCGGCAGGCGTGGAGGGATTGAGCCGTCGGTAGATCGGCGCCAAGGTGCGCTGCAGGTCCTTGAACACCGCGTAGCGGTCGTCGTACAGCGCACGCGTGCCCGCATCCGGCTCGTAGACCCGCCGGGGGCGCTGCAATGCCGCCAGGTCGCCGAAGCCGAGCCGGCCCAGGCCGACCCCGGCGATGAAGGCCGCGCCCACTGCGTTGGCCTGGATCGGATTGTGCAATTGCCGGATCGGCCGGCCGCTGACATCGGCGATGATCTGGCACCACAGATCCGACTGCGCGCCGCCACCGACCGCGGCAATCGTGCCTGGGTCGCAGCCAAGCAGGCGCGCGAACGGCTCCATCATCCAGCGCGTGTTGAACGCCACCCCTTCCATCACCGCGCGGATCATGTCTTCGCGGCTGTGCATCAACGAGAGATTGATCAGGCCCGCACGCAGGCTCGGGTCTTCCACCGGCGTGCGTTCGCCGAACAGCCAGGGCATGTAGATCAACCCGTTGGACCCTGCGGGCACGCGTGCGGCGATGCGATTGAGCACTTCATAGACGTCCGGGCGCTGCTCGTCGCTGAGCAGTTCGTCGGCATGGAACAGGATGCGATCACGCAGAAAGGACAGGTTGGCACCGGCGGTGGTCTGCAGGGCGATCGCCAGATAGCGCCCTTCCACTGCGCACGGCACCGCGGCGATCGTACTGCGCACGTCGGTTTTCATGCGCGGCACATGCGCGCCCAACCACGACGAGGTGCCCAGGTACAGGTGCGCGGCGTGGTCTTCCACCGCCGCGGCGACCGCCACGGCCGACGTGTCGATCGCGCCGGCCACCACCACGGTCTGCGGCGACAGGCCCAGCGCCTGGGCCACCTGCGGCAGCAGCGGACCCAGCACGGCAGTGGAAGGCACCAGGTCCGGCAACTTGTCGCGCTCCACGCCGACCATGTCCAGCAGGCCCGCGTCGTAGCGAATATGGTGCGGGTCGCGATTGTCGGTGACCCAGGTGGTCAGCATCGAATCGGGAGTGGCACAGAACCGGCCGGTCAGGCGCAGGTTCATGTAATCGAGCACGTTGAGAAACTTGTGCGTGCGCTGGTAACGCACGGGCTGGTGATCGCGCAGATAGGCGATGTGGCCGGCGCAATCCTTGCCGCTGCGCGCAGGCGCGCCACCGCTCAGGCGCAACCATCGCCACAGGCGCAGGGGATCGTAGCCGCGCACATTGAGCCAACGCCCCTGCAGACGCCGGGCGATGGCCGCCTGGCCGCGCATGTCCAGCCACAGCATGGCGCGCCCGAGCGCCTGGCCGTTATGGTCCACGCAGACGGTGCCTTCGCCCTGGGTCGAGCAACACACGGCCACCACGCGTCGGCGCAGCGCCGCATCGCCCTGCACCACGGCAGCGGCGGTGGCGCTGAACGCGTCCCACCACGCGTGCGGGTCTTGTTCGGCAGCGACGCCCTGCACGTGCAGTTGCACCGGTTCGAACGCCCAGGCGAGCACCTTGCCGTCCAGCGTCACCAACGCGCATTTGCAGCCTGAGGTTCCCAGGTCCACCGCCAGCACCAGCGGCGCATTGCCGCCGGTGTCGTCTGCGAGCGTTTGGGTGCGCATCAGAACGTGTAGCCGATCGAGAACACCAGCGCATCGCCGTCGGTCTTGCGGATACGCTCGCCGTCCTGCACCCAGTACAACTGGTGCGCGTTGGTGTTGGTGGTCAGCCAGTCCAGGTTCCAGTCCAGGCCCCAACGCCGATGGGTGATGCCGATCTGGTAATCGGCGAAGTTGCCTTCGCGAAAGTTGGCCAGTTTCTGGTAGCCGGCATGCAGGCGCAGCGTCGTGGACGGCAGCAGCGAGGGCAGCAACGGCAACTGGGTATTGAGGTCGGCCAACACGGTGCCACGCGAATCCTGTTCGCCGCGCGCGTAGCACTGCAATGCGGCGGTCGGATCGATCGAGAAGCGCAGGATCTGCCCGCACACGCCGCCAGTATCGGCACCGCGGTAGGTCTTGGACACCACATACAACACGCGCCCTTCGACGATGCCGTAGCCCAGCTCCATCACGGCGAAGTCGCTGTTGTAGTTGGTCGTGCGCACGTCGCTCGGCGTGCCGGTTTCCAGGTCGATGCTGTGCGGCGCCATGAAGCGTGCGCCCGGGAATCGCTCGGTGGCCAAGCCCACGCCGGCGTGCCAGCGGTCCGGATTGCCGAAGCGATAACCGCCCGCCAGGGTGACGCCCAGGCCGTCGCCATTGACGAACTGCTTCTTGCTGACCCCGGCCACTTCCAGCAAGGCGACCAGCCCGCTGGCATGCACGAACTGGGTGCTCCACTTGGCCGAGGGCCGCATCAACGAATCGGAGATGCCGCGCGTGCGCTGTTCGCTCATCAGCTTGACCTGGTTGTCGAACTGATAGGTCGCCACGCTGCCCTCGCTGGCCGGGTCGGCTTGCTGGGCCTGCGCCGGCAGGCAAGCCGCACCTTGCAGCAACGCACACGCGACAACCGCGCCGACATGGATCTTCGCCATCTGGATTCCCCCGGTGGATGTGAGTGAGAACCGCCGCGATCGCGGCGGCCGGTGCTGCGCGCGCATGTGGCGCTGGCCGCAGCTAGTGGCTGGCACACACCGGCGTGGATGGCAGGGCCTGCACGCGGGTAAACAGCATGTTTTCGCCGAGCACTTCGGCGCCGATGAACGCGCGCAGGGTCAGGCTGTCACCCTTGCTCCGCAGCGTGGCCTTGTAGCGCTTGCCGCTGCGCGGATCGAATGCCCAACCGTCGCGCCAGGTGCCGTTGTCGTCGCGCTCCAGGCGCGCGATCTGCACACCGCAGGTGTCCTTCGGCGTGCCGGCGTCCTTGTCCCACACCACCTTTCCGCACATCGCGCTGGCGGCATCGGTACACGGCGCAAATGCGATGACGGCGTCCTTGGCCGCAGTCAGCCACAGGCCCTGTACCGGCGAGGACGCTGCCGCCAGCGCAGGCATCAGCGGCAGCGCCGCTACGACAACGCACGCCAGGGTGCGCAGCAACCGGGAAACGCAAGCTTCGTTCATTGCCGCAACCCCGCGGGCAACCCGCTCATGACAGTAGTGAAAACTACCGTATAGCGATGATTACCTTTTTGCAACAGGCTCAAGCGTGGCGATTGCCTGGACAGCTGCACGCCTTGGCGCAGCAGGCGTTGCGCGGTGCAAGAGCGATTCGGTGCACGCCTGTTTTGACGCGCCGCACCACGGTTGCGGTCGCCAACGTTGGTGCGGCGAGCCAGGTAAAAGGCCTGGCTCGCAGGCGCTGCGGCCGGCGGTCGGAGGTGCGGGCACCACGCTGCTCGGTAAGACCGGCAGCGGTGGCGCTACGGGCGAGGACGCGTCGTGCGGGCGCGATTCATGGTCGCTGGCCTTGTCTGCAAGCAAGCGGCCTGTGGCGGCTGGACGATTGACCGAGGCAGTACACAAGGCAGCCGATACAGCGGCAGTACCAGGCGATTGGCGCTGCGGTCAGACACGCATGCGGCCAGACGTGCGTGTCCATCGCGAGGCGATGCAGCGGCATCGCCGCGATCGTCTAGCGCACGAACTGCAGGCCCAGCGACTTCACGCGCACGCGCGCCAGCATCGTATGCGAGGTCATGTACAGCGTGTGGCCATCGTTGCCGAAGGCGCAGTTGGAGACGGCCTCGCCGGTGGCGATGCGACCCAGGCGTTGGCCGGCGGGATCGAAAACGATCACCCCGCCGGGGCCGGTGGCAAACAACGTGCCGTCGGCGGCAACCGCCATGCCGTCGGGCAGGCCGGGAACATCCTTGGCGATCAGGTCGGACGCATCGGCAAACACGCGCTTGCCGGTGACGGCGCCCTGTGCATCCAGTGCATACGCCATCCAGATCGGCCGTTGCGGATCGGAGTTGGAGACGTACAAGGTGCGCGCATCCGGCGACAGGGCAATGCCGTTGGGAAAGCTCAGGCCATCGTCCAGCAGATGCACGCTGCCATCGGTGTCCAGGCGATAGACGCCATTGAAGCGCAGCTCCTTGACCGGCGATTTATCCAGATCCTTCAACCCGTACGGCGGGTCAGTGAAGAACACCACGCCATCGCTGCGCCGCACGACATCGTTGGGGCTGTTGAAGCGGTGGCCCTCGAAGGTGGTGGCAAGCGGTGTCTTCTTGCGCGTGACCGGATCGAGCCTGGCCAGGATGCGCGTGCCGGAATCGGCCAGCAGCACCGTGCCGTCGGGCTCGGCATACAGACCATTGGCGCCGGCTTCGCGCAGCGTGGGCAGTTCCGGGCCGGTGTAGCCGGAGGGCGAGAGCAGGACCGACAGGCCGGCCTGTTCGGACCAGCGATACAGCTTGTTTTCCGGCACATCCGTAAACAACAGATAGCCTCCCTTGCGTACCCATGCCGGGCCTTCGGACCAGGTGAAGCCTTCGGTGAGCTTCTCGATGCGCGCATCGCTTGCCACCACATCACCGAAGCGGCGGTCGAATGTCTGCAGCTGGCCGATGGCCTCAAAACGCGGCGTCGGTGGAGTCTGCTTGGTGCAGGCAGCAAGCACCGCCAGCAACGGCACGGCCAACAGCAGATAAGACGGCAAGCGCATCGGTCAGTCCTGTCTCATGGTTGGGGGCATGATGCCATCATGCGTGTGCAGGCGACTGCGCATAGTGGCCACCAATGCATCGCGCGCACGCATCTATGAGGTGCACGGCACGCAGGAATGCGGTGTTTCGAGCCATCCATGCCGCACCGAACATCGGCCGTGCTCGCCTGTTGCCCGGGCCCTGGTTGTCAGCAGCTCTTGGGCCGGCAGCCGCTAGCGTGCAGCGGTTGCGGTGGGCACGGCCAACACCGCATCCAACGCCGGCTTGGGTTGATGATTGCGATCGAACAGCAGCGGATAGTTGGTGCGCCCAGGTACCGGGTAATCGTTTTTCCACGACATGTCATCGCTGACGCCCCACACGCTGACGCGCGCAATCTTGTCGCGCTTGCGCCAGAACAGCGCGAACAGTTCGGCATACCGGTCGCGCAATTGCGCCTGCACGTCGGCAGGCAAACCATCGCGATAGGGGTCGAGGAAGCGCTTGAATTCCGGCAGCTGAAACTGCTTGTGCGCCATGCCGGTGCCGATGATCTGGCCTTCCTTGGTGAGCGGCAACACATCGATGTCCAGCTCGGTGATCATGACCTTGACGCCAAGCGCAGCGTACGCATCGATCGCGTCTTCGATGTCGCGCAGGCTGGGGTAGTTCAGCCCCCAATGGCCTTGCATGCCCACGCCATCGATACGGACACCGGCCTGCTGCAGCATCTTGACCATGCGCACGATGCCATCACGCTTGGCCGGCCGCCATGCATTGAAATCGTTGTAGTAGAGCTGCGCATCCGGTGCATAGCGCTGTGCGAAGGTGAAGGCATTGCGGACCACCGTGTCGCCGTCGCCCACGCGCTGTACCCAGTTGGTCGAACGGTAACTGCCGTCTTCGTCGATGATTTCGTTGACTACATCCCAGGCTTGCACCTTGCCCGTGTAACGCCCGGCCAACGCTGCGATATGCGCACGCATGCGTTCCAGCTGCTGTGCCGGCGTATTGGGCCGACCATCGGCGCTGGTGAAGAACCACTCCGGTGTCTGGTTGTGCCAGACCAGGGTGTGACCGACCACGAACTGCCGATTGCGCTGTGCGTAGGCCACGAATGCATCGGCTGCACTGAAATCCTGCACCCCACGACGCGGCGCCACCACTTCGGCCTTCATCACGTTTTCCGCGGTCACCGCATTGAAGTGACAGGCCGCCAACGCAGCGGAGGCTGCGTCCTTGCCGGAGACGATATCGGCATTGACGGCAGTCCCCAGCAGAAACCCTTGCGCATACGCCTGCTTGAGCGAGGTGCCGGGCGTCCCGCACGCGGCCAGGGCCTGCAGCGTGCACACTGCACTGAGGCCGGCGATCAGCAATCCCAGGCGTTTGGTGAGGTTGGCGCGGTTGATGTGCATGAGCAGGTCCGTTGAGAGGTCACAGGTTTCGATTGCACTGGATCGCATCACTGCACCGCCACCTGGGTCTGTGCGGCTTGCAACGTGTCCGATTCCACATGCACGGTGATCGTGCCACGCGCCCCGGCCTTGGCACGCACGATCGCCAGGCACAGCCCATTGAAGGCATGACGTTGCGACGCAGCGAACGTTTCCAGATTGGTGGGGTCGCCGTTGTCGGTGGCCACCAACTCGCCAGGGCCTTCGATGCGGAAGCGCAGGCGGTCGCCCGCGGTCGGTGCGGGACGTCCGTCGCGATCGAGCAGGCGCACGGTGATGAAGCTCAGGTCTTGTCCGTCGCCGCGGATACTGCCCCGATCCGGCGTCAGCTGCATGCGCGCGGCGCGGCCTGCCGTCTGCACGCGCTCGCTGGCCCACGGCTTGCCGTCCTTGTACGCCTGCACCCGCAATTCGCCCGGCTGGTACACCACCGCGTCCCAGCGTAGCCGGTACTGCCGTGGCGCCTTGCGCTTGCGCCCCTGCGAAACGCCGTTGACGAAGAGTTCGGCCTCGTCGCCGGAGGTGAACACATGCACGGGCGTGACCTGTCCTTCGCGCCCTGGCCAGCTCCAATGCGGCAGCAGATGCGCCACCGGCAGTTCCGGACGCCAGCGCGACTGATAGAGCCAGTAACGGTCCTTCGGGAAGCCGGCCAGATCGAAGATGCCCGAGTAGGAACTGCGCGAGCTGTAATACGGGGTGGGCTCGCCCAGGTAATCGAACCCGGTCCAGACGAACTCACCGGCCACGTAAGGGTGTTGATCCAACGCAGCGAACACCTTGTCCGCGCTGGAGCCAAAGTCCACCGCATGCAGTTCGTACGCGCTGACCTGATGCGCCACCGAATCGCCGCCACGGCCATCGCGTACCGGTGCGCTGTGGTCCGCAGTGACCGGAAACAGGTACACGCCACGACTGCTCAGTGCCGAGGCAGTCTCGCTGCTGACAATGGCCTTGTGTGGAAACCGTGCATGGAACGCGGGGTATTGCGGCGGTTTACGGATGCGCTCGGTACCCTCGAACTCGGCTGCATCGCGGATGCCTTCGCCCTGGTAATTGAGGCTGACGACATCCAGCGCAGCGGGCAGCGGCATCTCGGGCGAGGCGTAGTTCATCGCCACCGTGGCCGGGCGCGTCGGGTCTTCTGCATGCACGATGGCGCGCAGCGCGCGCGCAATCGCCGCGCCCTGTTGGCCGGTGTATTGCTCGCCAACCTCGTTGCCCACGCTCCACAGCATCACCGAGGGGTGGTTGCGGTCGCGGCGCAGCATCGCGCGCAGATCGGCGGCATGCCACTGCGGAAACACCAGATGAAAGTCCAGCGGGGTCTTCTTCATCTCCCAACTGTCGAACACCTCATCCACCACCAGCAGACCCATGCGGTCGGTCAGGTCGAGCAATTCGGGCGCAGGCGGGTTATGGCTCATGCGGATGGCGTTGGCGCCCATCTGCTGCAGCAATTGCAACTGTCGCTCGGCGGCGCGCCTGTTGAACGCTGCACCGAGCGCGCCCAGGTCGTGATGATTGTTCACCCCGCGGATCGGCACGTGCTCGCCGTTGACCAGTAGGCCCTTGTCGGCGTCGAACACGATGCTGCGAATGCCGAAGCGGGTTTCGTAGCGGTCCACCACGCGTCCCTGTTGGTCGACCTCGGTGACGGCCACATAGCGATGCGGGTGCTGCGTGGGTGGAGGCCCCCACAGGCGCGGGGCATCGATCCGGGTGCTGCCTTGCACCTGCGCCGTGCCGCCGGCAGGGACGCTGATGGGCTGCGCTGGAATGCGCGCGACCGCTTCGCCACTGGGCCGGTCGCTTGCATCGTCGAGCAGATAAATCGCTGTGCGCACCTGCGCCTGGGTTGCGCCGCGGGCGGCGTTGTCCAAGGTGACGGTCAGCTGCACCTGCGCCGCATCGGCCGAGACGTGCGGCGTGGTCAGCTGCGTGCCCCAGTGCGCGATATGCAACGGCGCCGCTTTGGTCAGCCACACGTTGCGATACAGCCCGCCGCCCGGATACCAACGCGCCGACTCGGGCGGGTTATCCAGGCGAATGACCAGTTGATTGCGCTTGCCTGCAATCACATACGGCGTCAGATCCACGCGCCAGGAGCTGTAACCGTACGGCCAGCCGCCGACAAGCTTGCCGTTGAGCCAGACCGTGGCGTAAGACATCGCACCATCGAGATCCAGAAACATCGCGCGGCCGCGATCGCTGGCCGGGATGTCCAGGCTCTTGCGATACCAGCCGATGCCCCAGCTCGGCAACCGACCCATGCCACCGTAAGGCCCATCTGCCAGGAACGGCCCGGCAATGGCCCAGTCATGCGGCAGGTCCACGGTTTCCCATGCGCTGTCGTCGAAGTGCGGCTGCACATACGCCACCGTGCTGCCCGGATTGCCTGGAGGGCGTATGTGCCGTTGGGCCGGGTCTGCGATCAAACCGTTGGCGGTGGGCAGGATCCACGGCTTGAGCACGCGCACGGCGGGCGCATCGATGAGCTGCGCTTGTTCCGGCTGCGCATCGGCCACCCTGCCATCGCTGCTGCGCACCACCTGCGGGCGCACATCGTAGTCCAGGATTTCCTGGTTTGCGGGCGGGTCGCCACGATGAAAGCGCCACTGCGCATCCAGCGAAATACGTTCGCGCGAGGCGTCGCTGGCAGCGTGCGGTGCTGCGATGATGGGCCATGCACTGCAGAGCCAGAAAAGCCCCGTGCAGGCACGTACTGCATAACCTGCGCGCAGCGCTCGTGTGACGTTGTGCTTGGCGTGTGCACGCATCAGTTCACCGATCCTGCCGCTGCGCAGGATGCAGTGGCGCCGCGTGCGCACGCCTCGGCACTGCCGCCCTCCGTTTACGCCACCTCACAAGTTGTACGCTTGCTTGGGTAGGCGGTAGGCCAGGTCGATTGCCACCTCGGTTGCCTCGTCCTCTTCCAGCCGGTGCTCGGCAACGAGTTTGGCCAGGAAGGCGCTGTCCACGCGCCGCGCCACATCGTGCCGCGCGGGAATGGACAGGAATGCGCGGGTATCGTCGTTGAAGCCCACGGTGTTGTAGAAGCCGGCGCTGGCCAGGGTCTGCTCGCGAAAGCGCCACATGCCCTCCGGCGCATCATGGAACCACCACGCCGGGCCGAGCAGCAGGGAGGGGTAATGCCCGGCCAATGGCGCCAGCTCGCGGCTGTAGCTGGTTTCGTCCAGGGTGAACACGATCAGGCGCAGGCGCGGGTCGTTGCCATGCCGATCCAGCAGGGGCTTCAACGCATGCACGTAGTCGGTGCGCATCGGAATGTCGGCGCCCTTGTCGCGTCCGTACTGCCCGAACAGCTGCCGATTGTGATTGCGGAAGCAGCCCGGATGCAGCTGCATCACCAGGCCGTCGTCAAGGCTCATCGCCGCCATTTCGGTCAGCACCTGCGCGCGAAACAGTTCCGCCTGCTCCGGCGTGGCCGCACCGCGCACCACCGTATCGAACAGGCGCTGCGCTTCGGCTGGTGACAGATCGGCGGTCGCGGCGCTGGGGTGCCCGTGATCGGTCGAGGTGGCGCCATGCGCGGCAAAGAACGCACGCCGTTGCCGATGCGCACGCAGGTAGCCATCCCAGCTGAGCACGTCCTCACCGGTGAGCGCGCCAAACTGCTGCAGCGCGCCGGCAAACTGCTCGTGCTCCGGGTCCACGACCGGGTCAGGGCGATACGCCGTCACCACCCGTCCCTGCCAACCGCTGGCGGCAATGGCCGCATGGTGCTGCAGCCGATCCAGCGGCGATTCGGTGGTGGCGATCACCTCGATATTGAAGCGCTCGAACAGCGCACGCGGCAGGAATGCCGGCGTTCGCAGCGCGGCGGTGATGTGGTCGTAATAGTGATCGGCGGTGCCGGCATCGAGACGGATACGCAAATCGAAGACATCATGGAACACATGATTGAGCCATAGCGCCGACGGCGTGCCGCGCAACAACGTGTAGTGCTCGGCAAACACGCGCCATGCCGCACGCGGGTCGACTGCTGCGCGGGTTCCATCTGCGCGCGGGATGCCCAGGGCATCGAGGTCGATGCCCTGGCTGTACAACATGCGGAATACATAATGGTCCGGCACCAACAACAGTTCGGTGGCGTTGGCAAACGGTGCATTGGTGGCGAACCAGGCCGGGTCGGTGTGGCCATGCGGGCTGATGATCGGCAGCGTTGCAACCTGTGCGTACAGGCGGCGGGCGATCGCGCGCGTGCCGGGATCGGCCGGCAGCAAACGATCGGGATGCAAGGACAACACGGAAGAACGCATGATCGATATCAGCCCTATGGACAATGAGAAGGAAGCCCGGTCAGGGCCTGCTGGCAACGTAGCTGCGTAGCCAGGTCAAGGCCGGGCGTTCGCTGCCGTCGTAATTGATCAGATACGCACCTTCATTTTCACGCCATAGACCGTGACGGAAACCCCACACGTTTACGCCACGCACGGCCGGATGCTCCCAGAACATCGGGAAGAAACGCTGCCAGGCTGCCAACTGCTGAGCGTCGGTACGCCCATCCAGGTCGAACTCGGTGATGTAGATCGGCAGTCCGGTGGACGCCAACAGGTCGAGGTTGGCGCGCTGCACCGAAACTGAGGGGCCGTTGCTCGACAGGTGCCCCTGGATGCCGATCGCATCGATCAGGTGTTCTTGCTGCAGCAGCTGGATGGTGTGCAGATACTGCCTGGCTTGGTCGTTGTACTCGGTGACGTTGTAGTCGTTGATCATCAACTTGGTATGGGGGAAATACTTGCGTGCCAGGCGGAATGCCTCAAGCACCCAGTCCACGCCGGTCGCCCCGGTGCCGCCCAGTGCCCGCAGATAGTTGCCCGTATCGCTGCGGCGATTGTCCGGCTGGTTGTGACCCGGCAGCGTCTCGTTGGCCACCTGCATCAAGTCGATGTCGGGGTAGCGCTGCGCAATCGCGGCAAACCAGTGCTCGATCGCCGCAAGCTGCTCGTTTGGCGGCAGGTTGCGCACCCACGTCGGCTGCTGGGCACCCCAGAGCCCGACATGGAACTGGAATTGCATGTGGTTGCGCTTGGCCAACTGGTAAGCCTCGTCGAGCGGGCCCCAGTTCATCTGGCCGCGCACGGGCTCGACGCTGCCCCATTTGCCCGCATTTTCGGGCACGTCGGCGTTCCAGTAGTTGGTGAAGCCCTGCGCTTGCTGTGGGCTGTAGGCGCTGCCCAGGACGCGCTGCTTGCCGGCAGCGATGGGCCCGGCAACAGCGGACGCATACGCGCCCAGCAACAGCACAAGCGTGAGCGGGTAACGGAGTTTCAACATGTTGACATCCTCGATAAGTGAGCAAAGCAGTCACGGAAAGGACAGGTGCGCTGACGTGCGTCGGATCGACGCCAAAGTGCGCAGGCACCTGGAACCGCGTCTAGGCCGGTTGCTCCACTCGCGCCGGCTGCGTCGTGGCACCAGGCGGTGCACCACCGCCAGCGCCAGAATGTAGGCCGCACCCACCGTAAAAAAATTTCGAAATGTAGCCGCCGATGGCCTGCAAAACGAAACCAATGAACGGTGTGATCAGGATGGCGCCGAGGCTGTCCATTCTTGCGACTGCAGGACAAGCAAGCAGGTCAGCAAGCAGGTCAGCAAGCAGCGTAAAAGGACATGCCGACCCGCCTTGGTGTGCGGCAGTGGTCAGCGCGGTCAGCGCGGTCAGCGCGGCTATTTGCCACACGGCGCATGCAGCCAACACGATGACGTGCGCGCATCGGCATAAGGTCAGGACACCAGACAAAGGTCTGTGAGCGCGGCGCGCATCAATAATTGTCATGGCGCAGGTGCACCGGGATGGGCTGCAACGTAGTCGCGCAGCCACGCGAGCGCCGGACGTTCGGTGCGGTCGGCGCGGATCAGGTAGGCAGCTTCCTTGTCGCGCCACAAGCCGGGCCGAAAGCCCCACAGGGTGATGCCATGCACTGCCGGGTGTTCCCAGAACACCGGAAACACACGCTTATAGTCGGCCAGCTGCTGCGCATCGGTCGGCCCGTCCAGATCGAACTCGGTGATGTAGATCGGCAGGCCTGTGGCGGCCAACGCATCCAGATTGTCGCGATGCACCGACATCGCCACCTCCGGCGTGGTCTCGAAGGCATGCTCCTGCACCCCGATCGCATCGACCAGGTTCTCACGCTGCAGCAGCCGCACGATCTGCAAATACTTCTGTGTGGCCTGCGCGCTATTGGTGATGCTGTAGTCGTTGATCATCAACTTGGTGTTGGGAAAATGCTGGCGCGCAAGCCGAAACGATTGCAGCACCCATTCCCAGCCGCTATCGCCGTTACCCCCCAGCGCCTGCAGATAATTGCCGCCGCCGGTATCGGCCTTGCTGGGCGGGTCGTTGAGTGGCTCGTTCACCACCTCCAGCAGCGCGATCTCCGGGTAGCGCTGCGCAACGGCGGCAAACCATTGCTCGATCTCGCGGCGCTGCTCGGCCGGCCGCAAGGTCTTGATCCATTCCGGCTGCTGGTTGCCCCACACCATGACATGCATCTGGAATGGCATCTGATTGGCCTGGGCAAACCGGTATGCCGCATCCAGCGTGCTCCAGTCCATCTGGTCGCGCACCGCCTCCACACTGCCCCATTTGCCGCCGTTTTCCGGGGTGAGCTTGTTCCAGTACTGCGCAAACCCCGGCGCCTGCTGCGCGCCGTACGCACTTCCAAGGAATTTGGACGCCGCCGCTGCCAGCGGTGCCGCGTGGGTTGGCGCGGCCATGCCGGCCACCATCAATAACCCCAGTGCTACTGCGCGCTTGTGCATAGGCTCACCTCAGGACGATGTCGGCGCTGGATCGGCAGGCAACTGCGCCGGCTCCAGCCGCGGCACCAGCGTGTGCACGACGGCCAAGGCCAGCAGGTAGGCAGAGCCTGCCATCAGAAACACCGGCACATAGCTGCCGGTGGCTTGCAACAGAAAGCCGATGAAGGTGGCGATCAGCATGCCGCCCACCGCACCGGCAAAGCCGCCGATGCCCACCACCGTGGCAACCGCGTGGCGCGGAAACATGTCCGAAGGCAGCGTAAACAGATTCGCCGACCAGCCCTGATGGGCGGCGGTGGCCAGCCCGATCAGCGCGACCGCCAGCCACAGGTTGTCGGCGCGTGCGGCAAAGACGATGGGCACGACGGAAATCGCGCAGATCAGCATCGCGGTCTTGCGTGCGCGATTGACGCTCCAGCCACGTGCGATGAAACGCCCGGCCACCCAACCACCGGCAATGCTGCCGATGTCGGCCAGCACGAAGATCACGATCAAGGGCACGCCCAATTGCAGCAGACTCAGGCCATATTCGGCGTGCAGGAACTTCGGCAGCCAGAACAGGAAGAACCACCAGATCGGGTCGGTGATGAACTTGCCCAGCACAAACGCCCAGGCTTGCCGATGCCGAAGCACCTGTAGCCACGACAGCCGGCGCTGCACCGGCTCATGCGCATCGCTGCGGATGTGCGCCAGTTCTGCAGCAGACAACCGGGGTTGTTGCTCGGGCGGGTGATAGCTGAACCACCACACCGCCAACCAGGTTGCACTGAGCACGCCGGTGAACAGGAATGCCGCCTGCCAGCCCCAGGCGGTGGCAATCAACGGCACCAACAATGGGGCAACAATGGCCCCGATATTGGAGCCGGAATTGAAGATGCCGGTGGCCAGCGCGCGCTCACGGCGCGGGAACCATTCGGCCACCGTCTTGAGCGCTGCAGGAAAATTGCCCGATTCGCCAAGGCCCAGGAAAAACCGCGCAATCGCAAACCCCACCACGCTGGTGGCCAAGGCATGCCCCATCGCCGCCAGGCTCCACAGGCCGATCGCCAGCGCATAGCCGAGCCGAGTGCCGAAGCGGTCGATCACCGCACCGCTGCACAGCAAGCCCAGCGCATACGCCGCCTGGAATGCGGTGACGATATAGCCGTACTGGATTTCGTTCCAACCGATCTGCGTCTGCAGGAACGGCGCCAGCACGCCCAGTACCTGGCGGTCCACATAGTTGATGGTGGTGGCGGCCAGCAGCAGGGCGCAGACCCGCCAGCGCACCCGGCCGAGCCTTGCCGTTGCGGCCCCCGGGGCCGCGGCGGGCACCTCGCTCATGCGCGTGGCCTATGCTGGCGCGCCAGCGCGCCGGCTTCCTGCGCGGATTGGCCGATGTGGTGCAAGCGTGCACCCATCAGGTGCCGGCCGGGACCGTCGCTGCCGTGTTCTTCGGTTCGATTCATCGACCACTGCACCTGCACGAAGGTGGCCTTGCGCCACGGATGATAGCGCTACCATTACCACGGCATCGCGATAAATCCATCGCGCAGTGCAGCACTGCGCCCCCGTACGCAAGCGCGTCCGGCGCGACGGCGTGGGTTGGCCGGCGGCCTGCCGGCGCGTGCACGCATCTATGCTGCCCTGCAGCGTGATGTTCCGAATTTGTTAGCGCTAACATCAAATGCACTGATCGTCCGTCTCCCCCATCGCACCATCGTCGCGCCGCGCAACGGCAGCGGCACTCCCTGCGCAGGGGCGATGCGTGGGACGTCTGCTACCTGTTAGGGAAGGGATTACGGTGAAGAACAGCTACGCACGAACCGCGTTGTCCTGCGCGTTGGGATCCATCCTGCTGGGCATGTCCAGCACCGCCGCCTGGGCACAGTCCGCCGATGCCCAGAGCACGGCGCAAACCCCGCCAACCACTGCCGGCAATAACGATGCGGTGACCCAGCTGGATACCGTCACCGTGTCCGGCTACCGACGCAGCATCCAGTTCTCCACCGACGCCAAGCGCGATTCGGTCGGCTTTGCCGACACGGTGTTTGCCGAAGACATCGGCAAGTTTCCGGACATGAATATCGCCGAGTCGCTCAACCGCATTCCCGGCGTGCAGCTGGCGCGCGACGTCAACGGCGAAGGTCTCAATATCGCCATCCGCGGCCTGGGCACCAGCTTCACCAAGACCACGCTCAACGGCGCCAGCATCGCCACTGCTTCGATCGGCCTGAATGCGCAGAACCAGAACCGCGAAGTCGATCTGAATCTGTTCCCCACCGAATTCTTCACCCAGCTCACGGTGAGCAAGACACCCACCGCGAGCATGCTCGAAGGCGGCGTTTCCGGTGTGGTGGACATGCGCAGCGCGCGCCCGTTCGACCGCCCCGGCGTGCACTTCACCTATCAGGCGCAGGCCGACTGGAACAGCACCAGCGAAAAAACCACCCCACGCGGCGCTTTCATGGGCAGCTGGACCAATGAAGCAGGCACCTTCGGTGCACTGTTCGGTGTGGCGTCGGTCCGCAGCAAACTCGGCGTGCGCGGTTTCGAGAGCGTGGGCTGGACCAACCCCGGCCTCACCTACACCCAGTGCGGTCTCGCGCCGCCGGCAGGAACGCCAGCCACCAACCAACCGGCGGCGTGCAACGTCAATGGCGGCGGCAACTGGCGCATTCCAGACACTGTGCCCGCCACTGCCGGCAGCGGCCTCACCACCGGCGAGACCATCGACGCCGCCTGGCTGCTGGCGCGCAACCCGGGCCTGAGCATCGACCAGATCAGCGACGCACTGATCCCGCGTCTGGGCCGCAGCGTCTACATGAGTGGCGATCGCGACCGCGATGCATCGGTGATGTCGCTGGAATGGCGCCCTTCCGACAGCATGCATTTTTACCTGGACACGCTGTACTCCGAAGCCGAGCGCACCACCGAGCGGATCAGCATGAATCTGATCGGCCGCAACGGCAACATGATTCCGCTCGGCATGCAGCTGGATCAGAACAACGTGGTGACCAGCGCCACCTTCGCCAACGCGCAGTACTTTTTGGAAGCGCGCCCGTACCACGAAAACGTCAAGTTCTGGAGCGTCAATCCCGGTGCGGAACTGCTGTTTGGCGCCGAGCAGGACATCAAGCTCAATGTGCAGGCCAATGCCACCCGTAGCTGGCTCGCACGCGAATCGCCCAGCATCCTGGTCACCTCGCCGTTCACCACCGTGGACTACCGCAACGAAGGCGGCGACCGCCCCAGCATCACCAGCCCGCTCGATCTCAACGACCCCAACCTGGGCTGGGGCTGGACGGGTGGCCGGGTCAATATCCAGAACGAAAAGCGCCAGACCGAAACGCGCGGCGCGCGCGCCGACCTGCAGTTCGGCGAGGACAAGCGCAACGTCAAGATCGGCGCGTCCTACGACATGGCCGAGCGCACCATCCGTGGCTTCGACAACAGCACCGCCTGGGAACAGGTGGTGTGCCGCGGCAATGGCGGCAACGTGTGCAACGGCGGCGCCGGCTCGGCAATCCCGAACGCGGCCCTGGCCAGCTATCTGAAACCCGGCCCAGGCGGTTTCATCACTGCCGACTTCTCCCGCTTCCTGGCCGACACCAACTACTACGCGCTGCGCGATGCCGCACCGGAGAGCAACTCGGCCAACACCGGCGCTTCGACCGGCGGCATCCGCGAAAAAAATCTGGGCTTCTACATCGAGACCAATGCGGAAGCCGATGTCTGGAACCGCACCATGCGCTTCAACGCCGGCGTGCGCTATGTGACCACCGACCAGACCATTACCGGCCCGGTCACCATCAATGGCGTCCGCAGCGTGCAGGTGCTGGATTCGGATTACAAGGAAACCCTGCCCTCGTTCAACGTGGCATGGGACGTGGCCGACAAGGTGGTCATGCGCCTGTCCAGCTCGCGCACGCTGACCCGCCCCGATCCCAGCGCGATGCTGCCCAACACCAACTTCAGCGACCCTTCCGCGCAGACCGCCACGCAGGGCAATCCGAACCTCAAGCCGTATCTGTCGACCAATGTGGATTTCGGCGGCGAGTGGTACACCGGCGGCGAAGGCTATGTGGGCCTGACCCTGTTCAACAAGCGCATCACCGGCTTCACCGTCAACGGCATCCGCCGCATTCCGTTCAACGACCTGGGCGTGAACTACGACACGCTATTGCCGATCCAGCAGGCCGGCCTGGCCCAGCGCGGCGGCCCCAATGCGGCCACCGTGGATGTGCAGACGCAGGTCAATGCCGATGGTGTGCTCAATATCCGCGGCACCGAGGCCATCTGGGTGCAGCCGCTGGATAAGCTGTTCGACGGCCTGGGTTTCAGCCTCAACTACACCCACGTCAACCAGCAGTCCGAAGGCGAAGGCGTGCCGGCGGTGGCCGTCGGTGTCGCACCCAACCTCTGGAACGGTACCGTCTACTGGGAAAAGGACGCGGCCTCGATCCGCCTGTCCTACACCTGGAACGACGACATGGTGATCTCCGGCGCCAACCAGAACGGCATTCCGTATGCGCGCCTCAACGCCGACGCGCGCGGCCAGCTCGATATGTCGGCGAGCTACGCACTGGATTGGCTGCCGTCCAAGCCGCAGATCACGCTCAACATCACCAATATCACCAACGAGCCGTTGCGCACGACCTTCGCTTGGCCCAACGCCACCTACGACCTGTATGAGCCCGGGCGCACCGTCATGCTCGGCATCCGCGGTACCTTTTGAGTGTTGTCGTCATCGGTCGCCGTTCCTCCCAGCGGCGACCGATGGCGCAATGCGCGCCGCGGCGTTTTCCGCAGCATTCTTCGAGTCCGCCCCACCTCATGAACGATCGGTCACAGCAGCTCTGCTTGCGCGAAAAGATCGGCTACAGCCTGGGCGACCTGGCTGCCAATCTGATCTTCCAGACGCTGGTCACTTTCCTGGCGTTCTTCTACACCGATGTGTTCCGCATACCTGCCAGCGTGGCAGCGACGCTGATCTTTGTGGTCGGCATGCTGGGCGCGTTCGTGTTTACGCCGGTCATCGGTATCTTGGCCGATCGCACGCGCACCCGCTGGGGCAAGTTCCGCCCGTGGATCCTGTGGACCGCACTGCCTTTCGGGGCGTTGTCGCTGGCCGCCTTCAATACGCCCACGCTCGGCGAGCAGGGCAAGATCGCCTACGCCTTTGCCACCTACACCTTGCTGATGCTGGTGTACGTCGCCAACAACCTGCCGTATTCGGCTTTGAGCGGCGTGCTCACCGGCAGCATGGAGCAGCGCAACAGCTTGTCGGCGTATCGCTTTCTGGCGGTGACCTTTGCGCAGTTCATCATCCAGGTGCTGTTACTGCCGTTGGTCTTGATCCTGGGCAATGGCGACAAGGCGCAGGGTTTTCGCAACACCATGGCGCTGTTCGCGGCGATCGGCACGCTGTGCTTTCTGATCACCTTCTTCACCACGCGCGAGCGGGTGCTGCCGATCAGCGAACAACGCAACAGCGTGCGCCAGGACCTGACCGATCTGGTCCGCAACAAGCCCTGGCTGGTGATGCTGGCGCTCACCATCCTGGTCTTCATCAATCTGGCGATGAAGGGCGGGATGTACATCTACTACTTCAAGTACTACCTCGACGCGAATGCGTTGACGCAGTTTCTCGACCACGCCGGGTTCAACCGCTTCATCGCCGGCATTAACAGCGTCCTGACTGGCGCCGGCATGAGCGCGTTGCAGTGGCCACAGGACGCGCCGACTTCCGCATTTAGCGTGTTCAGCGCCGGCGGCATCCTGGCGATGATCGTGGGCATCGGTTTTTCCAAACGCCTGGCCGACCGCTTTGGCAAGCGCAATGTCTTCGGCGGCGCGCTGCTGATCTCCACGCTGTTCCTGCTGGCGTTCTATCTGTACCCACCGAATGCGATCGGCTGGGTGTTCGCTTCCTACGTCCTGCACGGGTATTTCTACGGCATCACCATCCCGTTGCTGTGGGCCATGATCGCCGATGTGGCCGATTACTCGGAGTGGAAGAACCACCGCCGCGCCACCGCCATCATCTTCTCGGCGATGTTGTGCGGCTTGAAGATCGGACTGAGCGTAGGCGGCGCACTGGTCGCCGGCATCCTGGCGTTTTATGGCTATGACGCAGCACTGCCGCAGCAAGGCGCGGCCGTCACCAACGGCATCCGCCTGGCCATCAGCGTGTACGCCTCGCTTCCGTTCCTGCTCGGCACTGCATTGCTGGCGCTGTACGAAATCGACAAGGCGCTGGAAACCCGCATCGAGCACGAACTGGGCATGCGCCGCCAGGCCGCACCGCTCGCCACTGTCTGACCTCCCCTCCCACTTCATGCACAGGTACGCGCATGTCCGATGAACTGCAAGCCGCTAATCTGCAGGCGCTGGCGCGCACCGCCATTTCCGCACCGCTGGTCACGCACCTCTACACCGCCGACCCGTCCGCACATGTATTCGACGGTGCGGTGTATATCTATCCCTCGCACGACCTCGATGCCGGCGTGGCCTTCAGCGACGACGGCTCGCATTTCGACATGGCCGACTACCACGTGTTGCGCATGGCGCATCCGGGTGCGGCGGTGGAAGACCTCGGGCAAGTGCTGCATGTGCGCGATGTGCCCTGGGCGCAGCGGCAGATGTGGGCACCGGATGCGGCGCAACGCAACGGCAAGACCTATCTGTACTTCCCCGCAAAACGCGCCGACGGCATGTTCCAGATCGGCGTGGCGGTGGGCGATCGCCCCGAAGGCCCGTTCGTCGCCGAGCCGCAGCCCATCGCCGGAACCTACTCGATTGACCCGGCCGTACTCGCCGCCGACGACGGCGCGCATTACCTGTACTTCGGCGGCATCTGGGGCGGCCAGCTGCAGCACTACCGCGATAATGTCTACGCGCAGACGCATCAGGAACCGGTGGGCGAGGCACCCGCACTTGGCCCGCGCGTGGCGCGCCTGCACGCGCACATGACCGAACTGGCCGAACCCAGCCGCGAAGTCGTCATCCTCGACGAACACGGCGCCCCGCTGCGCGCAGACGACCACGCCCGCCGCTTCTTCGAAGGTCCCTGGGTCCACCAACATGCAGGTCGGTACTACCTGTCGTATTCCACCGGCGACACCCACCAGATTTGCTACGCCACCAGCGACTCACCCTACGGCCCGTTCAACTACCAGGGCGTGCTGCTCGCACCGGTGGTCGGCTGGACCACGCATCACTCCATCTGCTTGTTCCAGGAGCAGTGGTATCTGTTCTATCACGACAGCGTGCTTTCGGGCGGCCAGACGCATCTGCGCAGCATCAAGATGGCACCGCTGGAACATGCTGCAGATGGAACGATCGCGACGATTTACCCGTATGGGGAAGACGCGGTATCGCCTTGGTGAGTGCCGTTGGGAAACCGCCCGCCGACATCCCTCGAGTCAGTGATCGCTGGGCAGCTGACGGTGGAAGAAACGTCCTTTCAGCTCGATGCTTCAGCGCACCTTGTCGTCATCACGGCGGCTGAGGGTTGAACAATACTCACGGCATAAATTGGGCGTTTCCGGCGTTTGAGTGGCTCTTTATTTGGCTCTTGAACGCAGATGACTCGGCAAACGGCACCGACATGTCGCACGCACTAAGGCCAGTCTTGCCCCCAGGCCGGAGCTACATCGCATGGGCTCGCATCCAGACGCAGTGCACCTACGTATTGCTTCAGACGTGCCCTCTTAGGTAGAAGTGCCATGCGACGTAGTTCGATGCTGTTGTTACTCACGCTCGCGGTCCACGGCAGTGCTGGCGCAAGCGATTCACGCGCTGCCCTGCCCCGCGCAGACACCGTTGATGTGCCGCGCTTCATGGGCGACTGGTATGTGATTGCGCATATTCCGACCCGGCCCGAGCGCAGCGCCTACGACGCGGTGGAGAGCTACGCGCTGCGACCGGATGGTCGCATCCAGACCACCTTCACCTTTCGCAAGGGCAGCTTCCAGGCGCCGCTCAAATCGATGCATCCGATCGGCCAGGTGGCGAAGGAAGGCAATGGCGCGCTCTGGCGCATGCAGTTCTTCTGGCCGTTCAAGGCCGAGTACGTGATCGCCTGGCGGGACGCAGCCTATACGCAGACCATCGTGGCGCGCAGCAAGCGCGACTACGTCTGGTACATGGCGCGCACCCCGCAGGTCTCCGATGCCGACTATCAGCAAGCGGTCGAGCGTATCGCGGCGATGGGCTACGACGTGACGCAGCTGCGACGTGTGCCGCAGTCAGCGCGCTGATGCGAAAGCGCTGATAGGAGGATCTGCACGCCGTGCAGTCCTCGAACTGGCCGAGCGCTCAGGCGTCCTTCGCGTCCCCGAAGAATTCCCATCCATCGTTCAAGCCGTCCAAGGGCTTGGCCTCGGCTGCCAGGTCTTCCTCGAACGCCGAAATCGCCTTGTACGACGGCACCATGGTCGGATACACCGTCACATCCATGGGAAACGCCGTATTTTCCGGGTAATGACAGCAGCGGACTTTCTGCTCGAAGCGAAGCATCTTCACCGAGAACTCCAGCGCCGATTCCTTGCTGGGGAAGACCACCGAAAAAGCGATTTCCCGCGGCTTTGAAAGGTCGACACCTTGCTGTGCGATATGCCAGAGCGTGTCGCCGTTATCGTCTTTGGGATACAGAATCAGATCTCGCTGCATGACACTCTCATCAGGACGCTCTCATCAGGTGTTGGTCGGGAAGGCCAGTGACGCCAGGATCTTTGCCCTTGGGCGAGAAAGCCAGCGTCGATGGTATCCAAAAGGCAGCACGGCGATGCGTCCGTGCCCGGCGCACTGCTAACCGAGTCATCGCAGTCAATAGAGGCTTGCCCGGGACGCGCGATCGCGCAACAAGGGCCTTGCACGGTGCCGCTAGTGCTCGACTGGCAGCGCTCCCTCTTGCCGACCGCTCGGGTCGGCAACGCGTCGCAAGAAGTCATCCAGCATCAGCGTGCGACATTGCGCGAGCGGCATGCCATCGCGCTGTGCGTACATCCGCGAAGCATGCTCGAACAGATCCGCAAGCAGTTCGCCGAAGTCCTCTGCACCGCCACCCAGATCGCGATTGATGCTCACGTGCAGCTGTTCATTCGCGGCCCATAGACGCAGCAGTTCGAAGGCCTCCGGATCGGCCAGTGCGTCGGGCGGGATAATCAATTCACCATCGTGCATGTCTTCCCTCGTCGGGGTCGCACGTTCAATGAACCCGCGCGGTGTCGTCGATGCCTTGCATTCGCCAGCGCGCACGCACGCGACATCAGTGATCAGCAACCGTGGGGCGATGACAGGTGCCGGCTCACGCCGGCGCCTGCTGCTCCGCTGAGTGCCTCACGGCACCCAGATCAAATTCATCACCTGCGGATCGGCGGTCACCTTGACCAGCTTGCCGCTGGGGCCGAACTGCACCTGGTACTCGGAGAAGCTGTCGCGCCAGTAGCGCCACAGCGAGGCGTCCAGGTTGGGGTTTTCGCTGCTGATCGGGTAGCCGACCGCCATCAGCACCTGTTCGCGGGTCATGCCGCCGGTTAGCTTGCCATCGTTGATCGCCTGGCGAATCTTGGGCGGGAAGGTAGCGAGCTTGAGCTTGGGGTCGGTGGTGACGACATACCGGGCGGCAAAGGCGGTGTTGTCCAGGTCGCGGCTGTAATCGTTGCCGATGGACTGCTTTTCGCCGGCGATCTTGAGGTTGACGCGGTTGCGGCCGAAGCCGGTGACGCTGACCGGGGTGCCGACCGGGAGCATGCGCTTGCCGTCTTCGGCGTAGTTGCTGTCGCTGATCCAGCTGCCGTCGGTGCGCAGGTTGCAGCACAGAAAGCCGTCGTACTTGGCGACATCGGCGGCGCTGGCCAGGTTGGCGGCGGCGAACAGGCCCAGGGCCAGCAGGGAAGGATGCAGACGCATCGAAAGACTCCTTTCTCGACGGCCGTAGCCGCGCGGCAATGATGGACGGGGCGCGCCGCCGTTTCCCCGCGGCGCGCGGGCATTGTCGCAGCCCCGGGCCGCTTGGCAAGCGCGGCTGACGCGTGCAGCCCGGGGTTGTGTATGCTCGGGGGGTGGACACCCTGTCAACCGCCGAGATCGTCGAGCAGATCGCCGAGTTGCGACGCGCCCACCGCGCGTTGGACGAGGAGATTCAGCGCGTGCCCGCGAACCTGGACGACGAGCTGCAGATGAAGCGCTTGAAGAAGCGCAAGCTGCACATCAAGGACTGCATCACGCGGCTGGAGATGGAGTTGGTGCCCGACGAGCCGGCATAGCACGCGTCTGCGGTTGGGTTTGCTTTTTGTGGTGCGCGGGCACTCGTTGCGGCGGCGCGGTCCACGCATGGCCGGCGGCGCTCCCTCATCCGCCCTTCGCCCCTTGCGCGGCATGCGGGGGAAGGGAGTGAGTTGGCGGCATTCGAGCAGCTGGCGTCCTCGATCCCGTAGGAGCGCGCCCGAGCGCGACGGGCCTTCCCGGGAAGGCTTCGTCGCGCTCGGGCGCGCTCCTCCACTAAGTTGACCGCCTGGCCTTCGACGATGCCGCGTGTGATTGTGTCCGTCGGCAGCGGGGGCTCAGCCTGCGCGCAACAGGATCTTGCCGCGACGCCCCGGTTCGGCGCTGGCGGCGGCTGCCTTGGCGGCGTCCTGCAGGTCGTACACCGCTTCCACCGGCAGGGCCAGGCTGCCATCCAAGGCCGCCTTGAGCAGTTCGCCGATCATGCGGCGCTTGTCCTCGGACTTGGTGGCGGCCATGACCTTGCTGCCCCAGAAACCGCGCACTGTGGCCTGCTTGAAGATCACATCGCCGCTGGCAATCTCCAGCGGTTCGCCGGTCATCGAGCCGAACGAGATCAACTCGCCGCCCTCGGCGAGCAGCCCCATCAGCTCGCCTGCCGCCTTGCCGGCCACCGAGTCGATCGCGCGCACGATCGGTGCATCGCCGGCCAGCGCGCGCACGCGGTCTTGCCAACCGTCCTGCGCGGTCGACACCGCATTCCCGATCCCCAGTGCCTTGAGTTCGTCCACGCCGGCATCGCGACGCACCAGATTGATCACGTTGATGCCGCGTGCCGCAGCCAGCATGGCCACAGTCTTGCCGACCGCGCCGTTGGCAGTGTTCTGCACAATCCAGTCGCCTTTGTCGACATTCAGGAACTCGATCAGCATCAACGCGCTCAGCGGCATGGCGATGAGCTGGCAGCCGCGGTCGTCATCCAGTGCGTCGGGCAGCGGGACCACGCCGGTTGCGTCGGCCAGAAAGTAGTCGGCCCAGCTCTCGTGCACGC
Source organism: Xanthomonas sp. NCPPB 3583 (assembly GCF_041475715.2). Classification (NCBI taxonomy): domain Bacteria; kingdom Pseudomonadati; phylum Pseudomonadota; class Gammaproteobacteria; order Lysobacterales; family Lysobacteraceae; genus Xanthomonas; species Xanthomonas sp. NCPPB 3583. Next base: position 4,847,469 of record NZ_CM191263.1, read on the forward strand.
CGGCGGCGACGACACGCTGGCCGACCTGCAGGCCCTGCACGCCTTCGCCCAGCGCATCGATCACGCCAGACCCTTCGCTGCCGCCGATCGCCGGCAGCGTGGGCTTGTAGCCGTAGTTGCCGCGCACCGTCCACAGGTCATGGTTGTGGATGGGCGAACGCCGCATCGCGATGCGGACCTGGCCCTTGCCGGGTTGCGGTGTGGGCCGTTCGCCGAGTTCGAGCACCTTGGCCGGGTCGCCGAACTGGGTGTGGATGGCTGCGCGCATGCAAGTCTCCTGTCGGCGACGCCCGTGGTGCAACGCAGCCGATCACAGTGAAAGGTGCTGCGATGCTAACGGGAACGCTGCAAGCGCCCGATGAAGCGAACGGAACCGCTGTGTGAAAGCCGCCGGCGCTCGCCTACCGCCACCTCGCCACGCGCCCGACGCGCCCTGCAAGACGTGAAGGCATTCGCCAACGGCCTAGAGCATCCAACAAAACGACTGTGCAGCCGCCAGGCGGGCGCGGCCGGTGCCCGGTATCGGCATGTACCACGCGTACGCTCCGGTTCCTGCCCGCCGTCCACACCCACCTGACGACTGCTCGCCACGTCTTGTCAGTCGCTTTTACTGCGGCGGCACAGCCACGTCCGGCTTGGCCGCTGCCGGGCTGACGCGTTCGATGGTATGGCGCAGTTCGCGGCCGAGAATGAACTTGGCGTCCTTGGCCCAGGCATCCAGGCGCTCGTCGAACATCAGCTTGCTGTTGTCGTCCGGCCACACCAGGCGCAACTCGCGCAATTTCTGGATGAAGCCGCGGAACAGGGTCTTGTCGAAGAACTCCGGCGCGGCCGGTGCATACAGCAGGCTCAGACGCTGCGCGGCCTGCTGGCACAGGCTTTCCAGTTCGCCGGCACCGAGCACGCCCGGGCCGTTCTTCACCAGCACCGAAATGGCGATGTAATAGCGCTCGAACGCTTGTTGCAGCGAATGGCCGATCGCGCGCAGGCGGAACACTTCGTCGGTCTGCCCGGTGTTGCGGGTCAGGATGCCGCCGTCGTCGTCGGTGACGTTGAGCAGCAGGCCTTCGCGCACGAACATGTCGATGGTCTGTTCGATGCGTTCGGCAAAGCGGTCTTCGCTCCACGGCAGGAACAACTCGGCCTGCAGGAACGGATACACCGTGCGGCCCAGGCGCAACAGACCGGCGCGGCTCATGCGGCGGTTGTTCTGGAAGCAGCACGCCACCCACGAAGAAGCGGTGAACAGGTGCAGCACGTTGTTGCGGAAGTAGCTCAGCAGCACCGCGGTATCGCCGCTGACGCTGAGCACATCGCCCAGCGGGTGCGACACGCGCGTGAGCACGTTGATCTCTTCGGCGTGGGTGATGATGCGCGCCGGCGTATGCGGGGTGACGGTGACGCGGTCCGAGTACGGCATCTCGGCCAGCAGCTTCTTGCACAACTCGATCTGCGCGATCAGGTCGGCCTCGCCCATGGCGTGCTTGGGCGTGGACAGCAGGGCCAGCGCCAGCAGGTTGATCGGATTGACGTCGGCGGCGCAGTTGATGCGGGTCTGGATCTGCGTAGACAGCATGTCCACCGCGGGCGCCAGCCAGGTGGGTTTTTCGTCTTCCGGCAGCGGCTGGCCGTCCCAATCGGGCGCGTGCCTGGCCAGCACGTCGTTGAGCGCGATCGGCTCGCCGAAGTTCACCACCACCTGGCCGTAGTTCTGCTTGAGCACCTTGGGGATGGACCACAGCAGGCCCCAGATGGATTCCTTTTCCTTCGGCCGGCCGGTGAGCTCGTCCAGGTAGCTGTTGCCTTCCATCAACTTTTCGTAGCCGATGTATACCGGCTGGAACAGCACCGGCTTGCGCGGCTGGCGCAGATACGCGCGCAGCGTCATCGCGATCATGCCGCCCTTGGGCTGCAGCAGACGCCCGGTGCGCGAACGCCCGCCTTCGACGAAATATTCGATGGAATAGCCGCCGGCCACCAATTGGGCGACGTATTCGCTGAGCACGGCCGAATACAGCGCATTGCCCTTGATCGAGCGGCGGATGAAGAACGCGCCGCCCTTGCGCAGCAACGTGCCGACTACCGGCAGGTTGAGGTTGATGCCGGCCACGATGTGCGGCGGCACGATGCCGCGTTCGTACAGCAGGTAGCTCAGCAGCAGGTAGTCCATGTGGCTGCGGTGGCTGGGCACGTACACCACTTCGTGCCCGGGCGCGGCCTGCTTGAGCTTGTCCAGGTGATGCACCAGCACGCCGGCGTAAATGCGGTTCCACACGTGGGTCAGCAGGAAGCTGGCCGAGCGGACCACCGGGCTGGAATAGTCGGCGGCGATTTCCCACGCATAGGCATGCGCCTTGCGCCAGGCATCGACCGGCTTGGAATTGTCGCGCTTGGCCTGGATGGCGATGGCTTCGCGCACCGACTCGGCGGCCAGCACCTGGTCCACCAGCAAACGGCGGGTAGACAAGTCCGGGCCGATCACCGCTTCGCGGATGCGCCGGAAGTGCGTGCGCAACACGCGCTGCAACTTGCGCAAGGTGCGCTCGGGCGGCAGCCCTTCGGCCATGGTCTGGCGCAACGAAATCGGCGGGGCGAAGCGCACGATGGTGGTGCGGCCGTTGAGCAAGACCGACAGCAGGCGGCGGAAGCGGCCGACCAGCGCCCAGTTTTCCGAGAACAGCACGGCGAACCAGCCGCTCTGCTTGTCCGGCGCGCGGCCGACGAAGATCGATACCGGCACCAGATGCACGTCCAGGTCGGCGCGCACGCGGTGCGCCTGCAGCAACTTGGCCAGCGAATCGGAGTGGGTCTTGCCGCCGCGCTGCTCGGGAATCAGCGAATTGCTGCTGCTGCGCCGTGAGAGCGCCAGGTAGGCCCGCTTGCGCTCCAGCGGGTCGCCCGGCAACGGCACCAGCGGCGACGGCAGGCCGACTTCGCGACAGGCCTTGTCCAAAATCAGCGCATTGGACATGCCGTAGTCTTCCAGCACGTACACCACCGGGCGGCCGTCGTCGTAGCGACCTGGTTGGTCCGGCTCGATGGTCAGGCTCAGCCAGGGGTCGGCCAGGCGGCCGAGCAGGCGCGCCCACCACGGGCGCTTGGCGCTGCGCGCAGCGGCAACGCCGGGGGCGATCGATGGCGCAACCGCTGGCGGCACCGGCTCGGCGAGCGGCAAGGCCGCCGTCGTGGCGCCGGTGTCGGCTGCGGCAGTGCTGGGCGGGCTGGGCTGGCCGTCCGGGAACGGCAGGGGATTTTGTTCTGGCATCACGGTCATTATCGCCCAGCCGGGCGTTGCCCGGTGTCGGCAGCCTTCGCCGGCGCGACCGCTGCGGTGTCGGGCACTGCAGTGGCGCTGGGTAAGGGCGCGGCCTGGGCATCGAGCAGCGCCTGCACTTCGTTCTGGGTCTGCAGCTGGTACCAGTGGCCCTCGCGCTTGATCAGCGCGACGTTCAGATCGATATCGTGGGCGGCCAGCGGATAGCGCAGCCGTACCTGGGCGGTGTCGGCATCCTGCTTGATCAAGCCGGTCCGCAGCGCGTCCAGGCTGCCGTCGATCGACAGGTCGTAGCGCTCCAGCACCTTCTTGCAGGTTTCCCAGAACGGCCCGAGCCGGCGCAGGCTTTCTTCCATGCCCAGCCGCTGCAGGTCGGCATCGGAGGTGATGCCGGTGGCACGGGCGGCGGTCACCAGGTCGGCGATGCTGGCCTTGGCGCGGGGGCGATCGGCCAGCGGCGCAGTGGCGGCCCACGCGCTCAAGGCGTCGACCAACTGCACGTAATGGGCGCGCTGCTCGGGCTGGTAGTCGTTGCGGCTACGCAGGTATTGCACGCCGAACTGGCCCAGCGATTGCGCCGCCTGCGCGATGCCCTGGGCCTGGCCGGCCAGCTGCGCATCGAAGGCCTGCTGCAGGCGGCGTTCGGCATCGGGCGCCGACAACGACCCGAGCAGCGCGCCGACTTCATTGGGCAGCGGCAGTTCGGTCAGCGGCCAACGGCTGGCACCGCTGCGCCACGCCGCCTCCAGCTGGGTGTATTGCGCAGGCGTCACCCGGATACGCGCATACGCCACCAGATCATTGCGCCGCAGCGGCAGGGTCATCGCCTGCATCGCCGCGGCCGGCTCGGCCTTGGCGCCGGGCAGTGCGGGCGCGGTCTGGTTGCGCTGGCAGCCGCTCACGCACAGCGCGGCCAGCAGCAGCCACGCGGCGAAGTGGAACCGCCCTGCACGGACGGTAGGTAGCGACATGCGCACGATGTTCCCCCTGATCGATCGGCGCATCTTGCTGTCTGGAGGCATTGGCGGCAAGGCGGGCGCAAACCGTGCGCCACGGTATGGTGGGCAGATGTTACGTTTTCGTAGTTCCTGGCACGTTGTCGACCAGTGTCCAACATTGGCTGCTGATGTCTTATTCGGACAAACTTGTCCAGCGATCGGGCTTCAGCCCTTGCGCCACTTGCGTTTGGCCCAATGCTGCGGCGCATCATGTAAGCGCTTGCAGTTCCTGCTAGCGTGCGCTGCATCTCGCTTGGGGGTCTCCATCAGATGGGGCTGATGTCATTCATGTGCCTGTGTGACACGGGCGCTCGGTGCCAGCAGGCCGTGCGCCTCACCCTGGCGCGCGGTGCCACGCGCGTTGACCTGGAGAACGCCACAGCATGAGTCGGCCACGGTCCGAAGGCGGCAGCGTCACCATCAAGGACGTCGCGCGCGAAGCGCAGGTGTCGGTGGCGACGGTCTCGCGCACCATGAACGGGCATCAGCACGTGGCCGAGTCGGTACGCGAGCGGGTCTTGCAGGTGGCGCGTGCGCTCAATTACATCCCGCACCACGCCGCGCGCAGCCTGAGCAGCCGGCGCACCCACACCATCGGGGTGGTGCTGCCGGACCTGCATGGCGAATTCTTTTCCGAATTGATCCGCGGCATCGACCAGGTGGCGCGCGAGCAGGGCTATCACCTGCTGGTGTCCAGTTCGCACGGCGACCCGCAGGCGCAGCGCCGTGCACTGGAGCGCCTGCCCGGGCGCGTGGACGGCGTGGTGGTGATGTCGCCGTCGCTGGGCGATTCGGGCGTGCATGAAGACGCGCTGCCCGGTGGCCTGCCGGCGGTGCTGCTCAACTGCGCCGGCAGCGCCAGCCAGCGCCCGGTGCTCAATGTGGACAACTACGGCGGCGCGCGGGTCATGACCCGGCATCTGCGCGACAGTGGCCACCGCCGCATCGCCTTCATCGCCGGGCCGGACGACAACTTCGATGCGCATGAGCGCCTGCGCGGGTATCGCGACGAACTGGCGCTGGACCCGGCCGCGCAGCCCTGGGTCTTGCCCGGCAATTTCGACGAAGAATCCGGTTATCGCGCCGGCCAGGCGCTGGCCCGGGACACGCGGCCCGACGCCGTGTTCGCCGCCAACGACATGATGGCCTTGGGCTGCCTGTTCGCGCTCGGCCACGCCGGGCTGAAGGTGCCGCAGGACATTGCGCTGGCCGGATTCGACGATGTGCCGATGGCGCGCTACGTGCTGCCTGCGCTGACCACGATGCGGGTGGATATCGCCGGCCTGGGCGCGCGCGCGTTGCAGTTGTTGCTGGGCCAGCAGTTGGTCGATGCGCCTGCACCGCCTTCCGACGCTGCGCCGCCGGCGTTTTCGCAGATGGTTCCGGAACTGATCGTGCGTGCGTCCAGCGCCGCCCGCAGCACATCGGGCCATTGACGTCTATGCACCCTGTCGCATCTTCACGAATTCTTTACGGTTTCTTATGTTTTTTATAACTCTATCGTTGCCGCTACCGCTGCTCGTTCGTCCTTGAAACAACGCGTCACCCTGCGCCACGCCGACCACGCTGCCGGTACGCGCCTGACCCCTGGGAGGGGGAAGTCATGAAGACCTACCGTACCGTCTCCACCCTGCCGGCGCGCAGCCTGCTGTGCTGCGCCCTTGCCGCTTCGTTGCTGGCCGCCAGCCCGGCCATGGCCCAGTCCAGTAATGCCACCCTGCGCGGGCAAGTCGCCGCGTCCCAGGCAGGCACCACGGTGACCGCCACCAATGTCGCCACGGGCACCACGCGACGCGTGGCGACCGGGCCGGACGGCAGCTATGCCCTGGTTGGCCTGCCGCCGGGCACCTACAAGGTGGATGCCGGCCCGGGTACCGAGAAGACGGTGACCTTGTCGGTGGCCTCGTCGGTGAGCCTGAATCTGGGCAGTGTCGGCGAGGCGACGACGCCCGCCGATGGCACCGCCACTACCCTGGACACGGTCAAGGTCACCGCCACCTCGCTGCAGGAGGTCAAGACCTCCGAAGTGGGCACCAATGTGTCGCTCAAGCAGATCAACACGGTGCCGCAGCTGACGCGCAACTTCCTGGAGTTCGCCGACACCGTGCCCGGCATGCAGTTCGAGACCGACCCCAACGGCAACAGCCGCATCCGCGGTGGCGCGCAGGCCAGCTCGGCGGTCAACGTCTACATCGACGGCGTGGGCCAGAAGAGCTATCTGTTCGGCGGCGTCTCCGGCCAGGAGCAGAGCGCGGGCAACCCGTTCCCGCAGCTGGCGATCGGCGAATACAAGGTCATCACCTCCAACTACAAGGCCGAGTTCGACCAGGTGGGGTCGGCGGCGATCGTGGCCTCCACCAAGTCTGGCGGCAACGAGTTCCACGGTGAGATCTTCGGGCGCACCACCAATACCGACTTCCGCGCGCGTCAGGCCGACGAGCGCGCCGGCGCGCCCAATGCCGACGGCAGCAAGCGCCAGACCCACCAGGACGAATACGGCATGGCCTTCAGCGGGCCGATCGTCAAGGACAAGGCGCATTTCTTCGTCAGCTACGAAGGCAAGGGCTTCGAGGTGTCGGCCAACCCGGTCTCGGTGCCGGACAGCTTCAGCGCCCTGAGCGACGACCTGCCGGCCGGCGTGCAGAGCCGCCTGGGTTCGGTCACCCGTCCGTTCAAGGAAGATCTGTACTTCGGCAAGATCGACTGGGACGTGGGCGAGAACGATCGCCTGGAGTTGACCGCCAAGTACCGCGACGAAAAGAGCCGCGACGACGTGGGCGACCGCAACACCGCCATCGCCGGCAAGAACAACCTCAACACCGAAGAGCGCTATGACCTGCGCTGGCAGCATTTCGGCGAACGTTACGTCAACGAGGCGCGTGTCTCCTACGAGGACGTGCTGTTCAACCCCAATGCCTTCACCCTGGGCAACCAGAACATCTATACCCGCGGCGTTGCCGAAGACGATGTGCTGATCCGCGACAACGCCACCAGCGGCCTGGCGATCCAGCGCAAGGGACAGAAAGGCCCGAGCTTCCAGAACGACCTGACCTTCAACAGCATCGACTGGCACGGCAACCACGTCATCAAGATGGGCGTGAAGTACAAGGAGGTGGAGCTGACCCAGAGCGAAAACTCGACGGTCAATCCTTCGTTCTATTACGCGGTGGCCGATGGCCTGGGAACCTCGGCAATTCCGTACCAGGTGAAGTTCAACCTGCCGTTTGCCGGTGCGGCGCCCTCGGTGACGACCAAGAGCAAGCAGCTGGGCCTGTACATCCAGGACGATTGGGACGTCAACGACAAGCTGCAATTGAACCTGGGCGTGCGCTGGGATGGCGAGAAGATTCCATCCTACCTGGACAACGTGACCCCGCCGGAAGTGGTGGCGGCCTTGAACGGCCCCGGCACCGACCCGACGGTGAGCGCCACCTACGCCGAGCAACTGGCCAAGGGCGGCGTCAACATCAACGACTACATCAGCACCGGCAATAACCGCAAGCAGGACAACAACAACTTCGCGCCGCGCCTGGGCTTTTCTTACGATTTCCGTGGCGACGAATCGCTGGTGTTGTTCGGCGGTGCCGGACGCAGCTACGACCGCAACCTGTTCGACATCCTGGGGCTGGAGCAGGTCAAGTCGGCGCTGGCGCAGTACACGCTCCGCTTCGCCGAGGCCGCGCCCGGCTGCACGCCGGCGCCGGGTACCTGCGTCAACTGGAACCCGGCCTACCTCAGCGACCCGGCAAGCCTCGGCGGTCTGGTCAATTCGGGTGTGCGCAACGGTGAGATCGACCTGCTCAACAACGATCTGAAGACGCCTTATTCCGACCAGTATTCGCTGGGCCTGCGCACGCGGCTGGGCGAGTGGAACACCTCGGCCACGGTGTCCTACATCCACAGCAAGGACGGTCTGATCCTGACCTTGGGCAACCGCTATCCCAATGGCGATTTCTTCCAGAATGGCGGCCAGCCGTGGAACGAGAATCCGCCGGGCTTCGGTTCGCTGCTGATCGGCAATAACGGCGTGGAAACCAAGACCGGACAGCTGCTGCTGTCGGCCGACAAGCCCTATACCCAGGAAAGCGGCTGGGGGCTGACGGCGGCCTACACGTTCTCGCGCGCACGCGGCAACCGCGGCAACGACGAGCGCTACGGGTTCGATGCGGCCACCATCGCCGACTACCCGTTCCTGGATCTGAACGCAGTGCCGCGCCACCGCCTGGTGCTGACCGGCATCTACGATTTGTTCTGGGGCATCAGCGCCTCGGCCAAGCTGACCCTGGCTACGGTGCCGCCGCGCAATGAGGCGGTGTCCTACGACCAGTACGGCGGCCAGCCGTCGGAGAACATCCGCATCGTTTCGGTGGATGCACCGGGCGGCAAGTTCATCGCCGGCGGCGACATCTTCGGCACGCGCCAGCTGGATCTGTCGCTGTCCAAGGACATGCATGTCACCGAGGCGTTGACCGTGCAGGTGCGCGGGGATCTGATCAATGCGCTCAACTTCCGCAACTACGATCAGTACGCCATCGACTGGGGCCAGGACGGCGTCTACAACCCGCGTGCCAGCATCAACCAGTACGGGGCGCTGTCCACCTCGCCGCGGACGCTGTTCCTGAGCGCACGCATCATCTGGTAAGTCGCTAGCACCGCCGCAGTCGCCAGCACAGGGGTGCCGCCTGTGCTGGCCATCGTGCACGGCACGCATCCTGGTGCATCGTTGGTCTTGCATTGCCCGGTGATTGCCACGGCACTGCATCGTCCACGCGTCGCCATTGCCTCACCCGTCTCGACCCGTGCCTGAAGGAGCAAGCACCCGTCACCGCAGACCCTTGTCGTTCTTGCAGCCCTTGCAGCTGCTGTTGCCTGTTGTCCCTGTGTTCCACACCAAAGCACCGACCCAACGCGCCAGTCACTGCACTGCGTCGCGCTTTACCCCTGGGAGGGGGAAAGTCATGAAGAATCACCGCACCGTCTCCACCCTGCCGGCGCGCAGCCTGTTGTGCTGCGCCCTGGCCGCCTCGTTGTTCGCCACCACTCCGGCCATGGCCCAGTCCAGCAACGCCACCTTGCGCGGCCAGGTCGCTTCCGCGCAGAACGGCAGCGAAGTCGTCGTCACCAACATCGCCACCGGCTCGGTGCGACGCGCGCCGGTCAATGCGAACGGCAACTACACCATCGTCGGGCTGCAGCCGGGCACCTACAAGGTCGAATCCAACGGCATCAGCCGCACGGTGACCCTGTCGGTGGCCTCCAGCGCCATCGTCGATCTGGGCACCGAGACGGCCGCCGCGCCTGCCGGTGATGCGACCACGCTGGATACGGTGACGGTCAGCGCGCCGATGATTCGCGACGTCAAGACCTCGGAAGTGGGCAACACCATCAGCGCGCGCCAGATCCAGCAGTTGCCGCAGGCCACGCGTAACTTCCTGGAGTTTGCCGATACCGTGCCGGGCATGGTGTTTCAGGTCGATGGCAACGGCAACACCAAGCTGCGCGGCGGTGCATCCAATGCCAGCGCCGGCAATCTGTATATCGACGGCGTAGGCCAGAAGAGCTACGTGCGTAGCGGCGGCGTCGCCGGTCAAAGCGATACGCAGGGCAATCCATTCCCGCAGCTGGCGATCGGCGAATACAAGGTCATTACCTCCAACTACAAGGCCGAGTACGGCCAGATCAGTGGCGCGGCGATTACCGCGGCCACCAAGTCCGGCACCAACGAATTCCACGGCGAAGCGTTCTATCGCTATACCGATCAGGACCTGCGCGACAAGCGGCCCGACGAAGAAGCCAATGGCAAGATCGACTCGCAGACCAAGGAATACGGCTTCGCACTTGGCGGGCCGATCATCCAGGACCGCATGCATTTCTTCGTTGCCTACGAAGGCAAGGAAAACGTGGCGCCCAAGAGCGTGCAGCCGAGCTCGGAGGCGGCGGCCTTCGTCAGCCAGTTGCCGGCCAACCTGGCCAGCCAATATGGCCCGGCCAACATGCCGTTCGAAGAAGACCTGTTGTTCGGCAAGATCGACTTCGAGCCCACCGATCGCGATCGCATCGAATTGAGCACGATCTACCGCGACGAGACGCAGACTGCCAACGTCGGCGGTACCAACACGCTCGCGCAGGCTACCGACAAGATCAACAAGGACAAGCGCACCAACCTGCGTTGGCAGCACAGTGCCGACAACTGGTTCAACGAGGTCATCGTCGGCACCGAAAATTCGGAGAACAACCCGACCCCGCGCACCCTGGGCAATGGCATCGTCTACACCTATTTCCAGCCACGTGCCGGCTCCACCGATATCGATGAGCGCACGTTCCTTACCACCGGTTCGGCTGGCGGCAAGAACGCGCAGCGCAAGAGCCAGAAAGGCTGGTTCATCCAGAACGATCTGACCTTCACCAGCTTCCAGTGGCATGGCGAACACACCATCAAGATGGGTGTGAACTACAAGGACATCGAGCTCACCTCGCAGGATGCGGCGGCGTTGAATCCGCAGTTCAGCTATCGCGTCAGCAATGGCAGCATTGACTCAACGCCGTACCGCGTGGACTTCATTGCGCCCTACACCACGCCAGGCCAGCGCGCCACGGTGGTCTCGCCGTCCAAGCAGTACGGTATCTATCTGCAGGACGACTGGGCCGCCACCGACAAGTTGATGATCAACATCGGGGTGCGCTGGGATTACGAAGACACCCCGGCCTACACCAACTTCGTCACCTCGCAGGCGTTCGTCGATGCGCTGTATGCCAACGACGCAGAAAATCCCGGCCAGCCGTGGGCAAACCGTCTGCTGCCCAGCGGCATCAACGTGGCCGACTACATCAGCACCGGCAACAACCGCAAGAACTTCAAGGATGCCTGGGCGCCACGCTTCGGTTTTTCGTATGACATCTTCGGCGACGAAGCCGCCATCGTGCATGGCGGTGCCGCGCGCTCGTACGACCGCAACCTGTTCGAACAGTTGGCGCTGGAAACCAGCAAGGCGGCGCTGTCGCCGGTGGCGGTGTATTTCGAAAACCCGGCCACCGGCACGTGCTATCGCGCCGACCGCACCTGCGTAGCGTTCGACCCGCGCTATCTCAACGGCATCGATCAGCTCAACACCATTCCCGGTGTCGCCGGCAGCGCCGAGCTCTTCATGTTCAACAACAAGCTCAAGACGCCGTACAGCGACCAGTACAGCATCGGTATCACCAACCAGGTGGGCGACTGGCTGACCGATGTGACCTTCCAGCGCATCCTGAGCTACGACGGTTTCGCGATGGGCTTGATCAACCGCTATCCGGATGGCTCCTACTTCCAGAACGGCAACGTGCCGTGGGGCGAGCCGGTGCCGGGCTATCAGAACACCATCCTGGGCAGCAACGGCCTGGAACAACGCAACAGCCAGGTGCTGTTGTCGGCCGACAAGCCGTACACCAAGGAATCCGGTTGGGGCCTGACCTTGTCCTACACCCACACCAGCGCGCGCCAGAACCGCAACATCGACGAGCCTTACGGCTTCGATAAGGCCACTATCCGCGGCTATCCGTTCGTGAAGTCCGATGCCGTGGCCGCACATCGCTTTGTCGCTTCCGGTTCGATCGATGGTCCGTGGGGCGTGACCTTCGGTGCCAAGCTGGTGTTGGCCACGCCCGAGCCGATCAACACGATCGCCTGCTTCGGCTTCACCGATCCCGATGGCGCCACCTGCCAGCAGGTCGGCGTCACCCCGCCGGGTAGCGGTAAGTTCCTGGTCGGCGGCGATATCTGGGGCTACCGCACGGTGGACTTCCAGGCCACCAAGGAGTTCACCGTGGCCGGCGACTTCAAGCTCAACGCACGTGTGAACCTGCTCAACGCGTTCAACTTCAAGAACTACAGCGCTTACGCCTACAACGGCTTCGGCAGCAATGGTCAGTTCGCTCCGGACATCGCCATCAACACCAGTGGCGAGATCAACTACGTGCCGCGCAGCGTGGTGCTGGAGATCGGCGCCAAGTTCTGATGCGCGCATTGCCACATGCGCCGGCACGGGCATGTGGTATTTCGAACGGGGCCAGCTGGCCCCGTTCGTGTGTCCGTCCGCTGTCTTGCTCAGGAATGCATCGACATGATTCCCGCTCCACTTCGCAACATCGTCATTGTCGGCGGCGGCACCGCCGGCTGGATGGCGGCCGCCGCGTTTGCGCGCGTGCTCGGGCCCACTTTCAAGGTGCAGCTGATCGAGTCCGACCAGCTGGGTACCGTCGGGGTGGGCGAAGCCACCGTGCCGCACATCAAGGCCTTCAACAACCTGCTCGGCATCGAGGAGGCCGAGTTCGTGCGCCAGACCCAGGGCAGCTTCAAACTCTGTATCGAGTTCGTCGACTGGCAACGCCCGGGAACCGCGTACATGCATGGCTTCGGCACCCAGATCGGGCACCCGCTGGGGCTATTGCCGTTTCACCAATACTGGATCAAGCAACACGCACGCGGCAGAGCGCAGCCGTTGGGCGCGTACACGCTCAATACCGTGGCGGCTGCGCGCGGCAAGTTCATGACCTCCGCCGGCGATGTGCCGGCCAACTCGCCGCTGGCCAACATCGCCTACGCGTACCACTTCGACGCCACGCAATACGCGCACTTTCTGCGCCGGTATTCGCAGCAGCGCGGCGTGACCCGCATCGAAGGGTTGGTCGAGCAGGTGCAGCTGCATCCGGAAAGCGGCCATGTGCAATCGCTGCAGCTGGCGTCCGGACAGACGGTGCACGGCGACTTGTTCATCGATTGCTCCGGCTTCCGTGGGCTTTTGATCGAAGAGGCGCTGCACACCGGCTATCACGACTTCACCCACTGGCTGCCGTGCGATCGCGCGCTGGCAGTGCCCTGCGAAAAGGTGGGCCCGCCCACGCCATACACACGCTCCACTGCGCGCGCAGCCGGCTGGCAATGGCGCATTCCGCTGCAGCACCGCACCGGCAACGGCTATGTGTACTGCAGCGCGCACATCAGCGACGACGAAGCGGCCGCCACGTTGCTGGCCAATCTGGACGGCAAGCCGCTGGCCGACCCGCGCCCGCTGCGCTTCACCACCGGGCGGCGCAAGCAGTGCTGGAACCGCAATGTCGTCGCACTGGGCCTGGCCAGCGGATTTCTGGAGCCACTGGAATCGACCAGCATCCATCTGATCCAGTCCGGCATTTCCAAGTTGCTGGAGCTGTTTCCGCGCGAGGGCATCAGCCCGGTGCTGGTGCAGCGCTACAACGACCGGCTTGCATTCGAGTTCGACCGCATCCGCGACTTTCTGCTGCTGCACTACCACGCCACCGAGCGCGACGACAGCGCGTTCTGGCGGCATTGCCGCCACATGCCGATCACCCCGGAGCTGCAGACCACGCTGGACCTGTTCCGCGACAGCGGGCGCTTCTATCGCAATGCCGAAGAAATGTTTGCCGAAATCAGCTGGGTGCAGGTACTGGTGGGCCAGGGCATCCTGCCGCAGGGATATCACCCGCTGGTGGACCAGGTGCCCGACCGCGACGCCGAAGGCTTTCTGGCCAGCGTGGCGCAGACCATCAGCCACTGCGTGGATGTGATGCCAAGCCACCAGCAATTCATCGACCGCTACTGCAAGGCGGCTGCGTTACCGTAAGTGCCTTGGTTTGCACTGCGGCTGGAACTGATGCTGAAGGTGGTGGCAGTTGCGCATGACCGATAACGAACGCAGGGATCCAAGCGTGCGCCAACGGCGCGCTTCGCGCGTGCGTCCAGGCGATGCATGCTCGCCTGGTGCCGCGGGTAACGCGCGATCTATGCCACCACGCAGCCAGCCACTGATGTCGGTCGCCACGACACGCGAACGTGACGGCAAAAAAAGGATCGGACACAAGGCCCGATCCCTTCGAAAACCGGGACAAGCCCGGTGGACAATGAGTGGCACAGCTTCCGACTGACATCGGACGCTGGCATGTTAACGAGACTTTCACATTAAAGCAATGCTTTAATTGTTGCCGCCTAAGCTATTGATTTATTTGGAAGCTGGCCGCTGCTTCGGCCCGATCAGTTTCCGTTCTGCGGCAGTGCCGCGCGGATCTCGTCCTGGATGGCGGTGGCAGCGGCTGCAGGGTCGCTCGCCTGGCGGATCGGGCGGCCAACGACGATCGCGTCGGCGCCGTCGGTGAAGGCCTGCGCCACGCCGACCGTGCGTTGCTGGTCGTCGCCGACCGGGCCGCCGGGGCGGATGCCGGGGCAGACGATCGAAAAGTCCGGGCCAGTGGCGCGGCGGATCGGGCCGGCTTCCTGCCCCGAAGCGATCACGCCATCGATCCCGGCGGCCTGCGCAGCCAGCGCGCGTTCCACCACCACGTCCACCGGTTCACGGTCGATGCCCATTGCCGCCAGGTCCGGGCGGCCCATCGACGTCAGTACCGTGACCGCCAGCAGGCGCATGTCACCGTGATTGGCCTCGGCGGCGGCCTGCAGCATGCCGGCGTGCCAGCCGTGCACCGTGCAATAACTCACCGGCCACTGCGCCAGGCGGCGAATCGTGCCGGCCACGGTGGCGGGAATGTCGAAGAACTTGAGGTCCACGAACACGCGCTTGTCGCGCTTGGCCAGCGCATCGAGCACGCGGAAGTACTCGCCCGATGCCAGCAGCTCCATGCCGATCTTGTAGAACGACACCGAATCGCCGAGCCGGTCCACCCAGGCGATCGCTTCATCGTGGCCGGGCACATCCAGCGCGAAGATCAGCCGCTCATGCGCGGCCAGCGGCAAGGGCGCGCGGCTCATCGGGCCACCTCCAGCGCAGCGCGCTTGGCGTCGTGGCGCTTTTGCCAGGGTTGCGCGTAGTCGTTGTTGAACTGCGCCGGCTCCCAGCCGCCGTAGCTGGGGTTGGGCAGCATCCACCAGCGTTCGCCGAACCAGTCGTGGTACTGCTGCAGCAAGGCGCCACGCGCCTGGCCGGTATTGGCGGTGACCTGCACGAAGTCGCCCAGCTGGTCGCCGAACTGCATCAGCACGCGGTACTTCTGTCCGGCCAGCTGGCGGCGGCAGTTCTTTTCGCTGCCGTTCTGCTCGCAGCCGGGCACCACCGTGCCCAGGCCGAGAAATACGCTGTCATCGGCCACCGGCAGGCCCACGCTGCGCAGATTGGCCAAGGTGGCGTCCTTCAGGTGCACCGCGCGGTTGGAAATGTAGATCAGGGTGATGCCGCGGGCATTGGCGGCCTTGGCGAAATCCACCACGCCGGGAATGGCAGTGGCCTTCTTCTCGGCCACCCACTGGTCCCAGCTCAGCTCGTCGTATTCCTTGCCATCGCGCAGCAGCCGCGCCTGGTAGGGCGAGTTGTCAAGCACAGTCTCGTCCACATCCAGCACCACCGCCGGCTTCAGGCCGGTGGCGGCATTGCCGCGTTCCTCCGGCACCAACGCGTCCCACTTGGATTGCTTGAGTGCAGCATCCAGTTTGTCGGCCGCAGCGCGATAGGTCTGCTCGGCCACGGCACGGTATTCCTCCGAGCGCTGCATCCACAGCACCGCATTGAGGTTGTCGTCGCCGGCCGGTGCAGTGGTGGACGACGTTGCGGCCTTGCTGGCCGCAGCGCTGGCGTCGGCATCGGCAGTTGCGGTGGCTTCCTGCGCGTGCGGGGCTGGCTGCGTGTCGGCGGGCTTGCAGGCGCCCAGGGCCAGCGCGGTGCAGGCGATGAAGGACAACGGAGCGTAAAGCGAGGGGCGCATGGCATCCACCGGGACAGGGTCGACAATAAAGCGTGCGATTTTAGCCGGTTCGCGCCGTACCGCTCGCGCTGGCCGATGGCGGCGCCATCGAAATGACAGGGGCGCACGGATGACGGTCGCCGCAATACCGGTCGTCCAACCGCGTGGCTGCATCGGTCTTCCACACGATGGCGAATATGTGCCGTGCCCGTTCCTGGATGCCCACGCCCGTTGCCGGCGCACGACGCTGACATGCGCGACACCGTCGATGGCGTCGGCCACCTTGCATAGCGTCGCAGCGGAAGAACGCCGGCAGCGGATCGGCATATCCTTGTGCGCTGATCGCCTTCCGGAGTCATCCATGACAGAGACCTCGCCCCCGCCCGTCCTCGATACCGCCCAGGCCCGCGTGCTGGGATGCCTGATCGAAAAGGAGGCCACCACGCCGGACGCGTACCCGCTCACCGTCAACGCCGCGCAGGTGGCCGCCAACCAGAAAACCGCACGCGAGCCGGTGCTGAATCTGCAGACTGGCGTGGTGCACCACGCGCTGCGCCAGCTGGAAACCCTCGGCTTGGTGCGCCAGCAGTTTTCTTCGCGTGCCGAGCGTTACGAACACCGCCTGGGCAGCGTGCTGGATCTGACCCGCCAGCAAGTCGCACTGATCGGCCTGCTGCTGTTGCGCGGCCCGCAGACGCTGGGCGAGCTGTACGCACGTAGCGAGCGCCTGGCGCGTTTCAACGATGCCGACGACGTGCGCCATCACCTGGAGCGGCTGATCCAGCGCGGCCTGGCCGCACAACTGCCGCGCGCCAGCGGTCAGCGCGAAGACCGTTACATGCATCTGCTCAGCGGCGAGCTGGATGTGGAGGCGCTGCAGGCCGCTGCCGCGCGTGCGGCGCCGAGCGCGCGCAGTGGCAGCGACAGCAGCGACCTGGACGCGCGGATGCAGGTGCTGGAAGCAACGGTCGCCGAACTGCAGGAGGCGCTTGCCGCGGTACAGGCGCGGCTGGACGCAGCTGGCGCCTGATCTGTGCGCGGCACCCACCGACGGCCGTAGCGGCAGCGCGGCAGGTGTGCGGCAGCATCGACGTCAGCTGCCTTGGGTGACCCGGCAGTTGCCGGATCGCTCGATACGCACCACGGCACGCAGAGGCATGTGGCATCGCCTGCAAGACCCGCACGGTCTTGTCGCCCGGCTGCACGATGTCAGTGTGTGCGCGTGTTGGATGGATGCACCGGCCAGTCCTGCCGCGTCGGTGCAAGCGCTGCCCGCGCGCGAACGCCGGGGCGGGGCACGCCAGCGTCAGGTCGGCGTGTCCACCTCGTCCCATTCGGCATCTTCGAAGTGCAGTAGCCAATTGAGCGCGTAATGCCGCTCATACACCACGCCCGGCACGATGCCGGCGGGGACCGGCTGACCGGATTGGCCGGCCTGGCGGACCGCCCAGTGCAGGCGCAGGTGGCGGTCCAGCGTGTCCAGCAGCTCGGCGAGCGGGCGTCGCGCCAGCGTCGGGCGCTCGGCGGCTTGTGCGTTGTCCAGCGCGCGCTGTGCAACCAGGGGTACATCGCACAGCGCGTTGGGTTCCGGCAGCGTGTCGGCCAGACCCAAGGCCCATTGCAGCACGGCCAGGCTTTCGTAACGCCAGCCGAAGTTGGCCAGCGCCTGCGCATCCGGCGCTGGCTGGGCGAAGAAGGCGCGCTCCTGCGGCGACAGCGCATCTGCCACGCCGGGAAGACGCGTCTCCACCTCGGCCAGCGACGGCGGCGTATCGCCAGCGGCCAGGATCTCTGCACGCAGCGCCACCGCAAACAACGCCAGCATGCGTCGACTGACGACTGCCGCATCGCGCACGCGCGCTTCGGCCTCGCCGGGCACCGGCGGCAGGCTGGGCGGCACGCGGATGCCTTGCGCGGCCAGCACGGAAAGTTGCTGCGCGCGCCGCTGCAACGCATCGGGCGGATACGGTACCTGCGCATCGTCGTCGATCCGGCTCGCCCTGGCTGATCAGCACCCGCCCCTGCGGGTCGCGCACGCTGCCATCGGCCAGGAAACACACCGCATTGGCGTGCTCGGCCCACTGCGCCAGCGCGCCGAAGTCCGCATCGTCCACCTCGAAGCTGAAGTGCTGCCGCACCCGCTGCACATGCCGCATCAGGTGATAGCGCGCCTGGGTCATCTGCCCATCGCCGGCCTGATTCACATAGCCGACAAAGCCGTGCAGATGCGCGGCCAGTTCCGGGTCGGCGTGGTCGCGATGCTGCACGGCAGTCTGCGGCAGGAAGTCCGGCCACAGGGGCGTGCGCAGCGTGGAATAGGCGTTGACCAACAGTGCCATGCAGGCCTCCCTGTGCGGTGGAAAACAGCCGGCAGGGTGACGCAGCGCTGCTCAGCTGTCCACGCCACCAGGGCCTAGGTCGATCGTGTAGTACGCCACGGCCTCGGTGCCGGGACTCAGCACCCGCAGGCTCTCATAGCGCAGCCCCAGTGCTTCCAGCGCGCGGATCGACTCCGCATTGCCTGGCGAGACGATCGCGCACACCTGCGTCAATCCCAGTACTTGGCGTGCATGCTCCAGCACCGCGCGTCCGGCTTCGGTCACGTAGCCCTTGCCGCGATACGCGGGCAACAGCGCAAAACCGATATGCGGCACCGGCAAGGTCTCGCGGCACAACAGGCCCAAGGTGCCCATGAAGGTGCCTGCCTCGCGCGTTTCCAGCGCCCAGTGCGCGAAACCGTGTTGTTGCTGATGCGCCTGCGCCCATTCGCGCACATGCTCGCGCGCCTGCTCGCGGGTGCGGATACCGCGGTCGTTGATGCCGGCGATGAACGCAGGATCGTTGACCAGCGCCAGCATCGCCTCGGCATCGCGCTCGGGATCGAGCAGACGCAAGCGCACGCGTGCGGTTTCGAGGATGACGGTCACGGCGCACTCCGTTGGCGGGAACCTCAGACTGCCGTGCGGCAGTGGCACTGACAAGACTGACGACTGCACGCATGGCCACGCTGCAGTACCCGCACGGTTGGCGATATCACTCCGTTGGGCTGGTGCAACTGGCGTGCGCCACCGGCGCGTTGCCGGCTCGCCTGGCTGGCCAGCAACGCTTCAGCCTTGGGCCGTGCCAGCGACGGCGCGGGCGATCATGCCGGGCCTGCATGCCAGGCTGTTCCACGTCTGTTGCAGGTCGCGTGCTGCAGCGCGTAGTACGCACGTCGAGCGGCAAGACTGCGCATCGATGCGCACCTGACCGCCAGCGCATCACGGCCGAGACGTTCACGATGCGCTCCATCCTTGCGCACGCGTGCCGCGCAGGGCAGCCGGCCCGGGAGGCTCAGCGTCAGGCACGCCTGGCAACCGATGTGTGCCACGCACTCACCCGCAGTGCCTCCGGCAGGCGCCCAGCGCCGTCTTGCCTGCCAGGCTCACCTGTTGATGCACGTGGCGCAGCTGCCCGCGCGGCTCAGGAAAACTCAGTCGAACAATGCCTGGATCGCAGCCAATCCCGCACTGGCGCGTTCCTTCTTGCGCTCGGCGTCGGCCACCGGGTCGGCACCATCGCGCTGCAGTTCTTCGGCCGGAATCTCATCGAAAAACCGGCTCGGCTTCAGTCGCACATGCTCGCCGAACTTGCGCGTCAGCTTGCTGTGGCTCATCCACAACTGCTCCTTGGCGCGGGTGATGCCCACGTACAGCAGGCGGCGCTCTTCCTGCAGATTGCCTTCTTCCAGGCTCACTTCGTGCGGCAGCACGCCGTCCTCGCAGCCGACGATGAAGACATAGCGGAATTCCAGTCCCTTGGACGCATGCATGGTCATCATGCGCACCTGGTTGCCGCCATCGTCCTTGTCGTTGCGCGACAGCAACGCCAACTGCGCAGCCAGATCGCTGGCGCTTGCACCGCGCGGACCACCCTCGAACCACTCGGCCAGCTCGTCCAGATTGCGCTTGCGCCGCTGGAAGCCGGTCTCGTCTTTCGATTGATTGCGCAGGTCGTTGAGCAAACCGGACTTGTCGGCCAGCAGGCGCACCAGCTCGCCGGCCGGCATGCTGGACGAGTGCTCGCGCATATCGCGCAGGATGTCGGTAAACGCACTCAAACCGTTGGCTGCGCGTGGCGGTAAATGCTGCAAGGCGCCCATCGACTCGGCTGCGCGCGACATCGGTACCGACTTGGCGCTGGCAAGTTCGGCAAGACGCGCCAGCGAGGTCGCACCGACTTCGCGCTTGGGCGACTGCACGGCACGCAAGAACGCCGCGTCGTCATCCGGGTTGACGATCAACCGCAACCACGACAGCAAGTCCTTGACCTCCTGCCGCTCCAGAAACGCGGTACCACCGGTGAGGTGATACGGCACGCGCAACAGCTGCAGCGCTTTTTCCAGCGGCCGCGATTGAAAATTGCCACGGAACAGAATGCAGAAGTCGCTCCACGGCACCTGCTTGGCGGTACCCAGGAACGAGATCTCCGCGGCGACCTTTTCGGCTTCGTGCTCGCTGTCGCGGCATTCCCACACGCGGATGCGCTCGCCGTCGGCCTGGTCGCTCCACAAGGTCTTCAAATGCTCGTGCGGGTTGTGCGCGATCAACGCGTTGGCCGCACGCAGCACACGATTGGAGCAGCGGTAGTTCTGTTCCAGCTTGATGATTTCCAGAGCCGGATAATCGCGCGCCATCTGCTGCAGGTTTTCCGGATTGGCGCCGCGCCAGGCATAGATGCTCTGGTCGTCGTCGCCCACGCAGGTGAAGTTGCCGCGCGGCCCGGCCAGCATCTTCAGCAGCCGGTACTGCGCATCGTTGGTGTCCTGGCACTCGTCCACCAGCAGGTAGCCGATGCGCTCGCGCCAGCCCATCACGATGTCTTCGTTGGCTTCCAGGATCTGCACCGGCAGACGGATCAGGTCGTCGAAGTCCACTGCGTTGAAGGTGGTCAGCCGCGCCTGGTAGCGCTCGTACAAGCTGGCCGCTTCCTTTTCGCGGGTGCTGCGTGCGGCCGCCATCGCCTGCTCCGGCGACAGGCCGGCATTCTTCGCGCGCGAGATCAGGTTCTTGGCATCTTCGATCGCATCGGGCTTGGCACCATGCATCAGGTCCTTGATCTGCGCGGCGGCATCGTCCGAATCGAAGATCGAAAAGCCGCGCTTCAAACCGGCGGCGGCGTGCTCGATCTGCAGAAACTTCAGGCCCAGTGCGTGGAAGGTGCAGATCGTCAGGCCGTCGGCACCGTCGCCGCGAATGCGTTTGGCCACACGCTCGCGCATTTCCTTGGCGGATTTGTTGGTGAAGGTGATCGCGGCGATCCGCTTGGCCGGATAGCGGCCGATGGCGATCAGATGCGCGATCTTTTCCACGATCACGCGCGTCTTGCCGCTGCCGGCGCCGGCCAGCACCAACAGGGGACCTTCGCAGTGCAGCACGGCGGCGCTTTGCGGGGGATTGAGACCGTACATAGAGGCTTCCGACAGAGCGCGCCATTGTACCGGGGCTGCCCGCGGCTGGCCGACGCGATAGATTCATGTCTCCAGTGCGGCTAGCCCTGCCCACAACCGGAGGCTGCTCCCACACGCTCGACGGCAGGCGTCGACCCCGCCCGACCGCGCCAGCGCAGCGCACACAGGCGCCGCATCCTGCTGCCTGGCCCGGTAAAATCGCCCGATGGCCAAGCTCTATTTCTACTATTCGGCGATGAATGCCGGCAAGACCACCACCTTGCTGCAATCGGCGCACAACTACCGCGAGCGCGGCATGCGCACGCTGATCCTCACGCCCAAGCTCGACCACCGCGCCGGCAGCGGCGTGGTCGCCT
Source organism: Xanthomonas sp. NCPPB 3583 (assembly GCF_041475715.2). Taxonomy (NCBI): domain Bacteria; kingdom Pseudomonadati; phylum Pseudomonadota; class Gammaproteobacteria; order Lysobacterales; family Lysobacteraceae; genus Xanthomonas; species Xanthomonas sp. NCPPB 3583. The sequence goes on from NZ_CM191263.1 coordinate 4,869,231, forward strand.
CGCGGATCGGCTTGCGCGCGGACGGGCGTATCTTCGAGCGCGACACCGAGTTGCAGCAGCTGGTCGAACGCGACATCCACAACGACGGCGCGTTGCATTGCGTGCTGGTGGACGAAGCGCAATTCCTCAGCCGCGCGCAGGTCTGGCAGTTGAGCGAGGTGGTCGACCGGCTGCGGATTCCGGTGCTGTGTTACGGCTTGCGTACCGATTTTCGTGGCGAGTTGTTCGAGGGCAGCCAGTTCCTGCTGGCCTGGGCCGACGAGCTGGAAGAAATCAAGACCATCTGCCACAGCGGCAGCAAGGCCACCATGACCGTCCGCGTGGATGCACACGGGCACGCGGTGCAGGACGGTCCGCAGGTGGAGATCGGCGGCAACGAGCGCTATGTGTCGGTCAGCCGGGCCGAGTTCAAGAAGATCATGCGTGGCGAAGGCCGCATCGATCCGCTGCAGATCGCCTTGCCGCTGCCCGTCGCCTAGCGCCGGGGCCTGGTAACGCACTCGCGGCCATCCGCGCTGCCGTGGTGCATCCAGGACAGCACTGCCCGGAGCAGCGTGTGCGCGCATCCTCGTTCGCGCTGCGGTATTGCGCTGGAAGCAGGGCTTGCACATCGCCGTTGGTCGTTCGCCAGCACCAAACGCTCACGGCCGCACTGGCGCCAGCGGCTACAACCACACATCAGCACACGGTGCGGCACCGCGTTCGTCGACAGCCAGCCGCGACCGCCGGCCACGCTCTATACGCTTTGCAGGCGTTGCTAAACCCGTGCGGGCATGCGGTCACGCCGGCGTCGCGGGCGCCGTCAGACAGGCGTATCGTGGCGCCTGTGAGACAGCGGCGCACCACGCAACCGGGCGCAACCGCGGTCCTGTAAACTGGCAAGCGTCCACTCTTTGGAGGCACTCATGGATCCACTGCCTCCCGCCTTGCGCGCCGATATCGCGCGTGTTGGCCGGCTCTCCTCGGTCGCCGACGTGTTGAGCGTGCTCACCCGCCTGACCGGGATGGGATTTGCCGCCGTCGCCCGCGTCACCGACGCGCGCTGGATCACCTGCCAGGTGCACGATGCACTGTCCTTTGGCCTGCGTCCGGGCGACGAACTTCCGCTGGCCACCACGTTTTGCGACAGCGTACGGGTAAAAGGCAATGCGGTGTGGTTCGGGCACGCATCGGATGACCCGGTCTACCGCGATCATCCCTCGCCGCGGCTCTACGGCTTCGAGAGCTACGTCTCGGTGCCGATCAGGTTCGACGATGGCAGCGTGTTCGGCACCTTGTGCGCGCTGGATCCGCAGCCGCGCGTCATGGACGCACCGCTGGTGGAAAAGGTCGAACTGCTCGCACAGTTGCTGGCCGCACAGATCCAGGCCGAGCAACGCGCCGAAGAAAGCGCGCTGGAATCGCGGCGCGCCCGCAGCGAACTGGGCCGTGTTGGCGCCTCGGCGCGCTTGCGCGAAGAATTCATCGGCATTCTCGGGCACGACCTGCGCAACCCATTGCAGTCCATGCATGCGGTGGTGGATATGCTGTCCATCGACCAACTCGACCATCGCTACGGCAGCTCCATCCGCTCGCTGCAGCGTAGCCTGCGGCGCATGGAAGAACTGATCGATTTCGCCTGCGATTTCGCTCGCGGCATCGAACTCGATTGGTTGCAGCTGGACTACGGCGACGGGAGCGACCTGCTCGATGCACTCTCCCAGGTCGTGGACGAAACCCGCGCCGCCTACCCCAACCAGGTGCTGTCCACGCATGTGGCCATCGACGAGCCGGTGCACGGCGATGCGATCCGGCTGGCGCAGATGTTCGGCAGCCTGATGATCAACGCCGTCGTGCAAGGGCCGCAAAGTTCGCTGATCAAGGCGGTCGCGGTCACCGAACATGGCCGGCTACGCATCGAAGTCTGCAATCTGGATGGGATCGATCCACGGCGGCTGGATGTGCTGCACGCTTCCACCCATGTGCATACCGGCGGACGTGCGCTACCGGATGTCGATCTGGGCCTGCATATGGCAGCGCAGATCGCAAAGGCCCATCAAGGCGAATTACGCATCATCAGCGGCAAGGACGGCACCTGCTTCCGCGTGGAGCTGGCCTGCACACGTCCGCGCGGACGACTGCACCTGGTCGGCACCTCGGCGCCGGCCTGAGTGCCTCACGCAGCGACGATCGTCCGCAAACACGTCCGCCAACAGATGGCGCTCCAACCGCATGCTGCATGCCGCAGCTGGCCCCCCGATGCCCGCAACAAGCGTCGCCGGCCGCCCCGCCCGGCGCTTCTCAGTAAATCTTGCGCTCGCTCGGCGGCGGCGGCGTCCACTGGTACAACCAGGTTTCGGTGAGCGGTTTGCCATTGGCGCGCAGATACAGGCGGATATCGATCTGCTGGGTGCCCTCGTCCGGCGGCACCAGGTCGAACATCGCCCGATAGCCCTTGAGCTCGTGCAGCGGGCGCGCCGACACGATTTCAGTGGTGCCGCGCGACACCTGCAACACCGCCTCCACCTTGGCCTTTGGGTCCTTCGCCAGCGCGGCCAGTTCGCCGCCGGCAAAATCCACCGCAAAGCGCCAGGAGAAATGGCTGCGTTTTTGCCCGACGATGCCGCCGAGGCCGGTTCGGGTCGCCACGCAATGCGCCAACGGCGAGCTGGCCGGCGGCTGCGCGCCCCAGTACAGCCGGTAGCCCATCAGCAGTTCCTGCCCCGGCTGCGGCTTGGCTTGCGGGTTCCAGAACGCCACGATGTTGTCGAAGGTCTCGTCCACGGTCGGAATCTCGACCAGCTGCACCGAGCCCTTGCCCCAACCACTCTTGGGTTCCACCCACAGGCACGGGCGCTTTTCGTAAAACACGCCATCGTCCTGGTAATGGTCGAAGTTGCGGTCGCGCTGCAGCAGCCCGAACCCACGCGGGTTCTCGTCGACGAACATGTTGAAACGCAGATGCGGCGGGTTGCATAACGGGCGCCAGATCCATTCGCCGCCGCCGGTCCACATCGCCAGGCCATCGGTGTCGTGAATTTCCGGACGCCAATCCCAGTCCATCCGGTTATCGTTTTCGCCGACCTGGTACATGCTGGTGCACGGGCCGATACCCAGCCGCTCGATCGCCTTGCGTGGGTACAGCGCGCTGTCGATATCCATCAGCAGCACATCGCCATTGGTGATGGCGAAGCGGTACGCGCCGGCAACGCTGGGCGAATCCAGCAAGCCGTACACCACCACCGTGTCCGAATCGTCGGCCGGCTGCTCCAGGTAATAGGCGATGAAATCCGGAAACTCTTCCGGCCCGCCGGTACCGGTATCGATGGCCAGCCCGCGTGCCGACTGCCCATACTGGCCTTCCTTGCCGACCGCACGGAAATAGCTTGCACCCAGGAATGCCGAGAAGTCGCGTTCGGTGTCCTTGCGTGTGTTGAGCCGGAAACCGGCAAAGCCCAGATCCTTTGGCAATTGCTTGCCGCCCAGCCCGCTGCGGCCGTAATCGAATGCCGCCGGGTCGTAGGCCAGTTGCTGTGCCTTGCCATCGACGATGTCGTAAATGTGCACCGGGGTATGGAAATACAGTCCCAGGTGGAAGAACTTGGCCTGGAATTTGCCGTTGCCATCGGCCCACAACGCGTGGTCCTGGCGGTAGCGGATGGACTGATACTGATCCCAGTTCAGCGCCTCAAGCGGCCCCGGCAATACCTGCTTGTGACTTTTGTAAGGCGCCTTCGCCAGCGCGCGCGCCTGCCCTTTCAACCAGGCGTAGTCGAAGGGTTGCGGTTGCCCGAGTCGACGCAGGCCAACGGCCTTGGCCGCCAGCGCCCACTGCGGCAACGTCGGCAAACCGAGCGCGGCCAATGCGGCAGCAGCATTCTTCAGGAAGTGGCGTCGTTGCATGCGCATCGATCTGGTCAGGGAATGGGCGACATCATAGCCACAGCCCGGCATCGACGTGAATGCGCATCTCAGCGAGGCGCAGGCGACGCATCGCACGCATTGGCCAGCGCCAGCGCGTTGGCGTGGCTGCAAAGGAACCGCCGCTGCGCCTGTTCCTCATCCGGCCCGGTATAGCGCAGCAGCGTCCACTGCTCCTGTGCCTGCATTTGCGCACCTGGCGCAAGCTGCCGATACGGCGCGTGCACCTCCATTTCCAGCAATCCCTGTTCCGGATGCCGGGGTGGCGCATCCAGATACAACTCCACCTGGCCTTGCTCGGGATGGATCGCCGACAGCGGTTGATGCGCGAAGCGAATCACCAAGACCTGCCCGCCTGCGAACCCGGCCATCCATCCTGCCGACGGCTGCAGCAATAGCTTGCCGCGCTGGATCAATTGGTCTGGACGCGTATCGGCGCGCAGCGCGAGCAGGCCGCGCTCATGCTGATAGCGCGGCGCAATCGTGCCGGGCTCGCGCGGCGGCTGCAGCCGGATATCCGCAGCAGCGGCAACGGGCACAAACACCCGCGTCGTTGCCGCAACCCGCGTATTGAACCAAAGATCCCAGGCAATTGGCTGCGCGCGGATATTGCGTGCGCTGGCCTGGATGTCGACGGTGTCCGCACGCGCTGCAGAACGTTTGATCTGCTTGCGCAATTGCACCCCGGTCAGCGGGCTGGGCACCCCTTCAAATTCCACCATGTCATGACGACGTATGCTGACGCGCGTCTGCGCCAGGGACAGATACGGATCCGGCGGCCACACCGCGGCCGCCGCCTGACGCTCGTGGTTGAGCTGCTGGTGCAACCACCACTGACTCTGCGGCCCGACCCACACATCATGGCCGAAATAGGGAATATCCCCCGCAGTGGCCGACACCTCGGGCGCAGGCTGTTGCTCCACTGCCGCACCGACCTTCAACACGTTGGGCTGGCCGCGCAGATGGAACGACAGCACGCGCCCGCCAAATGCCGGCGTGACGCTCAGCTCTATCGCGTTGGTCTTCAAGTGGAGACGCTCTACGGCAGCTGCCGCGCTCGAAGAGGGCGTCATCGCGCCGGTCGACGGCATCGCTACCAGCGCACATGCACCGATAAGGATCAGAGGAATGACAAGCTGTCGGGGGCTGGACATACAGCGCTTCCACATGAGGACTTCACGATTGTGGCCCGCCGCCTACCTGGACACCAGGACACCGCTGCTCGCGGCTGCTTGCTGCACCTCCGCTGCAGCTCAGGTGCGATGTCGCACTATGTTTGCCTGGAGAACTGGCCACGTTGGGCGCTGAGCACTCTCGACGGACTCGAGCAGAAGAGGGTTTCCGTGCGGTCGGCACCTGCGCCCGGACATGCATGCAGGTTGGAGCGCACGCCCGATGCCGGTATCCAGAGCGAGCGTAACGATCGCGAGAATTCTTGCAGCTAGCTGGCCGCTTTACGGGTGCGGTACAGCGATCGATTCAGTAGTCTCGGGCGGCCCGACCGCATGCGTCGCAACCAGCCAGTGCATGCCGAAAGCTACGGTGCCCAAGAGAGCCGCGTCGACCGTCACAGCATTGCGCAGAGCAGACGCGTGTCGCACGCCCGCAGGCGAGCCATATGGAGAGTTGCTCGGAGTCGCTTTGTTGTGACTTGCGCGGCAACGATCGTGACACGATCGCGAGAGTACCAGTGCTCAAACACCGCGTCGGCGCGATATCGCGCTTATCGCTGACAGCTCCCGCACCACACCGTGGCGCGTTGACCAATCGTCGCGTGCTTCAACACCCGCCCACATTGCTTGCAGGCCTCGCCTTCGCGCCCGTACACAGAGAGTTCCTGCTCGAAATAGCCAGGCGCACCATCCGGGCTGATGAAGTCGCGCAAGGTAGTCCCGCCGCGTTGGATGGCATACGCCAGGATGTCTTTCACTGCGTCAGCCAGACGCCGATACCGCGCCAGCGACACTTTTCCCGCCTCGCGCAGCGGACTGATTCCCGCCCGATGCAGGCTTTCGGCAGCGTAGATATTTCCAACCCCGACAACCACGGCCTGATCCATCAAAAAGGTTTTGACGGCGGCACGCCGCCCTTGTGCCAGTGCGTGGAGATAATCGCCAGTAAATGCGTCCGATAATGGTTCTGGACCAAGCGCAGCGAGCAACTCATGGGTTTGTGTGCCGGATTGCCACAGCAGGCAGCCAAAGCGACGCGGATCGTTGAAGCGCAGCACGCGCCCGTTCTGCAGACTGATATCCACATGGTCATGCGCCCGCGGCAGGGTGTCGCCTGGCAGCACCCGCAGACTTCCGGACATCCCCAGATGCAACAGCGCGCTGCCGCCCGCATCTGTATCGATCAACAGATATTTCGCGCGTCGGCGCACGTTGGTAATGGTAGCGCCGGGGAGCAAGCGCTCGATCTGCTCGGGAATCGGCCAGCGCAAATCGGGCCGACGCAGGATCACGCCATGGATCCGCTGCCCAACCAGATGCGGCGACAGGCCACGCAACGTCGTTTCGACCTCGGGCAACTCGGGCATCAGCGCATCCAACAAGCGCCGGTCACATACCGGCAAGGCAGCTAATGGGGTCGAAACACTCAAATGCAATCAATGCGACGCTGCCGGCGTGCCATCGCTGGTCTATCCCTGCCTTGCCCGCCTGATAGAAGCGCTACTTCCACGTCATACCGTGAACTGAAGATATCGGATCACGATTCGTTTCGACGTGACCTGCTGATCTTTCGCAGCGGCGGCCCTTGCGTTTCTGGCTCGCATCTACGCGTTCTTCGACTGCACCGCGTGGAGCCGATCAATGGCGCAGCGATGTAATGCTGAGCCCTGCGTTGGCGATCCAGTTTCTGGGACTGGATATGTGAAACGTCCTCCTTGCGTCTTGTCTCACCAAGGATGTGGGGCCCATCACTGATGCGTGATCGATCCGCTCCAGGCCGTTCTTTGTATCGAGGATATGCGCACTAGGACGTCGGCCGAGCGAGGCTGTCATGGGCGATGTCTGTTATCAGCTCCAGCCATTACCGCACCCGTGCATCTGGCATTGGCCAGGCAGGTTATTTGGCCAACAGATGGATCGCGCCCTTTTCTCCAAGAGATGAGCGCGTGGCTTGTGTGGCGAGCGGTACTGCACGCACAGCACGACATCGGTACCGGTCGGCAAGCGGGGCGGAATGCAAGGCGCATTTACGCGCGGCGCAGCCCAGCGCTTGCGCAAAAAAGAAACCCTCAGTCCGTTTGGACTGAGGGTTTCGGGGTAAAGCCCCTGGCGATGACCTACTCTCGCATGGCTTGAGCCACACTACCATCGGCGCAGCTGCGTTTCACTTCCGAGTTCGGGATGGGATCGGGTGGTTCCACAGCGCTAATTTCACCAGGGAGACGGTTGGAGCGTCGCCATCCAAGAAACGGATCAAGGCGCCCAGTCTCGCAGAGTTAACTTGTGACGTAGCTTGCATTTGATGATCTACCAACGTTCGTTGGGACCAAGGCAACTTGAGGTTATATGGTCAAGCCGCACGGATCATTAGTATCAGTTAGCTCAATACATTGCTGTACTTACACACCTGACCTATCAACCACGTAGTCTACATGGTTCCTTTAGGGGGCTTGTGCCCCGGGAAGTCTCATCTTGAGGCGCGCTTCCCGCTTAGATGCTTTCAGCGGTTATCGCTTCCGAACATAGCTACCCGGCAATGCCACTGGCGTGACAACCGGAACACCAGAGGTTCGTCCACTCCGGTCCTCTCGTACTAGGAGCAGCCCCTCTCAAACTTCCAACGCCCATGGCAGATAGGGACCGAACTGTCTCACGACGTTCTGAACCCAGCTCGCGTACCACTTTAAATGGCGAACAGCCATACCCTTGGGACCGACTACAGCCCCAGGATGTGATGAGCCGACATCGAGGTGCCAAACACCGCCGTCGATATGAACTCTTGGGCGGTATCAGCCTGTTATCCCCGGAGTACCTTTTATCCGTTGAGCGATGGCCCTTCCATACAGAACCACCGGATCACTAAGACCTACTTTCGTACCTGCTTGATCCGTCGATCTTGCAGTCAAGCACGCTTATGCCTTTGCACACAGTGCGCGATGTCCGACCGCGCTGAGCGTACCTTCGTGCTCCTCCGTTACTCTTTAGGAGGAGACCGCCCCAGTCAAACTACCCACCATACACGGTCCCTGATCCGGATAACGGACCTAGGTTAGAACGTCAAGCACGACAGGGTGGTATTTCAAGGATGGCTCCACTGCAGCTAGCGCCACAGTTTCATAGCCTCCCACCTATCCTACACAGACGAACTCAACGTTCAGTGTAAAGCTATAGTAAAGGTTCACGGGGTCTTTCCGTCTTGCCACGGGAACGCTGCATCTTCACAGCGATTTCAATTTCACTGAGTCTCGGGTGGAGACAGCGCCGCTGTCGTTACGCCATTCGTGCAGGTCGGAACTTACCCGACAAGGAATTTCGCTACCTTAGGACCGTTATAGTTACGGCCGCCGTTTACTGGGGCTTCGATCAAGAGCTTCGCCTTGCGGCTGACCCCATCAATTAACCTTCCAGCACCGGGCAGGCGTCACACCCTATACGTCCACTTTCGTGTTTGCAGAGTGCTGTGTTTTTGATAAACAGTCGCAGCGGCCTGGTTTCTGCGACCCTCTTCAGCTATAGCTCGCACGAGCCACCAAAAAGGGTGCACCTTCTCCCGAAGTTACGGTGCCATGTTGCCTAGTTCCTTCACCCGAGTTCTCTCAAGCGCCTGAGAATTCTCATCCTACCCACCTGTGTCGGTTTACGGTACGGTCTTCGTGAGCTGAAGCTTAGGAGCTTTTCCTGGAAGCGTGGTATCAGTGACTTCGCCATAAAGGCTCGTCTCGGTGCTCGGTCTTAAAGGATCCCGGATTTGCCAAAGATCCAAACCTACCGCCTTTCCCCGGGACAACCAACGCCCGGTACACCTAACCTTCTCCGTCCCTCCATCGCACTCACGCGAGGTGCAGGAATATTAACCTGCTTCCCATCGACTACGGCTTTCGCCCTCGCCTTAGGGACCGACTAACCCTGCGTCGATTAACGTTGCGCAAGGAAACCTTGGGCTTTCGGCGTGCGGGCTTTTCACCCGCATTATCGTTACTCATGTCAGCATTCGCACTTCCGATACCTCCAGCAGACTTCTCAATCCACCTTCGCAGGCTTACGGAACGCTCCTCTACCGCGCATAAAACAAGTTTTATGCACCCCAAGCTTCGGTTCACTGCTTAGCCCCGTTAAATCTTCCGCGCAGACCGACTCGACCAGTGAGCTATTACGCTTTCTTTAAAGGGTGGCTGCTTCTAAGCCAACCTCCTGGCTGTCTATGCCTTTCCACATCGTTTTCCACTTAGCAGTGAATTTGGGACCTTAGCTGTGGGTCTGGGTTGTTTCCCTTTTCACGACGGACGTTAGCACCCGCCGTGTGTCTCCCATACAGTCCGTCTCGGTATTCGGAGTTTGCAATGGTTTGGTAAGTCGCGATGACCCCCTAGCCATAACAGTGCTCTACCCCCGAGAGGATACATATGAGGCGCTACCTAAATAGCTTTCGAGGAGAACCAGCTATCTCCGGGTTCGATTAGCTTTTCACTCCTAATCACAGCTCATCCCCGTCTTTTGCAACAGACGTGGGTTCGGGCCTCCAGTACCTGTTACGGCACCTTCACCCTGGCCATGACTAGATCACCCGGTTTCGGGTCTACTGCCCGCGACTATGCGCCCTTATCAGACTCGGTTTCCCTTCGCCTCCCCTATACGGTTAAGCTTGCCACGAACAGTAAGTCGCTGACCCATTATACAAAAGGTACGCAGTCACTCTTGCGAGCTCCTACTGCTTGTACGCACACGGTTTCAGGATCTATTTCACTCCCCTCTCCGGGGTTCTTTTCGCCTTTCCCTCACGGTACTGGTTCACTATCGGTCGGTCAGGAGTATTTAGCCTTGGAGGATGGTCCCCCCATATTCAGACAGGGTTTCACGTGCCCCGCCCTACTCGTCTTCACTGGAGTGGCCCTTTTAAATACAGGGCTATCACCTTCTATGGCCAATCTTTCCAGATTGTTTTTCTAAAGCCATTCCAGCTTAAGGGCTGCTCCCCGTTCGCTCGTCACTACTTAGGGAATCTCGGTTGATTTCTTTTCCTCCGGTTACTTAGATATTTCAGTTCACCGGGTTCGCTTCCAGCAGCTATGAATTCACTGCAGGATACTGCCGAAGCAGTGGGTTTCCCCATTCGGATATTGCCGGATCAAAGCTTGTTGCCAGCTCCCCGACACTTTTCGCAGGCTACCACGTCCTTCATCGCCTCTGACCGCCTAGGCATCCACCGTGTGCGCTTATTCGCTTGACCATATAACCCCAAGTTGCCTCAGGGTCATATGCCGTGTTGTGTGGGGTACAAAGCCACCAACGCGAACATACGACTCAATTATTTAGGGACTCGAAGTCCCCGCCTTAGCCTCAACGACACGTTTAGATAGATATCTCAAACGCTCGCTACGTCACAAGTTATAAAAGAACATGTCTCAGCCTCAACGCTGAGCCATATAAATTCTTAAGTGTGCACTACATTCAGAGTGGTGGGTCTGGGAGGACTCGAACCACCGACCTCACCCTTATCAGGGGTGCGCTCTAACCACCTGAGCTACAGACCCAAAGTCGTTTCACTCAAATGGTGGAGCCTGTCGGGATCGAACCGACGACCCCCTGCTTGCAAAGCAGGTGCTCTCCCAGCTGAGCTAAGGCCCCATGATGGGACTTTCGCATACCGGCCTGTGCCGATACGCATCTCTGAATGCAGGTAATTTGTGAGGACGCCCGA
>NZ_CM191263.1:4882500-5001413 GCF_041475715.2 Xanthomonas sp. NCPPB 3583
ACGTGTATCGGCTTGTCGCTGCGCTACCGCGTGCCGGTGGTCACGGCCTGGTCCACGCCGGGCGCGGCGATGCTGATCGGCAGTGCAGCCGGAGTGCCGTTAGGCGAAGCGGTCGGTGCATTTGTGGTGGCCGCGGTGTTGGGGATGGTGGCCGGGTTTTCGGGATTGTTCGAACGCGCGATCCGGCGGATTCCGGTCTCGCTTGCCTCCGGGATGCTGGCCGGCGTGTTGTTGCGCTTCGGCCTGGACATCTTTGTGGCGATGCAGAGCCAGCTGTTGCTGGCGCTGGCGATGTTGGCGACCTACCTGGGCGGGCGGCGCTGGTTCGCGCGCTATGCGGTGATTGCGACCTTGTTGGTGGGTATTGCGATGGCTGCCAGCGGCGGGCTGCTGCGGTTGGAGGCGGTGCAGTTGCAACTGGCCCACCCGGTGCTGGTAGTGCCGTCGCTATCGTGGGCGGCGCTGTTCGGCCTGGCGATTCCGTTGTTCGTGGTGACCATGGCCTCGCAGAACGTGCCGGGCGTGGCTGTGATCCGGGCGTCCGGCTATGCGGTGCCGATCTCACCGACGGTCGGCTGGATCGGTGCGGTCAATGCGGTGCTGGCGCCGTTCGGTGGCTTTGCGTTGAATCTGGCGGCGATTACGGCGGCGATCTGCATGGGTCGCGAAGCGCATGAAGATCCGGCGCGGCGCTACACCGCTGCGGTCAGCGCGGGCGTGTTCTACCTGCTGGTCGGGTTGTTCGGTGCGACCGTGGCAGCGGTGTTTGCGGCCTTCCCGCGTGAACTGGTGATGGCCATTGCCGGGATCGCGCTGCTAGGCACCATCGGCAATAGCCTGGCGGCGGCATTGCGCGAGGACAGCGAACGCGAAGCGGCGTTGATCACCTTTCTGGTCACCGCCTCCGGGCTGACGCTGGTCGGGATCGGCGCGGCGTTCTGGGGCCTGGTGGCCGGAACGATCACATTGCTGGCATTGCGGACGAAGCCAGCGCCTTAGCGTGCGTGCCCGCTGATGGAGCACCAAGTGCGGCAGACGCATGCGCTGGCCGCCTGCCGGTGATCGCAGCGCTCTTACTCCGGGTCGCGCAACTGCAGCAGCCAGTGCGCAGTGACGCCGCTGGGGCTGGGCAAGGGTTCGAGATGGAACTGGCGATACACCGGTGCACCATCGCGGGTGCGCAGCGGCAAGGTGACATAGGCGGCGCGACCCAGGCGTAGCGCCTCTTCGAACAGTTCGACCTTGCCACGTGCGGCATCGTCGGCCAGCAAAGCGAGGATGTCGCAACCGATCAACTCGGCCACTTCGGTCTGGCTGAGTTCGGCGAACGCCGGGTTGACGAACATCAGCCGGTGCGCGGCGCCCTTGGCACCGCGTTCGATGATGGCCACTCCGTCGCGCAGCCGCGACAGCGAGGCTTCGAGCAGGGTGAAATCCTGCTGGAAGCGCTTGCGTTCCATCAGTTCGATCAGCACACGCAGGCTGCGCGCCGATTCCAGATGCAGCGGCGACCAGCGCCGTGCGCGGCCGCGCACGGTCTGCTGCCACAGATCGAAACTCTTGCGTGGCGACAGCCGCGAGTTGGGGATGTCCTGCAGCTTGGCCAGCTGCGGGTTGCCGGCCCATTTGACCTGCTGCACCTGCTCGCGGCGGGTCCACAACAGGGCGCTACGCGATTGCGGCATCAGCGGCACGAAGATGAAGCCGGCGGCCAGCGGAGCGAGGTCGGCCAGCTCAGGGAACACCTCGCCGATGGCGTCCACATGCAGGGCACCGACCGCATCCTCGCGCAGGGCGTCGTGATGCTCGGATTCGATGTGGTCGCGGATGCGGCGCAACGCCTCTGCATCCGGCACGCTGCCATGACGGCTGATTTCGTTGCCGTGGAAGATTGCCACGCCATCGGCGTCGACCACGTCCATCAGGTCCGGGGCCATGTCGGCGAGCATGTCCACGGTCAGGTGCTCGGCGTCGTTGAAGTCGGTGATCAGCTTTTCGCGGATGGTGAGCAGCACCGACTCCAGCCGCGCCCGCCCCACCGCCTGTAGCGCGCCGATGCGCCCGGCCAGCGCGCGGGTCACCGCATCGGTGGCATCGCGCATGGCATGGCTGGTGAAGTGCGGGCTGTAGTGGTGACAGGAAATCAGCCCCCAGAGCGCATCGTTGACCACGATCGAGGACACGAGGGTGGCGCTGACGCCCATGTTGGCCAGGTATTCCAAGTGCACCGGCGAGACGCTGCGCAGGCTGACATCGCTCAGATCCACCGGGGTGCCCAGGCGCGGATGCAAGGTGGGCTGGATCGGCGACGGCTGGTACCGCACATCGGCGATCTGGCGCACGCGGTTGCGCAGGTACAGCGCGCGTGCCTGCGCCGGGATGTCGCTGGCCGGGTAATGCAGGCCCAGATAGGCTTCCAGTTCGGGCTGGCGCGCTTCGGCGATGACGTCGCCATTCCACTCTTCGTCGAAGCGATAGACCATCACCCGGTCGAAGCCGATCATGCTGCGCAGGCCCTTGGCCGCGCGCACCGCCGCCTCGTTGATGCCCGCATCGCGCTCGATGCTGCGCAACAGCGGCAGCGCTTCGCGCAGGGTGACATCCATCAGGCGCGCGTCGCGCGGCTCGATTTCAATCAGCCATTGCTCCGGATATAGATGCCAGGCGGCCACCCAGGGATGATCGGTCGGCGCGCTGCGCTGCGGGAAGCGCACATCGGCGTGCAGCAGGTGCTGCGGTTGATCGTCTACTGCAAATGGTTGCGCATCGGGCAGTTCCAGCACCTGGGTGTACGGCATGCCCAGCAGGGCATCCATCGGCACGCCGAGCAGATCGGCGGCGGTGCTGCTGGCCTGCACGATGCGGCCATCGGCCGGTTCGATCACCAGCAACACGCCGTAAGGCTGGATCAGGCCGGGAATATGGATCGGTTCCCGCGCGCAGACATCCATATCCAGAGGTTCGGTGGACTGATTCACGGCTGTGGCTCCGCTGCGAGGCAGGTATGGAAGTGGGCGAACATGGCCTGCGCGCCGTCGATGGCGGCGTCGCGTGCGGATGGGGTGGCCAGGCGTCGGTCCAGCGCTGCCTGGAAGCGGCGCCAGCCGGCCGGGTCGTCGTCGGCCATCTCGAAATAGCGCAGGGCGCCGGCCAGCGCGGGCTGCTGCTTGCGCACGCTGCGTGCGATCACCCGTCCACCGAGCTGCGAGCCTTCGATGACGTACAACATGCCCCAGCGCGCGGCATCGTCGGCAGTGGCGGGCAGTGCGGCCGGCAGATCCGGTTGCTGGCCGAGCGCGCGCAGGTCATCGCGCAGTGCCGGCACCCGACGGCGGTAATGCCAGCCGTTGCCGACCAGGGTGGCCAGCCAGTTGCCGAGTTGCGCTTCGAAGCCGCTCAGCAAGGCATGGTGGCGGCGCAGGATCTGCACATAGGCGGCCGAATCGACCCGCCCCTGCGCTAACGCCTGCATCAGCGGCACTGCTTCGACCAGGCGATGGGCATCCTGGGTGGCGTGGCGCAGTGCGAGCGCAGCCGATGGCGGAACTGCCAGGACGTCGGAAACCATAGGAGCTCAAAGCGGTGCCGCGGCACGAAGGACACCAGCCTAGCAGTGCCTGCGCAAATCAGAAAAAGCAGACGCGAGCGCAAGCTGAATAGGTTGGCTTCACGGCTGCGCCGCGGGGCTGGTGCCGGCGCCGCGCGCAGCCCGTTTCCAGGCCATGCCCCAGCCTGCGGCCAGCAGCACAGCGGCCAGCAACCACGGCGCGCCCGGCAGATGCAGCGGTGCACCGCTGCCGATGAACCAGGCGAAGACATTGGCGAACAACAATGGACCGGCGATACCGGCCAGGCTGACCAGGCCGGTGAGCGCGCCCTGCACGCGACCTTGCGCGTCGGCGCCGACCTCACGGGTGATCAGGGCCTGCGCGGACGGTGCGGCGATGGCCCACAACGCACTGATCGGCACACCGATCAGGAAGGCAGTGCCGCTGTCGGCCAGCCCATAGATGATGAAGCCGATCACCCCGCAGCCCAGCCCCAGCAGCAACGCGCGGCGTTCGCCGAGCCGGCGCACCAGGCGGCCGACCAGCAACGCATTGACGATGATGCTGCAGACACCGACCCCGGCCAGCACCCAGCTCACTTCGCGCGGGCCCCAATGGTATTGGTAGCCGGCGAACAGCACGAAAATGCTGGGATAGACGTAGTGCGCCAAGTTGGCCAGGAACACCACCGACGCCAGGCCGAACACCTGCGGGTAGCGGCGCAGCAGCTTGAGCGCGCCCAGCGGATTGGCGTGCGACCAGTCCAGCCGCGCGGTACGACGTTCGGCGGGCAGCGATTCGGGCAGCACGAACCAGCCATACAGCACGTTCAACAGGGCAAGCCCGGCAGCAAACCAGAACGGCCAGCGCAACCCGATGCTGCCCAGCCAACCGCCGATCAACGGGCCGGCGACAAAGCCGATGCCGAAGGCGGCACCGAGCATGCCGAATGCGCCGGCGCGTTTGTCCGGTGGGGTGACATCGGCGATGTAGGCATTGGCGGTGGAGAAGCTGGCCGAGCACACGCCGGAGATGACCCGTGCCAGCAGCAGCATCGGCAGGCTGTGGGCAATGGCCATCAGGATGAAGTCCAGGCCCAGGCCCAGGCACGAGAGCAGGATCACCGGGCGGCGACCGAAGCGATCGGAGAGCGCGCCCTGCAATGGCGAGCAGACGAACTGGATGGCAGCGAACAGGAAACCGAACCAGCCGATCCAGCCGGCGGCCACCACGTAGTCGCCGCCGGTGAAGTGGCGCACCAGATCCGGAAGTACCGGAATGATCACCCCGAAGGACAGCACGTCGATCAGGACGGTGATGAAGATGAAGATCAGCGCGGCGCGGCGGCGCCCGGGGACGGGAGCGGAATCGGGAGAGAGGGACATCGCGCGGCGCAGTTGGGCGAAGCGGCGAGTGTAGCGGTGGATTGAATGGTGGGGTTGGGGTGGGCTGTCGTCTGATGCGCCCGAGGTCCCCTCTACTGAAAGCCCCTCTCCTGCGGGAGAGGGGTTGGGTGAGGTACGGGGCGAAGCGACATGTGCGCTCGGCCTCCACCAGGCTTCGTTCGTACCCTCATCCGCCCCTTCGGGCACCTTCTCCCCCATAGAGCAGGGCAATGTTCCGGTGGAAGAAGCGAGTCGTTGCTGCTGCTTTCGTATTCTGAAAACAGCGTGGGCTTTGCCCGATCGGGAGGCGATTGTTGCGCTTACTCGACGCTGATGGTCTGGGTCAGGGTGTGGCTGGCGCCGGGAGCGAGTTCGATCACGTCCGGGCCGGCATTGGCCGCTTCCAGGCAGACGTAGTCGCGCCAGCCCTCGCCCACGTCGGCCATCTGCCTGCCGGCCTCTTGGCCCGGGTTCCAGGCCACCAGCGAGCGGCTGCCTTCGGTAGCGATGACGATGCGGCGGCCGAGCACCGGGTCGGTGAGCGTGTAGCGGCCGCCGGCATTGGTGTAGATGCGGTCGCTGCGGCCGGGGTCGCGTGGGTCGCGCAGGCTCCAGTCGCCTTGCTGGCGGTGAACGGTGGCGTAGTTCTCGTACTTATCGAGATAGTCCAGGCCGTCCAGGCCCTGCACGCTGACCTTGAGCGCGTCGCCGACACGGAAATAGTTGTGCAGCGCCTGGGTGAAACGCACCGGGGCGGCGCTGGTGTTTTCGGTGATCAGGCGTTGCTCCAGCGTGCGGCCGATGCGCAGGGTCATGCGCAGGCGCAGCGCCAGGTCGTCGAAACGCGGCGGGGTGAGCGTGAGCACCACGGTGCCGTCGTCTTCGCGGCGGCTTTCGGTGAGTTGCCAGGCCACGGTGCGCACGAAGCCGTGGGCGGGGACGTCGCCGGTCTGGTCCTGGCGGCCGAAATACGGCCAGCACACCGGCGCGCCGCCGCGGATCGGGGTAGGCGGTTGCTTGGCAATGGGCGAGAGCCACATCACGTCCTGTCCGCCCTTGGGCACGAACGAGAGCAACTGACCGCCGAACAGGCTGATGGCGGCGGTGGAGAACGGGGTGTCGATCAGCAGCGACGGAAACCCGTGGAAATCGCCTGTGGTCAGGCCGGTGGTGTCGGACATGGGGGATGCCTTGTGGACGCTGGGGGAGTGGGCGAAGGCCGGGTATGCGGCCGGCAGCTTGAACGCGGTGGCGCGCATGGCGGTGGCGCCGGTAACTGGCGGGGCGGCGCGCAGGGCGGTGAGGATGCGTTGGCCGGGGCGGCCGTCGGCCGGTTGCAGGCCCAGGCGGGTCTGCTCGACCTGGATGGCGCGGCGGGTGGCACTGCCGACCATGCCGTCGGCCTCGCCGATCTGGTAGCCACGGGCGAGCAGCAACTGCTGCAGTTCGCGCCGTTCGGGCCGGCCCAGGCCGGGATCGTCGGTGGGCCAGGCCGCGATCAGGCCGGGGCCGCCACGCAGGCGATCGGCGAGCAGGGCGATGGACAGTGCGTAACTTTCGGCGGCGTTGTAGGCATAGATCGCGTCGTAGTTGCCAAACACCAGGAACGCCGGGCCAGTGGCGCCGGCCGGCAGCAGCAAGGCGGCCGGCGTTTCTGCCGGCAGTCCGGTCGGTGCCAGCGGTGTGCCGTCGGTGCCGAGCAGGCCGGCGCGTTGCCAGGCCTGCAGCGGCTGGCGGCGGGTGCGCCCGGCCTTGCTGGCGTCGAAGCCCCGCGGCAGGGTGACTTCCATGCCCCACGGACGGGCACGTTCCCAGCCGGCCTTGACCAGGTAGTTGGCGGTGGAGGCCAGTGCATCGGGAATGCTGGTCACCAGATCGCGGCGGCCGTCGCCGTCGCCATCCACGGCGATGCGGGCGTAGGTGGAGGGCATGAACTGGGTTTGCCCGAACGCACCGGCCCAGGAGCCGGTGAGTCCGTCCGCCGACAGATCGCCTTGCTGCAGCAGGCTGAGCAAGGCGAGGAATTCGCCGCGAAAGAACGGCTGGCGGCGGCCTGCGCACGACAGCGTGGCCAGCGACACCAGCAGCGGGCGCTTGCCGGTGACACGGCCGTAATCGCTCTCCACGCCCCACACCGCCACGATGGTGGCCGGGTCCACGCCGGTCTGTTCGGACAGGCGGGCAAGCAGCTCGCGGTGGGTAACCAGCACGGCCTGGCCGTCGCTGACACGCTGGCTGTCGACCAGGCTGGTCAGGTAATCCCAGATGGGCGTGGTGAATTCGGGCTGCGCATCCAGCAGCGGCAGCACGCTGGGATCGGGCGCCAGCCCGGCGGTGAAGCGCTGAAAGCTGGCAGCGTCCACGCCCTTGGCAGCGGCCTGGGACTGCAGGCCAGCCAGGCAGCGGTCGAAGGCCGGATCGGCAGAGGCTGCCAGCGGCAGCAGTCCCAACACGAACGGCAATGCACGCCGGGCCAGCGTCATGGCGCGATGGCCGGCGGGTGGACAGACGTCATGCGGTGAGGTGCTCCTGCGCGGCAAGTCGAGCCGCCGAGCATAGCCAACCTGGAGGTCACAAGCGTGCAGAGGGCGATACGTGAGGCGTCCCTGGGTGGGGCCGGCGGCTCGGTGCGAGCGAGAGGCCGCCGGCCCGACGCTCAGCTGCCGTCGCCGGTGATCCCGGTCAGCATCGACAGGGCCGGCGCGGATGGGGCGTTGTCGGTCACTCGGCGGGGGCGGGCATGGCGCGGCGCATCGTGGCGCGGGCCGAAGCGAATCAGTGCGGTCGCCACGCACGCCGGCAGCACGATCGCGAACACGACCGCCGCCAGAAGCACCCACTGCCAGAGATTGAAGGTTGCCATGATCCAAGTCCCCCCGCGGCGGAGTTCGCCTGCGCGGCAAGCTTCGGCGATCGGCTGCGAACGCGGCGTCGACAAATGGCGGGCGTGAAGACCGTTCGTCGGGCTGAACAGGCCTGGCGGGCGGTGCATCGAGGGGCGCAGTTGGTGGCGACGTCGGGCTGGGGTGGGACGGTGGGCGTGGGTCTCAGCGCGCGTCGAGGTAGTACCAGTGACCTGCCTCGCGCACGAAACGGCTGTGTTCGGTCATGCGGACTGCGCTGCCGCCACCGATGCGATAGCGCGCCAGGAAGACCACCTCGGCCGTCTCGGGGCCGGTCTCGAGGGTGCGCTGCACGCTCAGGCCAAGCCAGGTGGTGCGCCCGCCTTCGTCCAGCGACAGCGCGGCCGGGCGCGTGGACGGATGCCAGCTGGCCAGCAGGTACGCAGCATCGCGGCGCACGTAGGCGCTGTAGCGGGCGCGCATCAACGTCTCGGCGTCGGGCGCGGCGGCACCGGCGTGATACGGGCCGCAACAACGTGCGTAATCGGCCGGGCGGCCGCAGGGACAGGGGTCGGTGGGTGTGGTCGGCATGCGGGGATTGTGCGGGATGGGATTGGGGATTGGGGATTGCATTGCGAAGCGGGACGCGGGAGCGGCGGCTATGCTGTCGCCCCCGTTGCGCGGAGCGTGGTCTTGCTGGAACTGATTCCCACCGAATTGCCGTGGCTGCTGTGCATTGCGTTCGTGGCCGGGTTGGTGGATGCGGCGGTCGGCGGCGGCGGATTGATCCAGCTGCCGGGCCTGTTTGCCACGCTGCCGCAGCAGGCGCCGTCGCTGATTCTGGGCACCAACAAGTTCAGTGCGATGTTCGGCACCGCTGCGTCGGCGTGGCGATACGCGCGCACGGTGCGCTTTCCGTGGCGGCCGGTGCTGTATGCCACCGCGGCAGCGTTTACGTTCTCGTTCCTGGGCGCGACCGCCGTCAGCCTGATGCCCAGGCAGGCGGTGCGGCCGCTGATCCTGGTGCTGCTGATCGCGATGCTGATCTACACGCTGATCAGGAAGGACTTCGGCGCGCTGCATCGGCCACGTCAGATCGGCCGGCGCGAACTGGCCACCGCGTTGGCGATGGGAGCGGCGATCGGCTTCTACGACGGGTTCTTCGGCCCGGGTACGGGCAGCTTCCTGATCTTCCTGTTCATTCGCTTTTTCGGGCTGGATTTCCTGCGCGCCTCGGCGGCGGCGAAGGTGGTCAACCTGGCCACCAACCTTGCGGCGCTGTCGTTCTTCTTGCCCAGCGGGCAGGTGATGTTGGCGATCGGCCTGCCGATGGCGGCGGCGAACGTGGCTGGCGCGGTGGCCGGCACACGGATGGCGTTACGTGGCGGCACGCCATTGATCCGCAAATTGTTCCTGGTGCTGGTGATCGTGCTGATCGGCAAGATGGGCTGGGATCTGCTGCACTCATCACTGGCACCCGCTGCCAACGCAGCGTAGTCGAACCGGCGACGCCACCTGCAGATGGCGTCGCCCGTGGATTGTCTTCAGCGCTTGCCGCGCGCCTGCGGGGCGTTCGCCTTAGCGGCACGCTTTTTGGCCGGCGACGGTTTCGCTGCCGCACGTGATGAAGATGTCTTGCCGGCACCACGCGCTGGCTGACCAGTCGATGCAGCTGTTGCACGTGGCTTGGCTGCGGCAGTGTTTTTCACTGGCGCAGATGCAGCGGCGACCTTCCTGGATGTGGCGTTGGATGCGTTTGCGGCCGCAATCGGCTTGCCCGGCGTGTTTGAAGACGGAGTGGTCTTGCCCACGTTGGACCTGGCTCCTGAAGACACCGCCGACGCGTCCGCCGTGCGTTTGCCGGATGCCGGCATGTTGGCCACAGCTGGCGTGCGCGAAGTCGGTTTCTTGGTCTGCGTTGCGCGAGACTGTGCCGCAGCGCGCGTGGAAGATGCAGTCCTGGCGTTCTTGGCGGCCTTGTTCTGCTTGTTCGCCGTCGCGACGGCCGGCTTGCGCTGACCAGTCTGCGTTTCCGGCGCCGCGGACGAGGTCTCCTCCGCCGCAGGCGATGCCGTGCGCATCGGCACGCCGTCGGCTGCCATGCCATCTGCGCTGGTAGCGCCCTGCACGACTGCAGGCTCGCTCAACGCCGCGATCGACGGCGCTGCGCCAGCAGCATCGGCAGCTGCCGGCTCATCGCCACGCGAGCGCTCCGGCAGCTTCAATCGCTGTGCCTGCTCGTCGTATTCGATCAGCAACACGCCGGAGTTATGGCGGCCGCTGATTTCGACAAAACATGCGCCGCCGATGAAGGGCTCCAAGGTCATCACCGACTTCAACGGCGTGGCCACCACCATCTGGAAGCCGAAGTTCTCGAAGATGTTCATCGCCAGCGCGGTGAATTCGTTGTCGGCCTTGTCGAAGGCTTCGTCCAGCACCACCGCGCAGTAGCGCGGCAGTTCGCCGTCTTCGCCGCCAAGCTGGTAGCGCAGCGCGGCCGCCAGGCAGGTGGTTGCCAGTTTCTGGCGCTGACCGCCGGACTTGCCCGCGCCGCTGCGGTAGATCTCCACCTGCGCGCGCGTCTGCGCGTCCAGTTCCACACCGATGAACTCCACATGCAGGCGCACATCCAGCACCTGTTCGCGCCAGCGGCGTGCCTCCGGTTCCTGCGCACCCAGGCGCGCCACCAGCGCACGCAAGGTGGAAAACTGCGCTTCGGCCAGGGCGCGGTCTTCGGTCTGTTGATGCGACAGCACCGCGCGCAACTGCTGCTGGAATTCCTGCACCTCGGCCAGGCGACGGTCGCCGACCTCGATGGTCAGCACGGTGTCGCGATTGAACGGCACCTGCTCCAGGCTGGCGTTGACCTCGTCCATGCGCTGCTTGATGCCTTTGTGGGCTTCGGCGGTGTAACGCTGCAAGGCCAGCAGGTTGTTCTTGCTCTGAGTCTGCAACAGGTCGAAGAAACGATGCTCGTGACGCGGCAGGCCATCGCTTTCCAGCCGGTCCAGACGCGCGAGGAAATCGTCGGCGCTGGCAAGGCTCACGGTGAAATCGCCGCTGTCTTCGGGCCACTGCTGGCAATACTTGCGGAAGCATTCCAGCAACTGCGCGCTGAGCCGGCTGTCGCGGCCCTGGCTGTCGGCCAGCTGCTCGGCCAGGCCACGTTCGACCACGCGGAAATGCGCTTCCAGATTGTCCAGCGACAGCGGCGTCAATGCGGCAAGCCGTTCCCGCAAGCCCTGCAACTGGGTGGGCGTGAGCGTGGCGGAACCGGCGCGGCCCGCGCAGGCCGCATGCTGCTGTTCGAGCCGCACGCGTTCGCGCGCCAGTTGCGCGCGCTCCAGCCGCACATCTTCATAGGTGCGCTTGGCCTGGTCGCGCAGGGTCCGTGCGGTCTCGATGGCCTGGCCGAGCACGCGCAGGCCGCTGTTGCCTTCGCGCAGCTGCACCAATTGTTCGTCGATATCGCTCAGGCGCTGCAGCTTGGGGCCGACGTCGATCTCGTCCCAGTCGCGCTCCACCAAGGTGTGCGCAGCGAGTTGGCGTTCCTGGTCCTGCTCACGCTGCTTGCGCAGCGCTGCCACATCGGCATCGCAGCTGGCGATGCGCTGGGCCAGCGCCTGCGCTTCGCGCTCGAACACCTTGAGCTTGTCGCGGTTGTCGTGACCGAGCAGCCAACGCTTGCGATCGTTGACTGCGTGGCGGTCGTCCTTCTCATAGCGATCGCCAGGATGCTTGACCTGGCCCTCGCGGGTGATCGCGCGGTCGGCGTTGCGCAATGCTGCGGCATTGTCCACGCACGCGTAGTCGAAGCGACGGGTCAGTTCGTTGCGCAGCCATTCGGTAAAGGCGTGCTCGCGCAGCTGCAGCTTGCCGGGCAGCGCGCCGGGATCGACCCGCCGCGAATGCAGCTCGTCGTTGCGGCGCACACGGAAGTACACCAGGCGCGTGCCGATGTGGGTGCGGTTGACCCATTCGCTGACCTGCGCGTAATGCCGCTCGTCCACCAGCAGCGATTGCGCAAAGCCGTGCAGCACACGCTCGATCGCACCGCGCCAGGCCGTCTGGTCCTCGCGCACCTGCACCAGCTCGCCAACGAACGGCAGCGCGGCCTCGGCAATGCCGGTGTCTTCGCACAAGCGCGCGCGCAGGGCCTGCATCGGTGCGGGCATGCTCGATGGCGCGCGCTTCAGCGCATCCAGTTCGGCACGGATTTCGGCAAACCGGCGCTCGTCGTCGCGCCGCGCGCCCATGCGTTCGGCGATGGCCTCATCCAGCGCGCTGGCGTCATGCTTGCCGTTATCCAGCACGGTCTGCGCATGCGCGATCTGTGCGGCAAAGCCACTGGCGCCGGCCGCCAGGGCGGTGCCGAGCTGGCGGCAGGCCTGTTCGATCTGTGCACGGCGGCGCAGGCGTTCGTCGCGCTCGCGCTCGACGCGTGCGCGTTCGCGTTCCAGTTCCTCGATCTGCTCGCCACCGGCGGCGCGCTGTTCGCGCTCCAGGCCGGCCAGTTTTTGTTCGTGGTTATCCAGCGATTCGCGGCGCTGGCCTTCTTCGCCGGCCAGTCCACGGTCCTGGTTGTCGAGCTCCTGCAGCCGCTCCTCCAGCAAGGCCAGCCGCTGCTGCTCGCGGTAGCTGTCCACGCCCAGCTGCAGCTCGCGCAACTCGCCGACGCTGTGGCGCAGCGCCATCAGCGCCGCGTGGTGCTCGCGCGCAGGGGTCAGGGTTTCCACCTGGCGCCGGGCGGTGACCACCGCATGGTGCGCGCCATCGAGCTCGGCAAAATCTTCCACCAGCCGGTCGGCCGCTTCGAAGGTACGCGGCTCGTCCAGCATGAAGCCGCGCAGAAACGCATTGAGATCGCCCAGGTTCTTGGCCGACTGGGTCTTGTGCAACAGCCGCAGCGCCATCTCGTTGCCGATGCCCAGCGCATGCCGGAAACGTTCGGCGTAGCCGGCGAAGCCGTCGAAATGCGCAACGTCCTCACCCAATCGCGCCTTGAGCTTGCGCAGGTCAAGATCGAAGCCATCCAGCTCGGTCGCCACGTCGAAACGGCGTGGCGCGACCATGTAGTGACGCCGTACATCGGCCGCCGCGTTACCGCTGCCGGCGATCCAGAACAAGCGGATCAGGCTCACCGCCTCGCCGTGCGCATTTGCGTATTCCAGCACCAGCGCGGTCCAGGTGGCGCCCTTGCGCAGGTATTGGGTGGCGATTTCGCCGGACGCGCTGTCCTGCTGATCGGCCCACGCACCGCGCACATACGACACCAGACTCCGATCGCGCCCACTGCGCTCGGCTTCGCGCGCGGCGGCGTTGAAGTCGACGATGCTCGGCGGCGTCAGCAGTGCCGACATCGCATCCAGCAAGGTGGACTTGCCCGAGCCCGAACGCCCGACAAACAGGAAGCCCTTCTCCGCGATCGGCACTTCGGTCAGCCCGTTGAAGGTGCCCCAGTTGTGCACCTGCAAGCGCCGCATGCGGAACTGCTGCGCACGTTGCTCGGCGAGCGTCTCGGCAAACAAGGAGGCACCTGGTTGCGCTGGCGACAGATTGGACTGGGAATTCATAGCTCACTCATCAAAACGGGACGACGTGGAACGCGAAAAACCGGATGACGCATGGTGCCGCGCTGCTGTGTGGTGAGTTGCTGCGGCGCTGTTGCTGTCGATGCTGCGATTCCTATAACTGCCGTCGTCGCAGTAGATGCAACACATACGACATGTTCCCAAGCACCACGCCACAACGTCCCCTCATCGCCCTGCGGGCAGCTTCTTCCCGATGAAGGAGGACAATGTCCCGACGCGAGAACGGAAGCCGGCGCGCCGGCGCGGGAGAAGGAAAATTACTCAGCAGCTACATCCCCTTCCCGCAAACCGCGATACGCGACCACCAAGGCCTGCACATCCTCTGCCGAGAACAACAGCTTCAGCACCGGCGAGACTTCATAGCGCTCCTCGCTGCCGCGCAAGCGCGACAGCAACTGGTTGTCGCGCATCTTGCCGATGGCCGTCATCACCCGCCGCGCGAAGCCCGCCCGATCGGTGGACACGTTCTTCTCGTAGACCGACAACGCCTCCACCAACTGCGCTTCGTCCACCACCGCACGCTCGCCGCGCGTATCGGCCTCGGCCAGTTGCTGGCGCAGGAACAGCAGCAACACCGACTCGATGAACGTCAGCGGCGCGCTGCGCAGCAAGGTGGGCGATTCGAGCTCGGCGGTGTCGGCCTGGCGGGTGAAGGCCACCCCGCCCTCGCGGTCGAGCACCAGCTCCAGAAACAGCTCGCACAGCACCTGGCGGATCGCCACCTCGTTGCGCAACAACGCCGGCCACAGCGCGCCGTGCCGTTGCGCATCGATGCTGGGCCCTGCCAGCAACTGGCACAGCGCACGCCGCGCGTCGAACGGCAGCGTGCCGGTGTCGCCTAAAAACAGCTCGCCGCGCGGCTCGGCACTGGAGGCTTGCGTCATCGGCATGCGGTCGTCGATGGCCGACACCGCGGTGCTCTCGTCGGCGTCCGGGCCGGCGTCCTCAGACCAGTTCATTGCGTTTCTCCCGGGTAAACCACACCAAGGGAATGCGCGCGCGCCGCACGGCGCCGTCGCTGCCTTCCCATTGCACCGTTTCCATCTGTCCTTCGATCACCATGCCGTGGCGCGTGCCCAGCGACAGGTATCCGATCACGCTGCCCAGGCCCTGCACGGCCGGGCGTTGTTGCAAGGCGTCGCCGATGGTCAGCCGCGGGCGTTGGCCGAGCAGCTCATGCAGGTCGTTGCGCAGGCTGCGTACATCGATCTCCGATTGCGCGACCAGATCGCCCACGCTGTCCAGCGAGATCTCGGCCGCGTCGGCGGCCTGCACGCGTCCATCGACCTGGGTGAGCCGTGGATCGTGCAGCCGCCATTGCGACAGCGAGCGCAGGCGGCTGCTGCTGAGTGCCTGCGTATAGCCGGTGGCGGTGGTGGCGTGGAGGCTGTCGCGCAATTGCAAGGCTTCGCCCTGCGCCTGCTTGAGCAATTGATTGAGCCGGCGCTGTTCCAGATACCCACGGCTTTGCACGAACCCGCGCAGGCTGCGCGCGAAATGCTGCATCACCGTGTGCACCTCGCCGCCGCGTTCCAGCAGCGTGCCGGTCAGCCCGCGCAAGAAGGCGCGTTCGCGGCGATCGAGCTTGCGGGCAAACCCACGGGCAAGCAGCGCATCCAGCGCCTGGTCGAGCTGGCTGCTTTGCTGGGTGTCGTTGAGCAGACTCCAGAACGCCTCGAAGGTGCGCCCGGCTTCGCTGTCTGCAATCACATCCACGCCGTTGAACAATTGTTCGAGCACGTCGCCGCGCGCGCCTTCGTCGTCGATGATGCGCTCGCGGAATTGGCGGTTGAGCTGCTCGAAGTCGTCGCGCACGCGGTGGAAATCTTCGGCCAGCTCGTCAGAGAGATGGATCAGGTCGCGCGCGCGTTCCAGCGCGCGTTTGCCGTCCAGCGCCGCCACGCGGCCGGAGGCCACGCGTTCGATTTCGGCATCGATGCGCGCACGTTCATCGCGCAGCGCGGCCAGCCGGAGCTCTGGATCGGCCTCGGTCTGTCCGGCCAGCTGCACCAGTTGCTGGATCACCAGCGACAGGCGGCTTTCGGTGGCGCTGCTGCTGCTTTCGCGCAGGCCGGCGATGAAGCGGATGGCCTGGGTCGCGGCACGCGAGAGTTCGTATTCTTCTTCGGCTGCGCCTTCAGGCAGGCGGCGTTCCAGCCAGCCCTGTGCCAACCAATGCGCCAGATATGCCTGTGCGGTGCGCGGCAGTTCGCGCGAGAGCTCGTCGGCGCGCAAGGCGTCGAGCTGGCGCTGCAAACGTTCGTGCAACACGGCCGAAGGCAGGCGGCGTTCGCCATCCATCAGCACCGTCTGCAGCAGGCCGATCAGTTCGGGTGCGTGGTCGGCGGCGAGCAGTTTCCATACCGGCTGCTCGCGCAGTTGCCGATAACCGGCGATACGTGCCTGGTGCTTCATGGGCGCTGCCGCGACTGCCTCAACGCTTGCCGCCCACTTCGATGAACTGCAGGAATTCGGCGCGGGTGCGCGCATCTTCGCGGAAGGTGCCCAGCATCTTGGAGGTCACCATGCTGACGCCGCGCTTGTGGATGCCGCGGGTGGTCATGCACTCGTGCGCGCCTTCCACCACCACGCCCACGCCAAGCGGCTGCAGCACGTCCTGGATGCATTGGGCGATCTGCGCGGTCATCTTTTCCTGCACCTGGAAGCGGCGCGCGTAGCTTTCCACCACGCGGGCCAGCTTGCTGATGCCGACGACCTTGCCACGCGGCAGATAGCCCACGTGCACCTTGCCGATGATCGGCGCCATGTGGTGCTCGCAATGGCTTTCGTAGGAAATGTCGCGCAGCACGATCAACTCGTCGTAGCCGGCCACTTCCTCGAAGGTGCGTTCCAGGTATTCGCGCGGTTCTTCGCGGTAGCCGCTGAACCAGTCGCCGTAGGCTTCAGCCACCCGGCGCGGGGTGTCCAGCAGGCCCTCGCGCGTGGGATCTTCGCCCGCCCAGCGCAACAGGGTGCGCACGGCCTCTTCGGCCTGGGTCTGGGTGACGGAGGAATCGGGCTGGTTGGACTGGCTCATGCGCAGGTGCACCCAAAGGGGGCGTGCATGGTACCCGAGGACGGCCCGGCCGCCCCAGTGGCGGTTGCGCCAGCTTGCACATATTCAGTGACTATTGATTCATTTATGAATTGATAGCATCCTATCTATTATGAAACCTGCTCTTTCTCCACGCGCCCAGCTCAGTTCCGGTCTGCTGGTGGCTGCCCGTCAGTGGCAACGCTTGGCCGATCAGGCGTTTGCCGAGTTCGACCTGTCCAGCGCCTGCACCGGACCATTGCTGATGATCGGGCGCTCCGGCGGCGGCATCCGCCAGGTGGCGCTGGCCCAGCAACTGGGCATGGAAGGCCCCTCGTTGGTGCGTTTGCTGGACAAGTTGGCCGCGCAGGGCCTGCTGCGCCGCGAGGCCGACAGCAGCGACCGCCGCGCCAACCAGCTGTGGCTCACCGATGCAGGCCAGGCACTGGTCGGCCAGATCGAGATCCGCCTGGATGCACTGCGTGCGCAGGTGTTGGGCGCACTCAGCGACGCCGACGTGCAGGTGGTGCTGACCTTGTGGGAGCAGATCGCGCAGGCGCATGCGCGGCTGAGCCAGGCCGACTGAGTCGGCTGTCGGCGTCGCGCGCGACGCCCGTTGTGCCCTTTCCGATGCCCCGGCGCGCTGCGCCGGGCGCTGTGGTTCTTTTTCCAGGATGTGCCCGATGTACGGCGAATTCAGTCTCTACGGTGTGTTCGTACCCACCTTGCTGGCGTTGATGACGCTGGCCTACCTGCTCAACAGCAGCATCGCCGCGCTGCTGACCCGCGCTGGCGCCTACCGCTACATCTGGCACCCGGCGCTGTTCAACCTGGCGTTGTACATCGCACTGCTGGGCGGCCTGTTCTTCCTTACCCGTTGGATGCAATCGTGAAAAAGCTGCTCAAGACCGCGGGGCCGGCACTGCTGACCCTGGCGATGGTGGTGCTGGCCGCGTGGGTGTTGCAGCACCTGTGGCGTTATTACATGCAGGCGCCGTGGACGCGCGATGCGCACGTGGGCGCCGATGTGGTGCAGGTGGCGCCGGACGTCTCCGGGTTGGTGGAATCGGTCGCCGTGGCCGACAACCAACCGGTGACGCGCGGGCAATTGCTGTTCGTGGTGGACCGCGCGCGCTATGCGATCGCGCTGGAACAGGCGCGCGCCGCGCTGGCCGAACGCCAGGCTACGCTGACCCAGTTGCGCCGCGAGATCGCGCGCGACCGCAGCCTGCAGGATCTGGTCGCCGCCGAAGATGCCGAAGTGCGCCGCTCCAACGTACAGAAGGCGCAGGCCGCAGTGGCCACCGCGCAATCGGCGGTGGATCTGGCCCAGCTCAACCTGGACCGCACCCAGGTGCGCAGCCCGGCTAACGGTCGCGTCAGCGACCGCACCGTGCGGGTGGGTGACTACGTCAACGCCGGGCGTCCGGTGGTGGCGGTGCTGGACACCGGCTCGTTCCGCGTCGATGGCTACTTCGAAGAAACCCGCCTGCAGGGCGTGCACCCCGGCCAGCGCGTGGACGTGCAGCTGATGGGCGAGCCGGTCACGTTGCAGGGGCATGTGCAGAGCATCGCCGCCGGGATCGAAGACCGCTACCGTAGCGGCAGCGCCGGCGCATTGCCCAATGTCACCCCGGCATTCGACTGGGTCCGGCTGGCGCAACGCATCCCGGTGCGCATCGTGCTGGATCGCGTGCCTGCGCATGTGCAGTTGATCGCAGGGCGCACTGCCACGGTTAGCATTCTGCCCGACACAGCGCACCCAACCCCGGCGACCGCGCCTGCCCATGTGCAGGCCAAGGCGGCGCCATGAACCGCGCGATGTTGCGTCCGCTGGGAGTGGCCGCACTGCTGAGCATGCTCAGTGCCTGCAGCACGGTCGGCCCGAACTACGCGGTGCCGGCCGAGTCGGCCTACCAGCGCCCGGCCGCCAATGCCGCGTTCCTGGACACCGGCAACGCGCAGGTGCAGCCCGGCGCCGCGCTGCCGGCGCGCTGGTGGGCGCTGTATCAGGACCCGATGCTGGATGGCCTGATCGAGCAGGCCCTGCGCGACAACGTCGAATTGAAGGTCGCCGGTGCCAACCTGCGCCGCGCTGCCGCGGTGTACGAACAGGCCATGGATGCCGGCGGGTTCGATTACGACGTGGAAGCCGGTGTCAGCCGCGCGCAGGTCTCGGCCGAAGCATTTTTGCAGGAAGAAAAGCTGCCGGTATTCAACCTGGCCGATGGCAAGTTCGGCGTGTCGTACCAGTTCGATCTGTTCGGCAAGCTGCAACGCGGCGCCGAAGCCGCGCATGCCGACACGCAGGTGGCGCAGGCGGCGATCGATCTGGCGCGCGTCAGCGTGGCCGCGCAGGTGGCCGGCAGCTATGTGGAGATTTGCCACGCCAACCATGAGCTGCAGGTGGCCGAGCATTCGCTGCAGTTGCAGCAACACAGCCGCCAGATCACCCAGCGCCTGATCGCGGCCGGTCGCGGCACGCCGCCCGATCTGGCGCGCGCCACCGCACAGGTGGCGATGCTGGAAGCGGCGCTGCCGCCGCTACGGGCGCGCCGCCAGGCCGCCGGTTACCAATTGGCCGCGCTGCTCGGCAAGACGCCCGGCGAGTTGCCGCCCGGCGTGGACAGCTGCGCGCACGCGCCTGCAGTGCAGCAGCCGATCCCGATCGGCGATGGCCGCGCGCTGCTGGCGCGCCGCCCAGACGTGCGCCAGGCCGAGCGCCGGCTCGCCGCCGCCACCGCGCGCATCGGCGTGGCCACTGCCGCGTTGTATCCGGACATCCGCCTGGGCGGTTCGATCGGCGCCACCGGCCTGCTGGCGGATTTCGGCGAGCCGGCCACACACGCATGGTCGTTGGGCCCGCTGATTTCCTGGACGCTGCCCTCCAGCGGTGCGCGTGCGCGGGTGCGCGCCACCGAAGCCGGCGCCGATGCGGCGCTGGCGCAGTTCGACAACACCGTGCTGCAGGCCTTGCGCGAGGTGCAGACCAGCTTGTCGCGCTATGCGCAGGACCTGGACCGCCTGCATCTGCTGGAACAGGCGCAGCAACAGGCCGAGCTGGCGTCGGCGCAAAACCGGCGCCTGTATCAGGGCGGACGCACGCCGTACCTGTCCAGCCTGGACGCCGAGCGCACCCTGGCCAGCGCCGAGATGACCCTGGCCAACGCACAGGCGCAGGTGTCGCAGGACCAGATCCAGCTGTTTCTGGCGCTGGGCGGCGGTTGGGATGCCGACGCCGGGCGCAATACCACCACGGCTGCACGATGAGCCCGTTGTTGCGCGATCGCCAGGCCTGGCTGTTTTCGGCCAAGACCTTTGCCGCCTCGATCGCGGCGCTGTATGTCGCACTGGCCGGCAATCTGTCGCGACCGTACTGGGCCATGGCCACGGTCTACATCGTCTCGCAACCGCTGCTCGGCCCCACCCGTGCCAAGGGCGTGTACCGCGTGCTCGGCACCTTGCTGGCCGGCGTGGCCACCTTGGTGATGCTGCCGAATCTGGTGGAAACGCCGTTGCTGCTGAGCGCGGCGATGGCACTGTGGCTCTCGGCCTGCCTGTTCCTGGCGCTGCTCAATCGCGGCCCGCGCGGCTATGCATTCCTGCTGGCCGGCTACACCACCGCCTTCATCGGCTTTCCTGCGGTCACCTCGCCGGAAGGCATCTTCGACACCGTGGTGGCCCGCAGCGAAGAGATCATCCTGGGCACGGTGATGGCGGTGCTGTTCGCGTCGCTGTTGTTCCCAGCCTCGGTCAAGCCGATGCTCACCGCGCGGATCGGCAACTGGATGCAGGACGCCGCGCAATGGTGCCGCCAGGTGCTGCAGCGCGGCCCGTCGCAGGCGCCGCGCAATCGGCTGGCGGCCGATCTGGTGCAGTTCCAGGCCCTGATCGCCTTCGTGCGCCATGACGACCCACGCCATGCCGGCGCCGCGCCTGCGCTGGAACAGTTGCGCGCACGCATGCTGATGCTGTTGCCGGTGCTGTCGTCGATTGCCGACCGCCTGGACGCCTTGCAGCGCGACGACGCCGCGCACGGGCCGGAGTTGGCGACATTGCTGGAGGCTGTTGCTGCGTGGGTGGATCATGTCGCCGACACCGGCAGTGCCGATGCCGATGCCGATGCCGATGCCGCCCGACAGGCTGATGCACTGCGTGCGCGCATCGAGGCACTGCGCCCGGTGGTGGATCAGGACATCGATCACCTGCTGCTGGACAGTGTGCTGCTGCGCCTGAAGGAGCTGCTCGACCTGTGGCAGGACTGCCGCGCGTTGCAGCAGGCGCTGGTGCAGGGCACCGAGCCCGTTGCGCTGCGTGTGCCGCCGGCGCCGGCACCTGCTGCATCCATGCAAGCCGACCCTGCAGCGCGTGATGCCGCGGCGCGTTCCGCAGCGCCCGGGGCGTTGCTGCAGCGCCTGGGCTTCTCGCGCCATCGCACGGCGCAGCCGGCCGTGCCCACGCAGGACGACGCGGCGCCGCGCGATGGCGCGCTGCGCTCGTCAACGCGTGCGGCAGCGTGGCGGCCACCGGGCCAGCCCTCTGCAGAGATCGCTGACACTCCGGTTGCGGCACACGCCACGCGCCACATCGATTTGGGCATGGCCGCATTTTCCGCGCTGAGCGCCGGCTTTGCGCTGATGGCGTACTGCGTGTTGTGGATCGGCATCGGCTGGGAAGGCGGCGGCAACGGCGCGATGATGGCCGCAGTGACTGCTGCGTTTTTCGCCGCGCAGGACGACCCCGCGCCGAGCATGCTGTCGTTCCTGACCTGGGCGGTGGTGGCCAGCGTGGTTGCCGGCATCTATCAGTTCGGCATCTTCCCGGCCATCCACGATTTCCCGATGCTGGTGGTGGTGCTGGCGGCGGTCTTCCTGCCATTGGGCGCACTGCTGCATCGCCCCGGGAGCATGCTGATCGCCTTGCCGCTGGTGGTGAACCTCACCGCGCTGCTGAGCCTGCAGAACACCTACAGCGCCAACCTGCAGAGCTTCGTCAACGCGGCGGTGGCGATGGTGCTGGGGATCGGGTTTGCGGTGGTGCTGACGCGTCTGTTTCGTTCGGTCGGTGCCGAATGGAGCGCGCGCCGACTGGTGCGCCAGGGCTGGCGCACGCTGGCCGATGCCGCCGACGGACATGGCGCGCAGGATCGCCAGCACTTTGCCGCACGCATGCTGGATCTGCTTGGTCTGCTTGCGCCACGGCTGGCGTTGACGCCGGAAGGTAGCGACCTGGCCTCGGTGGATATGCTCAACGAAGTGCGCGTAGGCTTGAACATCCTGCAGCTGCGCCGCGCACGGCATGGCTTGCCGGCGTCCAGTCGCGATGCGGTGGACGCGATGTTGCGCGACGTGGCTGCGCACTACCGGCGGCAGGTTGCACGGAAGCGTCCGTTGCCTGGGCCTGACTCTTTGCGTGATCGTCTGGATATGTCGCTGACGCGCGTGGGCAAGGTGCCGGCAGGCGCGCATCGTGATGAAGCGTTGTTGGGGTTGATTGGTTTGCGTTACAGCGTGTTTGCTAAGACAACAGCGCAGCATCAGGACGGCGCAGAACAGCAGCCCGCGTTAGCCCCTCTCCCGCCAGGACGATAAGGCACTGCTTGCGCTCCACTGGCGCGCATGTCTTGCAGCGGCCGCGCTGCTAGTGCAGGCCGGGACGCGGAGCGGGGGTTGAGCTGAGGGTTTGGCTACCAATGCACGACCGCAGCATCGAAGCTTCACCTTGGCTGCGCGTGGCGACGCGTTTACCACGCTCGGTATGCCAATCACCTGAGGCGCCCCTCATCCGCCCTTCGGGCACCTTCTCGCCCATGAGGGGGGACAATGTCCCGCAGGGAGAAGGGAAGGGCTCTGCCCGCGCGCGCGCATCACCGCTTGCGCTGATGCATCGCCGCTTCGTCGTCCAGCCAGTTGCTGCCCTTGTTGGTCAGGAAGAACATGTAAACCACCAACGACACCGCAATCACCGCTGTCGCATAGATCACGAACTCGGTCACGTGGTTGGTCTTCAGCGAGGCCTGATACAGCAACGGCGCGGTTCCGCCGAAGGCCGAATTGGCCAGCGCGTAGCCAAGGCCGACACCCAGCGCGCGCACGTGGGTGGGGAACAATTCCGCCTTCACCACGGCATTGATCGAGGTGTAGCCGGTCAGGATCACAAAGCCCACGGTGAGGATTGCGAACGCGGTCAACCAGTCGGTCTGCTTGGGCAGTTCCATCACCAGGAACCAGGTGTAGAGCACGCCGCCGATGCCGAAGAACACGAGCAAGGTCTTGCGCCCGACGATGTCCGACAACCAGCCGCCCACCGGCTGCATCAGCATCAGCACGGTCAGCGCCACCAGGTTGATGATGGTGCCGGCCATCACGTCGCCACCGGCGAACGCGGTCTGGATCATCTTCGGCCCGGTGACCGAATAGGTGTAGAACGCGATCGTGCCGCCGGCGGTGATCAAAAAGCACAACAGCAGCGGACGCCACTGATTGACGAACAATTCGCGCATCGAGCCGGAGGCCTTGGCCTTGCCGGTACGCGAATCGGCGATGGATTCGGAGCTCAGCGACTCATCCATCGTGCGGCGCAGCCAGAACACCACCAACGCGCCGATGCCGCCCAGCCCGAACGCCACGCGCCAGCCCCATTCGGAGACCTGCGACGCATCGAAGAAATGCAACATGATCAGCAAGGTGGTCTGTGCCAGTACGTGCCCGCCCACCAGCGTCACGTAATGGAACGACGACAAAAACCCGCGCCGGCCGGGAATCGCCGCTTCGGACATGTATGTGGCGCTGGTGCCGTATTCGCCGCCGGTCGCAAAGCCCTGCAGCAGGCGCGCCACCAGCAAGATGATCGGCGCAGCGATGCCGATCGTGGCCACCGTGGGCGTGATCGCAATCACGAACGAGCACAGCGCCATCACCGATACCGAAATGGTCAACGCCAGGCGGCGGCCATAACGGTCGGCGAAGCGGCCGAAATACCACGCGCCGATCGGGCGCATCAGGAACGTCATCGCAAAGATCGCCCACACGAACATGGTGGCGTTCTTGTCTTCCTTGGAAAAGAACTGCGACTCGAAGTAGGTGGCGAACACCGAATAGACGTAGACGTCGTACCACTCGACGAGGTTGCCTGCCGAGCCCTTGAGCGTGTTGGACACCGAGCGGCGAAGGCTGCCGGCAGCTGTGCCAGAACCGGCAGCGATCGGAGACGATGGGGGTGCGCTCATGCGGTCAGAACCTCTTCGGTGGGACAGCCCCGGAGTATAGGTGCGCGCTTGTGTGACGCATGTAAGCATTTTGGCTTATAGATGGCGGCAACTCGCCCACCGGACCGCCTGCTTCAGCCCGCTTTTGGCGTGGGTGCCGCCAGCGCGTGGCTGTACTTGCCGGAGCGATCGAAACAGCACGCACGCCGCTTGCCCGAGGCCAGCATGGCGCATGCGGTAGCGATGCGCTTGCCCCGCGTTTGGGCCTTCTTGCCGGACACCACCCAGAAGATCCAATCGCGCCGCGCCACGGCGGTGATGTCGTCCCAGGTCGCACGCGCGGCCGGATGCGCGGCCAGCGCTGCATGCAGATCGTCCGGCACCAGCGGCTCGGGCTCTTCGGCCACGGGCGTCAGCGCGAGCGCCACCGTCTGTCCAGCGCACACGCCGGCTGCCTGCTGCAGGGCGCGTTCGATCGTCAGCCAATGCCCGCCCCGCCCGTCCGGCTGCAGCGTCGCCTGCAGTGGGTGCCCGGCCACCGTCCCGGTGACGCTCACCATGCTGCGCGTAGGCAACGCGTTGCTCGCCGCTGCAGGCAGCAGCAGAAACAGCCAGCTGGCATCGGCCGGCGTTGCCGGTTGCAGCAAGGTGGCAGTGAACCGGATGGCGGCCGGACGCATGGCGCGAACCATAGCACCGCACACCGCCGGGTTCTGCTGTTGCTGCCGCGCATTGGCGCACGCGTGATCGTGCAGGCAGCACCATGGTCGGAGCCGTGAGGTGCGCTTCAGCCGTGCTGCGGCAGCAGCTCCTTGAGCGTCTCGATAAAGGCGCGCAGACCCGGCGGCAGATGCCGATGCCCCGGGTAGTACAGCACCAGCCCCGGAATGGTGGGACACCATGCGTCCAGCACAGGCACCAACGTGCCGCGTTGCAGGGCGGCGCTGACCGCGTACTCGGGCACGTAGGCGATACCAAGGCCGGCTTCGGCTGCCTCGCGCATCGGCGCGATCTGGTCCAGGGTGAGCCGCCCGGGCACATCGATCACCACCTCCTCGCCACGGCGCTCGAACTCCCAGTGGTACAGCCGGCCGCTGGGCATGCGGTGGCGGATGCAGGCATGCCGGTGCAAGGCATCGGGCGTTGATGGAATCCCGGCGCGCGCAAGATAGGCGGGCGCCGCGACGGCGAGGAAACGCGTAGGCCCACCGAACGGTACCGCCACCATGTCCTGCGGCACCGACTCGCTGAAGCGAATGCCGGCATCGCATCCTGCAGCCACGATATCCACCAGCCGGCCTTCGCTCACCAGATCCACCGATAGCGCCGGGTGGCGCGCCAGCACTTGCGGCACTACCTGCTGCAGCAAGACCTGCACCACCACTTCCGGTGCGTTGATGCGTACCGTGCCGGTGGGCCCGCCACGGAAATCGTCCAGCGCCAGCAACGCGTGGTCCACCTCCTGCAGCGCCGGCACCAGCCTTGCGTACAGGCGCTCGCCGGCTTCGGTCAACGACACGCTACGGGTGGTCCGGTGTAACAGGCGCACGCCGAGATTGCGCTCCAGTGCGCTGATCACATGGCTGAGCGAGGACGGCGCCAAGCCCACCTCAGCGGCGGCACGCCTTCACTGCGGTGCGTGGCCACCGCAGTGAAGGCGACCAGATCGTTGAAGCCGGGCTTGGACATTGGTGGCAAAACCGCATCAAGTCATTCGAATTTTATGGCATAGACCCAACAATTCCCGTTTCCTAGAGTGACGCCTTCTCCAGCGAACAAGGCCACTCCCATGTCCAAGACCTGGCTCATCACAGGCGCATCGTCCGGCTTCGGCCGCCTCCTGGCAGAGACCGTGCTGGCGCGCGGCGACCGGATCGTCGCCACCGTCCGCAAACCACAAGCGCTGGCCGATCTGCAGGCCCGGTATGGCGATGCAGCGACGGTGCTGCAGCTGGACGTGCGCGAGACTGCAGCCGTGCACGCAGCGGTGGCGCAGGCATTCGCAGCGCTGGGTCGCATCGATGTGGTGGTCAGCAATGCCGGATACGGCACGCTGGGCGCGGCCGAGGCCGCCACCGAGGCGCAGGTCCGCGCGATCATCGACACCAACCTCATCGGCTCCATCGCAGTGATCCAGGCAGTGTTGCCGCGGCTGCGCCAGCAGGGCGGCGGGCACGTGGTGCAGGTGTCATCGGAAGGTGGGCAAATCGCCTATCCCGGCTTCAGCCTGTACCACGCCAGCAAGTGGGGCATCGAAGGCTTCATCGAGGCCGTGCAGCAGGAAGTGGCCGGCTTCGGCATCCACTTCACCCTGGCCGAACCCGGCCCGGCCCGTACCAATTTCGGCGCCGCCTTGGTGCGCACCCACATTCCTGCCGACTACGCCGACACGCCGGTCGGGGCGCTCAGCCGCGCACTGGACGATGGCAGCTGGGTCATCGCTGGCGACCCGCAACGCATGGTCGAGGCGATGATCGCCAGCACCGAACACGCCCCGCCACCGCGGCGTCTGGTGATGGGTGCCAGCGCCTACCATTCCATCCGGCAGGCCCTGGGCGCTCGCTTGGCCGAACTCGAGGCGCAACGCGGCATTGCCCTGTCGACCGACAGCCCGCCACCGTGATGCGGCAGACGCAGACGCAGACACGGAAGTGGATGTCGATGTGCCTGCGCGACGCCGCACGCAGACACGCTCTGCATGCCGCGCATCGTGCAGTGCGTGGGGTCTGCGCAGCGCGCGGCGGTAGACTCGCATCCACGCACCACACCCCAGCACTGCACATGCGCTCGCTGCACACCGAGACCAGCAAGTTCCTCAGCTATGTCCTTCGCCATGCACCGCAGTCCATCGGGCTGACACTGGATCGCCAAGGATGGGCCGACATCGATGCCCTGATCGCTGCCGCCACTGCCGCTGGAAGGGCGCTGGATGCAGACCTGATCCGTGCAGTGGTCTTCAGCAACGACAAGCAGCGCTTTGCGCTGTCTGCCGATGGTCGGCAAATCCGCGCAGTCCAAGGCCACTCCACAGCGACCGTCGCTCTGATGCATATGCCGCGCACACCGCCATCGATGCTGTACCACGGCACCGCGACCCGCTTTCTCGAGGCGATCCTTGCCCAAGGCCTGCAGCCCGGGCAACGCCATCATGTGCATCTGTCCGCTGATCCCAAGACCGCCACCACGGTCGGCGCACGACACGGCACACCTAGTGTGCTACGCGTGCACAGCCTGCAGATGCACGAGGACGGCCATGTTTTTTACCAGGCCGACAACGGCGTCTGGCTGACGCGGCATGTACCGCCGAACTACCTGCATCTGGTGGAGTGAGGCAGGCAGCACATCGCGTGCATGCCACCACCTGCTGCTGCCCCTTCACAAACCCCATGCCACCGGCCTTGCCAAAATGCCGGCCGCTTGCGCCCGCAGTGGCGGGACATCGGAGTGGGATGCATGACATGGATCATCGTGGCCGCCGTGGCGGTCACCTTGCTGGTGGGGCTGCTGCTGCTCAACTTCGCCACGCCGGAGAAAAAGCTCGAGCACATCCCCAAACACCTGTACGACGTTGCCGATCCGCAATTCAAACGCGAGATGTCGGTGTTGCTGGGGCCGGCCATCCTGCCGGGCAACAGGATCGACGTGCTCAATAACGGCCGCGAGATCTTTCCGGCCATGCTGGAGGCCATCGGCAGCGCGCAGCACACCATCACGTTCGAAACCTATATCTATTGGTCGGGCGAGATCGGCCGCGAGTTCA
The DNA here is from genome assembly GCF_041475715.2 of Xanthomonas sp. NCPPB 3583. Classification (NCBI taxonomy): domain Bacteria; kingdom Pseudomonadati; phylum Pseudomonadota; class Gammaproteobacteria; order Lysobacterales; family Lysobacteraceae; genus Xanthomonas; species Xanthomonas sp. NCPPB 3583. The sequence goes on from NZ_CM191263.1 coordinate 4,909,869, forward strand.
GCGACGCCTTGTCCGAGCGCGCGCGTGCCGGGGTGGATGTGCGGGTCACCATCGACTGGGGTGGCAGCCTGAAGATGGACCATGCACTGGTGGACACCATGACCGAGGCCGGCGTGGAGGTGCATCGCTACCGCCCGCTGGCCTGGTACAACCTGCATCGCATCAACAACCGCACCCACCGCAAGTTGCTGGTGATCGATGGCCGCATCGGCTTCACCGGTGGGGTCGGCGTGGCCGACCAATGGATGGGCGACGCGCAGGACCCGGACCATTGGCGCGACACCCACTACCGCATCGAGGGCCCGGTGGTGGCGCAGGTGCAGACCGCCTTCAACGACAACTGGATCAAGACCACCGGCCGTGTGGTCAACGGCGCGCAGTATTACCCGGCGTTGGAGGCTGCCGGCGACAGCGATGCGCAGTTGTTCGTGGCCTCGCCGGCCGGCGGCAGCGAAAGCATGCACCTGATGTACCTGATCGCCATCGCCGCCGCACGCAGCAGCATCGACCTGGCTGCGGCGTATTTCGTACCCGATGCCTTGATCACCCGCTCGCTGCTCGAAGCACGTACGCGCGGCGTGCGCATCCGGGTGCTGCTGCCCGGCAAGCATATCGATGCCGTCTCGGTGCGGCTGGCCTCCAAGGCCAGCTGGGAGCCGCTGCTGCAGGCCGGCATCGAGATCCACGAATACCAGCCCACCATGCTGCATACCAAGCTGCTGATCATCGACGGCCTGTTGGTGTCGGTGGGCTCCACCAATTTCGACATCCGCTCGTTCCGCCTCAACGACGAGGCCAGCCTGAATGTCTACGACCGCACGCTGGCCGCACGCATGACCGAGGTATTCGAACGCGATCTGCAACGTGCCGAGCAGTATTCGCTGGAGCGCTGGCGCGCGCGGCCGTTGCGGCAGAGGCTTGGCGAGAAACTGGTGTTCCCGTTCCGCTCGCAGGTGTGAGCGCGCAGGGCCAATCGCGGCGGGTCAGCGTGCCGCCTGCAGGCGCAGCTGGCGCAGCCGCCACCACAACCCGCCCACGTGCACCAGCGAATACAGCACCAGTGCCGCGGCAATCCCCAGGGTCAGCGGGCTGGCCTGCGAACCGGCCGCCGCCGCACCGGCAGTGAACGCGCCATCGGCCCAGCGCCAGGCCAGGCGCCCCAGCAACACCAGCGTCAAACCGCCGCCGATCCAGGGATTGGGCGTGTACCAGCCTTGGCCATCCACCCATCCGGCATGCGTGTAGCGCAGCGACAGCGCACCCAGGCCGATGCCGACCAGCGCGCCTGCGGCAATGCCGAACCGCACCTGCGGCAAGCCGTACACCGCGAACGCCAGTGCTGCCACCGCGATCAGCAGCACCGCGCTGCGCACCGCCGTGGCCATCGGCTTCCATTGCTGGCGCCCGAAGCTGCGCCGGATGCGCCGGTAGTAGAGGTAGCTGATGGCGGCCATCGAGAGATACGGCGTCAGGGGTGCGATGGCAGCGGCAGGCATGGCGAGTCCTTTGCGAATGAGTGAAGCGACCCGCGCAGAATGAAACCAGCCGTGGGCCCGAACAAGGTGCCAAGTGTCACTTTCTGCAGGCGGCAGCACTGCCGGTCGCTGCCCGGCATCGGGCATGCGGTTAGGCCGTGCGCCACCCAGACCGCTGCCGCGCAGGCGCTTGCCGCCTGCCCGGTGAACGCCGCGCGCGGACGCCGGCGCCTGCCACACGCGAACAGGAGCGGCGCGGGTAGACTTGCGCAGTGCTCCCCCCACCGCCGTGCCATGTCCGCCATCAAGCAAGACGCCCACATGCTGATCGACACGCTGCCCGAGACGGCTGGATGGAGTGACGTGGTCCGCGTCGTGGCCGACGCCAGCTTCCAGGCCGCGGTGCAGGATGGCATTGCCGCTGCAGATCAGGGCGCGTTGACGGCTCCGGCACAGGTGAGCGCACTGTTCGCCAGATGGGGCGTTGATGTTACGGCGTGACTGGACCGTCCCGGCCGCCACGCAGCTTGCACACGCCCAGGATCACTACCACGCGCTCAACCCGACTGCCGCTGCCGCGATGGCGCGGCAGGTGCTGGAAGCCACCCGCACCCTGGCCGAGCAACCCGGCCGTGGCCGCGCTGGCCGCGTGCCCGGCACCCGCGAATGGGTGGTCAAGCAGACCCCGTACGTGCTGGTCTACCGCGTGCGCGAGGGCGCCCTGCAGGTGCTGCACGTCCATCTGGATGCCAGCGACTGGCTGCCCCGCACCGAGCCGCTGATCGAACGCATCGAACCGTGGATTGCCGCGCTGATCAGCGCGCTGCTGCACGTGCTGATGTTGCTGATCCTGCTGTCGGCCTCCACCCCCACCATGACCCCGCCGCAAGGCTCGGCCAGCGGTGGACGCATCAAGGTGGATTTTGTCGGCGACACCTCCCAGCCCGATCAGCCGGTGCCCTCGCCCACCCCGGTGCCACCGACATCCACGCCCGTGCAGCCGCCACCGGCGGCCTCGCCGGTGCAGTCCACGCTGGTGCAGCAGGCCAAAAATCCGGTGCCGCCGCAGGGCGATACCGCGCAAGGCAGCCTGGCCGAACGCCGCCAGCCGCGTCGCCAGCAACGCCCCACCCCGCCGCAACCGCCCGCTCCGCCGGCGGCATCCGCACAGCGCCGCCCGGACACCTGGACCGGCAGGCCGCCCGGCATGCTGGACGAACCGGCCGACGGCGCCGAAGACGGCATGGCCAACACCCCCACCATCAGCCAGGGCCGCCGCAACGACCGCAACAACGCCCAGCCCAGCCTGGATATCGGCGGCTTCCAGGTCTATTACGACGTGCGCAGCGAAACCCAGCTGCGCGCCTGGAAAGAACAAGGCATGCAGGAAATCGCCATCATCCTGCCCGGCACCCAGCAACGCATGATCTGCCCGCTGGATGTCGCGCTCAAGCGCGGCTCCAGCAAATGCCGCCTGCTGCCGCCGGATTCGCCCGAACTGAAGTCCATCGGCGACGCCCGCGAAGTCATCAACATGATGGAGGTTTACCGCCAGGGCGAACCGGTCTGGCGTGGGCCGGGGCCGTATCGCTGAGGGCTGGTTGCCTGCCACACATCGCGGCAGGCAACCACGCCGCTTGCTCGGATACGGCGTCCCGGACAACGCCACCGCTCGCCCATCGCCAGCGTCCTGTGCTGGGCACATCCTGCTCCGGGGACGCGGCCGCTTAGCGATTGGTCGAACGCGCTGAAGCCCTGGTCGGCTGGCCCGTCCGGCGGCGACTGGGACGCTGCAACATCAACGCCCCTGGTCCTTTCCAAGCTGGCTGCTCAAGGCTCCCTGGAAGGGCGCCGGATCGCTGGTGACCAGGCAGTTGTAGCGCTTGTCGCTGTTGAGCACGAGCACGGACGACTTGGGGTCCTTGAAATTCAGCCCGACCGAGAACAGCACATAGGTGTTGGGCAGTGCGCTCGGCCGGAATGCACCAAACGCATAGTCGCCGGACAACCCCAACGGCGACAGCGGCACCGTGAGCATCAACGGCTGCGTGGCAACAGGCGATGGCAGCGACGCCGAAGCGGTCATCATCTTCGACTGCACATCGATGGAATAGGTGGTGGTGACCGCCACTCCCAGGTATTTGGACGTCGGCTCGGCAACCTGCTTGCGACACGCCGCAACATCTTCGGGCTTCTGATCCTGCTGACCGTTCTGCAGCGTGGCGAAGACATGGCGCAACGTAACCGTTTCCTTCCCGGGCACCGCTGCGGCAACAGCTGCGCTCATACACAGCACCATCGCCACAAGCGAGAGGCTGCATGCCGCAAGCGCACAGCGACGGTTTTTTTTCTGGATCATTTTGATCACTCCTGAGTGTGAGTTTATGGTGCAAGGACGATCAGCGGCCACGGTTTGTAGTGCGATGTACTGCGCTTTGAAAGAGCACGCAGTGCCATTTGCGAACATCTCAAACAGCAGATAATCGCTTGCGCTTTTGACGATTAGATACGGCGTTGAAGGTAATTCCAGATCTCCATCGATGTTTAATCGATTACTTTCTGGTGCAGCGATTTTGAGTTTCTGCAACATGCCAACCCGACAAATCGTCTCAGCGATTTCGTTACGTGATGCAGTTTTGATTTTCAGAGGAGAACAACCGGGTTCGGTCGATCGAGCTAGAAAACAACTGAGACAGAACGGATCCGTCACTTAGTGAGCGACTCGGTACGTCAGGGCCGCTACTGAAGTCTGAGCGTCTATTGATGACTCATGGATTGCTCTTACTCACCGATCCATGCTGGGCTTGGCCCAGAAGCGTCAGCGCAAAGCCCCATTGACAATCCGCTCAACGACTATCGGCTCTTGAGAGCTTGTAGTAAGCTGGCAGCCTTCCGCCCGAACGCTACTCGGTTTTCGAGCTTGGCCGAGAAGGACAGTATCTCGCGGATATTCGAATCACGTGATTAGTCGCATCAGGAGATCGCCATGCCACGCATCATGTCGAAGTGCTTGGCCGCAACACTTGCACTTGTCGGGGTTGCGGTACTTCCACTTTCGTCCTGCGCCAATGCGGACAATGCGCGCACTACTTCGACACAGGAAGACCCCTCGATGACAGGAGCCAGCCCAATGTTTGACGAGATTTATGCTTCCCAAAAACCCGTTCGATTCGAACAGATCGATGTGAGCAATATCGTTACGAAATACATACCGTTGGGCACTACAAAGGCGTCGGTGCTAGAGACCTTCGGTAAATCTCCAACCTCGAAGGTCGTTGAAGACACCGAAAGCAAGATTGTCGTCAGGGACAACAAGGGACAAGCGATGTTGGATCCCGATGCACGTTCCGTAGTGATGACTTTTTCTTTGGATGCCGACGGCAAGGTGACACACGTCGCAGCCGTTCATATCAAGAATCAGTAAGCCACAGGAGCATGTCATGGATGAGAAGATCGAAGTCGGGTACCGGAATATCGGGGCTGCTCTCGGCAAGGAATACCACCACAAGTTCCTTCTCTACACGGACAAGGAGGGCAACCAGCGCACTATTAGCGGCTGGACTGGCGATGAGCGACCTGGATTGCCGTACGGACGGATGCACGTTGAGACTAACCTCCCCTATGACCGAAACAACCCTGATCATCGGGACAATCCGAATGCAATTGGCCAAAAGCAGTATCGGGAAGAGATTGCAAATGGCGCGGACTTGTCCGGAACGTGGGGCCGCATGGTCGCTAATGCCAGGAGTAAGGATGACAAATATCCCTACGATCCCCTGCTGCAAAACTCAAACACACTCGCTGATAGCGTTCTGCGGGACGTGGGTCTTCAGGAACCGAAAAACGACGGAGTCTTAGGACATCCTGATTAGCCCTGACTCTCAGCCATGAAAATTGCTCGCTGCACGCAGGACCGGCTCTGGACATGGGTTGGATTGCATCATGGCCGTGGCAAGTCGCGGCAGCATCTCGCGCAAGCGGAATCGACGATTAAAACGATAGGCCGCTTCTCCCAGGTAGCGCCTTGCGTATTTGCCTTGCGCGATAGCGTGATACACGCCGCTGATGGCGCGTTTGAGATTGCCCAGCACCACGTTGAGCCAACGTGCACCGGCCGTTTCGGTCGCGGCACGACCACCGCCAGTGTCCAGCGTGGTGTGCGCGTGGCCGGCGTCTTCCAGCCGGCGGAAGCAGGCCAGCCCATCGGTGTAGACCTCGCATTCGGGCGCCAGGCGACGGGCAATCCAGTCCTGCAGCGAGGTGTTGTCGAAGCTGCGCACCGGCTCAATCACCACAAAGCGCGGCGCGGTGAAGGTGGCATCGGTCTGCACCGCAATCAGGAACGCTTGTTTGTTCTCTGATCCGCGTCCGGCCTTGCCACCGTTACGCTCGCCGCCGAGATAGGCATCGTCGATCTGCACGAAACCCGCCAATTTCCGCGTGGCTTCACGCTCGGCCATGACCTGCATGATCTTGTGCTTCATCCGCCAGGCCGTCTTGTAGTTAACCCCCAGATGACGCATCAGCTCCAGTGCGGCCATGTTGGTTTTGGTCGAGGTCAACAGGTGCAAGGCCAGCATCCAGGTGCGCAGCGGCAGTTTGGTGCCTTCGAACATCGTGCCTGCCATCAGACTGGTCTGATGCCGGCACGCGCTGCATTGGTAGTAGATCGCAGCACGCCGCTTGAAACGCGAGCGCACGCGCCCGGCACAAACAGGGCAACGAAAGCCCTGCGGCCAACGCCACGTGTAGAGCGCGCGATAGCACTTGGCCTCGGTGCCGTAGAACGCGAAGAACTCAGGCATCGACAATCCAGCCTGGAACTGCACCGCATTGATGCTCATCACGTCACCTCGTTGGCTTCAGAGTGACAGCAGCATCCACCCAGCGCGGCGCAGATCCTGCGACTGGCGGCTGAAGGTCAGGGCTAATCAGGTAGGACATTGGGCGCCTGCATCGGGGCGACAGCTGGACGAGTCGGTCCAGCCCGCGGTACCAGGTCTAGGTAATTCAGGACGTGCCTTTAGTGCAGGTGGAGCACCTCTCGATCCGCAACAAGAAGCCCGGCTGCGTGATGATCCATTGTTCAAACAGGCTCTTGCTGGACTCGACAAGCTGGGTCCAGATGCTGGTGTTTACACCAATCAGCAAGACAAGGAGCGGATTGCCGGCGCCCTGGCTGTCCAGGCAAAACTTAATCGTCCGCCTCTGCCCGAGATCCAAGAAGTCGTTCCAAGCCAAACCAATGGCAATGTCTTCGCAACTTATAAGAATCCAGGAAGTGACATGGACCTCCTGCGCACCCATGTCGACAAAGGTGAGGCCGTCAAGCAGCCGTTGGCAGAGAACCTGCAGAAGCTGGAAACCGCAAACCAGCAAGCTGTACAGCCCCCCGCACAGGAAGCATCACGCTCGATAGATCAACCAAGTCATGGCGCACTCGGATTGCGATAAGCACGGCGAACTGGTTAGTTGCATATGATTACAAGCGCAAGAAACATAATCAAAATCAACTTGTATTGTGGACGTGCTCCGGGCCCGTCAACATAGCGCTCGACGAGTCTGGACCGTCATATCGGCATTGCCAGCAATTAGCCCACGCGATCAAGCGTTGGGCTGTCGGACAAGTGCACCGGAAGCTGACTGCCGGCATCGACGACGTTGTCTGCACCGAGTGGCACAGGGAAGAAGTAGGAATTATCAGTTCGCCACTCTACCAGTAGACAAGCGTCCATAGGTCGCTTTCTACCGGGTCGCAGCGATGCATGAACTTCTAACTACAAATATCGCCATATAACTTATCTGACGCCTGTCTGCTGCTTGCCTATCGATGTCTTAAGCTCCACTCGCAAATTCGACGTGACCTGGATATCCGGTTGCCTCAGCAGTTCAGACAGTCGATCTAACTGCATGGTATCTGTGCTGTATCAGCTGCGCTGAGCTAGTCCGCCCTCACCACAAACGCCTTGAACACATGCAACTCTAGCCACTCTTGCGCCGCAAGCGACCCCAACCTGAGCGCGTAAAATACCTGGATTGGATGCGCTGACCTCATCTCGCCCACAGCGCGCGCAGCTCCCCCAGAAACTGGCTACAGTCCGCACAGGGCCACCAAGCCCACCCCACACATCCGCTTTCAAGGATCTGCATGTCCCTGCATCGTCTTGCCCCACGCCTGGGCCTGGCCGTCGGCCTGCTGTGCGCTTGTGTCTTACACGCCGCCGAGCCGGCGCCGGCGCATCGTCTGCTGCGCGTCAGCCTGGGCGGGGCGACCGACCAGGCCACGTCCGGGCGCCTGCTGGTGTTCGCCACCCTGGCCAAGGATGCCCAGGCGCAGGCCAAGCAAAGCGGGAAAGACGGCAAGGTGGAGGAGGTGGATATGAATCCCTTCCGCCCTACCGCAGTGGCGGTGGCCGCGCAGGAGGTCACCGCGCTGGCGCCCGGCGGCAGTGTGCAGATCGATCTGGACAACATCGCCTTCCCGCGCGGGTTTTCTGCGCTGCCGGCCGGCGATTATCTGTTCCAGGCCGTGCTCGACCCGGATGGCAGCTATGGCTACAGCGGCCGCGATGGCGGCGATCTGCTGAGCGAGGTCACCGCCGTGACATTGGCCAACGGCAAGCCGCTGCCGGCGCTGACCTTGAGCAAGCAGGTGCCGGTCTCGGACGATCCGTGGCAGGTCTCGCCACGCGCGCCGCAGGCGGTGCGCGATGCGGTGCCCGAAGCCAGGCTGCATAGCGCCGATGCCTCGATGGTGAGTCCGTCGCTCAGCGCGTTCTGGGGCCGGCCGGTGTCGCTGCGCGCCCGTGTGCTGACGCCGCCCGACTACAACGCCAAGGCCGCCACGCGCTATCCCACCGTGTATGTCACGCATGGCTTCGGCGGTAACTACAACCGCTTCGCCGGCAGCATTGCATCCACCTGGAGCCTGATGGCGGCCAAGCAGATACCGCCGATGATCTGGGTCTTCCTGGATCAGTCCACGCCCACCGGTACCCACGAGTTCGCCGATTCGGTCAATAACGGCCCGTGGGGCACCGCGCTGACCGAAGAGCTGATTCCGGCGCTCGAGCGTCAGTACAAGATGGACGGCAAGGCCAGCGGCCGCTTCTTGAACGGGCATTCGTCCGGCGGCTGGGCCACGCTGTGGTTGCAGACCCGCTACCCCAAACTGTTCGGCGGCACCTGGTCCACCTCGCCGGATTCCAGCGATTTCCGTGACTTCACCGGCCCGGATTTGTACACGCCCAATGCCAACGTCTACCGCCGCGCCGACGGCAGCCAGTTTCCGCTGATCCGCGACCACGGCAAGGTGCTGGCCGATCTGGAAACCTTCGCCAAGCTCGAACGGGTGCTCGGCCCGTACGGCGGCCAGCTCACCTCGTTCGAGTGGGTCTTTTCGCCGCGCGGCGCCGACGGCCGCCCGCTGCCGATGTTCGACCGCGACACCGGCAAGGTGGACCCGGCCGTGGTGGCCTATTGGCGTACCCACTACGACATTTCCGCACGCGTGGCCGCGCAATGGCCCACGCTCAAGCCGGACCTGGACGGCAAGATCCATGTGATCGTCGGCACCGCCGATACGTTCTACCTGGATGGCGCGGCGCATAAATTCCAGGCGGTGCTCGATGGCCTGGGCGCCAAGAGCGATTTCCGCTATCTGGAAGGCCGCACCCACTTCGATCTCTACACCGAGGGCGACGACAACGACGCGCTGATGAAGAAGATCGCCGCAGAGATGTACGCAGTGGCGCGACCGAAACGGTGAGTGGCTGAGATCATCGCGTTGCACACGGCTACGCGCGCGTGCAACGCCCGCCGCAACCGCACCGCGCATGCCGGACCGCATGCACGGCGGTGTCGATCAGGCATCAGGCATCAGGCAGAGCGCGGCAATTCCCATTCCACCTGCTGGCGCAGCACCAGCAGCAGCACCTGGATGCGCCCGCCACGCACCATCGCCGCAGGCGTCTGGCCGTCGAGGGCATTCATGGGTTGACGAAACCAGCGGATCAATGCCTCGTTATTGCCACCGTTCAAGGCCCACGCGTGGCAAACGATTTCGCCCAGGTTTTCGATGCCGGCGGTGCCAAGCAACTTGAGGTGTTCGGGGGTGAACGCAAACATCGACAGCACCAGCTCGGCGTCGGCCGCCTTGCCGTGGTCCACCTGCATCTGCTCGCTGTGCGCGGTGCTGTAGAGCGCGCCCTGCGCGCGAAAATCTTCGGCGCGCCGCATGCCGGTAAGCACTGCTGCGATGAGGTCGGCGCGTTCCATGGGTTGTCCAGCTGAGTACGTGCGCGCACGCTAACCGGGCCGCTGCTGCCGCTCAATCGGGAGACTCCTGACAGCCGCCAGGCGCGTCAGCGGCCGTTGCGTGATGCAGCGCGGCGCGGCGGCCCGGCGTGGAACACGCGTGCTGGCCGGCGCATCGCCTGCACGGCGTCGCCCGCGCCTGCCCGCCTTCGCAGCACTTAACGCAGCGGTTGCTAGCATCCGGGCGCGTCACTGGCAGCAGCCCGCGCGTGGATGGGCTGCAGTGTTGGAGTCTCACCTCATGAGGAGTTGTCAGATGCCCTGGAAATCCGCCCTTGCCATGCTTGCCCTGTCCACCGCCGCGCTGCCGGCGCTGGCCCAGTCCGACCGCCAGGTGGTCGAAGACATGCTCACCCGCTCGGCCAATGTCTGCCCCGGCCACAGCACCGAACGCACCACGCCCACCGTCAAGGCCGTGCCGGTCGGCGCGCTGCGCGTGATGCTGGAACGCGGCCTGGTCATGTGCCCCGACCGTCGCCTGGACGCCGCAGCACCGGCCGTGTTCTACGGCCGCCTGGGCGTGTTCGCCTGGAACCCGGACGTGAAAGCCGGATCCACCGTCATCGCCAAACAGATCGACAGCATGACCCGCAAGGACGAATACCCCACCGACACCCTGGTGTGGGACGCCAAGGGCACCGCGCTCAAACAGCAGACCGTGCCGATGTTCGAACCCAGGCCGGGTGCGGCGGTGTTGTACAAGGTGCGTTGAGGCCGACGCGATTGCACGCGGCGCCCAGTCAGGCCCTGGCGCCGCTCTGCACGCGCGGCTCGGCCGCATCGGCAGGGCCATGGCCGCCGAGCCGCTGTTCGTAAATCTCATCGACCACACCGCGCACCGCACGGGCGGCATTGAAGATGCTCTCGCCCAACACCGAGAGGCTGGTGGCGTCCAGTGGCTTGCCGCTGCAGACCGCCACCATATCGCTCTGCGCGGTGATCGTGCGCAGCAATGTGTGAAAGCGGTCGATCTGCTCGACCGTGACGCCGAAGGTGAAGTTTTCTTCTTGCTTTCGTAGCGCGGCCGTTTTGCTGGTTTTTGAGGTCGTCATGGCGCCCATCCTCGACGGAAACGGACGGGATATCCGCAGCCTGAATTTATCCCTTTTTCAGATATTTGAAAAGGGGATATAGCTTCAGTGCGGCCTACCAACCTCGCCGCCATGCCAATCAAGTCGATCCACAAAGATCATTACGACATCCTGCTGCAGCAGTTGCGCGAACTTCGCCTTTCCGCCGGTTTAACGCAGGTCGCCTTGAGCAACGCGTTGGAGCGCCCGCAGTCGTATGTAAGTGACGTTGAGCGAGGCAGTCGCCGGATGGATCTGCTTCAGTTGCGAGACTTCTGTAATGCATGCGGAACCTCACTGACCAAATTCGTTGCCGAGTTCGAGAAAGAACTGAAGTAATCCACAGGTGCAGTGCTGGTTGCTCTGTTCCTAACTGTTCGGCCCGACCTTCGCTCTAAAACTCCGTGGCTCACCGGTCAGCGGGTCATCGAACGCCAATGTATGCGCGAACAGCTGCAGCGGGCGTTCCGGGTCATCGGGCCGCTGGGCTTCCAGCTCGGGATAAAACCGGTCGTGCAGGATCGGCGCGCCCAGCGCGGCCATGTGCACACGCAGTTGATGCTTGCGCCCGGTCACCGGCTCCAGCCGATACGTCCAGGTGTCTGCGTTGCGTGCGACCACCTCGATCACCGTCTCGCTGTTCGCTTCGCCCACGCCCTCGTGCATGCGGAAGAACGGCTCGCCCGGCACCAACAGGCTGCGGTGCACATGCGGAAACCTCAGCTGTGGCAGCGGTGGTGCCACCGCCAGGTAGTGCTTACGGATGCGCCGTTGCCGAAACAAGGCCTGATAGATCCCGCGCGTGGCAGGGTTGGCCGAGAACAGCACCAGCCCCGCGGTTTCGCGATCGATGCGGTGCAATGGCACCAGCGCCGGATTGTCCAGCCGCCGCACCAGTCGCGTCAGCAGCGTCTCGCGCACGTATGCACCGGCGGGTGCCACCGGCAAGAAGTGCGGCTTGCAGGCCACCACCAACTGCGCGTCGGCATGCACCACGGTCTCGACATAAGGAATCACCGGCTCATCGGCGACCTCGCGGAAATAGCGGATGTCCGCACCCACGCGATACGGTGCTGACAACGCCAGGGCCTGGTCGTTGGCATCGCGCACCAGGCCGCGTGCGAAGCGGTCGCGCCAACGCTCGGCCGCGATCGCCGGAAAACACGCGCACAGCGCCTCGAAGACCGAGACCCACGGGCCGGCAGGCAGCTGGAAGCGGCTGGCCGGCGTGCCATCGTAGGTACGGGGTGCATCGGGCATCGCCGGGATCGCAACAGGATCGAGAGTGCAGCATGGTAACGCGCGATGCGGCGACGCACTGCATGCAGCGTGGCAGTTGCATGCAGCAGTGCAGCATCGGTCGATCGCTGCAGTGGCCGTAGTCGGCATGCGCGAAGCGATGTGCGCCCGCGCGATGGCGCCGCATCGACGCGTGGTGTGATGGAACTTAGGTTGGAAGCGCGATGCGTGTGATCGCGCCGCATGCCACGCCTCGATCGCGACGCTGCGGCTTGCAATACACCTGTCATCAAATCCGTTGACGTTGCGTACGTGCAACCGGCTCTCCTTCGATCCCTTTCTCAAGCAGGAACATCACCATGCGTTCAACACTTCACGCCACCGTCGTGACGGCGGGGCTTCTTGCGCTGGTCACCACCAGTGCGGCCATCGCCGCCGTGCCATCGGTGGCGCAATGCACCACGCCGCAGCCGTGGGCGCACTCCAATGCCGGCGTGGTGGTCGGCAACGGTACGGCCGCCAGTTGTACCGCCAGCGCTCTCGCCACTGCGGTGGCGCAAGGTGGCTATGTCACCTTCAACTGCGGCACCCGTGCAGCCAGCATCGCCGTCAACCAGACCATCAACATCAGCGCCAGCACGCCAACGGTGATCGATGGTCAGGGCAAGATCACCCTGGATGGCCGCCAGGCCGCGCGCATCTTCCAGGTGCAGAACGGCAATGCGCTGTCGGTGCGCAATCTCAAACTGCAGAACGGCAGCTCCGTGCAGCCGGCATCCAATACACAGTACGCGCCCGGCACCTGGGGCGGTGGCGCGATCAAGGTCAGCTACCGCGGCAAGCTGGAAGTGATCAACAGCCAGTTCCTGGGCAACCGCAGCAGCATCGGTGGCGGTGCCATCTTTGCCGGCAGCGATACCGACGTGACCATCGTCAAGAGCGCGTTCTCCAGGAACACCTCATGGCTGGGCGGCGCGCTCTACACCCAGCTCAGCCGTCTGACCATCGTCAATTCCGAATTTGTCGGTAACCAGGCCATCAATGCGCCGGCCGGCTTCCCCGATGCCGACCAGTTCGGTAACAGCGGCGCGATCGACACCGACGGCGCCTCGCTCGCCGGCTACCTCAACGCCGCTGCCGGTGGCGCAACGCTCTCGGTGTGCGGCACGGTGGTGCGCAACAACAGCGCGGCCAACAGCGGCGGCGGCGCCACGTTGTGGGCGTATGCGCCCGACACCATCGACGTGCGCTACTCCACCTTCGCCAACAACATCGCCTATGGCGGCCCGGCCGGCGGTGCGCGCATCAGCCTGGGCTTCGGCGACACCACGCACTCCGGCACCACCATCACCACGCCGGGCATCATCAACATCGAAGAAACCAGCTTCATTTCCAACCGCGCCGAAAAGAGCAATGCCGGTGCCTTGTACATGGACTGCTACGGCCCGTCCTGCAATGTCAGCAACAGCACCTTCTACGGCAACTACGCTAAAGGTGTGGGCGCGGCGATCCAGCATGTAGGCTGGCAGCCGTCCAATGGCGACCAGGGCAAGACCACGGTGCGCTTCAACAACGTCACTTTCGCCGAGAACACCCCCGGGTCCACGTTGTTCGGCAGCGGCTTCGACATCCGCAACAGCGTCTTCTACTCCAAGACCGAGCGCGCCTTCTGCAGCGACCAGAGCAGCACCGGCAACAACCTGATCGAGTACTCCGCTGCGGGCGGCTTGTTCCATAGCTGCCTCACCACCGGCCTGGCACGCGCCACCGACCCGCTGCTGGGCGCACCCGCCGCCAATGGCGGACCCACGCCTACCCAATTGCCGGCGGCCAATAGCCCGGTGCGCAACCTTGGCACTAGCTGCCGCACGATCGACCAGCGTGGTGTTGCGCGTGATACCGCGGTGTGCGATGTGGGCGCGGTGGAAATCAAGTAAATCGAACTGCGTGTCCTGCTCCCCTGGCGAGGACGCGCATTGTGTGGCCGAGTGGCTTAAGCCTGCTCGGTCATGCGATCAAGGATTCCCAGGGCCGGCCCCTTTGTGACGGCGACTGCGTCTTCGAATCTGGTCTTGTTGTGATGCACGGCTTGCTCAACCGCTGGAGCCGATCAAGCTGCATGTTGAAATCTTGCGCAGTTCCGGATTTGGTCAATGCGCAGCTGCACGCAAAAGCGCAGCAGCGATCTACTTCGTTTGCTGCGGCGGCGTTTCGTCCCTAAAAAAATAGTTAATTGCCGAGGAATTACGATGTCTTGAGTTGTTTCACCATAACCTCGTAGGAAAAGATGATTAATATTTACTTCGCGCGTCGAGATACGTCTCAAAAGAAAATGGGACGTGCACGTCGCGGCTCTTTGATCGCCGTTAGTGTCCTGGCGTTCCTTGCGTCTGCCTCGGCGCTTGCTATCGATCAGGCCAGACTCCGGCAGCCAGTGGTTGGCGGTACGGTGCTGACGATGAGCCTGGGTAACCGCTGCACTGCCGGTCTTGTGCTTAAGCAGACAGGCTTCCTTGCTAACTTGACGCCCTATCGGAGAGCGGTCCGGTTCGTTCTGACTGCAGGTCACTGTGGTGACTACAACAGCACAGTGTCCGTAGATGGGGCAGATCTTGGCTATGTCTCATGGAAATCGAGCGTTTCAGATCTCGAATTGATTCGCGTGGAACCGGTGCTGCATAACTACCGGCATTGCGAAGCGCCATCAACGGGAATTCACTGCACAATCGTTTCGACCTACGAGCCGCGTGCGGTAGGCAAGGTCCTGCTCTCGCGGGCAATTCTTTATCGGTCGCGCGCTGGTGGACTCGATACGATTGCGGTCAATGGCCACACGCCCGCTCCTCCGACTGACCGCTTCTGCACAAGCGGCATGAGCACCGACGTGTTGTGCGACTGGACCGATGCGCGCATTCCTGCAAATTTCCCAGACCCAGGACTCCAAGGACTGCATGCCGCCACCCCGGACTTCGGCGGCCTGACAGGTCCAGGCGATTCCGGCGGACCGGTGGTGAGCTCATCGGGAGTGATGCATGGGATCATTAAAGGTCAATACGATAATCTGAACATGATGTTTTATACATCTACAGCTCAGTTCTTCCGTGAGCAGCCTGATTATACGATTGCACCACCAAACTGATTTCGGCAGTGAGATGATTTGACGAAGTATTCGCCTATCACTCCGGGCCGGCAGCCCCTTCCCCTTCAAGGGAAGGGGTTGAATGGAACGAGTTGCCGCAACTGAGTGTTGCCCGCTTGATCTCAAGGCAGAGAACCTTCAAACCTGCCTCCACCGACGATCCAAAGACTCCGCTCGTAACGATGGCCAAGTTGGCGACCACTAGCCCGCATTGCATCTGGTCATGTTGATCGTCGTATCCGAAAACAATCCGCGCGCAACCCGTTCAAGAGTCGGCTTGCGGCTGCCGATGCAACTGCCGACGTAGTTTTAGCGGACTCAAGCATTGAGATCCGTGTAAGCCTTCCGCGCTGAAGTGCACGATCCTAATCACTTGATGGGGTGCAGATCGCAATAGCATCGTTCGCTTGCTGACAACACGCGTTTCAGCAGTTATGTTCGAACCTGGAACGGGGGTTCTTGCATGGGACGCAGAAAGAAGCAGAGGGGGTTTGAAGCGTTGGCCGCGTTGCCGTGGCCGCTCGGCCTTGTAGCGGGAATCGTAGGGTATCTTGGGGTGCGCTACGGCATCGGCTGGTGGTTCTCTCACCATGGCGGGATGCTGTCCCAAGGGTTTGCCCAACAGTCGAGTGGGGCGTTCGCGCCATTGGCGTGGATGCTGCTCGGCATCTGCTGGCTCGCCGCGCTGTGCTCCTATCTGGGCTCACGCAGCCGGCAACGCTTTCTGGACACACGTACCACCCTGGAGAGCCTGGCCGCTGGCGGCTGGCGCCAATTCGAACGATTGGTAGGCGAAGCATTTCGCCGCCAAGGCTATAGCGTCGAACAAACCGGCCTGGGCGGTGCAGACGGCGGCATCGACCTGATTCTGCGCAAGGACGGCCGCCGCATACTCGTGCAATGCAAACAATGGAAGCGTCAGCAGGTTGGCGTCAGCGTCGTGCGCGAAATGTACGGCCTGCTGGCCCATCACCAGGCCCACGCGGTCAAGATCGCCTGCATCGGCACTTACACGAAAGACGCCGAGCGCTTTGCCGAAGGCAAACCGATCGAATTGATCGGCGGCGAACAGTTGTTGGACATGATCCAAGCAGTGCAGCAACAAGCCACAGCGCAGCCGACGGCGATATCCGCGCGCATCGAGCCTGTCTTTGGTTCAGCTGATTCCACTGCCTCTGCAAACATTGCCACTCCAAGCTGCCCACGCTGCGGCAGCGCACTCGTGCAGAGAAGAAACCGGCGCAGCGGCGAGAACTTTCTGGGTTGCAGCCATTTTCCTAGGTGCAGAGGAATTTCGTAAGCGAACCTGACCCCCGTTTTTTTTCATTTTTCATAGGTTCGTTTGCTGCTCATGTAGTTCGTGGGTGTGCGAGTCGCGGTTCGAATCGCGACTAATGTTGCAGAGTCAGTCGGACTGTATTTTCTTGGACTCTGGACATTTTTTAACATGAAAGACAAGATAGGCATTGCTGGCACAGCCGGGCTTTTTACTTCTCATGTTCCTTTCGATGACGCAGAATCCAAAGGCGTCCAAGCTGAGTCATCACAAGCGGCGCCGGAGTATAAATTCCAGACCCAGCTTGATAATTTGCCGGCTAGACCCCCTAGTTCGAAGAGCAGTAACACCACTCATGCTTATGTTCATGCATCGCCGCCGCATTCGGTGCCGATCGCAGGTACATCGACCGCCGCGGTGACACATCAACAGGCTACTCAGCTTAAAGGCACCGATGAGTTATATGGTTTGGGCAACCTCCCATCTTCTGGTCCGGGGCGATGGGAGTATCTGGCGAATCCGGAGAACTGGCATCCGGAGCGCCGTAAGTTGCACGAAAAGCTATTAGATGAAGCACGATCTTCGGCCTTGACCCTGGCAGAATCTCTTGAGCGCGATGGCTGCCAACCGACATTGTTTGCGTTGCGCGGAAACACTGCCACGGGTAAGACGCGGATAGCCACAAAAAAAATTCCAGCTCTCGCCGCAGCTCTGGAGAAGACAGGTGGGAAAGGTTGCATCAATCCAGATGTATTCAAGAGTTCGCTTGCGAAGTCGGAGGCCGGCGCCAAGATATTTAGCTCGGCGCAAGTTCATAACGAATCATGTTTTCTTGCTGACCATTTTGAAGACGGGCTTCGCTCTCAAAGGACGGGCAGCGGTGCAATCGCTAGCATTGTTGTCGACAAGCGCTTGGCAAGGGCGTACGAAATCGACAGCTATATAGAACTAGCCAAAGAAACAGGTCGAAAAGTTGAATTGTGCGATATCGATGCACCCCTTGAGAATTCTTTGACGGGAGTTTTGCAACGGAAACCTGAAGGTGAAGATCCTAGGCCTCCTTACCCTGTAGTCTCAAGTGGATTTGTGGCCGTACGAAGCAATAGACTGGGTGTGATAGACAGGTTCATCGCCGATCCGGGCTTGGGAAACTATCGACTATTCGGAACAGCCGAGGATGGTAAGAAGGTCATGGTTGCTAGCGTCATGGGCGGTGAGTTGAGTGTAGAGGATGCTGATTTATATGAAAAGATAACGTCCCCGCAGGCCTCGGTCACCGGTGATTTGGCTGATAAGATAATCGACAATGAATTGATTGATCGTCTGACAAATAATATAGATGATCCCGAGCGCGCGGCGAATACGCGAGCCGCGCTGGAAAAATATAACGGCAAGTCATGGTCGGCCGCGCTAGCTGCTCATAGCGAGCTAATTTGATTGACAGGAAAATAGCGATGAAGACTTTGAAAGGCGCAGAGGCGCTCGAACTCCATAAGAAGCTTAAGGAACGCAATGAAGCCTTACATGCTTCCGATATCGCGTCAGCATTAGTACGCGCCGATGCCGTCGGCAAGGAACGGTTTGATCTCGAGGAACTGGAAAAACTTTGCGATACCAGTAGTGCGGGGCGCCTTACTGATGTGAAAGAGCGCCGCGACATATATGAGCGGATGTACTACGTCGAGTATCCTAAAATTATGACGTTAAAAGAATTTGCTCGTATCGTTGAGACACTTTCCTCTTGGTCATGACAGCCAGGCTGGTGCATTTACAATGATGGTTTTGTATCTATCGATAGCTTAGCTGGCTCAGTCTGAGTCCTCGGCGCAAGCTAGGTAGGTTCAAGTGTGTAAACCAGGAAACTGGGTCAGGTTGAATTCTAAATGGACCTGATTCTGTTCTTGCGACTTCGTCGAAAGCGCGTGCGTTTCGGCGCGCGATGAGGCGCGGCGATGTTTCGATGAGAAAATTGGCCTCGACCATCCATGGTGAGGTGTCTCATGCATCCCGCAGTGTTACCGTCCTTGTCGCCGATGGCGAGAAGAGAAGAGATCGATCTGGAAAGAGGTCGTGCCGAGATCGAACTCGGCGCCACAGAGCCGCGACATGCCGATGCACGGATAGATGCACAGTTGCAAGGCCTACCACAACAGCCGGTGCGCAGAGCGTCGACCAGAACGACGGGGCAACGGATTGCCGGCCACGTTTCGACCGTCGCCGGCATCGGCGCCGCTCTCACTGGTATCGCTTCGATTCCTCCACCCATGGTCGCATTCATGGGCTATATCAGCGAGAAAGACCAACTTGCAAAGTACAGCGGAATTGCCGCGCTGGCCGGTGTTGCCACTACCTGCGCGCTCAGTGCCGTCCAGCGCCTGGCACACGCTTATGCGTATGGAAACAACATCAGTTCCAGGGCCCGCGCAATGGGAATGACAGACGGCTGCATGAACCGCGCGGTCGACATAGTCACGATGCCCGGGGAGCACGATCGCGCCGCGCATCCGATGAACGAGCATGAGACCCAGCTGCTCGCCGACGATCTGCTGCGGTTGGCGACGTGGGAGCCTTCCAGATTGGAGCCGGGCCTGTGGGAGGCGGCCAGCGGCGTTGGCGATGACGCGGACGCGCTGGTCGATCGCCTGCTTGCCTTTAGAAGGTCGGTGACGGCAGCCGCCACAGCGTCGTCCTCCGAATAAGGTACAACTACGGAAACGGGGCGGAAACGGAGTCAGGTTTACTTTCTGAGTGAACTTGACCCTGTTTCCTTGCCACCTCCCCTGCATGCCAATGACGCAGCCGGGGCCAGACAAAAGCCCCCGTGCAGAAGCACCGCCGAGGGCTTGCATCTCAGTCGCCTAGAACCTCTACATACCCAGATCAGACAGCCCCGGATGATCGTCCGGGCGACGGCCCAGCGGCCAGTGGAACTTGCGGTCGCTTTCCTTGATCGGCATGTCGTTGATGCACGAGAAGCGGCGCTCCATCAGGCCATCGGCGCCGAATTCCCAGTTCTCGTTGCCGTAGGAGCGGAACCAGTTGCCTGAATCGTCGCGCCATTCGTAGGCGTAGCGCACGGCAATACGGTTTTCGGTAACGGCCCACAGTTCCTTGATCAGGCGGTACTCAAGCTCCTTGTTCCATTTGCGCGCAAGAAACTGCCGCGCTTCTTCCCGACCGTTGGTGAACTCGGTACGGTTTCGCCATTGGGTGTCGAGCGAATAGGCAAGCGACACTTTGTCGGCATCGCGGGAATTCCAACCGTCTTCGGCGAGTCGTACCTTTTCGATCGCCGATTCGCGGGTGAAGGGGGGAAGCGGCGGGCGAGCGTGAGCGTTGGACATGGCACAGCCTCCAATCAAAGTGGATACATCGGTGTTTTGAGCTTGCGACGGAGCGTCAGGCCGCTAGCCGGTGGCCTGCTTTAGCAACAACTGCGCGATATCCCTTGCGGTGTCTGCGGCGTCTTCGTCACCCATCACGCGCGAGACGGTGATTGCGCCTTCCATGAGAAGCAGCAGCTGGCGCGCCAGTGCGGCCGGCTGCGTAATACCCAGTTGCCCGGTCAGTTCCAGCGTGTAGTCGAGCAACTTCTGTTTGTGATGCTTGGCGATCTTGCGAATTGGATCGTCGGGGTCCCCGACCTCGCCTGCGGTGTTGATGAACGCACAGCCGCGGTAACCGGCAGACTGGAACCATTCCTTGAGCACCGTGAACATGCGCAGGATGCGCGCCTCGGGGCTGTCGGCCTTGTCGCATTCGCGCCTGAACCACTCGAGCCAACGGACGTCGCGCGCGCTCAGTGCAGCGGCGGCCACCTCGTCCTTGTTGTCGAAGTGGCGGTAGATGCTTTTCCGCGCCACGCCTGAGGTCTTCACCAGCAGGTCCATGCCGGTGGCATGGATGCCGTGCTGATAGATCAGCGCCTCAGCCGTTGCCAGGATCTTCTGTTGGGTGTCGTTGGTTGGCTTGTCCACGGCGCCAAGGTAGAACGATCGTTCTCCCTTGTCAACGATCGCGCGTGCGTAGGTTCCGAGCCCTCACCACCCGACACGAACGATCGGGCAATCCGGACGTCATCGTGTCAGCCGCCTCATGCAGCCGACGCCGCCCTTGGCGCTGCAATGCCGTCGACGAACAGCCCGATCAGATGCGCGATGCGCGTCTTCGGCGAGCCATGCTGTTCGGTGGCCAGCGAGGTGGCGATGGCGACGACGACGAGATCGTCGAAGCAGACATCGCAGCGGACGACGCCGCTGTTCTGCGCGCTACGCAAACGTTGCTGCCCTTCCTTGCTGACGGCCTCGCACCCTGGCGTGCCGCTCTGCAGCACGGCGCCGAGCGACGCAGCCAGGCCACGATAGACACTGGTGTGCAGTGCCAGATCCTCCAGATACGCGCGCAGCGCGGTCAGCGCGTCGAGCGAACTGGCGCGCGCGTGACTGGCGTTCGCCAGCGACAGGAAGCGCCCGCTATAGGCCGCGGCAAACAATGACTCGCGTGTGGGGAAGCGCCGATACAGCGTGCCGATGCCCACACCGGCGCGCTTGGCGACGTCTTCCATCGACGCCTCGGCGCCGCGCTCCAGGAATACCTCCTCGGCCGCGGCAAGCAGGCGCTCGCGGTTTCGCTGGGCATCGGCGCGCAAGGGAGTGTCGGCGGTCAACGGGCTCTTCCGGCGTGACTTGTGGAAGTGGAGGCTACCTCCATATAATAAGTGGAGCAATCCTCCACTTACTGGGAAACACCATGGGCAAGCGATTCGAAGGCAAGGTGGTCGTGGTCACTGGCGGTACGGACGGCATCGGGCTGGTGACCGCGCAGGCGTTTTCGGCCGAAGGCGCGCAGGTCTACGTCACGGGGCGGCGGCAGGACCGGTTGGACGCTGCGGTGGCGGAGATCGGCGGCGGCGCGGTGGGCGTGCAGGGCGATGTCGGCGTGCCCGAGGACATGGACCGGCTCTATGCGCGCATCCAGCAGGAGCACGGCCGGCTGGATGTCGTCTTTGCCAACGCGGGGGTTTCCGAGTCGGCCGCGCTTGGCGAGATCGACGTTGCGCACCTGGAACGCCTGCTGGCGACCAACATCAAGGGCACGGTCTTCACCGTGCAGAAGGCGCTGCCACTGATGGCCAGCGGCGGCGCCGTGATCCTGGCCGGCTCTGTGGCTGGCAGCAAGGGCATTGGCGCGCTCTCGGTCTACAGCGCCACGAAGGCAGCCATCCGCTCGTTCGCGCGCACCTGGACGAGCGACCTGAAAAGCCGCGGCATCCGCGTGAATGTGGTGTCGCCCGGCATGGTCCACACACCGGCCATGCAGACCTACCTGGAAGCCAATGCAGGGGCCGAGGACGCGTTCAAGCAGATGATTCCGTTCGGGCGTCTGGGCGACGCCGAAGAGATTGCCGAGGCGGTACTGTTCCTGGCCTCGGACGCGTCCAGCTTCATCGCGGGGCACGAGTTATTTATCGATGGCGGAGTCATGGCGATTTAGGCCGCTGCCAGAGCGCTGCGATCCGCCAGGGTGACCGCGCGCTCGATCGCCCGCAGGTGGCGGTTGTCGCCATGTTTGCTGGAAACGCGGCCGGGGTTACTTTTTCGGTGGCCTTGTCCAATGGTTGCCGCCGATCAGGGGGTACTCCGGCATCCCGTCGCCACGCCGTGTCGCCTTGCGCACTGGCCATGCGTCGCGACACCGAGAACCGATCGATCTGCTCCAGCGTGGCGCCGAACCTGCAGCGCGCTATTGGGTGAAGCCTGAGCGCGGTTTTTCCGGTTTGCTGCCTGTGTCATGTCGAGCACTCCAGCCGCCCAACGAACGGTCGTCGTAAGCGCCTGGAATGCATGCCAACGGTCGATCACGACGCCGAACGCGCCACCGTGCAGTGCTGAGCCACGCACACGATGGCAGTGATTGTGCCGCCTGCGCCCGCAGACCCCGCGTCGCTCACAGTGCCGCCAAGGCGTTGCATGAGCGCCACCATCGGGGCCAGGTTGTCGCCCCCATTGTTGGTCCAGGTACCCGAAAGTTCGCTGGCTTGCTTCGGAATCGATTGGCCCGCTGCGGTTCTTTCGCTACCGGGTTCGGATTTTCCGTTGGCCTGATTCACATCAACGATCACGCCGACATATGAGCCGTCCTTGAAGACAACTCTGAAAAGCAAGTTTGCCCGATGCGGGTTGGCCCGCGACGCCGTGGTCCCGGAGCCTGTGACCTGTTGTATCAGCGAGCTGCTGCCCGTGGCAGATTCAACCATGGCCCTGAGATTTGCGTCGGTGACGTAATCGTATGCGCTTTTCTCGCGTGCATGAGAATTCAATCCCAGCATCTCGATCGGGATATTGTAAATAGGTCGAATGGTGCCCCCATCGATCACGTGAAACGTGTGCGCGTTGGCGAGCTCTTGAGTCGCTCCAGCGGATGGCGTCTGCTGCTGCACGATTGGCGTCGGTGGAGCTTTCACCGCTGCGGGCACTGTGTCGCCGTCTGATCCAACGTACCACTGTTGAACCAGGTTATCTTTTACGTTGTAGACGATGTGGGTGCCAGGTCCGCTGCGCACCGCTTCAGCACGAAAATCGCTGTCTACTCGGCAAGTGTCGCACCGGATTGCGACGGCCTGGGCCCAGGCCGAGACAACGGCACATCCTGTCGCCAGCACAGCGCTCCATATGTGCTTCACGATATCTCCGTAATTTTTTGCGAAGGCAGTTCAAACAGCCTATTTGAGGGGGTCTTTTGTCGCAACAGGTTCGCATGTGACGCGTTTTCGCACTTGGCAGAAGGTGCGGGAGCAGAGGCAGAATTGACGTAGGACAAGAGTCGGGTCGACTTCTTCCAACCTCATCGGTGCTCGCATTCGAGGCCTGGGCGAATACCCCTTGACCTCCCATACATCCCCCACCCGCCATCCTCGCTGCAGCCTCAACTGGAGAACGCACGATGATGAAGTGGATGGGCACCGCGCTGGCCGCGGCATTGTTGATGAGCGGTTGCGCCAAGGTGGAAGGCGAGAAGTTCGTTGGGCATTGGGTCAACCTGCAGTCGCAGGACGAGACGATGGACATCGAGCGCAATGGCGAGACCTTCATGGTGCGCAGCACCACACCGAAGTTCTTCAGCCGCCAGCCCAAGACCGAAAGCTACCCGGCGGTGTACAAGAACGGCGCATTGCAGGTCACCAACGATGGCGAGACGGTGAACTTCGCCATCGACGAGAGCAACGGCCATCTCAATACCGGTGGTGAGCAATACGAGCGCGTACCGGCCAAATAAGAGCAGCTGACAGAACGACTGCGCAACCGCCAGGCGGGGGCGGTCGGTGCTCGGAATCGGCATGTACCACGCATACACTGCGGTTCTGAGCGCGCCGTCCGCGCCCGCCTGACGGCTGCTGCCTACGTTTTGTTAGCCGCTCTAAGGCCGCAGCTGTCACCGGCGCCCGCGTGCAGCCCTTGACGGCCGCACGCGGGCGTTCGGCATCTGGGCATGTATGCGTCTCTTGATGCGGATGCATGCGCCGAAGCGAGCTGGAGCAGCGCGCTGTTTTCGAGATGGCTGCATGCTGTTGCAGGCGTATAGGATCACGGCCTTGTTCGAGGCCGTGCAATGCGCATCCATTCAAGACACATTCCCTATTCCCGCTTTGCGCGTGCGTCGGTCTTGGCGGTGGTGCTCGCACTGTTGGCAGGCCAAGGGTTCGCGCAATCCAGTCACGGCCCGACATACGTTGCCCCGACGCCGACGGTTGCGCCGCCGGTAGACCACGCCTTTGCCGGGGTGATGCGCGTGGACGTGGATGCCACCGACGTAGCGCGCCGCATCTTCGCTGTGCGCCAGCAGATACCGGTAGACGCGAGCGGCGCAATAACGCTGCTGTATCCACGTTGGGAGGCCGCCAGCCACGGGCCGAGCCTGACGGTGACCGATCTTGCCGGCCTGGAGGTCAGTGCAGCGGGCCGCCGCCTGGCATGGCGGCGCGATGCCTATGAGCCGCATGCCTTCCACGTGCAGGTGCCGGCCGGCGTGCAGCAGCTCGATGTGCGGTTCCAGATGGTGGCCGGCGGCGAGTTGCTGACACGCGACATCGTGTCTGTGCCCTGGCAGCGGTTGGTGCTGTATCCGGCCGGTTGGTATGCGCGGAACATTCCCGTGGCCGCCATGTTGACGCTGCCCGACGGGCTGCGACCGTTCAGTGCCTTGGACGTGGAGCGCGTGCGCGGCACGCACTACGCCTTCAAGACGACATCGCTGGAAACGCTGCTGGATGCGCCGGTGCTCGCCGGCCGATACGCCGCGCAGCTGCCGCTGAGCGGGGCGGTGTCGCTGGATATCGTGGCGCAGCGGCCCGCCGACCTGCAGGTGCCGCCCGCACGTGTGGCCGAACTACGTTCGCTGCTTGCGCAGCTGGGCGTGGTGTTCGGTCCGCCACCGTTTGCACGCTACGCCATCCTGGCGCGGCTGAGCGACGAGGGGTCGGCTGGCGGCACCGAGCATCGTGCGTCCAGCGAGAACGGTTTGGCCTCGTCGCATTTCCAGGACTGGCCGGGCCAGATCCTCTCGCGCGACCTGATTGCGCACGAAATCGTGCATGCCTGGAACGGCTTTTACCGGACGCCTGCCGATTTATGGGCACCGACGCCGAACATGCCGGTCTCCGGAAGCCTGTTGTGGATGTACGAGGGACAGACCGAGTTCTGGGGCCGCGTGCTGGCGACACGGGCCGGCCAGTTCACGCCCGATGAGGTGCGCGACCGCCTGGCGCTGGAAGCAGCGGAGATCGCAACGCGGCCCGGGCGGGCATGGCGCTCCTTATCCGACGACGTGCACTACCCGGCTTTCATGTTGCGCCAGCCGGTGGCGTGGCGCGACTGGCAGCGCCGGCGCGATTACTACTCCGAAGGCGTGATGCTGTGGCTGGCCGTGGATGCCGAACTGCGCACGCGCAGCGGCGGCAAGCGCAGCATCGACGATTTCGCGCAGCGCTTTTTCGCCGGCGCCACGCCGCACGCGCCCACGCGGACCTATACGTTCGAGGACATCTGCGCCACGTTGCATGCGGTGGCGCCAGCGAACTGGGCAGGTTTCCTGCGCGGGTGGATCGATGCCCACGACGAACTGGACACCACGCGCGGACTGGCCCAACACGGTTGGGCGCTGGTCTACACCGACACGCCAACGGCCGCGTTGCGTGCCAGCGAAGCGGAAGCTGGCGTTGCCGATCTCACCTACTCGATCGGATTGACGGTACGCGCCGACGGCATGGTGCGCACGGTGGCCTGGAACGGCCCCGCGTTCGCGGCCGGGCTGCGGCCGGGCACGCGCGTGTTGACCGTCAATAGATCGCCGTTCGAGCAGGACGCGTTGCGCGATGCGGTGCGCGACTCCATTCGCCGCCCCATCGTGTTGGGCATCGCACAGGACGAGCAGCGTGCAGACGTGCAGATCCAGTACACCGGACCACTACGCTACCCACGGCTGGAGCGGCTGGCCGGGCGGCCCGACACCCTGGCCAAGCTGCTTGCGCCACGCTGAGGCGATGGGCGCCGGCTGCCGCCACCGATTGTCGCGTCTTCCACTGCGCCAGACCCTCTGCCCTTCCATGGCGCACAAGCCTTACAGTGCGCTGGCACGCCGGGTCCGGCGCTGCCCGACCGTTCAATCCAGCAACCACGAGGGTGTCATGAGCAAGGGGATGGACCAGAAGAAGAACCAGAAGAAAGAGCCGACCAAGACGCTGAAAGAAAAGCGCGCGGCCAAGCAGGAAAAGAGGGGCAAGTAAGCCGCCCGGCCTGTTGGCAGGCGGACGAACTGGAGGGGAAGCCCAACCTCGCGCTTCGCGGATGACGCCCGACGGCGCCACTCCGCGAAAGCTGCCGAGCGCTCAGCGCCCGTGTTGCCCCTCGTCCTGCTGGGCGAGCGCGGCCTTGGCCAGCGCCGACAGCAACAGCCTGGCTTTTTCCGGACGCACAACCTCGGCGTGGCCCACGTGCTCCACCGGGCTGGCTCCCTCGCGGTGCATGGGGGTTGGCTGGAACAGCAGGCGCGCGGCGCCGGGCAGCGCTGCCAGCAGGGTCAGCGGATCGTAGAGATTGAGCTTGGTCACCTGTGGCCAGATGGCGTCGAAGCTCAGGGCGCCTTGCTGATCCGCTGCCGCTGGATCCTGCGGTTGTGCTGCGACGAACGTACGGAAGAACCACGCCGTATCCAGGCCGGGGATCAGGTTGGCCTGGATGCCTTCCCACAGGCCTTTCAAGGCGTTTTTCTGCACATCGCGCAGATACTCGCCCACGGGGTGGCCATTGCGTGCGATGCCTTCGTAGAACGCCGGCGGTACGGCGGCCCTGTAGGCAGCTTCCTTGCTCAGGATGCGCAGCGGAATGCCGAGTTGCTGCGCGCGGCGGTAGAGCGCACGGGCGGCGTGGATGTCGGTGGCGTTGTTGTAGGCGCGCGTGTCCGGTTGCACGAGACCATCGGCGTCCCTGGCCGGGTCGATGCCCCCCATGATGGTGATGGACGCGACCTTTTCCCGCACCAGATCGCCCGCCTCCGCAAGCAAGGCGCTGGCGTCGGTCATTCCGGCGATGACCACCATGCCGAGCTTGTGGGGCGAGGTCGCCAGACGCTCGCGCATCGCGCGGACGCCATCGGTGTGCACCGCGTCCGGCGCCGCACGCAGCGCGGCTCCCTCGGCGAGGAACTTGGAATGCTCCCGGGCCTGCGTGGACGTCATGGGATAGTCCTGACCGCGCGCGACGCGAACCTCCGGCAATGCCAGGCGATCGAAGACACCTTTGGCCAGCTGCGCGCGTTGCGATCGCATGTCGGCATCGCCCAGGGTGACGACGACGTCGGTCAGACGCAAAAAGCCTTCGGCCTGCAGCTGCTTGGCGATGGTGTAGGTCACGACATCGTCGGGGTCCTTGTTCGGGTCGGTGAACAGCAGCGTGTCGAGCGGCAACGGCGGCCGGTGCAGACGCAGCTCCCGCAGCACGGCCGTCTCGGTGGGCGTCAGCACGGACGTGTCGGCCACGCCCAGCTCGGCCAGCATGCCGCGCTGGGCAGGCGTCAATCGCGCGGGCAAGCTCTGCGTGCGGCGGTGCCGTGGTCCGTCCGGGCGGGGAGGACGGCCAACGATGGTCTGCAAGGCGCCCGGCGGCGGCGCGGCCGCGTCTGCGGCGGAATGTCCCGGCACGGCGACGGGTGGAGGATCGCGTAGGTCAGCCGTCATGTCTGCGCCGGGCAAGCCGACGGTGGAACGGATTGCGGTGGGCTGCATGGGAGGACCTCTGGCAGTGAACGGCGGTGCTGGCAGCCCCCGTCGGCAACACGACAGAATCGGTGCTCTCGCTCATGCATGCGCAAGGCTGCACGAAACTGTCGCCTGTTCGCGCTCACGCGTGCCACCGTGGGCCGCGGCAATGGCGTGCGGCGCGATCACGCGATCCTGCGGACGGCCAGGCTCGCAACGTTACCCACCTCCAGCGCAGCGCCAGGGCGGCGTGGTGAATTCCTGTGTGCGGCGACGAAGCGTCACCGGCCGGCACGCCGCCGCATCAGCCCAACCCGACGCCGGTGTTGGCGAGCAGCGCATGCGCTATGCCGACTTAGCAGCATGTGCTGGAAGCCGCCCGGATCATGCCGCCAGCCGCTTGATCCGCGCCGGCAAGTCGCCCAGCGCGCGATGCGCCTGCTCCAGTTCGTCGTCGGCCTGCAGGCCAAGCCAGACGCGCTCGGAGGTTCCCAACGCGGCGGCCAGACGCACGGCAGTGTCGGCAGTGATGCCGCGCTTGCCCAGCACGATTTCGTTGATACCGCGCGGCGGGACGCCGGTGGCGCGTGCCAGTGCGTTCTGACTGATGCCCAGAGGCTCGAGAAACTCCTCAAGCAGAATTTCGCCAGGGTGGATATTGGGTAGGACCGTCATCGACAGATGCCTCCTGCTCAGTGGTAATCGACGATTTCGACCTGGACCACATCGCCTTCCATCTATCGGAAGCAGATGCGCCATTGATCGTTGATCCGGATGCTGTACTGGCCGGGCCGCTCGCCCTTCGACGCTTCCAGCCGGTTGGCGGGCGGAATCCGCAGATTGTCGAGATGCGCGGCGGCATTGAGCATGCGCAACGTGCGGCGCGCGACCAATTGGATGTCGGCAGGCAATCGGCGGGAACGCTCACCCAGCCCAGATCTTTTCGGCTTCCTTGTCGGTAAAGCGCCTGATCATGTGACCAATGTGCAGTCGGCCATTGCGGGACAGCGCCGGCACCGACTGGATTGATCAGAACAGCGCACCTTGCACAGGTGCACTGGGCGGCGGTTGTGGAAGCGGCGCTGGCGTGGGTGCTGGAACCGGCGGTGGCTTGTCGTCTTTTGCACCCAACCGCCACGCCAAGCCCGAGATCCGTGCGGCGTGGCGTGCCAGCGCGGCGCGCATGACCGCTTCGCTGCCGGCCAGGTGCAGGGCGCGGCGGGCGCGGGTGATGCCGGTGTAGAGCAGTTCGCGGCTGAGTACGCGGGCGTCGCGGGTGGGCAGTTGCAGCCAGACCTCGTCGAATTCGCTGCCCTGGGCCTTGTGCACGGTCATGGCGAAGGCGCTTTCGTGCGCGGGCAGGGCGGCGGGATGGAAGCCGCGCACCTGGCCGTCGCCGTCGCCTTCGAACCAGGCGACCAAGGGGCCTTGGGCAGGGCGGTCGGTGGCGGGGGCGTCATGGCGTGCGCTGTCGCCAGCGTGGCCCGGCCTTGACGACGGTGCCGCGTGGCCGCGCGCGGTCACGGCACTTGCGTCGCCCTGCCCGGGGGAAGGGCCCGCGTCGCTGCGCAGGCAGATACCGACATCGCCATTGAACAGGCCGTGGCGATAGCTGTTTTCGGTGATCAGCAGCAGGCGGCCCTGGAACCAGGGCGAGGCGCCGCCCAGACGGCGGGCGCCGGAGCCGGTGTCGGCGAGCAGTTGTTCGATGCGGGCGTTGAGGCCGCGTGCGCCTTGCGGGCCGGCACGCACCGCGGTGAGCAGGCGCAGACGGCCGGCATCGCGCAGGGCGGCGGCGGGGTCCTGGGCGTTGGCCAGCGCGCGCCAGTGCGCGAGCAGCGCGTCGCGGCCGAGTACCAACGGATCTTCGCCGTCTTCGTGGAAGTGCACGCCGGGCAGTTCGCCGCTGCGCAGCAGGGCCAGGGCGGTGTCGGCATCGCCGGCGCGGATGGCGTCGGCCAGTGGCGCCAGTGCGAAATCCTGCGCCTGGCGATAGCCGCGCAGCAGGTGCACGCGGTGGCCGTCCAGGCCGCCGCTGCGGGTGGCGGAGGTGACCGCAGGCGGACGCTCGACGGGCGCGCTGCCGAGCAGCGATTGCAGTGCCTGGGCGTCTTCGGGCTGCAGGGCATCGCCCGGGCCGGCGGCCTGCAGGATGGCGGCCAGCACGTCGCCGGCTTCCACCGAAGGCAGCTGGTCGGCATCGCCAAGCAGGATCAGCTGGGTGCCATCGGCGACGGCGTCGACCAGTTTGCACATCAGCGGCAGGTCGACCATGGAGGCTTCGTCGACGACGATCAGGTCGAACGGCAGCGGGTTGTCGGCGTTGTGGTGGAAGTGCGGGGAATCCGGGATGACGCCGAGCAGACGATGCAGGGTACTGGCGCCGCTGGGCAGCAGCGCTTCCCAGCTGGGCGGCCCGCCCTGCTCTGAGGCGGCATGCGTCTGCAGTTCCAATCCGGCGCCGGTGGACGCGGGCGCGGCGGCGTTGGTCGGATGCGTGGACGTGATGAGGCCGGCGCTTGCCGATGGTGCGGGGAGCGAGCCGGCGGCCGGGAGCTGGATGCCGTCGGCGATGGCACGCGCGATGGCGGCGCGCAGGCTTTCGGCCATGCGCTCGGCGGCGCGGCCGGTGGGCGCGGCCAGGGCGATGCGTGGGGCCGGCGTGCTGGATGCCCGTGCCTGGGCGATGCGCAGCAACAGCAGGCGGGCGATGGTGGTGGTCTTGCCGGTGCCCGGGCCGCCGGTGACCAGCAGTAACGCGCGGCGTAGCGCGAGTGCGGCGGCCTGGGCCTGGCGGTCCGGGGGGTGGGATGGCGTGGGGGGGGTTGTTCCCTCTTGGTAGTGGATTGGCGCGGGCAGGCCCGTACCCTCACCCGCCCGTCGGGCACCCTCTCCCGGGGGGAGAGGGGTTGGCTCCGCGGTGCGAGGGGTTGGGATCGCGTTCGGGAACAACTGCGCGAACAGCGGCGCCAGCGTGGCGGCGTCGACCGGCGGCAGCGGTTGCGCGGCGATGCGTTGCAGGCCCAGGGCCAGGCGGCGTTCGTACTCGCGGTAGCGGCGCAGGTAGAGCAAGCCGCGTTCGAGGACGAGCGGGCAATCGGCGGCGGCCGGGGCGTCGGGCTGCGGTTGGTCGACCCAGCGCGAGGCAGCCAGGCTGCGTTGCCAGTCGGCGGGGTCCGGGAAGGTGGGCGCCGGGCCGTCGCGCGCGTCCAGCAACATGGCGGCGCGGGCGGGGTCCAGGCCGGCGTGGCCGCTGGTGACCGCCAGCGAGGCGAGCGCGGCGCCGGCCAGCACCCGTGGGTCGGTGTCAGGCTCCAGGCGTTGCAGGCTTTGCGCGAAGGCCAGATCCAGGGTGCGCAGGGCGCCGCTCTGGTTGAGGGCGGCGAGCAGGTTTGGATGGGTCATGGCGTCGGCATTCCCTTGGCGCACGCGCGCTCGCGCCCCGTCATGCTCCGCGCACCTGTGCTGGCATGCGTGGCGCTGGCTTGCTTTGCGGGCGCGCAGCAGCATTGGCGCCCGTGGCTCGCGGGCGGTGCCTGCTCGGCGCGATCACGGAGAGGCTTGGACGCGGTGCGGGTCGGCCATGCCAGTGGCGTGGTGCGTTGCTTCATGGTGTGGGGGTCCCTGCTGCGGACGTACCCTCGCCCCAACCCCTCTCCCGGGGGGAGAAGGGCTCGAGGCCGTTGCGGGAACCTTGCGCTGGCGCGTCATTGGACAGCGCATCTACGGGCTTGCCGGCGAACAAGGCGTCCACGGCCAGCACCAGCGCCGGTTCGAAGCGCCAGGCGTGGATGCCCGGTGCCGGATCGCCAAGCGGCGCGCGCGCATCGCCGGTGGTGGTGGCGCCGGCGTTCGGAGCGGAATCGGGTCTGTCGCCCGTGGAATCGCGCGCGGTTGCGAACATGCGCTGGCCCGCGATGGAATGGCCAGGGGTTTCGGCAACGGCTTCCGACCCGGCAGCCTCCGCAGGGCGCCCGGCATCCAGGCCGCGACAGAACAGATAGCGCACGCCGCCGAAGTCGCGGGCGTAGTCGTAGGCCTCGCCCAGGCGAAAGCGCAACCAGCGGTGCAGCGCCACGGTGTAGATCAGCGCCTGCAGTTCGTACTCGCTGTGCGCCATGGCCCGCGCCAGGGCGTCGGCATCGTAGCTGGGCAGGCGGTTGGATTTGTAGTCCAGCACATACCAGCGCCCGTCCACGCTGTAGGTGAGGTCGATCAGGCCGGTCATCAGGCCTTCCAGGCGCTGGCGCGCGCCGAAGGCCTGGCGGTCGCCGACCACGCCAAACCGATGCAGCAGGGCCAGCAACGCATCGACGCGAGTGGGCCGCATGGCGAAATGGAATTCCATTTCGTTGCGGCGCTGCGGTTCGGGCACGTCGGCCAGGCGGGTGCCTTCGGGCAAGGCCACGGTGAGCGTGTGGCCGATCAGCGCGGTGAGCATGCGCAGGCCGTCGTCGAGGTCGTCCTGGGCGTAACCGCCGCGTTGCAGGGCCTGGAGGATGGGTGCGGCCTGGCCGTCGGGGGCGGGTTGTCCCGGCCGCCAGGCCTGCCAGGCGGCGAAGTCGCAACGTTCGAACACATCGTGCATCACCACGCCGAAGCGGTTGCCGGCAAAGCGCGGATCGAACGGTTCGGCGTCGCTGGCAACGGCCACGGCAACCGCTTCGCTGCCGGACGGTTCATCGCTGCCGCCGCTGCCGACGACGGTGGCGCTGGCCATCGGGTCGGTGGCCGCGCCGGCATCGGCGTTGGCCAGTTGGGTGAAGCTATACACCCACCATTCCGGGGCGATGTGCCGTTGCACGCTGCGCGCGGGCGGCACCTGCGCCTCGCTCGGCGCCGGCAGCCGCGGCAAGTGGGCCGGCGGCGTGCTGGTGTCCACCACCACGGTGCCCTCGCCTGCCGCGCCCTGCAGCGCATCGAGCGCACGCAGCATGGCCGACAACGCAGTGCGTTCGTGCTGATGGAACGGGCCGCTGGCGATCCACAGCGCGTGCTCGGCGCGGGTCAGGCCGACATACAGCAGGCGCGCGTCTTCGGCACGTTGTTCCTGTTTCCAGGCGGCTTCGGCGGCGCTCCAGCTCGGGTCGTCCTTGTCTGTCTTCCAATGCAGCTGACGGCCGAGCTCCGGCGCATGCACCACGCAATGGCGGCCGGCGCCCTTGTCGCTGCGGCCGATGCCGATATACGGCAGGAACACCAGCGGATATTCCAGGCCCTTGCTCTTGTGCAGGGTGACGATCTGCACGCGGCGCGCGTCCGATTCCAGCCGCAACTGCTGGGCTTCGTCGTTGTCGTCGGCATTGGCGATGCGCCGCGACAGCCAGTCGACCAGGCCATGCGGTCCGAGTGCGCGCGCGTCGGCTTCCTGCAGCAGTTCGGCCAGTTGCAGATAGTTGGTGAGGCGGCGTTCGCCATCGACCAGGGCAAGCAGGCGTTGCCCGTGGGTGGCGCCGAGTTCGCCGATCAGGGCGAGCGGGCCGCCGCGCTGCCAGCGTTCGCGCCAGTCCAGCGCCTGTTGCTGCCAGTGGCGGTGACGCTCGCCGTCGCGTTCAAGTGCGGCGATGGCGATGGCGTCTTCGCCGATCAACACCGTGGCCAAGGCGGCGCGCAGGCGGCTGTCGTCGCCCGGATCGAGCAAGGCCTGCAGCAAGGCGAGCACTTCCAGCGCCTGTTCGGTGGCGAACAGACTTTGCTTGCCGGCGGCCACCGCCGGAATGCCCACCGCGCCGAGCGCCTGCTGGATGCGCGTGGCCTCGCCGTGGCTGCGCACCAGCACGGCGATATCGCCGGCCTGCACCGGGCGGCCGCACACCGTGGCCGTGCCGTCGCGGCCGCCGGCCAACCAGCCGCGGATCGCTGCAACGCAGGCGGCGGTGGCCAGCTCGCGTGCGCGGCCGGCGCTCCAGGGCTTGGGCTTACCTTTCGCAGGCGGCGGCGGTTCCGGCGCGCGCCACAACGTCAGTGCCGGCGCAGTGACGCCATTGCGTTGCAGGTCTTCATCCACGCGCTTGGTCCCTGCCCGCACCGGGTGGAAGGCGATGCCGTCGGTGAGGAAGGCATCGGCGTAGCCGGCCTGTGCGTACAGCGCGTCGATGGCTGCCAGCACGCCGGGGCGCGAGCGGAAGTTGTGGCTCAGCGGCGGCGCCAGTTCGGCGGTGACGGCCGCGGCCAGATAGGTGCGCACATCGCCGCCACGGAAGCCGTAGATGGCCTGCTTGGGGTCGCCGATCAGAAACAGCGCCGGTTCCAGCCCTGCTGCTCGTGCGAGCCGGCCTTCGCCGAACACGTTGGAAAAGATCGACCACTGGCGGTCGTCGGTGTCCTGGAATTCGTCCACCAGCGCGATGGCGTATTGCGTGCGCAGGCGTTTGACCAAGGCGTCGGCCTGCGCGCCCTGCAATGCGTGCGCCACCCCATCGACCAGGTCGTCGTAGGTCTGCACGCGGCGTTGCCGCTTGAGCAGCGCCAGCCGTGCGATGGCATCGTCGCGCAGCGCGTGCAGCAATGCGATACGGCGACGGCTGCGCCATTCTTCCACGCGCGCCAGCGCAGTGAGATAGCCATCGATCTGGTGGCTCATCGGCGAAGACGGCGTGCGATCGACGAACTTCTTGTTGGTGCCGGCAGCCAGTTCCGCCGCGGTCAACTTGAGCAACTTGGCATGCGGCGCGGTGTTGAGCGCAGGCGCAGCGGCGAAGGTTTCGAACCAGTGCCACAGCGATGCCAGCCACTCGGGTTTGTAGCTGACCTTGCTCAGGATGCCGCCCTCGATGGCCGCCATGATGGCGTCGAAGAATGCGGTGCCGTGCGTCTGGAATGCGGCGGCCAGTGCGTTGGCTGCCGCGTGCGCGGCCTGCAGCAAGGCAGGTGCATCGTCGGTGATTGTGGCGACTGCTGGCAACAGCGTCGGGTGCCGCACCAGCGCGCGCAGATCGCTGGCCAAGGCCTCGGGGCCGCCCGACCACAGGGCGATGAGATCTTCGGCCATCACCGCATCGGCGGCGCGCTGCCGCCACAGATCGGCCGCCACTTCGCCAAGCAATTGGCGATCGTTGGCGAGCAGTTCCGGCGCGGCGAACGCCTGGCCGCTTTCCAGTGCGTGTTCGCGCAGCACGCGCGCGCAAAAGCCGTGGATGGTGAACACCGCAGCCAGATCGATTTCTTCCACCGCCTGCTGCAGGCGGCGACGCAAGGCGACGGGCGTTTCGCTGCCGCCGCCCAGATGGGTGGCGAGGATGGCGCGGGTGAGTAACACGTCGGGCGCTTCATGGAGGAGCGGCCCTGGCTGCGACGGGGCATCGGCGAGGTCGGTCGCGCCCAGGGCCGCTCCTGCAGAAGCCGATGGGGCGTCGGGCGACTGGATTGCGGACGACTCGGTCGCGGCCGAAGCCGCTCCTGCGAGAGGCGATGGCGCCTCGGGAACCAGGCTTGCGGCCAGCACCAGGCGTTCGCGAATGCGGCGGCGCAGCTCCTGCGTGGCCGCTTCGGTGAAGGTCACCGCAAGGATCTGGCCGATGCGCAAGCCACGCTCGACCACCAGCCGGGTGAACAACGTGGCCAGCGTAAAGGTCTTGCCGGTGCCGGCGCTGGCCTCGATCAGGCGCACGCCGTTCAGCGGCAACTGCAGATACGGGTCGGTGACGGGGCTGACGCTCATTCGCCATCCTCCTGCGCGCCGTGCCAGTGTCGCCAGCTGTCGATCACGCGCTCGGTCTCGAGCGGCGCGCCGGTGTTTCCCTGTTCGAGCAATGCATACACCCGATGGCTGGTGGCGGCGAACTCGGCGAAGCGTTGCGCGTCGGCAAACGGGTCGCGGCCGCGGGTGACCAGGCGCAGTTCCGGGCTGTGCGATTCGCTCCAGCCGAAGCCCGATTGCCACTGCCCGGCCGCCTCCTTGATGGCCTTGTCCAGGTCGCCGCCGCGTGCGGCCTGGTGATATTTCCAGCTGCTGTACGGCGCGAACGCCAGCGGCATCTGTAAGCCCTGGCGATACAGCTGCAGCAGCTCGGCCAACGCGGTGCGCGCCTGTGTCTGCGACAGCGGCTGCGCGTCGATGGGATGCGGGCCCAGGCCGTCGTCGTGTTCGAAGAAACGCACGTACGGCGCGTGCTCACCGGCGGCGCGCAGCAGCAGCCATTCCAGGCCGTGGCGAATGGCGCTACGGCCGCTGAGCGCGCCGACCTGCACGCGCCCCACGCCGCTTGCGTACCAGCCCGGCACACGACCGTGCAGTTCGATCTCGTCAATCTGCACCTGCAGCCGGCGCGACTGGGCCGGGGATTCGCCACGCCACTGCCGGAACGCATCGGCATACGGGCGCAATTGCGCCACGCGCTCGTCGAGCTGGCGCCGCCCCAGCGGGCCGGATGGCAGCAGCGCGCGGGCACGCAGACGCGCGTACAGGTGCTCGGTGTCGCCGGCCAACGCAGCGTCGAATATCTGCTGCTGCAACCCGTATTGATCCAGCCCACGCGTGGGGGCGAGCAACGGCTCCAGATCGGCGTCCTCTCCGGCCGGATCGGGCAGGCGCATGCCCAATCGATGACGCAGGAACTGCCCGGCCGGGTCGGTCAACAGGCGGCGCAGCGCGTCGATGGACATGCTGGCCGGCAAGGCGATCCCTTCGGCCGGCAATGCACCGGCCACCCACGGCGCCAGCGGTTGCCGCTGGCCGACCAGGCTGTCCACCGCCGGCCGCCACTGCCGGCGATAACTGAAACGGCGCGGGTCGGCACCGTCGTCGCCCAGCGCGCCGAACGCGGCAGCGGCGAAGGGTTGCAACGGGTGTCGCACCACTAGCGTGTCGAGCGCGTTGCTGGCGGCGTGGTACTGCGCAGCGCTTGCCAGTAATTCGCTGACCAGCACCGACGGCTCGCGCACGCTGCCATCGCGCGCATCGGCGCCGAGATAGCTCAGATAAAACACGTCCTGCGCGGAAGCGAACAACTGCAGGAACAAAAAGCGGTCGTCCTCGCGCGTGGAGCGGTCGCCGTGCCGGCGACGCTCGGTGCCCAGTTCCGCGGTGAGGCGATTGAGCCCGGCGGCCGGGTCGCGCCGCGGGAAGTCGCCATCGTTCATGCCGAGCAGGCAGATCACGCGGAACGGCAGCAAGCGCATCGGCACCATGCGCCCGAAACTGATGCCGCCGGTAAGCAGCGGCGCGCGCGTATCCGATTCGCCCAGCACCGCCGCAAAATGCGCACGCACTACCTCGGCAGGCACCTTGCCGGCGT
Organism: Xanthomonas sp. NCPPB 3583; assembly: GCF_041475715.2. Taxonomy (NCBI): domain Bacteria; kingdom Pseudomonadati; phylum Pseudomonadota; class Gammaproteobacteria; order Lysobacterales; family Lysobacteraceae; genus Xanthomonas; species Xanthomonas sp. NCPPB 3583. Next base: position 4,946,871 of record NZ_CM191263.1, read on the forward strand.
ACTCGGCGCGTATCGCGTCGCGGGCGAATTGATCGATCAACGCGCGCAAGCGATCCAGCGCGCGTTGCGCGCGCGGCGCAGTCGGCGTGGTCGGAATCAATGCCTCGAGCAGGCCCAGCAGCCGCTCGCGCCACTCGACCGGTGTCATCGCCTCGGCCAGCGCGGCTTGATGCCGTTCGAGCACGCGCAACAACCGCAACAAGGTGTCCAGTGCGGCCAGCGCGCTGCCTTCCAGCTGCGGCCACGGCGCCACCCCATCGATGTCCTCGTCGGCGCCGCTGGCATGGCCGAGCAGCAGCCGGTCCAGCGCGAAACGCCAGGTGTAGGCATCGTCGCCCGGTGCCTGGTGCTGCCGCCGGTGCGCTGCGTCCAGGCCCCAACGCGCGCCGGCCGCGTGCAGCCAGCTGCGCAGGCGTTCCAGCCCGGCTTCGTCCAACCCGGCCGCTTCGGCGATCGGCGCGCTGGCCAGCAGGTCGAGGATCTCATGCAGCCCGAAACGCGCGATCGGCAAACCGAGCAAGGTGAGGAACACCTCGGCCAGCGGCTCGCTCGCCAACGGGCTGGCATCGGCCAGCGCATAGGGCAGCGCGTCGTCGTTGCCATGGCTGCCGAACACCGCATCCAGATACGGCACGTACGGGTCGATATTGGGCGACAGCACCGCGATCTCGCGCGGCTGCAGGGGCGGGTCGAAGCGTGCATCGTCCAGCAGCGCACGCAGTTGGTCGTGCAACACCTGCAACTCGCGCAGCCGCGTGTGGCAGGCATGCACCTGCAGGCTGGGGTCGTGCAGATTCACCGCCGGCAATACCGCGTGCGCCGCAGGCGCGCGGCGATGGAACAGATCGCTCTGCATGCGCCGCAACAGGCTGTCGCCCAACCCGCCATCGGCCAGCGTGCGGCGGCCGGAATCGAGCGGGTCGGCGTAGGCGGCGATTTCGGCCAGCGGGTGCACCACTTCGTAATCGCCCACCAACGCCATGAAATCGCGCCCGGCTGCGCCCCAGGCCTGCAGCAACGGGTTTTCCTGTACCTGCTCGGCGAACAGTTGCACGGCGCCGTCTTCGCGCCGGCGTTGCCACAAGGTCTGCAGGTCGCCCCAGTAGCCTTGCGTCGGCGTGGGCAGATAGAAGTGCAGCGTGCCCACGCGCGCCTGCGTGGCCAGCACGCGCAGGACGTCCGGCGAGATGTTCAAGATGGCGAATGCGAACACGCGCGGCGGCAGGCCTTGCGGCAACGGGCCGTCGGCACGCGCATGGCGATCCAGATACTGGCCGATGCGCCGGGCGCGGTATTGCCGGCCGGTGGCGATGCTGCGCCACAACCGTGCCTGCGGGTCGTCCGGGTCGGCGCCTGCTTCCCAGCGCAGCAACCAGTCGCGGCGCCATGCCTGGTATTTCTCGAACACGCTGGCCAGCTCGCCGGCCAGCGCCCATGGCTTGAGCGCATCGCCATCGGACAGGTATCCGGCCAGCGGGGCCAGGGCCGCGTCGCTGCCCAGGTCCGACTGCAGGGCCGCATACAACCGCCACTGCGTGGTGGCCATGTCCAGGTCGTCGTCGGCCGCGCCGAGGTTGCGCTCCAGCGCGCGCGCGACGAATTCGCCGGGCGTGAGAAATTCCAGATTCGCCGCAACACCGTGCTCGGCCGCAAGCGTGGACTGCAACCAGCGCCGCATCGCCACCTGCGGAATCAGCACCACCTCCGGCTGCAGCAACGGCTGCCCCGGCATCGGCCGGCGCAACTCCTGCGCGAGCAAGGCGGCCAGGGTATCCAGCGCATTGGATGGATAAAGACGGAAATCGGGCGCGGAAGTGGCGTGCATGCGTGGCGCATTGTGCCGGATGCGCGCGTGAGGCGTTGTTGCCGCGCTGGGACGCAAGGCCGCACGGCACCGTGCAACAGCGCTGCGCGGGAGATGCCGATCGACGGCGCGCCGCACACCGTGCGTCACCCACTGCCATCAGGCTCAACACCACATTCGACGTACTGCGGTCGTTACGTGCAACCTTCGAGACGCCCAACGCAGCCATTCACTGCGTCCGCGAGCGTCATCGCAACCACGCGCGCAACACGCCGCCGACATCACAAACGTGATGGGCCGGGGCGTTCGCCCGGCCCATCGCGTTGCATGACCGCGTGGCTTACAACCCGATCAGTATTTCTTTTCCAGATTGATCATCCAGGTCTGATCGTTGTTGCTGTCGCCGTCGGTGATGCCGCGGTATTCCAGCCGCGTCGACAGGCCTTGTTCGGTCAACAGCGCTGCACCGATGCCCACCATCAACCGGTTGCGGTCGAACGCGCTCTGCGCGGTGCGATAGAACGGGCCACCGGTAAGGTCGGCGTAGCTCAGGATCGCATCGCCACGGCCCTGGAAGTCGCGCTGGTACTCCACGCGCAACTGCGGGGTCAGCCGTCCCCAGGCAACCTCGCGACGCCATTCCAGACGCAGGCCGAGATTTCCGGTGGTGGTGGCCACATCCATGTCGGCATAGCGCAGCGCGAACGGGGCCACGCCTGCTTCTACATAGCCGTCCAAGGTGGCGCGTGCCACATCCACCCGTGCGTACGGGGTGATCTGCAGCGTGCCGCGTTGCAGGTCGGCACCGGTGGACAGCGAGGCGATCCACTGCTTGCCGTCGCGGTTGCCCTCGGCCAGCGAACTGTCATCGGTGACGAAGCGGCGCAGGTCGTAAGACAGCAGCTGGTAGCCGACCAAGGTGTCGAAGAAGAACGCCTTGCCCGGATGGAAGCTGGCGTACAACGCCATCGTGTAGGCAGTGGCCTTGCTGTGGCTGCCGTTGTTGCCCACGTCGCTGTCGTCGCGGCCCCAACCCAGGCCCGCGCCGATCGCCAGCGACGAGGCAACCCGGTAGTCGGCACCCACGCTCAACCCATCGGTCTGGAAATCCACGCCGTTGCTGTTGGTCTGGCGGTTCAGGCTGCCCGAGCGGATTGCGCCGCCCACCCACAGGCCCAGGTCACCCTGCGTCTGCGCGCTGCTGCCGGTGGTGCCGGTCGCCGCGGGCGCATCGCGGAAGTCGTTGTCGACGTCCTGCGTGTCCGGGCTGCACGGCTGCGCACTGATGCCGCGCTCGGCCTGGCGGCAATGCGAGGTCGGCTGGAAGCTCACTGCGTTGGTGAAGCTGCCGCCGCCGCGATGGGTGGCCTCCAGACGGCGCTGGAAGTTGTCGATCTGCGCCCGCGCAAAACGCCGCGTGGACTCGGACTGCGCATCGATCAGGCCACGCACTTCCGCATCCACGCTCGGGTCGCGCCGTGGCGCGATGTTGAACACCACACTGGCCGGGGCCGAGGTGGCGAATGCGTTGGACAAGGTGAACTGCACCGTGGCCTGGCCGACGAAGGCCGGGTTGGGTGTAAAGGTCAGGGTAAAGGTCGGCGTCTCGGCCATTGCAGCGGCCGCCGGCGACAGACCGGAGGCACGCGCCGCCGCCGCACTGGCGGTGCCGCCCACGCGGGTGATGGTGGCGGTGCCGGCCGAGGCCGGCAACACCGCAACCACCGCAGCCGCCACGAACGGCCCGCCGGTAGCGTTACGGGTGATGTCCACCTGTTGCGCTTCGCCCGGCACTGCCGCCGCAGTCACCGACACCGCCACCGGCCGCACGTTGACCGTGATGGTCAGCGTCACCGCTGCCGAGGTGCCGCCTGCGCCGCTGGCGGTATAGCTCAGCACGTCGGTGCCGGCAAAGCCGGCGTTCGGCGTGTAGACCACTTCCAGCCCGTTGACCACCGCCGTGCCGTTGGTGGGCGCGCTGGCAATGGCGATCGCGGTGATGCTGCCGGTGTCGTTGGCGGTGACCGCTGCGGTCACGGCGGTGTCGGTCATGGTGGCGGCAACATCGGCCACCGCCACCGGCGCCGCATCGTTCACCGTGAAGGTGTAGGCCTGCGTGGCGCTGGCATTGCCCGCATCGGCCACCGCAATGGTGAACGACGTGGTGCCCTGTACCGTTGGCGTGCCCGACAGCGTGCCGTCGCTGGCCAGCGTCAATCCGGCCGGCAACGTGCCGCTGGCAATGCTGTAGCGGTACGGCGCAACGCCGCCGCTGGCGGTGAGCACCTGGTTGTAGGCGGTGCCACGCACGGCCGGCGGCAAGGTGGGCTGCCCCGGCACCAGCGTTGCGGCGTTGATGGTCAGCGAGTAGCTCCGGCTGGCCTGCGCGGCGGGGCTGGGCGTGCTGTCGGTGACCGTCAGGGTGAAGGTGAAGGTCCCCGACACCGTCGGCGTCCCGCTGAGGCCGCCGGTGGCAGCGTCCAGTCCCAAGCCACCCGGCAGCGCGCCGGCAGTGACTGCATAGCTGTACGGCGCGGTGCCGCCGGTGGCCGGCGTGACCGCAGCTGCATAGGCCTGCCCGGCCGTCCCTGCCGGCAAGGTCGACGCCGGCAACACCAGGTTCGGGCCAGCCACGGTCAGGCTGTATGCCTGCGTGCCGGTGAAGCTGTTGGCGTCGGTGGCCTGTACGGTGAAGTTGAACGTACCCTCCAGCGTGGCCGTGCCCGACAAGGTGCCGTTGCTGGCCAAGGTGATCCCGGCCGGCAATGCACCGCTCGTGATCGCGTAGGTGTAGGCCGCCGTGCCGCCGCTGGCGGTCAGCGTCTGGCTGTAGGCGGTGCCACGTGTTGCGGTGGGAACCGTGGACGGCGCCACTGCAATCGTCGGCGCGGCGATGTTCAACGTGTATCCGCGCGTGCCCTGCGAGGGCGTGCCGCTGGTACTGTCGGTCGCAGTGACGGTGAAGCTGAAGCTGCCCACGCTGGTGGTGGTGCCGCTCAATGCGCCGCTACCGCTATTGAGCGTGATGCCGGCGGGCAACGCGCCGGCGGTGAGCGCGTAGCTGTAGGGCGCAATGCCGCCGGCGGCCGGAGTGATCGCACTCGAATAGGCCTGGCCCGCGGTGCCGGCCGGCAAGGTGGTGGCCGGCAAGATCACGTTGGCGCCGGCCACGGTCAGGGTATAGGCGCGGCTGCCGCTGGTCGGTGCCCCGCTGTCGGTTGCGGTGACGGTGAAGTTGAAGCTGCCGCTGGCAGTCGGCGTACCGGACAGCACCCCGGCGGCGTTCAGGGTCATTCCGGCCGGCAACGTACCGGCACTGATCACGAAGCTGTAGCCGGGGGTGCCACCGCTGGCGCTCAGCGTCTGGCTGTACGCGCTGCCTGCGGTTGCTGCGGGCAGCGACGCCGGCGAGATCGTCACCACCGCATCATCGTTGAGGATAGTGCCGGTGCCGGTGGCGCGGGCGATGGTCGCATTGCTGGCGCCGGACAGGCCAACGCTGAAGGTTTCGTTGGGCTCGACCGCGGTGTCGCCATTGACGGTGACGGCCACGCCTTGCGCGGTCACGCCCGGCGCGAAGCTCAGCGTGCCGGAGCGCGCGACATAGTCGCTGCCGGCGGTGGCGGTCCCGTCGGCGGTGGCGTAGTTGACCGTGACGGTCTGGCCGCTGGCAGCGCTCAGGCTCACCGTGAAGGTGGCCGTGGTGGTGCCGCTGTTGCCTTCGTTGACGCTCACATCGTCGATCGACAGGGCCGGCTGCGCATCGTCGTTGACGATCGTGCCCAGGCCCTGCCCGTCACTCACGCTGGCACCGGTGACGTTGCTGAGGTTGACGAAGAACGTTTCGTTCGGCTCGGCCAGCGTGTCGCCGGTGACCAGCACGGTGAAGGTGGCGCTGCTGCTGCCGGCCGGGATGGTCTGCCCGATCAGACTGGAGGCGACATAGTCCACACCCGCAGTGGCGGTGCCATCGGCCGTGGCGATATCGAAGCTGACGCCGCCGGCGCCGGCCGGCGCGCTCAACGACACGGTGAAGGTGGCGTTGGTGGTGCCGGCATTGCCTTCGTTGACCGAAACATCGTTGATCGACAGCGCCGGCTGGTCGTCGTTGAGGATGGTGCCGGTGGCGCTGTTCGGCGAACCGACCGTGTAGCCGCTGCCGGTGTTGAGGCTGATCACCACGGTTTCGTCGGGCTCGACCGTGCTGTCGGCGGTCGGATTGATGGTGATGGTGCCGGTGGTCTGGCCGGCGGCGATCACCAGCGGCGAACTCACGGCCGCATAGTCGGTGCCCGAGGTCGCGGTGCCGCTCACGCCAAAGCCGATGGACAGCGCGGTGGGCGACGGTTGGTTCAGGGTGACCGTGTAGAGGAGATTGGTGGCGCCGTCCTCGGACACGCTGGCCGGGGAAACGGCGATGCTCGCGGAAGGGAAGTCGTCGTTGACGATGGTGGCGGTGGCGCTGGACGGGCTGCCGGTGGAATAGCCGGTGCCATTGGCGACACTGAAGATCACCGTTTCGTCGGTTTCCACCGCGGTGTCGGCGATCGGGGTAACGCTGAAGCTGGCCGAGGCGGTATTGGCCGGCACCACCACGCTGGTCACGGCGCCGGAGTAGTCCGTGCCGCTGGTCGCGGTGCCGCTGCGGGTCAGGTTGACCGTGGTCGCCGAGGTATTGGTCTGGCTCAGCGTCACCGTGTAGACCAAGGAGGTACCGCTGTCCTCGTTGGCGGCGGACGGGCTGACCGCGATGCTGGCGGTCCGCGAGGGGGTAATCGTGATATTGACTGTGATGGTATCGCCAGCGCCGTCTTCCAGCGGAAACGTGTCGCTGGTGGCGCTGTCGCCATTATGCGTGTATGTGACGATCTGCGTTCCCTGTGCTCCGCTTGGATTAGGAACGGTCAGAGTGCCGTGGGGAGGCTGCACTCCGTCCCAGCCAACGCCGATGTCGTCTACGCCAGTGCCGTCGCAGGTGGTGACGTCGATCTGCACCGAGCCACCCTGAACTACAGTGGCGTTCAACGTCGGACAATATTGCGACGCCGCTGCTGCGGCCTTGCCGGAATACAGCGTACTCAACAGCAGCAGCGCGAACACCAGCGGCCAACGCAAAACGACGCGCACGCCTGCAGCCATATTGGTGCAATTCGTAGACATATTCCATTTCCCCGGAAAATCACGCCACCCCGCTGGCGCCGGCAACGCTCCTGGTGCCTCAGACAGCACGGTTATAGGCCTTGAAAGGCATATTCCCCACCATGCTGCGCTAGCATTTGAACAGTAAATTTACGTATTCGTAAAGCACCAAATACGTCGCCCCTGTCCGATTCAGCATTATCAATGCTTGCATTGCGCAGAAGACGTGATTAAGTAGAGCAGCGCCAGGCGCGATGTCGGCGTCAAACACCCTAGGGGAGATCCGCATGAGCGAGTTCTTCATCGGTCAGATCATGCTGACCGGTTTCGCGTTTGCGCCGAAGTATTTTGCGCAATGCAACGGTCAATTGCTGCCGATCAATCAGAACCAGGCCCTGTTCAGTCTGCTCAGCACGCGGTTCGGCGGCGACGGCAAGACCAATTTCGCGCTGCCGGACATGCGCGGCCGCACGCCGATGGGCTATGGGCCGTCGGCGGATCCGGCATGGCAGCCGACGGCGATGCCAATGGGTCAGGCCGCTGGTGCGGAGACGATGACGCTGGTGGAAAACCAGTTGCCTGCACACCTCCATCTGATGGAATGCGCCAGCGCCGCCGGCAATAACCGCAACCCAACCGGGCGCCTATTCGCCAACAATGGCGCCACGTCGGGAACGGCGACACCGCTGTACGCCGCGCCGGGGAGCGTGGTCCCGCTCTCGCAAGCCACGGTAGGCGCAGAGGGCGGCGGCCAGGCGCATCCGAACGTGCAGCCATACACCACGATCAATTTCTGCATCGCGCTGTCCGGCATCTTCCCTTCGCGCAGCTAGGCGCATCCGCACTCGGGTGCGCAGCGCACTGGTGCGCGGATCACCTCATCGACCAGGAAGAATCTCATGGGTACTCCCTTCATCGGCGAAATCCGCCTGTTCGGCTTTGGCCGCACTCCTCAGGGCTGGCAAGCGTGCGATGGCTCATTGCTGCAGATCTCCGAATACGAGCCGTTATATGTCCTGCTCGGCACCGCCTACGGTGGAAATGGCACCAGCACCTTTGCAGTGCCTGACCTGCGCGGCCGCGTGCCGGTCCACCAGGGCCAGGGGCCGGGACTGAGCAACTACGTGCTTGCCCAGAGTGCCGGTACCGAGACGGTGACGTTGACCGATCTGCAGATGCCGGCGCATACGCACGTCGCGCAAGCTACCACCGCGGGGGCGACAGCGACGGCACCCTCGGGCTTGTTGCCTGCAGCGGTGAGCGGCGACACTTTCTATCTCACCACCACCGGCGGCGCCACGGCGCAAGCGATGTCGGGGCAGAGCACCTCATTCGCCGGTGGTAACCAGCCGCACGACAACGTCATGCCCACACTGACGGTGCAGTACTGCATTGCCACCACCGGCATCTTTCCGCAGCAAGCCTGATCCCATGCGCCGCGTCGACGTGGCTGCGGCACGCATCCGCTCCATCGGAGGAATCCGCTCATGACCGAACCCTATCTCGGCGAAATCCAGTTGTTCGGCTTCGACTACAACCCTTACGGCTGGGCCCTGTGCAATGGTGCCGTCCTGCCGATCACGCAGAACAGCGCGCTGTATTCGCTGCTCGGCATCGCCTACGGCGGCAATGGCTCCAGTACGTTTCAGCTGCCGAACTTCACCGCGCGCGCTGGCTGCCAGCAGGGCCCCGGCCCTGGCCTGACCCCGCACACGCTGGGCAGCAATTTTGGTTCCGCAGGGGTGAATCTGTCGGGCTCGGAGATGCCGATGCACCAGCACGGCGTCAACTCGTTCTCCTTAGCGGACCAGACGAAGAAGAGCGGTGCGCCCGTCGGCGGCGCCGCGCTTTCGTCGCCAGGTAGCAGCAGCGCACGTCCATATAACGCAATTGCGCCCGACAAGCAGTTCTCTCCCGTTATGTTGATTCCCACCGGCAACGGCCAGGCCCACGAGAACCGGCAGCCGTATCTGGCGGTAAACTTCTGCATCGCGCTGTCCGGCGACTACCCTGTCTTCAGTTGATGTCATGACACGCCCGCTTTCCGGCGAGGTCGTGAAGGCATCCGGCGGCGCAAGCCAGACCACGTTGCCGGGTGCGCACGCCATTGCATTGCGCGAAGAGCAGGATGCGGATCTGCCCTGGTTGCAGGATCTGTACGCCAGCACGCGTCGCGAGGAGCTGGCACCGGTGCCTTGGCCGGAAGCGACCAAGCGCGCCTTCCTGCAGCAGCAGTTCGCCCTGCAGCGCGCGCATTACCGGCAGCAGTTTGCCGATGCGGACTTTCTGATCGTGCAGACCAAAGCTCTAGCGATCGGCCGGCTGTATCTGCACCGCGGCGCCGCACACCACACGCTGGTCGATATCAGCCTGCTGCCGGACTGGCATGGCAAGGGCATCGGCACGCAGTTGATTGCACATGCGCAGGCGTGCGCCCGCGATGCGGGATGTGCTTTGTCATTGCATGTGCTGCACGCCAACCCCGCCGCGCAACGCCTGTATGCCCGCCTCGGATTCGTTGCAGGCGACAGCACCCAGACCCATCTGCAGATGCACTGGCATCGGCACGATCACCTGCTCAGTTGAACGTGCAGCTGGCCGTATTCAATTGAATACGGCCTGATACAAGAACCCGTCGCGCTCGCGCGCCACCGGCACCAGGAAGATACCGATCTCGCCGAGCCGCGCATGCCGCATCTGATAGGTCTGCTGCGGAAACAAAAAGGCCGAACCATTCCGAAACAGCAGCGAGAACGGCGCACGTTGCGAATTGCGCGCGTGCTGCAAGGGCCGCGCCTCCACCAGCACGAACGGCACCTCGCCCTCATTCAAAGCGGCGGCAAAGGTCTCGTTGACGCTGCCGGCAAAGTGTTCAAGCGTCAGCAACTCCATGGAAGATTCCTGCAGCGACGAAGTAGCGTGGATCGTCACGTTTTGTGGCCGGTTCGACAAGATGCCGCTGCCGACAACGCGACATGCTAGGCAGATCGTTGCGCAACTGCGACAGGCAAGACGACCAGGGGCACATGCCAGTCTCAAGGTACACACTGCGTGCTGTGGCAACGTCGCTTACGTCCCTACCGCAGCGTACGTTTGCCGATCGCGACCGTATGCGTGGGCCTGGTTGCGTTGCAGGACACGCTGTTACGCAGACAGCGACACGCAACCCGCACATCGCCCTTCGGTGAATGCGACAATACTGCACGCGCCAGTCTGGTTATGTTCAGCGGTGCACGGGCTACTCTATCGCGTTGTAATTTTGTTAAAGGCACCGATGACGGCTTCCGCTTCCCCTGTCGTGCAGTTGTCCGGTGTCCGCATCGATCGCGGCGGGCGCACGATCCTGCGCGATGTGTCGCTGGAGGTGCCACGCGGCAGCATCACGGCCGTGCTCGGTCCGTCCGGTAGCGGCAAATCCACCATGCTGGCGGCGCTGACCGGCGAGCTGCGCCCGGTCGCAGGCACGGTCACGTTGTTCGGCAATCCCATTCCCACCGGCAGCCGCGCGTTGCTGGAGATGCGTCGCAACGTCGGCGTGCTGCTGCAGGGCAATGGCCTGCTCACCGACCTCAGCGTGGCCGAGAACGTCGCACTGCCGCTGCGCACCCACACGCGGTTGCCGGCAGCGGTGCTGCAGCGCCTGGTGCAGATGAAGTTGCATGCAGTGGGCCTGCTGGCCGCAGCCGATGCCTGGCCGCGCGAGTTGTCCGGCGGCATGGCACGGCGCGTGGCACTGGCGCGCGCGCTGGCGCTGGACCCGCCGCTGATGATCTACGACGAGCCGCTGACCGGACTGGACCCGATCGCCTCGGGCGTGATCATGAGCCTGATCCAGCGCCTCAACGACAGCCTGGGCCTGACCAGCATCATCGTCAGCCACCATGTGCACGAGACGCTGCCGATCTGCGACCAGGCGGTGGTGATCGCCAATGGCGGCATCGTGTTCGCCGGCACGCCGGCGCAGCTGCAGGACAGTACCGACCCGCTGGTGCAGCAATTCCTGCACGGCCAGCCGGACGGCCCGATCGCCTTCGATGCCGCCCCGCGCCGCGACCGGAGTGCTGCCTGATGGCCTTCGCCGATTCCATTCGCGCCTTCGGCCGCGCCGGGCTGTTTTCGCTGACGGTGCTGCGCGGCTCGCTGCCCACGCGCGATTTCATTGCCGAACTGGTCCGCGAGATCTACAAGGTCGGCGCGCGCTCGCTGCCGATCATTGCGGTGGGCGGCGCCTTCGTCGGCCTGGTGCTGACCTTGCAGGGCTATCGCACGCTCACCACCTACGGTGCGTCCGATGCGTTGTCCACCTTGTTGGGCCTGTCGCTGTATCGCGAACTGGCGCCGGTGCTGACCGCCTTGTTGTTCATTGGCCGCGCCGGCAGTTCGATCGCCGCCGAGCTCGGCCTGATGCGCGCCACCGACCAGATCAAGGCGCTGGAGCTGATGGCCATCGACCCGGTGGCCAAGGCCGTGGCGCCACGCTTCTGGGCGGCGGTGCTGACGGTGCCGTTGCTCACCGGCGTGTTCTGCTCGCTGGCCATCACCGGTGGCTATTTCGAAGCGGTGCATGTGCTGGGCATCGACAACGGCACGTTCTGGTCCGGGCTGAGCAACAGCGTGGACGTCTGGGACGACTTCGGCGTGGCGATGCTCAAGTCGGCAATCTTCGGCGGCACCGCTGCACTGGTTGCCGCCTACGTGGGCTTCCATGCCGAACCGACTATCGAAGGCACCTCGGTCGCCACCACCCGCGCGGTGGTGAATGCCTCGTTGCTGGTGCTGATGTTCAACTTCGTCCTTTCTGCAATGTTGTTTAGGTGAGTGGAATAACTATGGCCATGCGTGGACCACGACTCGAATTCGCCGTCGGCGCCTTTTTGCTGCTGACCCTGGCCTCGCTGCTGGTGCTGGCGGTGGCCTCGACCAACCAGCGCTGGGGCTTTGGCTCCAGCCAGTACACGCTGACCGCCCGCTTCAGCCAGATCGGCCAGCTGCGCGCGCAGGCACCGGTAAAGATCGGCGGGGTGACCATCGGCAAGGTGTCCAACATCAGCCTGGACCCGACCAAGTTCGATTCGATCGTGACCCTGTCGCTGGATACCAAATACAAGGACCTGCCGGCCGACACCTCGGCCGGCATCTTCACCAGCGGCTTGCTGGGCGAGAGTTATATCGGGCTGCAGCCGGGCGGCGACCCGGACACCCTCAAGCCGGGCGACGAAATCGGCTTCACCCAGCCGGCGGTGGATCTGCTGCAGCTGGTTGGCAAATACATGTTCAGTGGTGGCGGTGGCGGCAGCAATGCCCCGGCCGCCGCCAACGGCCAGGCGCCTGCGCCTGCCCAAACCGCTCCTCCCTCTACGGAACCACACCAATGAAGACCACTGTGCTTTCTGCCGTCCTGGCCTCGACCCTGCTGGTGTGCGCACCGGTCACCGTGCTGGCGCAGCCGGCCGCTGCCAGCGCACCTGCGCAGGGCGCAGCGACCAAGACCGTCATCGACAGCAGCACCCGCATCCTGAGCACGCTGGACCAGCGCCGTGCCGAGTTCCGCAGCAATCCGGCGGCGCTGCGTCAGTTCATCAATGGCGAATTGAACAAGGCCTTCGACCGCGACTACTCGGCCCGCCTGGTGCTGGGCGTGCATGGCCGTGGCGCCTCCGATGCCGACGTCAAGCTGTTTGCCGATGCGCTGGCCGACAACCTGATGCAGCGGTATGGCACCGCGCTGCTGAATTTCGAAGGCAAGCCGACCTTCCGCGCCAAGTCCGAGAGCGCGCTGCCGGGCAACCGCGGCGTCAAGGTCTCCACCGACCTGCTGCGTGCCGGCAACGACCCGACCCCGGTCGACTACCTGATGCGCAATACCGGCGGCCAGTGGAAGATCTTCGACGTGATGATCGAAGGCATTTCCTACGTGCAGACCTTCAAGACCCAGTTCGACGGCCCGCTGCGCGAGAAGGGCATCGCCAAGGTGGCCGCCGAGCTGCGTAGCGGCAACCTGCAGGTCGGTACGGCACCGGCCAATGGCAACTGATACCGTGCAACGCTCGGGCGACACGCTGGTCATCACCGGCGTGCTCGACCGTGCGGCGGTCACCGCGGCCTGGCCGCAGGCGATCGCACAGCTGGATGGCGCGCGCACGCTGGACCTGTCGGGTGTACAACGCCTGGACAGTGCCGGCGTGGCGATGCTGGCCGAACTGGCTGCCCGGTTACGCCAAGCCGGCAGCGGCGCGGTGGTGGGCGAGGCGTCCGGTCTGGACGAATTGCGCGCCGCCTACCGGTTGTCCCCCACTCTCGATTTTCAGGCCTGAGCGCCAGCCCATGACCCAGTTCCGTTCTCTCCCGTTGTTGGCCAGCCTGCTGCTGGGTGCCTGCGCCAGCCAGGCGCCCAAATCCGCACCGCCGTCGGGCGGTACCGCCATCGCGCCTGCGACCGAGGCGCCGGTACGCGACGATGCCGGAGTGACCGCGCAGCCGGCCGCCGCCGGGATGGCCGCCCCGGACGCGCTGCCGGCGAGCGCTGCTGCTCCTGCCGATGCGCAGGCCGCGGCGGGTACCGGCACCGCCGCTGCAGGCGCGCCCACCGATGCCGAAAGCGATTTCGATGCGCTGTATGGCCCGACCACCCCGCAAGCAGGTGCCAACGGTGCGCCGGCACAACCGGGCGCGGCGCCGGCATACGACCCGTGGGAGCGCTACAACCGCGGCATGCACCGCTTCAACATGGCGGTTGACCGTGGCGTGGCGCGTCCGTTGGCGACGGCCTACACCAAGGTGGTGCCGAGCCCGGCGCGTCTGGGCGTGACCAACTTCTTCGACAACCTGGGCACGCCGCTGACCATGGTCAACCAGCTGCTGCAAGGCCACCCGGTCCATGCGATGCAGTCGCTGGGGCGCTTTGTGATGAACAGCACCCTGGGTGTGGCTGGGCTGTTCGACCCCGCCTCGGCGGCCGGCATCCCGCGGCGCAGCGAAGACTTCGGCCAGACGCTGGGCGCGTGGGGCTGGCGCAATTCGCGTTACTTCGAACTGCCGTTGTTCGGCCCGCGCACCGTGCGCGACACCTTCGGGCTGGCGGGCGATATTCCGCTGTCGTGGATTCGCCAGGTGGACGACGGCGGTACGCGCTTCGCCCTGCAGGGCTTGCAGCTGGTGGACACGCGCGCGCAGCTGATGTCGCTGGATTCGCTGCGCGACCAGGCGCCGGACGAATACGCGCTGACCCGCGATGCGTGGATGCAGCGCCGCAATTACCAGATCACCCGCGATCTGCGCAGCCATCGCGAGAAGAACAACGAGCTGCCGGAATACCTGCGCGACGACAAGGACAATACCGTGCCGGGTAACGCCATGCCGATCCCGAACTGGGTGCGTTGAGCGGTTAGGGTTTTGGCGAGTGATGAATGTAAAAGCCCGGGAGCGATCCCGGGCTTTTTTGTGTGTTAGGCACCAGGCGGACCCGTTGCGACGTCACGACGAACGCCCGCATTGCCAAGCGCCTCGGTGTGACAGCAGTGCTAGGTGCCGTCGTTGCGAGGCGGTGTCGGTACCGCTGCATCCTGCGCAGCGATGATTTGCCACCGACCACTCCGCTTGATCCAGATATCGGTCCAGACATACCGGCCCGTAGACCCGTCTTTACGGGTCCACGTTTCGCTCCCGTGTGCGATCGCGGTCTCTCCGAAGAATCTGACGTTTATTTCGTCGAGTGTGTTGGACATGATCTGTTTGGCAGGACCGGTCTCGCGAGTGACCTGGGATTTATCGTATCTGCGGCCCTTGGTGTCAGTCCCGATGAAGTCGTCGGCAAAGTAAATCCTGCGCTTTGACCGATCTCCTGTCACGACAGACTCTGCCCAGTCGCGAGAACAGTCGACGATGTACCGCTCCGCCTGCGTGTCAGGGGTGGACGCCGTGCCGGGCATGTGCGAGCAGCCAGTCACCATCGACAACGCGAGTATTGAAGAGCTGAAGAAGTGATTGAAGGTCATTGCCTGTTCCCTGGCTCCCGATAAGAACGTGACGCGTCATCGCAATGCCGCCAGCGCGCTATGCGTGGGTGGCCAGCGCCGCATCCACTGCCGCACGCAGGCGCGCATCGTCGGCGGGAATATCCGGAGCGAAGCGGTCGATGATCTTCCCGTCGCGGCCGATCAGGAATTTTTCGAAGTTCCACACCACGCCGGGCGCGGGGTTGGGGGCGATGCCGTAGCCGGCCAGTTTTTCGCGCATCGGGCCCTCGCCGGTGGTGTGCGGATGGGTGCTGGTCAGTGCGCGATACAGCGGGTGCGCCTGGTCGCCGGTGACGGCGATCTTGGCAAACATCGGGAAGGTGACATCGTAGGTGAGCTGGCAGAACTGCGCGATTTCCGCTTCGCTGCCCGGCTCCTGGCCGTTGAAGTCGTTGGCCGGAAACCCCAGCACTTCCAGGCCCTGTGCGCGCTTGTCGCGATACAGCGCTTCCAGGCCATCGTACTGCGGGGTCAGGCCGCACTTGGAGGCGACGTTGACTACCAGCAGCACCTTGCCGCGGTAGTCGGCCAGGGTGGTGGGCTGGCCGTCGATGCGGGTCACGGGAATGTCGTACAGCGTCTGGCTCATCGATGCGTCCTGGACAGGTAGAGCCGAGAGCATAAACGGCCAGGGTGGAGCGAGCGATGCCGCTGGCTCACGCGGCTGGCAGTTGTCTGCAGCGGCGCCCACGGGCCGAAAGGCTGACCGGCCAGGACCCGCGCTCGGCCATCTTCGAAGCCCTCAATCGATGCACAACGCCGCCTGGCCCTTGCCGCCGACCACCTCCTGGCGGCAACCGAAACGATCGCTGTCGCGCTGGCAGGTCCCGGTGGCCGCCGCGCCGGTCGGCACGATGCTGGTGGCCAGGCAGTCGCCGCTGCAATCGCTGTTGTCGGTGCAGGTCTTGCCGGCATCGGCATACGGCACGATGCAGCGCGGAACCTGCATGCGGCCGACCGGGCGCAGTTGGCCACCCTTTGCGGTGCAGGCAGCGGCGTCGGCGCTGGTTTGTGCAGCAGGGGCCTGCGCGGCTGGCGAGGCAGGGGAGGCGGTTGGCGCATTGCTGCAGGCAGTCAGCAGCAGCGCGCAGAGCCCTGCGTGGATCCATCGGGTCGCCATGTTGAAACTCTCGTCTTGAATCAGGTGGGTGCAAGCATCGCGGTGGCGATGTCTGCGCGATGTGCTGGCGATCGGCGCAAGCACGTGCCGAAAACCTGCATTCGTAGGAGCGTACCCGGGCGCGATGAAGCGTTATCGGTAAAGCGGCTCGCGCCCGGGTGCGCTCCTACGTGTGCTGTCGCCTGCGCAGGCCATGCATCGGCGTCGGCAGCCAATCACGCCTGCTCGTCGGTGCTGTCGTCTTCGCTGCTGGTGCCGGTGTCGTCGCTGCCATCGTCCAGCAGCGCCTGCGATTGCTCGCCGGCCAGGGTTTCCACCCCGCGCAGGCGGCGTTCGATGGTGCGGGTCTTGCGGCTGGCTTCGCCCAGGCTCTTGCCGACGGTGCTGATCTGCCGCTCGGCCTTTTCCAGAATGCCGGCGAACTTGCCGAACTCGCTCTTCACCGCGCCCAGCACCTGCCAGACCTCGCTGGAACGCTTTTCGATCGCCAACGTGCGAAAGCCCATCTGCAGGCTGTTGAGCAAGGCAGTAAACGTGGTGGGGCCGGCCAGCACCACGCGGTGTTCGCGCTGCAGCAGATCGACCAGGCCGGCACGGCGGATCACTTCGGCATACAGCCCTTCGGTGGGCAAAAACATCACCGCGAAGTCGGTGGTGTGCGGCGGGCAGACGTACTTGTCGCTGATCGACTTGGCCTGGATGCGGATGGCGCGTTCCAGTTGCACGGTCGACTGCTTGATCGCGTCGAGGTCGCCCTTTTCCTGCGCGTCGATCAGGCGTTCGTAGTCCTCGCGCGGGAACTTGGCGTCCACCGGCAGCCAGACCACCTGCTCGTCGCCGCGGCCGGGCAGGCGGATTGCGAAATCCACCGCTTCGGCACTGTCGGGCTTGACCCGCACGCCGCGGGCGTATTGCTCCATCGTCAGCGTCTGCTCGAGGATGTTGTCCAGCTGCACTTCGCCCCAGCCGCCGCGGTCCTTGACGTTGGTGAGCACGCGCTTGAGGTCGCCCACGCCGGTGGCCAGCTGCTGCATTTCGCCCAGGCCGCGTTGCACCTGTTCCAGCCGTTCGGAGACCAGCTTGAACGAGGCATCCAGGCGTGTGTTGAGCGTGGTCTGCAGTTTTTCATCGACGGTGGCGCGCATCAATTCGAGCTTGCTGGCGTTGTCGTGTTGCAGGTTGGCCAGCTGTTGCTCGAGCGTGGCGCGCATCTCGCCGATGCGCAGTTCGTTGCGCTGGGTGAGTTCGTTCAAGCGCTGGCCCAGCGCTTCGGTGAAGCGTTGTTGCGATTGGCCGGCTTCGGCGCGGCCCTTGCGGGCGTCTTCGGCCAGCGCGTCGCGCAGCGCGGCCATGTGCGTATCGGTGCGCGCGATCAGCTCGGTCAGTTGCTGGCCGAATACGTGGATGCGGGTTTCCTGTTGCTGGCCGAAGCCTTCGAGCTGGGTGCGCAATTCGGTGAGCCGCAGGGTCAGCAGCTCGCCGGTGCGTTGTTGTGCAAGGCCGCTTTCTTCGCGCGCCTTGCGGGCGTCTTCGCCGAGCGCGTCGCGCAGCAGGTCCAGGCGTTGGTCGGTGCGCGTGGACAACTCGGTGAGGTTGCGCGCGAAGGTTTCCAGGCGGGCGTCCTGCTGCCGCGCCAGGCCTTCGAGTTGCTCGCGCAATTCGCCGCGGCCATCGCGTTGCTCGGCGCGCAGTGCATGTTCCAGCGCGGTGGTGGACGGACGTCGCAGCAGCGCCAGCAGCTGCAACACGAGGACTACGACAAGCAGCCCGAGAAGGATCAGGGATTGAGATGACATGCGCGCAGTGTAGCGGCGCCTGTCGCAATAGCTGCGTCGCGGATCTTGGCCAGCGGCGATCGCGTGCCAACGCTGAAGGGTGCGGCTGCACGACAGCGGCCATGCCAGAGCGCTGTCGTGCGTGAGGCCTCTGCGCTCAGAAGCCTTCCAGCACCAGCTTGCCGCGGGTGCGGTGCGATTCCAGCGCGGCGTGGGCGCGGCGCAGGTTGTCGGCGGTGATGCGGCCGTAGTGCTCGCCCAGGGTGGTGCGCAGCACGCCGGTATCCACCAGCTCGGCGACGCGATTGAGCAGATGGTGCTGGGCGATCATGTCCTGGGTTTCGAACAGCGAGCGGGTGAACATCAGCTCCCAGTGCAGCGACACGCTCTTGCGCTTGAGCGGCAGCGCGTCCAGCGTGGCCGGGTCGTCGATCAGCGCCAGCTGACCTTGCGGGGCCAGCACCTCGACCAGTTGGGCGAAGTGCTGGTCGGTGTGGGTGAGGCTGGCGACGTGCTGCACCTGCGCGATGCCGATCCGCTGCAGGCCCTCGCCCAGCGGCTGGCTGTGGTCGATCACGTGATGCGCGCCGAGTGCGTGCACCCAATCCTGGGTTTCCGGGCGCGAGGCGGTGCCGATGACGGTCAGCTTGGTCAGCGTGCGCGCCAGCTGCACCAGGATCGAGCCCACGCCCCCGCCCGCACCGACCACCAGCAATGCCTGGCCTTCGCCGCCGCCTTCGGCAATGCCGAGCCGGTCGAACAGCAGCTCCCAGGCGGTGATGGCCGTGAGCGGCAATGCGGCGGCCGCAGCGTCGTCGAGCGTGGCCGGCTTGCGCCCGACCAGGCGCTCGTCCACCAGGTGGAACTCGGCATTGGTGCCCGGGCGGGTCAGCGCGCCGGCGTAGTACACCGCATCGCCGGGGCGGAACAGGCTGACCGCCTCGCCGACCGCATCGACCACGCCGCTGGCGTCCCAGCCCAGCACGCGCGGGGCATCCACTGCCGCGTTGCTGCGCACCTTGGTGTCGACCGGGTTGACCGACACGGCGTGGATGCGCACGCGCAGGTCGCGCGGGCCGGGGGTGGGCAGCGGCAGCTCGAGTTCGATCAGCGCGCGCGCATCGTCGATGGGCAGGCCGTGTTGCGGGTAGGCGATGGCTTTCATGGCAGGCGTCGTGCGGGAGGGAGTTGCATCGTCAACCACCTGGATTCACGGAAAAACCGGCAAACTGCACAAGCACTTTCACCACTGGAGTGAAGATGGTCCGCTTCGACGACCTGGCGCTGTTCGTGCGGACCGCGGCGCTGGGCAGTTTTTCCAGCGCAGCGCGCGAGGCCGATCTGTTGCCGGGACAGGCCAGCGCGGCGGTGGCCCGGCTGGAACGCGCGCTGGATCTGCGTCTGTTCGCCCGGTCTACGCGCAGCCTGCGGCTGACCGCCGAGGGCGAGCAGTACCTGCCCTATGCGCGCGGCGTGCTGGAGTTGCTGCGCGACGGGCGCGAGCATGTGCGGGGCGCCGACAGTGCGCTGCAGGGGTTGCTGCAGGTGACGGCGCCGTCGGACCTGGGGCGCAACGTGCTGCTGCCGTGGCTGACCGAATTCCGCGCCGCGCACCCGAAGCTGACCCTGCGCCTGCACCTGTCCGATCAGGTGGCCGACCTGTATCGCGCGCCGGTGGATGTGGCATTTCGGCTCGGCCGTATCGACGATGCAGAGCATGTGGCATTGCCGCTGGCACCGGACAACCGCCGCGTACTGGTGGCCGCGCCCGCCTACCTGCAGCGCCACGGGCGCCCCGCCACGCTGGATGCGCTACGCGAGCACGCCTGCCTGCTGTACGTGCTGGCCGGGCGCGCCTACGACCGTTGGCAATTCGACCTGGACGGCCGCCGCCACGTGGTGCCGGTGCGCGGGGCGATGCTGTGCGACGACGCCGATGTGGTGCGGCGTTGGGCAGTCGCCGGCGAAGGCATTGCCTACAAGTCGTGGCTGGATGTGTGCGCAGACGTGCAGGCCGGGCGGCTGGAGGCGCTGTTGCCCGAGTACGGCGATCGGCTGCCGCTGCAGCTGGTGTGCCCGCACCGCAAGCAGTTTTCGCCAGCGATCCGGCAATTGCATGCGCTGTTTGCGCAGCGCTGCCAGGCGCTGACGGCGTTGTACCCGCTGCAGGCCGATGGGGTTGGTATGGGGTGATGCGGTGATCGCAGTGGCGCGATCGGCGCGATCGCTTGGCTAGACAGAAGGCCGGCGGTCGATGCGATGCGCGCAGACGCGCATCATCCACACGCCACACCTGCATGCGCTGCGCCATCTGCCACACGCGCGGTACCTGCCATCACGGCGGCCCTCGCGTGGCCGGCGTGCAAACGGTGGCTGCACGGCTGGGCCATGACGCTGAAATGGCCAGCACACCTGTTTCGATGTCGCATGGCCTGCGGGCTGCAGCGCGTTATTGCCGTGTTCGTTGAAGCGCCCATCACTGCAGCGGTTCTAGCCTGCCGGCATGACCGCACCCCGCCCGGTTCGCATGCAGCGCTATGGCAATCGCGACGGCCACTCGGGCGTGGTGGCCTACGCGCTGGCCGACGACGCCATCGCCGTGCGCTTTCGCAGCGGCGAGACCTATGTGTATACCGCCGATAGCGCCGGTGCCGAGGCGGTCGCGACCATGCAGCGGCTTGCCACGGCCGGACGCGGGCTGAGCACCTACATCAGCCAGAGCGTGCGCGATGCATACGCGGGCAAGATCGAGCTGTAGCGGCGCAAGAGTACAGCGGCGAGAATGCACCGCTCTGCGACTGACCGCAGCGTGCATGGATGCACTCGGCTGCGCGCGCTGCACAAGGCGCGTGCGGGGTTGCAGGCAGCACGGATCACCACCGCCAACGGCCGGCCATCACGCGCATCACCGAGGAACACATGCTGGAGATCTACGGAAAGCCGAGCTCGATCAATGTGCGCAAAGTGTTGTGGTTGTGGGATGAGCTGGGGCTGGACTACACGCTGCATGCCTATGGCAGCGGTTTTGCTTCGGTGCAGACGCCGGAATTTCGCGCACTCAACCCCAATGCGCTGGTGCCGGTCATCCGCGCGGGTGAACTGGTGCTGTGGGAATCGAACACGATCTGCCGCTACCTGGCCGCGCGCAGCCAACGCGATGATCTGCTGCCGGCCGCGCCCGCCGCGCGCGCATTGGTCGAGCAATGGATGGATTGGCAGGCCACCGAACTCAATACCGCCTGGCGCTACGCATTCATGGCCACCGTGCGTGGCAGCGCCGCGCATACCGATGCGCAGGCGATTGCGGCGAGCGTGGAGCAGTGGAACCGCCACATGGCGATCCTCGATGCGCAGCTGCAGCGCGGCGGTCCGTTCGTTCTGGGCGCAGGCTTTACGCTTGCCGACATCGTACTGGGGGTGTCGACACAGCGCTGGGTCGCCAGCCCCATCGCGCATGCGGCATTGCCTGCGGTGGCGGCGTATTACGCATACTTGCAGACACGCGCCGGATTTCAGCGCCATGGCTGCACGGCACCGTGATGCTGCACGTCGCCTTTGTGCGAAGCGAACCAGACCGCCGAAGCGATGCATGCAGCACGCTCGCACTGCATTGACCTGGGCATGGGTAGGGTGAGGGTCTGCTTTTGCGAGACTTGCCGATGACCACTGCCACCAACCAAACCCGCCTGCTGGCGCTTGGCCTGTTCGTTTTTCTGGGCACGTTCGCAGCGATCGTCTGGTACCTGATGCGCCCCTACGGCACGGCGTATTTTTTCCCGGTGCATTTTCTGATCGGAGCGGCGTTGCCGTTTCTGATCTATGCGATCGGCGGAACCCGGCTGTGGTTCTGGATGGGCATGGGCATCACCGCGTTGGTGCTGCTGTGGTTCAACCTGTGGGGCCATGACGCCAATGGCGCGGCGCCGCGGGTGCTGGACTGGAGCCACTTCGCTGCCGGTGTGGTTGGGCTTGCCGGTGCCTGGGCGGTGCAGCTGATCTATCGCAACGCGCGCCCGCCGCATCGCGCCTCGATTGAGTGAGCGGCAGTGTGGTGGGCGAACGCGTGCCGTCGATCGCGCACGCCGTGATGGATGGTGGTGCTTGGCCAAGGATAGGCACGATGCGCCGCGCATGAGTTGATGCCGTCGCGTGCCCGCCTTGCCCGGGCATAGCCACCGCATGACCTTGGACCGATAGCTTTGCTGCGCTGCGTTGGGCGACACTCGCGCATTCTTTTGATTCCTGCGAGGTCCGCATGTCGTCTTGGCTCAGGCGCAAATCCATCGATCAGGTCACCGTGCACGAGACTGGCCGGCAACTGGTCCGCAGCCTGAGCTGGCCGCATCTGATCGCGCTGGGCATCGGCGCCATCGTCGGTACCGGTATCTACACGCTGATCGGCGTGGGCGCCGACAAGGCCGGCCCCGCGGTGCTGCTGTCGTTCGTGGCGGCTGGCATCGTCTGCGCCTGCGCGGCGCTGGCGTATGCGGAGATGGCCACGATGATGCCGGCTGCCGGCAGTGCGTATACCTACAGCTACACCGCGCTGGGCGAGAGCATTGCCTGGGTGGTGGGCTGGAGCCTGGTGCTGGAATACTCGCTGGTGGTCAGCACCGTGGCGGTCGGCTGGTCGGGCTATTTCGTCGGGTTCCTGCAATGGCTGGGAGTGGGCTTGCCGCATGAACTCATTGCCGGGCCGCATGCCGGCGGCATCGTGAACCTGCCGGCGGTGGTGATCACCTTCCTGGTGGCTGGCCTGTTGATGGCCGGTACCAAGGAAAGCGCCACGCTCAATGCCGTGCTGGTGGTGTTCAAGATCATCGCGCTGGGCGTGTTCGTGGCCATTGCGCTGCCGGCCTTCAACAGCGCCAACCTGCAGCCGTTCATGCCGTATGGCTTCTCCAAGGCAATGGGTCCCGATGGCGTGGAGCGCGGCGTGATGGCAGCGGCGGCCATCATCTTCTTCGCGTTCTATGGCTTCGATGCGATTTCCACCGCCGCCGAAGAAACCAAGAACCCCGGACGCGATCTGTCGATCGGCATCGTCGGTTCGATGATCGGCTGCACCTTGATCTATGTGCTGGTGGCGCTGGCGGCGGTGGGTGCGATGAGCTTTACCGTGTTCGGCAAGAGCCCCGAGCCGTTGGCGCTGATCCTGCGCGAACTCGGCCACGGCAAGGCGGCCCTGGTGATCGGTGCGGTGGCGATCATTGCGTTGCCGACGGTGTTGCTGGCGTTCTTGTACGGGCAGAGCCGCATCTTCTTCGTGATGTCGCGCGATGGCTTGTTGCCGCGCGGCCTGTCCAAGGTCAATGCACGCACCGGCACGCCGGTGGCGATCACGCTGTTCACCGCGGTGCTGGTGGCAGCACTGGCGGGCGTGGCCCGGCTGGACGAAATTGCCGCGTTGGCCAATGCCGGCACGCTGGCCGCATTCACCGCGGTGGCGGCCTGCCTGTTGGTGTTGCGCGTGCGCGAGCCCGGCCGCGCGCGCGCCTTCCGCACGCCGCTGGCGTGGGTGGTGGGACTGGTGGCGATCGGCGGCTGTCTGTACCTGTTCTGGAGTTTGCCGAGCAAGACGCAGGTCTGGTTCCTGCTATGGAATGCGCTGGGCGTGGTGGTGTACCTGGCATATGGGCGACGCAATAGCCGGTTGAATCAGGCGGGCTGAGCGTCCTTCTCTCTTCGGGACCTTCTTCCCCTTCATGGAGGAGAAGGTGGCGCGTAGCGCCGGATGAGGGTGCGAGCGTAGCCGCGCGCAGTGCGATAACGCGAGGGCTTTGCCCCGTACCCTCACCCCACCCCCGCTCCGCGCCCCAGCCCGTGCTTGCGGCGCGGGCGCTCCAAGCCACGCGCGCCAGTAGCGCGCAAGCTGTGCCTTTTCGCCCCGCAGGGCGAGGGGCTTCAACCGCCGTGGTGTTACTGCGCCTGAGGTGTGGCGCAGAATGAAGTGGGCAATGCATCCGCTTGCGTACCCCAGCCTTGGGTGGGCGCCTGCGGGGTGAGCGCAAACGACAGCGTGCCGCCCTGCTGCAGCTGCGCCCAATCCAGGAACACCTGCGGCTGCGGCTTTCCATTCCAACGCACGCTGTCCACGTATTGCAGCGCGCGGCCGTTGGCGCCGGGCGCGTCGATGCGCAGGCGCTTGCCGTTGCCCAGATTCAGCGTGACCCGCTTGAAACGCGGTGCATGCAGCAGGAATTGCCCGCTGCCCGGCACTGCCGGATACAGGCCGAGCGCGCTGAACAGATACCAGGCCGACATGGTGCCAAGGTCGTCGTTCCCGGTGACGCCGTTGGGTGCATTGGTGAACAACTGCTGCGCGGCGCGCACCACGGTGGCGGTCTTCCACGGTTGCCCGATCAGCGTGTACATCCACGGTGCGTGCAGGTCCGGTTCGTTGTTGGGGTTGTAGCGGTACTGGTTGTAATAGCTGTACGGGCCGACCACCCAGTGCGTGCGTGCGGCAGTGAGCGGATCTTTCAGTAGATCGTCGTAGGCGAAGAAGGCGTCCAGGCGTTTACCGGTGTGTTCGCGGCCATGCATGGCCTGCAGCATGCCGGGGATGTCCTGCTGCACCAGCCACTGGTATTGCCAGGCGGTGCCTTCGTGGAAGCCGTGCTCGGAGCGTGGGCTGTAGCGATCGTCGGATGGCGCATACCAGCTGCCGTCTTCCAATCGCGGGCGCGGGAAGCCGGCAAAGCCGGTCTCGGTATCGCGCACATCCGCATCCCAGACGTTGTGCCAGTTGCCGCCGCGTTTGCGCAGCTGCGCGCTGTCATCGCCGTGACCCAGCGCTTGCGCCATCTGTGCGAGCGCGCAATCGGCCAGCGCGTATTCCAGCGTGGCCGAACCGCCGTGATGCGGGTCCACGTCCATGCCCTTGGAGGGAAACGCACGGTCGTATTGCACGAAGCCGTTGGCCAGATAGTTGGCATTGCCCGAGCGCCCGGCGTGGCGCGAATTGATCGGCGGCTGGCCGAACGCATTCTGGCGCAGCGCTGCATACGCCTGCGCCTCGTTGCCCTGCAACGCGCCGAAGCGCCACAGATCCACCAGGAACGGGGTGACCGGGTCGCCGGTCATGATGTTGGTGTCGAAGTTGGCGTAGCCCCAACGCGGCAGCCAGCCGCCTTGCTGCTGGATCGCCAGCAACGAGCGGCCGATGTCGCGCGCGCGCGTCGGCTGCAGCAGGGCCAGCAGCTGGTTTTGCGAGCGATAGGTATCCCACAGCGAAAAATACTCGTAGTAGGTCCAGCCATCGGCACGATGGATCGCATCGTCGTAGCCGCGATAGCGGCCATCGGCATCGCTGCCGGTCAGCGGCTGCAGCAAGGCGTGATACAGCGCGGTATAGGCCACGGAACGCTCGTCGTTGCTGGCGCCTTCCACTTGCATGCTGGCCAACGCATTGCGCCAGCCCTGCTGCGCGCGCTGGCGCATCTGTTCAAGACTGAGCAGTTTGCCGCCCTGCATGCCATCAGCACGCAGGTTGCTGCGGGCGCCTTGCGCATCCACATGCGAGATGGCGCTGACCACGGTCACCGCACGCGCGCGCTTGTCTTTGCCCAGCGGGAAGCTGAGCCAGGCGCCGTTGGGTTTGAGTTCGCCGCCCATGCCGTGACGCGCGCCGGGCACACCGCCCTCTTCGCCCCAGACGCCATGCGCGGTGAACGGGCGATCGAATTCCAGCCGGAACCAGGTGGTGTATTCGTGGCCGCCGCAGAAACTCTGCGTGGTCAGTTTGCCCTCGACCACGCGGTCGCCGACGATCTGCACCTGGCTGCCGATCACCACATGGCGGTCGTTGGCCTGCGCCACGTTGACCAGCACATGGCCGGTGTCAGCGCCCGGCGCGAAGGTGTAGCGCTCGGTCGCGGCGCGGGTCAGCGCGCTGGCTTCGGCGTCGATGCCGCCGTAATCGGTGAGCCGCACCTTGTAGTAGCCGGCCTGGCCGACTTCGCCATCGTGCGTGTAGCGCGCGGCATAGCGTTTCTGGTCGAAGGCCTTGGCATCGTTGGTGTCGAAGTCGCCGCCAGGGCCGATGCGGCCGGTGACCGGCAGCACCGAGACCTGGCCGCCCTGCTCCCAGCAGCCGGCGCCGGACAGGAACGAATGGCCGAAGCCCCGAATGCTGGGGTCGTCATAGCGCCAGCCGGCGTAGTGCGCGCCGATCGGGCTGACCTGGATCAGGCCAAATGGCGCCGAGACGCCCGGATAGGTATTGCCGTCGTCCTTGCTGCCGATGAAGGTGTTGACCTGCGCCGGGTCTTGCGCGGCCAGCGGGCCAGACATGGCCACGCCAAGCAGGCACAGACCGACCGCGGCGCGGCGCCAGAACGGCGTGCGCGCAGCACGCGCGGTGGAACGGTTGGGCGGTACGACTGACAGCATGCAGAACCCCTTGGGGGAGAGGGCGGCCAAAGCCGCAGGTAGAAGGCGCGTGCCCGCCGCTGCGATGCGCAGCGACCGACGCACGACACGTGCGCGCAACACGAGACACCAAGGCGCCGGCATCGTCGTGCGTTTTGGCCGTGCCCGGAATCGGCAGGCATCTTGCGTGCCCGGACGATGCCGCAAACACCACCTGTCCATATCCGACGCACGCGTCGCCGATTGCGCGCTTCAAAAATCGAACACGTATTCTGCCGCGATCTCGCGCCCGACCGGGCTGAACAGGCGGCTGTTATAGAACTCGTAATCGAGTTTGTACGGATCCTTGTGGTTGTAGCCGGTGCTGTTGAAAACGTTGTTGACGTACAGGTTGAGCTTCATCGCCGGCGTGATGCGGTAGCCGACATTGACATTCCAGGTGATCGCCGGGCCGATGCGGCCGTAGTACTTGCGGGTGCTCTGGCCGAAGGTGGGGCTGGCCGGATCGGTGTCGGTGCAGTTGGCGCGGTCGTCGGGCACGCCGCCATCGGCGAACGGCACGCAGCCGCCGGGGTTGTCCAGCCGGTCCAGGCCCCAGTGCGAACGCACGCCCGGCACCGCGCCGACGCGATCGCCATAGACGGTGGCATTCCAGTTGCCGTACAGCCAGCTCACGCTGCCGCGCAGCTTGCTGCGGATATCGCGGTCGCGACGCTCGGGATTGGGGTCGGTGCGGTAGGTCTGCTCGCGCATCGAGCGCAGGTTGGTGTAGTCGAGCCCCATCTGGAAATCGCCGACACCGGTCTTGAGCTGGTAGCGCGCCGACAGGTCGATGCCGCTGACATCGCGCTGGGCCAGGTTGATCGGCCCGCGCTCGATGGCGGTGATGGCGCCGGCCGCATTGCGCTGCACGCGCGCCAGGATCGAGGCGCAGTAATCGGCGCCGCCCGGGTTGGACCAGGCCTGGCCAGGCGTGATGGTCAGCCCGGTGCGGCAGCCGGCCTCGTCGCGCAGGATGGTGGTTTCATCGATGTCGCGGATCTCTTCTTCCAGATGGATGCGCCAGAAGTCGGCGGTCAACGACAGGTTCTCGAACGCATCCCAGACAAACCCCACCGTCCAGGAATTGCCCAGTTCCGACTCCAGATCCGGGGTGCCGCGGCGATTGATCGCGAAGGGATAAGTCACCTCGGTGTTGTCGCCGGTGCAGTTGTTGATCTGGTAGGCACCGCTGGCGATGCAGCGGTACTGGTCGAGCGTGCGCACCTGCGCCGAGCTGGGTTGTCCGAGCAAGTAATGCATGTCCGGGGCGCGGAAGCTGGTGGCGTAGCTGCCGCGCAGCAGCAGGCTGTCGATCGGCCGCCACTGCAGGCCGGCGCTCCAGGTGGATTCCTTCTGGGTGCCGATGTCCAACTGGTCGGCGGCGTCGTTGAATGCGGTGTAGTCGCCATAGCGATCAAAGCGGCCGGCCAGGGTGGCGGTGAGCGTGGCGGTCAACGGCACGCCGAACTCCAGGCCGCCCGAGTAGCGGGTGCGCTCGCCGCCGCCGCGGTCGACGTTCTGCACTTCGTAATCGACATTGGCACGCGGGTCCGGATTGAGCCGATACCCTTGCTGGGCCGCTTCCAGCACCGCGGCGAATTCGACCGGCCCGGCCCAGCCCTCGAACAGCCGACCGCTCAGGCTGAGCGCTCCCTGGTTGACCCAGGACGCGGCGCGGTTGACCGAATGCGCGCCGATCTGCGCGTACTGGCCTGGCGTCAGCGGGGTCCACCAGCGCGCGCGGTCCAGCGTGTAGGCCGGCAGCCCGTCCACCGTGCCCTGCTGCGGGCCCAGGAAGTAGTCGTTGGCGCGCTGCCAATCGACCGTGGAAATGCGCTCCTGTACCCGGTAGTACGAGCGCCCCAGCGAGGCTTCCCAGTCGAAGCGGCCGTCGGCCAGGGTGCCGCGCAGCCCGGCGCTGATGTCCCAGGAGCGCTCGCGATTGCGGTTGCGCAGGCCGGCCTGGCTGCCGACCTCGCTGGCGGTGAACTGGCGCACGCCGATCAGCTGCTGGCCGCTGGCGGTATCGTAAAAGGCCGGATAGTCCAGCCCGGCCGGCAGTTGCACATAGGGCGGCGAGGTGCCCCACTGCGCTTCGGAGTCGAACACCGCCAGATTGGTCCAGGCCTGTACGCCGTTGCCGAACTCCCAGGTGCCGTACAGATACCCGGACAGGTCCTTGCTGCCGCTGCGCAGCAGCCATTGGCCGTAGTCGGCGCTCAGCCCGCACAGCTGGCCGGTATTGGTGGTGACGCCGGTATTGCGGTTGTAGAGCAGCCGGTCGGCCAGGTAGTACTCGCCGCCGAACTGATCGCAGGCACCGGGCGGCGGCGCCTGGCGGGTGCCGGTGGCATTGTCGATCAGCGCAATGCCGCTGCTGGGGCGAAACCCCACCCGCCGCTGTTCGGTGGTCCAGGCGCTATAGGGCGCATCGCTGGCGTCGTCCATCTGCGGGCGATCGCGGCCGAACAGCGGGTCGCGGCTGGTGTACTGCAGCGCGTAGGTCACGCTCCAGTGGTCGCCGGTGCGCCCGCCGGCCCAGGACACGTCGGCGGTGTCGCGGCCGCCCTCGGTGGAGGTGCCGCCGCGCATGCGGAACTGATCGCCGCTGTAGTTCTGCTTGAGGATCACGTTGACCACGCCGGCGATCGCGTCCGAGCCGTAGATGGCCGAGGCGCCGCCGGTGAGCACTTCCACCCGGTCCACCGCCGCGGCCGGGATGTTGCTGTAGTTGGAAACGTTGCTCTGGCCGTTGTACGGCAACGGGTAATCGGCCACACGGCGGCCGTTGACCAGCAACAGGCTGCGGTTGGGGCCGAGGTTGCGCAGGTTGAGCGGGCTGGCATTGGGCGTATGCGAGCCCCAGCTGACGTCCGCCTCCACCGTGCCGATGGCCTGGTTGAGCGTGCCGAGCATGTCGTAGACGGTGGTGAAGCCCTGCGCGCGGATCTCGTCGGCGCCGATGATCTGCACCGGCGCCGGGCCTTCGGCCTGCACGCGCTTGATGCGCGAGCCGGTGACGGTGACCGCGTCCAGCTGTTGCGGAGCGGGGGTCTGCTGGGCCAGGCCAGCCAGGGGCGACAGTGATGCGAGCAGCAGCGCCTGCGACAGGCGGGTGTGGCGGCAATGGCGGAAAGCGGTCATTCAAGCGTCTCGTCGAGGGTAATGGTGCGACGGAAAGACAACGTCTTTTCAAACACTTGCGGGCGATTGGCGCGCTTGGATCGATCTAAAACCAGCAGGGCGGTGTGTCATGTGTTGGCAAAGATTAAGCATGCGGCAGCACCCGCACCACGCCGCGACGCAACAATCCGGGCGGTCTCAAGCGCGTCTTCGAGGTAGAGACGTCTTTTGGATCAATGGTTTGGAGTACTGAACCCAAACGCCTTGCTAGCTTCGCTAACGGATGAGCCCGGCTATGACTTCCGACGCTGCCCGGATGGCAGTTGGTCCGGCGCCCATTTCCAGGGCCAAGCGCCGCTGCGGCAGCCGTGGCGCTACCGGATCTGCAACGGATGGGTGCCCTGCGCCGACAACCCGCTCGCGGCGTGCGCGGGAGGGCTGCCCAGGACGCATGGCCGTGCAGCGAGGCCTATTCTCAAATCCTGGCGTAGCTGCGATCGCGTCTGTGCCTGCGCGGCATGAGTCGCGTAGGGCGAGGATTGAATGCGCTACTCCCGCGATCCTCTGCCATCTGGCATGCAAATGATGCCCATATGCTTGTCCTTAGGCCGGCGCGCTTGGCCCACAAAAAAGCCCGGTCACAGGACCGGGCTTGGCGGCAGGGCGTCGGTGGGAGGGTCCGCGCCCGGCGGTGGCTTACCAGCGCATGCCTTCGAACGGGTTGAAGCTGGTGCTGCCCTTCACCTTGTCCAGATAGTAGGCGTAATTGGCGCTCATGCCGGCCAGCAGGGCCATTGGAATGCTCAGCGCGTTACCGATCGATGCGGGCAGGAACGAGGCTACGATGCCGACCACCAGGCCGACGCCGATCAGGCCCAGCGCCTTGCGCCACAGGCCCAGGATGAAGAAATAGATGAAGCCGAAGAACAACGCGTAGAAGTTCATGCCCACCTTGAGCTTCTCCCCGAACGGCAGGGTCTTGAGCGCCTCTTTGTAGGCAGGGTCCCTGGGACCGCCGTGACGGTCGAAGAAGGCGAAGCGGAATTGCCACTTGGGGCTGAGCTGGGTGCGATCGAAGGTATCCATTCCAATCCATGTA
This sequence comes from Xanthomonas sp. NCPPB 3583, assembly GCF_041475715.2. Lineage (NCBI taxonomy): Bacteria > Pseudomonadati > Pseudomonadota > Gammaproteobacteria > Lysobacterales > Lysobacteraceae > Xanthomonas > Xanthomonas sp. NCPPB 3583. The sequence goes on from NZ_CM191263.1 coordinate 4,977,361, forward strand.
GTTGTAAACGTTTACATGATAGGTGATCGCGTATTCATCTGCACGCATTTCAGCCGGTCACCTGGGTTCGGTGCAGCTTCCGGGTGTGCGCAGGCTCAGCGCTGGTCGCTGGTGCCGGTGCCGCGGCGGGCGCGGCGCAGCGAATACAGCGAGTGGTCGGCGCGATCAACCACCGCCGCCAGCGCTTCGCCGTCCTGGCGCAGGGCGGTGCCGAGGGTGAAGCGGATCGGCGCGTCCTCGATGGCCCCCATGTAGTCGCGCGTCAACGCATCCAGCTGTGCCTGGGTGGCCTGGTGCAGCAACACCAGGAATTCGTCGCCGCCCAGGCGTACCAGGCGGTCCTGGGTGCGCAGCGGCTGGTTGAGGAACCATGCCATCTGCACCAACACCTCGTCGCCGCGTTGATGGCCATGGGTGTCGTTGACCAGTTTGAACTTGTCCAGGTCCACCACGATGCAGCCCCAGCGCACGCTGGGGTCGCGCTTGTCCAGTTCGTCCAGGAAGCGGCGGTTGTAGCAGTTGGTCAGCGGGTCGGTGAACGACCATTCCAGCAGCTGCTTCTCCTGCCGGTACTGGTTGGTGATGTCCTGGGCATGCGCCAGCACCACCGTGGCGTCGGATTCCACGTCCAGCACGTTGTGGTACTGCCAATGGCGCAGGCTGCCGTCGCCGGCCACCAGTTCGATCACTCCCGAATCCTGGCCATCGAGCACCATCCGCGAGAGGTACCCGCGCAAGGCGGCGTGGCGCTCGGGGCGCACGAATTCCACCAGCGAGCGGCCTTCCATCTGCTCGACGCTGCGGCCGAGCGAGCGTGCGGCGGCCGGGTTGATGCTGACCAGCCGGCCATGCATGTCGTGGGTGCAGATCAGGCCCAGGCTGTACTGGAACATCTTGCGGAACTTGCGCTCGCTGGCGGCCAGCGCGTCCACGGCCTGGTGCCGGTCGGTCACGTCCTGGACCGCACCGATCAGGCGCATGCGCCCATCCACGTGTTCCACCGAGCCGGTGCTGTGCACCCATAGCCGCCGCCCGGTGGCGCTGGTGAGCGGCAGCTCCAGATCCCAGGACGTGCCGTCCCGCACGCAGGCTTCGACCGCTTCGGTGATGACCGCGCGCGCTTCCAGCGGATAGAAGCCGATCGCCTCGGTCAGGCTGGGCCGGTAACCGGGCGGAACATCGTGCAGGCGGCAGGTCTGGTCCGACCAGATCAGCGTGCCGCTGGCCACGTCCACCTCCCACCCGCCGACCCCGGCCACCCGGCCGGTGCGCTCCAGAAACGCTTCGCTCTCGCGCAGCCGCTGCTGCAGCTGGGCATTGGCCGCCTCGCGCTCGAGCATCACACGGCGTTGCTCCAGGCCTTCGGCGGCCACCCTGGCCAGTTGCTGCAAGGCCTGCAACTGCGCCGGCTCCAGCGCGCGCGGGCGCTGGTCGATCACGCACACCGTGCCCATGCGTAAACCATCCGGCAGCACGATGGGGGCGCCGGCGTAATAACGGATACCGGGCGCATCGGTGACCAGGGCGTTGTCGTGGAAGCGTGGGTCGGCCGGCGCGTCGCGCACTTCCATCACTGCATCGCCCTGGATGGTGTAGGCGCAGAACGCCAGCTCGCGTGGGGTTTCCGAAACCCCCGGCAGGCCGATGTTGGCCTTCCACCACTGCCGATGTTCGTCCACCAGCGAGACCAGCGCGATGGGGGTACCGGCGATCGCCTGCGCGGCAGCGGCCAGCGCGTCGAAGAACGGCTCGGCGGCAGTGTCGACCACCTGCAACAACGCCAGACGTGCCAGGCGCTGGGCCTCGCTAGACGCAGATGACACGACGGTATCGCACTGGTTCAACGGAGCGCTCGCGGCCGGGCAATCCGCGCAGTCTAGCGGACTGCGCATACCTACCAGCCAAGGCGGCGTTCCGTGCGCCACTGCACAGGGCAGCGTTGCGGCGGTTGTGGCGCCGCTCAGTCGGGGGCGTGCGCGTCGGTGTTCGGCGTGGTTGCGGCGCTGTCGTGGCGCATCTGCAGCGCCAGGTACAGGCGCATGCAGTCGTCGGTGTTGCCCAGGTCCACCGCGCACAGTTCCTGGATGCGCTGCATGCGGTAATCCAGGGTGTTGCGATGAATGCCCAGCGTCTTGGCGGTGGGGGCCATGCGCATGCCGGCGCCGAACCAGACCGACAAGGTCTTCAGCAACTGACTGCGACGGTCCTGCGCCAGCAGTGCCTGCAGCGGCTTGCGCAATTCCTCGGCCTGCCAGGCCTGGCGCAGGTCGTCCACCAGCACCGGCAGGCGGTAATCGTCGTAGAAGAAGGCGTCGGCATGCGGGGTGCGCGCCTTGCCGATGCGCATGGTGGCGCGCGCGATCTGGTGCGACAACGCCAGGCCGTTGGCCTGCGGAAAATACTGGCCCAGGGCCAGCCGGATCCGCAGCCGGCTGCTGGCGCGCATGCGCTCGAGCAGGCTGTGCGCGCGACGGCGTTGCTCCGCCACGTCCCAGTGGCCACGCCGGTCCAGTGCCGGCTTGAGCACCACCAGCTCGTTGAGCGCGGTGGCGGCGATCAGGTTGCCGCGCTCGGGCGTGGACAGCAGGGTGTGCAGGCGCTGCAGTTCCACCAGCATCGCGTCCAGGTCCAGGCTATCGCTTTCCACTTCGATCACCGCGGCCACGCGCGGCAGGTCCAGCGCGATCCCGAGCCGCTCGGCCCAGCCGGCCAGCGCCGGGGTCGGGCCATCGGGCCGGATCAGGCCCAGCGTGACCTCTTCGCGCAGGCGCGCGTCGCGTGCCAGCAGGCGCAGCAGCCCGGCCTGTTCCAGCATCGCTTCGGCGGCCATGCGCACCAGCTCGGCCTGCTGCCCGATGCGCTGCGGGTCGCCGGTCAGCCCGACGCAGCCGACGATGCGGCCCTCGGCGATCAGCGGCAGGTTGACGCCGGGGCGCACCGCATCCAGCTGCTGCGCCAGGGCGGCGTCGATCTCCACCCGGCCCTGCCGGGACAGCACCAGCAACGCACCTTCGTGCAGCTGGCCGATCCGGGCCGGCTCGCCGCTGGCGATGATGACGCCGGAGTGGTCCATCACATTGACGTTGCCGTCGATGATGGTCATCGCGCGGTCGACAATGGACTGCGCCAGGGTGCGGTCGAGCGTGAGCATGGGCGGGGGTCTGTTGCCGCGATCAGGGGCGGTCACGGTGGCATGTTCGCTTCGCGGATGTTTGGCAGGTGTATGACGGGAGGAGTTGCGGCCGATGCCCGGGATCGGTGCGAAGAACGCTGATTACCTTTGCGGATCGGCCGTACATGCCGTGGGCGCGCACCCTGTCCAGGAGGCCGCCCCGAACGCAAGCGCAGGTGCCCCACCCCTCCGAGCCACCCGGGCACTGCCGTCAGCCCCGCTCGCGCCCCGACCCGACCTGTGCCAATGCCCCGCCCAGCTGCAGCGCCGCGGCCACATTGCGGGCGGCGATGCGCACGTTGCTGGCGGCTTCGGCCAGCGCCTGCTCCACCGTGCAGGCGCGATGCACCACCGCAAACATCGCGTCGATGCCGTGCCCATGCAGCAGCGCGGCGCCGTTGCCCAGGCAACCGGCGATGGCGATCACCGGCTTGCTGTGTCGTTGCGCCACCCGCGCCACGCCCACCGGGGTCTTGCCGTGCAGGCTCTGGCTGTCCAGGCGGCCTTCGCCGGTGATGACCAGATCGGCCTGGGCGACCAGGGCATCCAGCCCGAGCGCCTGCGCGACGATCTCCACCCCGGGCCGCAACTGCGCACCCAGGTAGGCCACCAGCGCCGCGCCCAGGCCGCCGGCCGCACCGCCGCCGGGCAGGTCGTGCAGGCGCAGTCCCAGGTCGCGTTGCAGCACATCGGCGTAGCGCTGCAGGTTGCTGTCGAGCTGGCGCACCATGCTGGGGGTGGCACCCTTCTGCGGGCCGAATACCGCCGAGGCGCCGGTCGGGCCGATCAGCGGGTTGTCCACATCGCAGGCCACTTCGAACTGGCAGTCCTGCAGCCGCCGGTCCAGGTCCTGGGTATCGATCCGCGCCAGCGTCGCCAGCGCGCCGCCACCGGGGCCGATCGACTCGCCCTGCGCATCCAGCAGCCGCACGCCCAGCGCCTGCGCCAGGCCGGCGCCGCCGTCGTTGGTGGCGCTGCCGCCGATGCCGATGATGAAGCGCCGCGCGCCGGCATCCAGCGCGGCCAGGATCAACTCGCCCACGCCCGCGGTACTGGTGCGCAGCGGCGCGCGCTCGGCCGGCGGCACCAGTGCCAGGCCGCTGGCGGCGGCCATTTCGATCACCGCGGTACGGCCGTCGCCGGTCAGGCCGAAGAACGCCTGCACCGGGGTGCCGAGCGGGCCGCTGACCGTGCAGTCGATCACCCGCCCGCCGGTGGCCGCCACCAGCGCATCGACCGTGCCTTCGCCGCCATCGGCGACCGGCACCTTGCGGTACTGCCAGTCGGGGAACACCTCGCGGAAACCGGCCTCGATCTGGGTGGCGACCTCCAGCGCGGACAGGCTTTCCTTGTAGGAATCGGGGGCGATGACGATCTTCATGGGCACACTCGCTGGGACGGACGCATCACTGGTTCACCGCGCGTGCCGGCACCCGCAGCACCAGCGCGGCGCCCAGCAGCATGGCCCCGGCCAGCACATACAGCGCCAGCTCGGTGCTGTGGGTGGCGTCCTTGATCCAGCCCACCAGGTACGGGCTGACGAAGCCGGCGACCTGGCCGGTGGAGTTGATCAGCGCCAGCCCACCAGCCGCGGCGGCGGCGGTGAGAAAGCCGTTGGTCAGCGGCCAGAACAGCGGCAAGCCACTGACCGCGCCCATCGTGGCCAGGGTCATGCCGAACAGGGCCAGAGCCAGGTTGTCGGTGACGCTGGCGGCGATGCACAGCCCGGCCGCTCCCATCAGCAACGGGAGTACCAGGTGCCAGCGGCGCTCGCAGCGGCGATCGGCCGAGCGGCCCATCAGCACCATGAACACCGCCGCGGCCAGGTACGGGATGGCGCTCATCAGGCCGATCCGGGTGGGGTCGGTGACGCCGCTGCCCTGGATGATCGACGGCAGCCAGAAGTTGATCGCATACACCCCGCTCTGGATGCAGAAGTACACCGTGCCCAGCAGCCACACCGCCGGATTGCGCAGCACTGCGCCCAGCGAGGTGGACGCGCCGGCCGGCTTGCCTGCTTCGTCCTCGGCCAGCACGCGTGCCAAGGCCTGTTTTTCCTGCGGGTTGAGCCAGCTGGCCTGTTGCACGCCGTCGCTGAGCAGGAACCACACCCCGATGCCCAGCAACACGGTCGGCAGGCCCTGCAACAGGAACATCCATTGCCAGCCGGCCAGGCCGCCCTGCCCGGCCGAGAAGTGATCCAGGATCCAGCCGGACAACGGCCCGCCCAGCACCCCGGAGATCGGGATCGCCGACATGAACACGGTCATGACCCGGCCATGCCGGGCACGCGGGAACCAGCGGGTCAGGTACAGCACGATGCCGGGAAAGAAGCCCGCCTCGGCCGCACCGGTGAGCAGGCGCAGGGTGTAGAACCCGGCCGGGGTGCGCACGAACAGCAGGCAGGTGGAGAGCAGGCCCCAGCTGACCATCATGATCGCCACCCAGCGCCGGGCACCGATGCGCTGCAGGATCAGATTGCTCGGCACCCCGCAGGCCAGGTAACCGATGAAGAAAATGCCCGCGCCCAGCCCGTACACGGTCTCGCTCATGCCCAGGTCGCCCAGCATCTGCAGCTTGGCAAAGCCCACGTTGACCCGGTCCAGGTAATTGAACAGGTAGCAGACGAACAGGAACGGGATCAGCCGCCACAGGATCTTGCGGTAGGTCGGACCCATGTCATCGGAGGGCGGCAGGGGCCGGGTGGCTTGGGTCATCGCACGCTCCAGCAGTCGGAAGGCCAGCCGGTGCGCAGTGCGGCAGCACCGACACCAGGCAGGTGGTCGACGCATTCTAGATTGAGCGTTTTCCCGGAATCATCGTCAGGGTGTTGCCTGTCTGCGGGCTGACACGCGCAAATTTTCGTGCAAATGCCCAAATCAACTGCAACCGCTCCCGGCGTGTGCCGGGTTCGGAACGCAACAGCCACCATGCTGTTGGTGCAGGGCTGGCCGCCCCGATGCAGCGACGGCGCCCCGTGACCCACCGCTTGGCTGACACCTAGCGGCGCACTCCGCGCGCGCCCCAACCAGCCCATCCGGCGAAGGAGCCCGCGGCAGCAACGCTGCCTCTACCCCAGCCCTGCACCCACAACCAAGCCGGCGGCCAGCACCCAGCCCCACACGACACACCGCCTCGGCTTTGCGAATCCCGATTCCCGAATCCCGAATCCCTGGTCCCCCAGCACTACCTCCCCACTCCCGATTCCCGTTTCCCGGCCGCATACGCCTGCGCCTGGCCCATCACCCGCAACAGGTTGCCGCCCCAGATGCCGGCGATCTGCTGCTCGGTGTAGCCCTTGCGCAACAGCCACGCGGTGATGCGCGGCAGGTCGGAGACATCTTCCAGGCCCACCACCCCGCCACCGCCGTCCCAATCCATGCCGATGCCCACGTGCTCGGGCCCGACCACTGCCAATAAGTGCTCAAGATGCGCGAAGAAGTCTTCTTCGGTGGCGCGCTTGATCGGGTAGCGCGCATCCAGCTCCTTCAGCGCGGCGCTGAGCTTGGTACCGTCGGCGATCTTGACGTGCTCCCAGCCGCCGTATTGGTCGGTGAGCGCCTTCTCGGCGGCCTTGCGCTCGGGGCTGGCGCCGCTGTCCACCAGGTAGCCGCCGTAGGAATTGACCTGGATCACCCCGCCATGCGCGGCCAGCACCTTCAGGCGCGCATCGTCGATATTGCGCGGGTGGTTGTAGACCGCGCGCGCACCGCTGTGCGAGAGCACGATCGGCACCGGCGACAGCGCGATCAACTGGTCGAACACCGCATCGGAGGCATGCGATTGATCGATCACGATGCCCAACGCCTGCGCCTGTTGCACCAGCTGTTTGCCGGCCGGGCTCAGGCCGTTCCACTCCGCGCCCTTGGGGTCGGTGGCCGAGTCGGCGAACTCGTTGTTGAGAAAGTGCACGGTGCTCATCAAGCGCAGCCCCTGCGCGTAATAGAAGCGCAGCAAGGTGGGGTCGGCTACCAGCGGGCTGGCGTTTTCCATGCTGATGTACACCACGCGCTTGCCGGCGGCCTTGATGCGCGCGGCATCGGCCGGCGTGGTGGCCAGTGCAAAACGCTGCGGTTGCGCGGCCACCAATGTGTGGATCTTCAGCAGGCGCTGCAGACCGGCATCGCGATCGTCCAGGTGCGCGGCTGCACTGCGATCGCCCTGCCCGGTGTAGACCGCCCAGAACCCACCATCCAGCGCGCCTTCGACCATGCGCGGGTAATCCACCTGGGACAGGCGGTTGCCGGCATGCGCCTGCAAGACGTCGAAGTCGGCGCGTTCCAGATTGGCAGGCGTGTCCAGATGCGAATCCAGCGTGACCAGGCGTTTCTGCAGGGCAGTCGCGCGCGCCAGTTCGGCCTTGGAAAACTCCAGCGCATGTGCGGGCAGCGCAGCGGCCAGCAACAACGTGGCAGACAGGCAAAGCGAACGCAGGTGCATGCGATCTCACAGGCAGTGGGGGTGAGCCGATCATAGCGGCTGGCTACACGCACTGCGGCCACACGTGGGACGCTGCAGCGCTGCGGTCGATCCGCACGGCGTGGCGTGCGATACGCGCGCTGCAAGCGCAGTTCTGCGGCGATGCCGATGGCGTGCGCACGCGCGATGCTGTCGAGCGACGCCGCCATGCCGGCAACCACGGCGCGGGCGGCCGCTCGTCGTTGCAGATCGGTTTGATCTGCCTGGCAGCGCGAGCAAACCGCCTCGCGCGCTGTATCGCTCAGTCGTCCAGTTCTGCCAGACGCGCGCGCACGCTGTCCACATCGATGTGTTCGCGCACATGCGGCCACTGCCGCGCCCACACCGAACGGAACACGATCCACGCACCGAACACGCCCAGACAGGTCGAGCCCAGCGCCAGCAGCAACGGGTGCAGCGGCGAACCGTCGCCGGTCTGGAACAGATACATGAAGGCCCCGGAAAACAGCAGCCAGACGCCGAACACCGGCCAGTTGCTGGCCAGCAGGCTGGCATTGGGCCGCTCGATCTGCCGCAGCAAGCGGCGCAGGGCCTTGCGTTCGTCTTCGTCGCTGGAGGTCATCGGCTGCCGGCTCCTGGTTGCATGTCTGCGTTGACCTACTGCTGGCCGGCGATGGCATCGCGCCGCGAAAGACGCTGCCTGCCACACGGCAGCGGGCGTCTTTCGCCGCAACGCGCTGCTACATCACCCGGCAGAACACCGCTTTCAGATAGCGCGATTCCTGCACGTGCGCCATGAACGGATGATCGGGACCGGCACCGGCCACCTTCAGGATCTGGATGGTGCGCCCGGAGAAATACGACGCGCGCCGCAGCATGTCCAGGAACTCCTGCTCGGCCACCAGGCCGGTGCACGAGAAGGTGGCAAACAGGCCGCCCGGCTTGACCACGCCCAAGGCCAGCTTGTTCATGTCCAGGTATTTCTTCAGCGCCGGAATCACCTGATCGCGGTCGCGGGTCATCTTGGCCGGGTCCAGGATCACCACATCGAACTGCTCGCCGCGGTTGGCCGCATCGCGCAGCCAGGGAAAGATGTCGGCCTGCACGAACTTGGGCCGCACGTTGTTGAGCTTGGCGTTGCCCTTGGCAATGGCAATCACGTCTTCGTCGATGTCCACGCCCAGCACTTCGGCCGCACCGCGGGCGGCGGCATACACCGCAAAGCCGCCGGTGTTGCAGCACAGGTCCAGCACGCTCTTGCCTTCCACCTGCTCGCTCAGCCACTGGCGGTTGTCGCGCTGGTCGGCGAAGAAGCCGGTCTTGTGCGCACCGGCCGGGTCGGCGCGGAACTTGATGCCGTGCTCGGTGATCACCGCCGCTTCGGTGGTGGTGTTGCCGTGGAAATCGAAGCTTTCCTGCTTTTGCACATGTTCGTCGGCAAAGCTGTGGAAGCGGCAGCCAGGGAACTGTTCGCGCAGCGCCTCGTAGATCCATTCGCGATGACGGAACATGCCGGCGGCGAAGAACTCCACCACCACCAGGTCGCCGTAGCGGTCCACCACCAGGCCGGACAGGCCGTCGCCCTCGCTGTGCACCACGCGCCAGGCGTCGGACACGCCATCGAGCTTGAGCCAGTCGCGGCGCAGGCTCACTGCCGCGGCGATCTTGCGCGAGAACCAGCCCGCATCCACCGGTACCGACTGGTCGGTTTCCAGGATGCGCACGGCAATGCGCGAATGGCCGTTGTAGAAGCCGCGGCCAATCCATTCCCCATCCACGCCGACCACATCGACGATGGTGCCGGGCTTGGGCTTGGCGGCGGGCTTTTCCACCAGCTTCTGGAAGATCCACGGGTGGCTGGAGCGCCAGGCATTCTTGAGACGGACGACGGGGACTGGAATATTCATCGGCCCATTGTATCCGGCTGGATTGACGTGCCTGCGCCGTGCACGCAGAATCGGGCGCAGAAGGGGAGTAGCTCCCAGCGTTGTCGCCGTCATTACGAGCCCGCCATGTGCAGCGCTCCGGTGCAACGGCAACCGGCCCGGCCGGTTGCGAGCGAGACCTTCGCCGCGCAGGCGAAGGTCCGTCACCCGGAATCCACGATTTCCGTGTCACAAGGCCTCAGCCCGCCGGCTGTCCAGGCCGCTTTCACTTTTTTCGGGATTCTTATGCAAACCATTGGCAACGTGTGGTTATGGGGTGGCTTCGCGGTGGTGGTGATCGCCGCGCTGCTGATCGATCTGGTGCTGATGCGCCACGGCGGCGCCCACAAGGTCACCTTCAAGGAAGCCACCTGGTGGAGCATCGGTTGGGTGCTGCTGGCGCTGGCCTTCAATGCCGGGCTGTGGTGGTACCTGCAAGGCAGCGTCGGCGACGCCCAGGCCGACCAGATCGGGCTGCAGTTCCTCACCGGCTACCTGGTGGAAAAATCCCTGGCGGTCGACAACATCTTCGTCTTCCTGATGGTGATGACCTACTTCGGCGTGCCCGAAGAACAGCGCCAGCGCGTGCTGATCATCGGCGTGCTGGGTGCCATCGTGCTGCGCGCGATCATGATCTTTGCCGGCTCGATGCTGCTGGCCAAGTTCCATTGGCTGCTCTACGTGTTCGGTGCGTTCCTGCTGCTGACCGGCATCAAGATGTGGTTCTCCGCCGGCAAGGAGCCGGATCTGGAAGCCAACCCGGTGCTGCGCTGGATGCGCGGGCACCTGCGCCTGAGCCCGCAGTACCACGGCAACCTGCTCAGCGTGATCAAGGACGGCAAGCGCTGGTTTACGCCGCTGTTCGTGGTGCTGATTTTGATCGCGGTGATCGATGTGATCTTCGCGGTGGACAGCATCCCGGCGATCTTCGCGATCACCACCGACCCGTTCATCGTGCTCACCTCCAACGTGTTCGCGGTGCTGGGCCTGCGCGCGATGTTCTTCCTGCTGGCCGGCATGGCCGACCGCTTCCACCTGCTGCCCTACGGCCTGGCGGTGATCCTGGTGTTCATCGGCATCAAGATGATGATCATCGATCTGTACAAGATCCCGGTGCTGGTGTCGCTGGGCGTGGTGGTTGCGATCCTGGTGGCGACCATCGTGCTGAGCCTGCTGCGTCCGCCCAAGCCTGCCGGGCACTGAGGGGCCGGGATTGGGCAGTCGGGATTCGGGATTGGTGGCGCAGCCTGCACTGCTGGCAACCATGCGCGTCGACCAACTCGACAGGTCCTTGCCCGCTCACCGGCGCGGGACCCTACGCGGCATGGACGCCGCGCCAGCGCTTACAAGGACGTCCGTGTAGCGTGTCTCGCGATGGTGGGCGGGCAAGGGCCCTGCAGCCAAGCGACAGATCAACAATCAAAAGCCAGGTGAGTCGAGGGCGCGGTGCCCTCACCGCTCGCGGGACACACCGTGAACCCATCCCTGGGGGCTCGATGGCGGCATCCATGCCGCCATCGGTCCCGCAAGCGGCGAGGACACTGCACCAAAGAGTTGCAGGTGGCTTTGTTGAAAACAGGCGCAACGACCATCTCCCTTGGTCCTTGCCCGCTCACCGTCGCGGGACCTTGCGCGGCATGGATGCCGCGCCAGAGCTTACAAGGACGTACGTGCAGCGTGTCCGGCGATGGTGGGCGGGCAAGGACCCTGCAGCCAAGCAACAGATCATCCGTGATGCGGCGCAGGCGGATGCGCCAACGATCGGCGCCGGGATTGGATTATCCCGTCGCCGGGCCTGCTTATCCCGCGCCGGGCAGCTTGTAAAAACCCCGCGTGACGCCATCCGTGAAGGTATGACACCGCATCCTGTTGCCGCCGCAGAAACCACCACCCAAGCTCGCCTGGATCGTTACCGGGTCTTGCGTGCCTTCAACATCAGCCTGGCCGCCGTGTTGTTGCTGGTGGCGGTGTTCACCGCCCAGGGCATGTTCGACTGGCGCGCCTGGGCGGTGGCACCGCTGCAGGCCGACGGCCTGCGCGGCATCCTCACCGCACCGCTGCTGCATGGTTCGCTGGCCCACCTGGGCGCCAACGCCGCGGCGCTGCTGATCCTGGGCACGCTGGCCGGCAGCGTGTATCCGCGTGCCACCGTCATGGCGCTGCCGCTGTTGTGGCTGGGCTCGGGCCTGGGCGCATGGCTGCTGGGCGAACCCGGCAGCCGGCATCTGGGCGCCAGCGGCGTGACCCACGGGCTGATGTTCCTGGTGTTCGTGCTGGGCCTGCTGCGCCGCGACCGCCCCGCGATCGCCACCAGCATGATCGCCTTCCTGTTCTACGGCGGCATGCTGATGACCATCCTGCCGCACGAAGCCGGCGTGTCCTGGCAATCGCATCTGGGCGGTGCGGTGGCCGGCCTGATCGCCGCCCTGCTGCTGCGCTTGCGCGACCCGCAACAGGCCAAGCCGCGCTACAGCTGGGAAGACGAGGACGAAGACGCTGCCTGGGAGGTGAGCAACTCCGAACACGCGATGCTGGAACCGCCACCGCCGCGTCAGGTGCCGGTGCTGTGGCAGCGCCAGGACGATGGCTCGCAGAGCGTGGTGCTGCATTTCCCGCCGCGCGAACGGCCGCCAGGTGCCTAAAAAATTTTCAGGCGACTTTCGAATCAATCAACGCCGTTGCTCCGCTCGCGCGATCGACGGCGTTGCTCTGCCCTGCGTAGGCGCGTGCCTGCGCGCGACGGGCTGTACCGCTAGAGCCCGTTGCGCTCTGGCGCGCTCCTACAGATGCTGATTAGCGCGCGGGGCGCCCGCTCAATGCGCGCCGCGCCAGGCCCGGGTCGTCGGCGAAGAACGCATCGATGCCCGCATCCAGATACGCCTGCAACTCGACCAACGCACCGGCGTCGTTGCGCTCGGTCACCGCGCCGCTGCTGCGGTTGTTGGCGGCCAGAAAATAATTTTCTGGACGGAACGTATACGGCTGCACCTGCAACCCGGCCGCATGTGCGTCGTGCACCAGGCTGGTGGGCGCGCCCAAACGTTGCTGCGCATCCAGCGGGATGATGCTGCGGATGTCGGGGCCGATCGCATCGGCATATGTCGCGACCTGCTTCAGGCCGTCGGGCGTGATCATCTGCCCGTAGGTCTTCGGCGCATCGTCCGTGCCGGCGGGCAGCGCCATCTGCGCGCCACCGAGCAACTGCAGCAGGCCGATGTTGCTGGTGCGCCCGATCTTGTCGCGCAGATAGCGCAGATTGCCGGTCTCGAACGACTGGATGATCACCGGCGCAGTCCGGGTATAGGCATGCGCCTGCAAGGTGGCCAGCACCTTGTCTTCCATCGGCAGGCCCAGCGCCTTGAAATAGCTGGGGTGCTTGATCTCCGGAATCAGCCCGATCGTGCGGCCGGTCGCTGCCGATTCTGCGGCGACGAAATCGATGATCTCCTCGAAGGTCACGATCTGGAATTGCCCGTCCCAGCGCGTGCCACGCAGCTGCGGCAGCCGCTCGCGCGCACGTAGCGTCTTCAACTCGGCCAGGGTGAAATCTTCGGTGAACCAGCCTTCCATCGCCTGACCGTCGATGGTCTTGCGGGTCTTGCGCGCAGCGAATTCCGGGTGGCTGGCCACATCGGTGGTGCCACCGATCTCGTTCTCGTGCCGCGCGATCAGTACGCCATCCTTGGTGGACACCAGATCCGGCTCGACAAAATCGGCGCCATCGACAATGGCTTTGGCATAGGAGGCCAGGGTGTGTTCCGGACGCAGCGCACTGGCGCCGCGGTGCGCAAAGATCTGCACCGTCTTGGCCAGCGGCGCCTCGGCAACTGCCGGGCCGTTCATGCCAACCATCATCGCTCCCACCAACCAGATACGACCGAACTGCATCATGCATCTCTCCAACGAAAAACAGGTACCGAATCGACGCCTGACCGCCGGGCGAGTCTGGTCGATAGGCGGCGCGGGAGGTACGACTGTACATCCCGCTTCCGCTGCATCGTCCGCACCCGCCGGAACATCACTCGCGACGTCTTGTTCGCCAGCCTGAAACTGTCTGCGTCGATCGAAACCGGAATTCGGTAAGCAACCGCAAGACCGGCTCTTACGATTCCCAATCCCGATTCCCGTCCTCAGAACTTCGCATCCAGCGTCAAGAACACTTGCCGCGGTGCACTGGCATGGAAGGCCAGCTGGCGGCCGTTGGGATCGCTATTGGCGAAGGCCGTCAGGTTGGAGGCGTAACGCTTGTCGGTGAGGTTGGTGACATTGAGCGAAAGCTTGAGCCCCTGCAGCACGCCAACCTGGCCGAAGTCATAACCACCGCCCGCATCGAAGGCGGTGTAGCCGCCGAAGCCCTGGTCGTTGGTGTAGGTGTAGTAGCGCTGGCCGGTGTATTTGCCGCGCAGGTTGAGATTCCACGGCCCGTAATTGAAGGCCAGTTCGCTGGCGAACATGCGCTTGGGCGTGTCGACGGTGTACTTGCCGGCGGTGGGAATCACCACGCCGTTCTGCACGTAGTTGTCGTCGTAGGTCGAACGGTTGATCGAGGCCGAGTTGTACCACTGCAGGTAGCTGGTCGGCTTCCAGATCACCGTCAGTTCGCCGCCGCGGCTGCTCACCGAGCCCACGTTGAAGAAGCGCGTGGTGCATGCGGGGGTGGTGCCCTGCTGGATGCTGGCGCAGGGGTTGAGCGAAAGCAGGCGGTTATCGAAGGTGACGTCGTAACCGACCAGCGAGGCTTCGAAGCGGTCGCGCACGAAGCGATAGCCCGCTTCCAGCGTGCGCGATTTCTCCGGCTCCAATGCGCCGACGCTGGCATCGAACGAGGCCTGGGTCACCAGCAATGGACCGCCGGCGCCGCCGCCCTGGAACGCGGCGATGTTTTCCGCGTACGAGGCGAACACTTCCTGGCCTTCGGCCAGGCGATAGCCCACGCCGATCTGCGGCAACACCGATTCGCTGGCCTTGAGCGAACCGGTGGCCACCGGCGCTTCCACTGCCACGCCCGGCGTCTCGCGCGCGGTCATTTCGGTGCTTGGGCTCTTGACGCCCAGGTCCAGGCTCAGACGCTCATCCAGGAACTTGAAATTGCCCTGCACGTAGAACTGCCGCGTGGTGATGATGTAGTTCTGCGAGAACAAACGGCGATTGGGATTCTGAAGGAACTTGTCGTCGCTGACCGGACCATCGATCCAGTAGAAATTGCGCTCCACATCGTGGTGATTGCGCTCGTACCACAGGCCCGCTTCCAGATGATGCGGGCCAAGGTCCCAACCGAGCGAGGCGATGCCGCCGGTGCGGTTGATCCAGTAATTGGTGCTGCGGATGGAGATCGGCAATGCCTGCGGCGTACCCGGATTGGACGCCTGCCCTGGCGACCACCAGTGGCCCTGGCCCTTGTTTTCGTGGTGATAGACCTGCGTGTGCAGGCTGATCGCATCGTTGGGCCGGAAATCGCCGGCCACGTAGAACAGGTCGTCGTCGCGCAAGGCGCGGCTCTGGTAATACGCATCGTCGATGTTGTCGACACCGCCGCTGAAACCGCAACGCGCGGCATTGCGCGTGGCCGGTGCGCAATACGCCGCAGCCAATGCGCGGTTCCAGTCCGGCGCGTACAGATTCCAGTCCCAGCCCAGGCCGCGCGCCATGCCGCTCTTGGACAGGTACGCATAGTCGGCCTGCGAAGTACGCGAGGTATCGGCGAATGCGGTCAGCTTGCCGCCATCGAACTGGTACACGCCCTTGGCATTGAACTGCCGCGTGGTGGTCGGCGATTCCGGGCGCGCCCACATGTCGGCTTCGGCATTGATGCCCGACACATACGCCGAAAACCCGTTGTAATCGCCGGTATCCACGCGCAGGAAGGTGCGCCGATTGGCATCGGAGCCCACCGTCTGCGACACCTGCCCGCCGAATACGCTGGACGGATCGGCCGAGTAATACTGGATGGTACCGCCCAGGTTGCTGGTCGACGCCGTGCCCAACGCACCGATGCCCGAGGCCAGCTCCACGCCGCCGAAGTTTTCCGCAATCAATGCGCGGCTGATGTTGAGGCCGTTGTAGTTGCCATAGGCGTTGTCGCCCAACGGCAGGCCGTCGAGCGTATAGCCCAGGCGCGTACCGTTGAAGCCGCGCAGGCTGATCGTCTGCGATTCTTCGTTGGCACCGAACGCATCGTTGGATTGCACGTTTACGCCCGGCATGCGGTTGAGCAGCTTCTGGATGCTGGTGCCCGGCGGCAACACCGCAATGTCCTGCGGGGTGATGCGCTGCACCTGGCGGGTTTCGCCCTGGCCGATCACCGACACCGCATCGAGTTGCTGCACGGTCGCACCGGTATCGGCAGACACCTCAGGGTCGGCGGCGTAAGCGGCAGGCGCGAGCACGAGCGCGGCGAGAACGGCGGCACTTAACTGATGGGTCTTGGGCATGAGCGGCGTTGGGGACGAGTCAAAAGTTGGCGGCAAGCGTGCGACAGTTGTCTTGCGTCGATGCGACCGAAACATGACAGTGCAACGACAACCGTTTCGCATCCCTGGCCGTTGCTGCGTCGCGTTGGCATGCAGCTGTCATCGAGCCGTCGTAATCTGCGGGCTCTTCCATTCGTGTTGTCTGAGGTTGCCATGTCGCAGCGCATTGCTTGCCACTCTCACCGGACGCTGGTCAGCGTTGCCATCGCCGCATTGTTGATCGGCAGCGGCATCGCAAGTGCACGGGACAAGGCAGCCGCGAAAGATTCGGTGCTAGCCACCGACGCGCATGGGTACCTGGAGAAACAACAACTGCCCGACAGCGTGCAGCTGGTGCCACCGCCACCGCAGGAGGGCAGCGCTGCGCTCGCCAACGACGAGGCAGTCGCCAAGGCCATGCTCGCCCTGCGCGGGACACCGCGCTGGGAGCTGGCCGCGCAGGACGCGGTGCTGAGCTTTCCGGCTGCGGCCACGCACTTCAGCTGCGCGCTCGGCATACAGATCGACCAGACCAGCACCCCGCATCTGATCCGTCTGCTCGAACGCAGCATGCGCGATGCCAGCACCGCGACCAGCGCCGCCAAGGCACTCTATCAGCGTCCACGCCCGTTCATGCGCAACGCGCAACCGATGTGCACCCCGGCCGATGACGCGGCCCTGCGCAAGAACGGTTCCTACCCCTCCGGCCACACCGCCATCGGCTGGACCTGGGGCCTGATCCTGTCCGAAATCGCCCCCGCCCACCGCGACGCCCTGCTCGCGCGCGGCCGCGCCTTCGGCGACAGCCGCCTGGTCTGCAACGTGCACTGGCAGAGCGATGTCACCCAGGGCCGCGTGGTAGGCGCTGCCACGGTCGCCGCATTGCACGCCAATCCTGCGTTCGAAAAAGACCTGGCCGCCGCACGCCGCGAGATCGAACAGGCGCAGGCCAAGCAGCCGGCTGCGTCCTCGGTGGCTGCGTGCAACGCGGAAAACCAAGCGCTAGGGACCGCATTGCCTGGGGTAATGTAGTCCACGGCAGGCGCATGGCCGATGCGCCTGCAGTGCTCGGACGACGTGCGAGAGTTTGCGCCCGCATCGCCGTCCACGCAGATGATGTGCGGCGGCAGCTGCGTCTGGATGCGGCCGGTTCCGACGGTTCCCGCGCGCCTCATCGCGCTGGGCATCGCCGCATCACTTGCCGATGCAAAAACTCGAGAAGATCTTGCCGAGCAGGTCATCGGCACTGAGCTTTCCGGTGATCTCGCCGAGTGCTTCATGCGCCAGGCGCAGTTCTTCGGCAGCCAGTTCCAGCTGCTCGAAACCCAGTTCCAGATCGGCAGCGTCCACGTGTTGTTCGGCGCGACGCAGCGCCTGCACATGCCGCGTGCGGGCAGAGAATTCGCCCTCGACGCTGTCCACGCCATCGCCGAGCGCAAGCGCGCGCAGGCGGATGTGCAATTGCTCCAGTCCCTGTCCGGTCACGGCAGAGACAGCGATCGCATTGGCATCGAGCGATACGGCATTGCCGAGCAGATCGCATTTGTTGTGGATCCACAGCTGACGCGGCACGGCATCGATGGCATCGCCAATGGCATCGCGGGCGGCCTGCGGGTCGCGTGCATCCAGCACCACCAGTGCCAGGTCCGCGCGCTCCAGCTCGGCGCGTGCACGGCGCATGCCTTCGCGTTCGATCGCATCGCCGCCATCGCGCAGGCCGGCGGTATCGACCAGGGTCAACTCGAAGCCGTCGAGCTGGATGGCTTCGTGCAAGGTGTCGCGGGTGGTGCCGGCGACATCGGTGACGATCGCCCGATCGCTACCGGCCAGCGCATTGAGCAAGGAACTCTTGCCGGCGTTGGGCGGACCGATCAACACCGCATGCAGGCCGTCGCGCAACTTGCGTCCGCGTTCGGCATCGCGCAGCAGCTGGGCGAGCACGTTGCGCGCCTGACCCAGACCATCGCGTAGTTGGTTGCCGCCCAAGGTGTCGAGCGGCTCGTCGGCAAAGTCGATGGCCGCTTCCACGTGGATACGCAGGCGGGTCAGTGTGTCCGCCACCGCATCGACCCGTCGCGAAAACACCCCGTCCAGTGCGCGCCGCGCGGCGCGTGCCGCCCGCAGGTCGCCGGCTGCGATCAGGTCGGCGATCGCCTCGGCCTGCGCAAGATCGAGCTTGCCGTTGAGAAATGCACGCTCACTGAATTCACCGGCGCGTGCCTGGCGGGCGCCCAGTTCGATGCAGCGGGCAACCAGTTGCCGCAACAGCACCGGGCTGCCATGGCCTTGCAGCTCGACGACGTCTTCGCCGGTAAAGCTGTGCGGCGCGTTGAACCACAGCGCAATGCCATCGTCGATGATGGCGCCCTGCCCGTCGCGAAAACGCGCGTAGTGCGCATGCCGCGGCTGCATCCGCGCAATTCCCAGTTGCGCTGCAATCTGCACCGACTGCGCCCCGGACAGGCGCACGATGCCCACGCCGCCGATTCCGGCAGCACTGGCGATGGCAACGATGGTCGAAGCGGAAGACGACATGGGCACTGCTCTACGTGGATTGAAAAAGGACACCTGGAGTTTAAACGGCGCAGCCAACAGCGCCGACCCACATATTTGCGGGCACTTTTGAATCACCTCCCATGACGACATCCGCGCTGTCTGGCGTCTGCACGCCATGTCGTGTCGCGCGTCCGGTCACAACGATTGCAGCTGTGCGCGCGCCTGCTCGGCACCACTGCCTTGCGGCTGCAATTCCAGGTACGTGGCATAGGCCTTGCGCGCCTTGTCGCGATCGCCTGCCTTTGCATATGCATCGCCGAGATTGAGATAGGCCACCGCGCGCGAGGGATCGATCTTCAAGGTATTTTCCAGCCAGCGCGCCGATTCGGCAAAGCGCCCCTGACGGTAATACACAAAGCCCAGGTTGTTGGCCGCCAGCGCGAAATCCGGGCGCAGCTTCAGTGCCTCGGCAAATTGCTCGGCCGCATCGGCATAGCGTTTTTCCTTGTACAACTGCAGGCCGCGTTCGTTGGCCAGTTGTGCACGTTGGCGATCGCTGCTCTTCGCTGCGGTGGGCAACACCAGCGTGGCCTGGCCACCTTGCAGTGTCTTCACCGTCACCGGCACTGCAGCCACTGCCACACCGGCTGCGGCGGGCACAGGACGTGCTGCGTCCACGCGTGAGTTGAGCGCAATCGCATCGGCCGACAGCTGCGCGGTCTGCGCAGTGAGAAATTCTTCGCCGCTGGGAACCTGGAACACGAATTCGCCGCCTTGCGAACCGGGCAGGCTGCCGAATGCCGGCGTCTGCGCCGAGACTGCCGACACCGCGGGCGCCACGTACGCGGCCAGTTCGGTTCCGGTGATCAAGCCATCGCCATTGAGGTCGCCCTTGCCAGCCAATGCCTGCAACAGCACCCAGGTGAACACCGAATGCCCATTGGGCCCGCTATCGGCCACCTGTTGATCGGCACCGCCGGCGGTGAGCATCTGGCGCGCGATGCGCCGCGCGTTCTCGCGCAGATACGCGCTGGACGTCGGCCCGCCACGCGTCAATCCCAGCCCGCTGTAGCACGCATCCATCACGAACAAGACGTGCTTGGCCTGCAGGCTTTCGGCGATGTTCTGCAAATCGCTCATTGCGATCGCATCGCTGGCCAGATGCTGCGGGTCCGAGTCGACCGGAATGATGTAACCCAGATCGCGACCGGAAGCGAGCCGTCGTGTGGCGCCATGCCCGGCAAAGAACACGAACACGCGGTCGTTGGTTTGTGCACGGCCTTCGCCGAGGCGGTCGTGGAATGCGGCCAGGATATTGTTGCGCGTGGCCTGCCCGTCCTTGAGCACGATCACTTGCGAGGACGGAAATCCCAACGGCCCGGTCAGGGTACTGGCAATCGCCTGCGCATCGTTGGCCGCATATTCCAGCTTGGGCCAATGCGCGTAGTCGTCGATGCCGATCACGATCGCCCACGATTTCGCATAGCCGATGGTCACCGTGGCATCGGCCGCCGCGCCGGGTGCGCGCGCGACCGAGAACTCACGGCCATTCCAGCCGGCGAACTGGTAACCGTCGGCGATCAGACGATCCAGAATCTGCGGCAGCGCCTTCACTGCGCGGTCGTGGATGTCATGAAACAGCACGATGCCACGCTGCTCCTTGTTCACTTGATCGAGCACGCGTTGCACGATGGATTCCGGCACCGGATCGGCCCAGTCCAGCGAGTCGATGTTCCACATGATCGATTTCAGGCCGGCTTCGCCCAGCAGCTGCAAGCCTTCCGCATTGCGTGCGCCATACGGAAACCGGAACAGCGGCGCGCGCTTGTCGTCCACTGCACGCAGCAAGGTGTCGGTATCCAGAACCTGGCGACGCAGTGCATCGCCGGTGGTCTTGGACAACTGTGCGTGGGTGAGGCTGTGGTTCCCCACCGCATAGCCTTCTTCCATCAGCGAATGACTGATCTTCGACAGCGGCGCAAGTTGCGGTTTGCCGTTGGCATCCAGGCTGCCGAGGTTGCGCCCCACTTCGAAGAACACGCCGGGCACATCGTAGCGCTTGAGAATCGCCACGATCTCTTCGGTGTAGGCCTTGTGCGGGCCATCGTCGAAGGTGAGCACCACTGTCTTGGGCGGCAGGTCGCGGCCGAACACTTCGCTGTCGCTGTCGCGCGCGGCGAACGGGTACGGCTCGACCACGCCATGGTCGCGCAGGATGTTCTCGCGCGTATAGAGCGTGCGCAACTGCGCCACGTAGTCGCCCCATTTCTCGCGCTTGGGCACGATGGCGCGGCTGCGATCGAAACGGCTGAAGATCTGCGTCAACTCCTTGTTGTAGCTGCGCTCGATCTCGTCCAGCGCCTCCAGATCCTCGCCGATGCGCTGATGCAGTTTCACCGCCGGCAATGCAGAGTCGCGGCCGATGCGCGCATGCAGATCGCGCAGCACCTCGGCAAATGCCAGGCGGTCGGCATCGAACAGATCCGACGCAGATTCCACCTCGTCCAGCACTGCGGCAATCGTCGCGAACCGGCGTGCATCCTTGGAAGCCAGAATCGTGTCCAACGATGCGGCAATGCGTTCGCGCTGCTCCAGGTTTTCATGAAACAACTGCTGGCCCACGCTGCTGGAGGTGGCGCGATCGCGTGGCGTTTGTTTGTCCTCATCGGCCAGCAGCACGATGATGCGGCGGTGCCGGTCCAGCTGTTCGCGCAGTTGCGCGATCAATGCACCGGTGGCGTTCCCGGTCTTGTCCGCCTGCGTGCCAGCGCTCGTTGCAGCCGCGGGCTTCGCAGCGCCGGCAGCATCGCTGGCGTCCTGCGTGCCGCAGCCGGCCAGTGCCAGCACTCCGACGCAACTTGCGCACAGCAACAGGCGATGCAACGGCGATGTGGTCACGACGGCGTCCTTGGCGAAAGAGACAACAGGCACTCAATGCGGGCTGATATGCAGAAAGCCCGCCTTGCGGCGGGCCTTCGTGTACTTACTTGGCGTTGGCCTGGATGATCTTGCTCGGCTTCTCGCCGTGCTGGCGGATCATCCACCACTGGATCAACAGGCCCAGCCCGCCGTTGACCACCCAGTACAGCACCAGGCCGGCCGGCATGAAGGCCATCATGACGCCGAACACCAGCGGCATGAACTGCATCATCTTGGCCTGCATCGGGTCCATGCCCGGGGTCGGGGTCAGCTTCTGCGTCGCCCACATGATCGAGATGTTGAGCAGCGGCAGGATGAAGTACGGGTCGCGCGCAGTCAGATCCTGGATCCAGCCCAGCCACGGCGCCTGGCGCAGTTCCACCGACTCCACCAGCACCCAGTACAGCGCGAAGAAGATCGGCATCTGGATCAGCAGCGGCAGGCAGCCGCCCATCGGGTTGATCTTTTCCTTCTTGAACAGCTCCATCGTCGCCTGCTGGTACTTGACGCGATCGTCGCCGTAGCGCTCCTTGAGCTGCGCCAGGCGCGGCTGGAAGCGGCGCATCTTGGCACCGGACTTGTACTGGGCAGCCGACAGCGGATACAGCGCCAGGCGCAGCAGGACCACCAGGCCGATGATGGCCCAGCCCCAGTTGTGCAGGAAGCTGTGCAGATGGCTCAGCACCCAGAACAGGCCCTGGCCGATGATGGCCATGATCGAGAAGCGGCTGTAATCGACCACGCGGTCCAGGCCCTTGACGTCTTCCTTGGCGATCAGGCTGACCAGCTTCGGGCCTACCCACAGCCGCGCTTCGGTGCTGGCGGTCTGGCCAGGTGCCACGGTGAAGGCCGGGCCGCGCAGCTCGGCCACGTCGCGCGGGCCGTCCTGGGCCAGCACGTACAGCGAGGCTTGGTCCTTCTGCGGAATCCACGCGGTGAAGAAGTGGTGCTGCAGCAGCGCTACCCAGCCGCCGGTGATCTGGCGATTCAGGCCGCCGTCGTCCATGTAGTCCTTGAACGCGCGCCGCTCGTAGCCTTCCTGCGGGCTGTACCAGGTCGCGCCATTGAAGCTGAAGGAATCCGGATTGGTCATGCCGCGGCTGAGGATGGTCGGCACCCGGCTCAGCTTCCGGAACACGTAGCCGTTCCACGGCGCGCCACTCTTGTTGATCACCTCGTCCTTGATCGAGATGGCATAGCGGCCGCGCTCCAGGGTAAAGGTGCGACGGATCGAGACGCCGTCGGGGCCATTCCAGACGAACGGCACCACCAGCGTGTTCTGGCCCTTGGCCATTTCGAACGTCGTGCCCGGCTGCTCGGCGCGGAAGCCGCCTACACCCGGCACCGGCGAATGCTCGCTGGCCCAGCCGCTGGTGGCGTTATACGGGTGCGCCGGATCTTCGGTCAGCAGGCTGACCGGCGCGGTGCCGTCCTTGGTCTGCGGGAATTGCAGCAGCTCGGCATCGAGCACGCTGCGGCCGTCCAGCTTCAGGCGCAGCACATCCGAGGTCAGGGTCACCACCGGCGCAGCGCCGGCTGCAGCCGGTGTTGCCGCAGTGCTGCTGGTCGCCGGCACCGTGCCCGGCGCGCCGGCCTGCGGAATGGGCTGGGCCGAAGGCACATTGGCCGCGCTCGGCGCTGCCGCATCCGGATCGCGCGCCGCCGGCACCGCCTGGGTCGCCGCGGCCACCGGCGCATTGGCAGCCGCCTTGTCCTTGCCCCACTCCATCCACAGCAACGCCGCGACCATCAGCCAGGCAAAAATCAGGAAAACACGGGTCTGGTTCATCGGGCAGCAACTCGCTCAGTCGGAACTACAGTTCCGGCTCTGTCGGGGAAGGGGAGGATGGGCGCACCGTCCTGGCGGGCGGCATTGTGCCGGGCGCAGCAGGCAGGGGCAATGCGCCGGCACGGCGCAGCAGACGCACGAAGGCATCGCGGATCTGTGGATTGGTCGCTTTTGCCGCCGCCGAGCGCGCCACGATGACGTAGTCACCACCGGCCAGCTCGGGCAATAGATGCCGCATGGCATCGCGCAGCACACGTTTGATGCGGTTACGTCCGACCGCGCGCGTATCGACCTTGCGCGACACGGCCATGCCCAGCCGCGGCGGTGTATCGCCGGTGCGCCAGTGCAGGCTTAGAAGTGGGTCCGAGGTGCGACGTGCAGTATCGAAAACGATCGTATATTGCGCACGCGTACGAACCCGCGCAGAGCGAGGAAATCGCCTGCACGGGTTCGATGCGTTCACGGTAGGGACTGCCTCGGCCGCAGGGAGCGGCGCGGCAATCAAGCGCTCAGGCGCTTGCGGCCCTTGGCGCGGCGGCGAGCCAGGATCTTGCGGCCGTCGGCGGTTGCCATACGTGCGCGGAAACCATGGTCGCGTGCTCGCTTGAGATTGCTGGGTTGGAAAGTACGCTTGGTGGCCATGGGGCCCTCTGCATGAATGGAGACGAATAGAACCGGCAATTCTATAGGCCTGCCGCGCCGCAGGTCAACACCCTGCTTGCCTTACCGCGGAAGAGGACGGCGGCGGCCTGTGGATGGCCCTGTGAATAACCCTGGGAAAACCCTGCCCTCGGTGCTAGTCTGGTCCATCCTCTTTTCACTACCGGGCTGCGAGCACGGCGCTTTTCTGCGCCCCGCGGCCGGCAACAGATGATCACACGTTG
>NZ_JCAQNY010000002.1:0-202536 GCF_041475715.2 Xanthomonas sp. NCPPB 3583
GACCTGCACCGAAGCGATCTGTTCAGGCGTGGCCTTGAAGCCCATCGTCATTGCTGGCCAGTCCAGTGCATCCACTGGTCCGTGAGCGATGGTGATCTTGCCGGCAGTGGCGTCGACGCCTTCGACGGTGCCCGTCGCCGAGGCCGTGGTCGATGGGGCGGCATCCGATGATGCGGGCGTCGCCTGTTGGGCCATCTGCGCGTGCTCGGTGGCAGACATCGCCATGTCATCCGTTGCCGCGTCCTTCGGGGCGGTAGCGGTATTGTTGCTGGGGGACTGCGAACACGCGGCCAGTAGCAGTGCGGTCAGGACGGGAACGAAAAATGTCAGTTTCATATGGATCTCCTAGTGGGTTGAAGGTTGAGTCGACTGCAGGTCGGTACGGCTGCAGCGCAGTCGGGCTGCTGTCGTTGGTTCTGAGGGGGGCGAATTCAGCGGGGCCGCCGATCGGCCAAGGCCGGGTGCACCTCATCGAAGCGGCGTGCCTTGCCCTGGGTCAGCGTGGCGGTCACACAGCGTCCGGACATGTCAGCACCGATCTGAGCCGTGCCGACGGGGCGTTCGCGGAAGGTGGGCGCGAACTTGGGATTCCCTACCTGCTGGCGACGCACCAGCTGAACCTGTTGACCCGCGGCGGGTGCCGCCACCTGTGAATCGAAGCACAGCTGCAGTTCGTGATCCGACACCTTTGCTACGGTGCCCAGACGCTGGTCGGTTGGCAAGGTCGTGCATGCGGCGAGCAGCACGCTGATGGCTGACGACATGATGATGATCAACTGACGTTTCATGACAATTCTCCGGTAAAAATAAGTGAGTGGACTCAACGCGCCTCTCACGTCGCGACGTCCGGCGGCGCTGCCGCGGACGTAGTTCGAGACAAGGTGCGACCGCGCAGCAGGCGATACGCAGCCGGAATGATCAGCATGGACAGCAGCGGCGCAGTGACCATGCCGCCGATCATCGGCGCGGCGATGCGTTGCATCACTTCCGAACCGGCACCGGAGCCGATAAACAAGGGGAACAAGCCCGCCAGGATCACGGCCACCGTCATCGCCTTGGGCCGCACGCGCAGCACCGCGCCTTCGCGGATCGCCGCCTCCAGCGTGGCGGTGGTGGCCGGCTCGCCTTCCGCCAGGCGGCGTTCCCACGCCTGACGCAAGTACAGCAGCATGATCACGACGAATTCGGCGGCCACGCCGCCCAGCGCGATGAAGCCGATCAGCGTGGCGATCGACACCGCATGGCCCAGCATCCAGATCAGCCACAGGCCACCGACCAGGGCCAGCGGCAGGCTGAGCATGATGATGGCCGCCTCGCCGAAGCGACGGAACACCAGGTAAATCAGCAAGAAGATGATCGCCAGCGCCGCCGGCACCACCCATTTCAATCGGGCCAGCGCCCGTTCCAGGTATTCGTACTGCCCCGACCAGGCCAGGCCGTAGCCCGGCGGCAGTTTCACCTGCTGGGCCATGCGCTGCTGCAGGTCGGCCACGACCGAACCCAGATCGCGCCCGGCGACATCGACGAACACGTAGCCGACCAACCGGCCGTTTTCGCTCTTGAGCATGGGCGGGCCCGGGCTCAGCGACACATCGGCCACTTGCCCCAAGGTCAGTTGCACGCCGCCGGGCGCGACCAGCGGCAGTTGCGCCAAGGCACTGAGCGAATCGCGTTGGCCGCGCGGGTAGCGCAGCACGATCGGATAGCGTTCGCGGCCTTCGATGGTCTCGCCGATGGCGTCGCCACCCACCACGGTGGCGATCAACCGTTGCAGGTCGGCCTGGCTCAGTCCGTAGCGGGCTGCGACTACGGGGCGAATCCGCACATCGACATAGCGACCGCCGGTGATGCGCTCGGCCAGCGAGGAGCTGACGCCGTCCACGGTCTTGGCCACGCGCTCGACCTGTTCGCTGACCTGCTCGATGACCTGGGTATCGGGCCCGGACACCTTGATGCCGATCGGGCTCTTGATGCCGGTGGCGAGCATGTCGATGCGGTTACGGATCGGCGGCACCCACAGGTTCGTGAGGCCGGGCACCTTCACCGCCGCATCGAGTTCGGCGCGCAGCTTGTCCATGGTCATGCCCGGCCGCCACTGATCGCGCGGCTTGAAGGTCACCGTAGTCTCGAACATCTCGATCGGCGCCGGATCGGTTGCGGTGTCGGCACGGCCGGCCTTGCCGAACACGTGCGCGACCTCGGGCACCGTCTTGATCATACGATCGCTCTGCTGCAGCAATTGACCGGCTTTGCCGGACGATAGCCCCGGCAAAGCAGTCGGCATGTACAGCAGCGTGCCCTCGTTGAGTGGTGGCATGAACTCGCTGCCGATCCGCACGTACGGGATCAAGGTCAGCAACAGCATCACGCCGCCGAGCGCCAGCGTCAGTCGCGGAAAGCGCAGTACCGCGTCCAGTACCGGCCGATAGCCGGCGATCAGCACCCGGTTGAGCGGGTTGTCCGCTTCCGGCCGAATCCGCCCACGGATCAGGTAGCCCATCAGCACCGGAATCAGGGTGATCGACAAGCCCGCCGCCGCCGCCATGGCATAGGTCTTGGTGTAGGCGAGCGGCGAGAACAAGCGGCCTTCCTGCGCCTGCAACGCGAACACGGGCACAAACGACAAGGTGATCACCAGCAAACTGGCGAACAGCGCCGGGCCGACTTCGCTGGCCGCTTTTGCCATCAGCGTCCAGCGGTCTTCACCGGCGGCCTCGCTGCCATGCGCGTCGCGCCAATGCTCCAGGTGCTTGTGCGCGTTCTCGATCATCACCACCGCCGCATCCACCATCGCGCCGATCGCAATCGCGATGCCGCCCAGCGACAGCAGGTTGGCACTGATGCCCTGGTAGCGCATGACGATGAAAGCGGTCAGCACACCTAACGGCAAGGTGATCACCGCCACCAGCGCCGAACGCAGGTGCCACAGGAACAACGCACACACCAGTGCGACGACCAGGAACTCCTCGCCCAGTTTGTGGGTGAGGTTGCGCACCGCTTCATGGATCAATTCGGAACGGTCGTAGGTCGGGACGATCTCGACGCCCGCCGGCAGACTGGCCTTCAATTTTTCCAGGCGCGCCTTGACCGCGGCAATCGCGGCCAACGCATCCTTGCCGGTACGCAGCACCACCACGCCGCCGGCAACCTCGCCCTGGCCGTCGAGCTCGGCGATGCCACGTCGGAAGGTGGGGCCGCGCTGCACCGTGGCGACTTCACCCAGCAACACCGGCACGCCGTCGGCGGCGGTCGTCACCGGCACCTGCTCGAAGGCTTCGGCGCTGCGCAGGTAGCCTTCGCTGCGCACCATCAGCTCGGCCTCGCCCTGTTCGATCACCGAACCACCGGTAGCGCCGTTGGCCGCGTCGACCGCATCGATCAGCTGCGCCACAGTCAGGCCGCGGGCGGCCAGCGCCTGCGGGTCGGGCACGATCTGCCACGCCCGCACCATGCCGCCAACGCTGGCGACCTCGGCCACGTCGGGCACGGTCTTGAGCTCGTAGCGCAGGAACCAATCCTGCAGCGCCCGCAGTTCTCCTAGATCGTGCTGGCCGGTGCGATCGACCAGGGCGTATTCGTAGATCCAGCCCAGCCCGGTGGCGTCGGGGCCGAGCGCGGGATTGACGCCTTCGGGCAAGCGATCGCGCACCTGGCTCAGGTATTCGAGCACGCGCGAGCGCGCCCAGTACAGGTCGGTGTCGTCGTCGAACAGGATGTAGACGAACGAGTCGCCGAAGAACGAATAGCCGCGCACCGTGCGCACACCGGGCACCGAGAGCATGGTCGTGGTCAGCGGATAGGTGACCTGGTCCTCGACAATGCGCGGCGTTTGCCCGGGCCACTCGGTGCGAATGATGACCTGGGTGTCGGACAGGTCGGGCAGCGCATCGAGCGGCGTATGCCGTACCGACCACAGGCCGGCGACCGCGAGCAGCACGGCCGCCAGCAGTACCAGGGCGCGGTTGGCGATGGCCGCGCGAATGATCCGGGCGATCATGGCCGCGGCTCCTTGGGCGCAGTAGCCCCGACATCGCGGACGGTGCAGTCGGGGGCGGCGTCCGGCCCGAACTTGGGCACCAGTTGCATGTCCATGAAGGGCGATTTGCCCGGCCGCTCGAAATGCTTATCCGGCACCATCGGGTCGTACCAATACAACACCGGGCACGCTCGCTGCGCTGAGGTGGCCTTTGGCTTCGCCGCCGGTTTCGGCATGACTGCCGGCGACGGAGTTTCGATCGGGGGGGTCATTTCGTGCGTCGATGGCGCTTCTGCCGGACGTGATGAAGCGGCCGGCGCCCGCAGCCGCTGCAGCGCACCCGACAGGCTGGCTTCGGAATCGATCAGGAATTGCCCGGAGGTCACCACACGCTCGCCGCCCTTCAAGCCGGCGAGGATCTCCGTGCGTCCGCCGCTGCTGCGCCCGCTGCGCACGCGTACCGGCTGGAACCGGCCATCGTCGCCGACCACGATGACGCGGCTGTCGGTGCCGGTCGCAATCAAAGCCTCGTTCGGCACCAGCGGTACCGCGGCACCCTCTTCAGGCTGAAGGCTCAACTCAGCGAACATGCCGGGCACCAGCACGCCGTCCGGATTGCGCAACACGATGCGGGCACGCTGGGTGCGACTGGTGGAATCGATCTGCGGCAGCAGCGTCTCCACTTCGCCCGCGAACGTCTGCCCTGGCACTGCGCTGACCGTCGCCTCGACCTTCGTCCCCGGGCCGACACCGCCGATGCCGGCCTGTGGAATCGCCGCTTCCAGCCATAACGTGGCCGTGCTGTTGATGCGGAACAGCGGCATGCCTGCCATCACCGTCTGACCTTCGCGGACCAGGATCTCACTGACCACGCCGTCGCTCGGGGCGCTCAACGTCACGCTGCCGTCGCGGCCCATGTCACTGGGCACGCCGAGTACACGCAGCCGCTGCTGCGCCGCCGATCGCAGCTCCCGCGCCGAGGCCGACTGCGTCTGCCGCAGTGCTTGCGCCTCGGCCAGCGCGCTGCTCCAGTCCGGTGCCAGCAGCGAAGCCAGCGGCTGACCGCGACGAACCGATTCGTACGGCGCCTTGACGTTCAGGCGCGAGACGATCGCATCGACGCGGGCGCTGACCACCGATTCCTGCCGCAGATCCCAGGTCAGCGTGGCCGGCACGCGAATCTCGGTCGCCAGGCGCCCGGTTTCCACCACCGCGGTGCGAATGCCGACACTCTGCTGTGTGCCCGAGTCGATACGTACGCCGGAGGCTGCCGCTTCGTCGGCGTACTTGGGCACCAACTGCATGTCCATGAAGGGCGACTTGCCGGGTTTGTCGAAATGCTGGTCCGGCACCATCGGGTCGTACCAGTACAGTGCCTTGCGGTCCGGTGGTGCGGAGGGGACGGGGGGCGGCACCTCCGTGCTGCCGGCGGCGTGGCGTTGGGCCCACCAGTAGCCACCAGCCAGACCGATGGCGAGCAATGCAACGGCCGAGGCGATGAGCGCCATGCGGGTCATGGGACGGGTCATGGCGTGATCTCCTGATCGGGTAACAGATAGGCCAGCGCGGCCCAGACGCGGCCGAGGTCGCCCAGGTGACGGGCATGTTCGAGGCGCAGTTCGAGCTCATCGCGCCGCGCATCAAGCCACGGTTGCAGTTCGCCGCCGCCGCCGTAGCTCGCCACCGCGGTCTGCGCCCGGTCGCGGGCCAGCGGCAGCATCTCGTCTTCCTTGCGCGCGACCTGCCGCTTGAGTCCGTTCCATTCCGCCAAAGCACGGCGAACGGCTTCGATTTGCATTCGTCGTGCGTCTTCGTGCGAGGCGACCACGGCGTCGAGTTCGGCGCGGCGGGCCGCAATGCCGCGGTCCTGGCGATTGCGCGTGAACAACGGCAGATCGATCGCGAACTCGATCATCAGCATGTCGCTGCGGGGCATGCCATCGGGGGAGCGGGCACGCTGCCCATAGGACGCGCCGAGACTCCAGTCGGGCCGCTTCTCGGCCGCCGCCAACGCGACTTCGGCCTCCGCGACGGCTTCGCGCGAACGCCAGGGCAGCAGCGGCCCTTGGCGATCGACCGACGCCAGCAGCGCCGCCTCGCCGACCGGCAGGACCGTCAACTCCGGAGGCATACCGTCCGTTGCAAGGTCGGCAGGCTCCACGCCCAGCCAGCGAGCCAGCGTGCCGCGGGCGGCTTCCACCGATGCCTCGGCCGCATCGATGCGGTTTTCCAGTTCGAGAGCCGCCGCTTGCGTGGCCAGGGTATCGACCACCGTGCCCGCGCCGTTGGCCAACCGCGCCTTGGCGAGCCGCACTGCGAGCGCGGATTGTTCCCGCAGCGCCTTCAAGGCGTCCACTTCGCGCTGTGCGGCCCACAGCGTGATCCAGGCGTCCGCGGCGGCCCGGCGCACCGTCAATTGCTCGGCTACCGACAGGGCCTGCGCCTGTTCGATGCTGCGATCGGCCACTGTCTGCCTCGCCTGGCGCTTGGCACGGGCCGGGAATTCCTGCATCACGCCGACCTGTTTCATGGTCATGTCGTCAGCGCGAAAATCGAACGCATCACCGCCGGTGACCGGCCAGTTGGCGATGCCGACCGTCAGCTTGGGATCGGGCAACGCGGCTGCCCGCACAGCCTCTTCACGCGCCGCCGCGGTCTGCGCCTGCCGCGCCTCCAATGCGGGGGCGCGCTCCACGGCCAGGCGAACGGCCTCGGTAAAAGACACCCCGGTCGACGCGGACCAACTCGGAGCAGCGAAAAACCACAGGGCGAGCGCAAGCGTCGCCAAACAACGAGGGCTGCGCCTGCGGCGCAGCGAGAACAAGACAGACATGAGACCTCCGAACACGCAGAAACGAGCGCGCCGCCGAAGCACGGCAGCACGATTGCGAGCGGGGTCAGGGTCTAGATTTGCAGGCTACAGAAGCGCTGCGCAGGCGGCGGATCGGAACGGCACGTCGGCACGTCCTCGTAATTCTGGGCCGGTGCCAGTGGTAGCAGCGACGCAGCTAAATCAAAGTGCGGCGGCGGCAAAGCGAGCGGCGGCACTTGCGCAAGACGCAGATCCGGGGTGGTCAAGTGATCCCGCTGGCAGTGCTTGTCGCACAACGCGGGCGCATCCGCATCGGGCATCTCCATGCCTTCGCAACCGGCCATCAGGGCCTGCGGCTGAGGCGGCACGTCTGTCGTCGGACAACTGTAGGCGGCCAAGGCGACCTGCTGGAACAGCAAGGCCAGCAACGCCAACCACGCGAAGCGCAGCCGCTGACGGCGCGTGCGAAATCTCGCCAGGCGCATTGATCCTTTCATGGGCACCCACTCCCGCCGTGGGCACGAGCACCCCGGATAGCGGAAACATAGAGCGGGCTGAAGGAAAATGGCATACCGGCTAGTCTATTGCGATTGACGATTGGATGCATGCCGTGCATCAGAAGTTCCTTCCCGATCTCTGCCAGAGTCGGCTCGCTATCCGACCCTCCTCGGCGGCCGAAACGTATTCCAAGGGTGCACAGGCGGGCATGGACATCATTCAGCTTGGCCGTGACCCTCACGGCCCTGCTTTTGTAGAAGCGACTTCATCTGTGCGATTTCGGCGCTTTGAGAGGCGATGATCCCCTGGCAGAGTTGCAGGATCTCCGGGTCTTGGATGCTCGCTTGCTCGCACATCAAAATCGCTCCGGCGTGGTGCGGAATCATCGACTTGAGAAATTGGCGATCATTGATCGCGGCCTGCTGCCTGATAAGCGCCCAAAAGACGAGCGCCAGCACAATGCCGAGCGCAATCAACGCGCCATTGAGCTTTTTGTTCTGATACATGCCTCCCATCAACACCAATTCCAGGACCAACATCGGGGCGGCCATCAACCCGGCCATGTAGAACTGGTTGAAGTTGGAATAGACGTTCTCCAGCCGATCGGCCATCGCGTACATCAAGATGTACATCGCGACAAACGACAAGACCACCATCAGCAGCAGACGCCCGTAGTGCGTTTTCTTCGTTGATCCCTGATGCTGTGCGTGCTGTTGCATGTGCGTGAACTCCGATGTCGTGCCAGGACGATAGATAACTAGGAGACTGCCTCAATGCCTACCGAGCCCGATGCCGGTCAAGTGCAGAATGAAGGCATGCAGAACCAGAACAGCGGCAGTGATTCCGAATATATGCCCACGGCGCAGCGTGATGGTGATCGAACCGCTGCGGCTGCCAGCGCCGATGTCGCCGCTGGGACCAAAGGAAGGGCGTTTCGGTGAGCGGTATGGTGTTTGCGATGATGCGCCCTGTTGCTTACGCCGCCCATACGCGGTCAGGCCCCGCGGCTTGTACACCGAGAGTATTGCAGGCACGAGCAATACCAGCAGCCCGCCAGCCGCGTGAGCCGCGAGTTCCATCCCGACCATGCGGAGATCTGCACGGGGCAGCATCGTCTCTGCGGCCAGGTGGACTGCGTAGCCGATGAGCTTGATCTTTGCTAACAGGATGAGGGTGGCAAAGGCAGTCAGCAACAGCTTGGCAAGGATCCAATAATGTCGAAACAAGCCCCACGGCGTACCCAGCGACTGGATAAGTCCCGTGAGCAGTGAAGCGAACGCCAATGGCACGATGACGAACCGTGCGGTCAAATCCATCGCCAAATAGGCCGCACGGACGATCGTTGCATTCTCGGTTGTCAGGCCCGCGAGGGCCAGGGCCAGGAAGGCAGCGATCGCACCGAGCAAACCGACCGAGAAAGTGACGTGTGTCGTGAGCGCGAATTTCCGCAGACGCGGTGCCATGATCATGGTCGGTGACTCCTTGCCAGGTCGTGTGGTTTCTACGTACTCATCCTATGCGGTCTGACGCGCCCTCACATGCCGTGATGGCCGGCAAATTCCGCACTGCTCAGGCTGCCATCCTTGTCGGCATCCAGCATCTCGAAGTGTGGCCGAACCGGTGAATCCTTCGGGAGTTCGGCCTTGGTCAGCTTCCCGTCCTTGTTCT
This sequence comes from Xanthomonas sp. NCPPB 3583, assembly GCF_041475715.2. Taxonomy (NCBI): domain Bacteria; kingdom Pseudomonadati; phylum Pseudomonadota; class Gammaproteobacteria; order Lysobacterales; family Lysobacteraceae; genus Xanthomonas; species Xanthomonas sp. NCPPB 3583. Next base: position 8,955 of record NZ_JCAQNY010000002.1, read on the forward strand.
TATCCAGGGCGGCGAATTCGTCGGCGGCCATCTTTTTGTGATCGGCTTGCTTGCCGGACATGTCCATCTTGCTGTGGTCGACCTTGTCCTCCTGATCGGCCGTCTTCGGCGGATCGTGAGCAAGCGCCATTCCGGCGACCAACGTAAGTGGCAGGAGGGCGAGATGTGCTTTCAGTTTCATAAAATTACTCCAGTGGGAAAATGAGCCTAATGACAGGAGGCGGCCTTTGCGGGCTCAGCGCGGGGGCCGTCGGTTTGAGGTTGTGGCAGCGGTGATTTGGCCAGGCGCAAGGCGTTGGTGACCACCGAAACCGAGCTCAGGCTCATCGCCAGCGCCGCGATCATCGGGCTGAGCAACAGGCCGAACACCGGATACAACACGCCAGCGGCGATCGGCACGCCGATGGCGTTATAGAGAAAGGCAAAGCCTAGATTCTGCTTCATGTTGGTCACCGCACCCTCGGAAATCGCGCGGGCCTGCAGGATCCGGCGCAGATCGCCCTTGACCAACGTGACCTGCGCGCTCGACATGGCGACATCGGTGCCGGTGCCCATGGCGATACCGACATCGGCTGCGGCCAAGGCGGGCGCATCGTTGATGCCATCGCCGGCCATCGCCACGCGCCGGCCCTGGGCCTTGAGCTGTTGCACCAGTTCCGCCTTGTCCTGCGGGCGCACTTCGCCACGCACGTCGTCGATGCCAAGCGTTCGGCCCACGGCTTCGGCGGTGGCCTGGGCATCGCCGGAGGCCATCACTAGGTGCAGGCCGGCGGCACGCAATTCGTTCAACGCAGGCAATGTCGTGGCCTTTATCGGATCGGCCACGGCCACTGCGCCCGCCAAACGGCCATCGACCGCCAGGAACATCACGCTGGCGCCTTCCTTGCGCAGCCGTTCGGCGCTGCCCAGCAACGGCGTGATGTCGGCGCCGACCTGGACCATGAGGGCCTTGTTTCCCAGCGCCAGCGCCTTGCCGCCGACACGTCCACGTACGCCCATGCCGGTGACCGAGTCAAAATCCTCCGCCCGATCCAGCGCGAGATTGCGCTGTTTGGCCTCGGCCAGGATCGCTTCGGCCAGTGGATGTTCGCTGCCCTGTTCCAAGCTCGCCGCTAGCTGGATCACCTGATCCGGCGCGAATCCTTCCGCGGCGATGTCGTCGCGGAACGCAGGACGACCTTCGGTCAGTGTGCCGGTCTTGTCGACGATCAGCGTATCGATCTTGCGCAGCTGCTCGATCGCTTCGGCATCGCGGAACAACACGCCGGCCTGCGCGGCACGGCCGGTGGCGACCATGATCGACATCGGCGTAGCCAGTCCCAACGCACACGGACAGGCAATAATCAGTACCGAGACAGCATTCAACACGGCATAGGTCCACGCCGGCTCCGGCCCGAACAGGCCCCAACCAAGAAAGGTAATCAGGGCCACGCTGAGCACAGCCAATACGAACCAGAATGCGACCTTGTCGGCCATGCGTTGCATCGGTGCACGCGATCGCTGGGCTTGGGCTACCAGCTGCACGATCTGCGACAGCACGGTCTCCGCGCCGATCTTCTCGGCCCGGACAACGAGGCTGCCGGTGCCGTTGAGCGTCGCGCCGATGACCTGGGCACCGGCGGTCTTCTCCACCGGGATCGGTTCGCCGGTCAGCATCGACTCGTCGATGCTAGATCTTCCTTCCAGCACCACCCCATCGACCGGCACCTTTTCGCCGGGGCGCACCCGCAAGCGGTTGCCGACGTGCACATGTTCGAGCGGGATGTCTTCCTCGCTGCCGTCGTCGTTCACGCGTCGTGCCGTTTTCGGCGCCAGGCCGAGCAGCGCTTTGATCGCGGCGGATGTTTTCGAGCGCGCCCGCAATTCCAGCAACTGGCCCAGCAGCGTCAGCGAGACGATGACCGCCGCCGCCTCAAAGTAGACGCCCACGCGTCCATGTTCCCGGAAAGACGCCGGGAACAGATCGGGCGCGATGGTCGCCACTACGCTGTAGCCGAAGGCGGCACCGACGCCGATGCCGATCAGCGTCCACATGTTGGGACTGCGATTGCGGATCGATGCCGCGCAGCGCTCGAAGAACGGCCAGCCGGCCCACAGCACCACCGGCGCGCTCAGCGCCAGCTCGATCCAGGTGCGCGCTTCGGTCGACAGGAATGCAATCCGATGGCCGAGCATCGCCAAGGTGAGCACGATGACCGTCAGCGGCAGCGTCCACCAGAAGCGCCGGGTGAAATCGCGCAGTTCGGGATTGTCTTCGTCCTCCAGGCTCGGCATTTCCGGCTCCAGCGCCATGCCACAGATCGGGCAGGTGCCGGGGCCTTCCTGACGGATCTGGGGGTGCATCGGGCAGGTATAGATCGTGCCGGCCGGCGCCGGCGGTGTCGTTGCGGCAGCTTCGGGCGACAGATACTTCACTGGATCGGCGACGAATTTCTCTCGACAGCGCGCCGAACAGAAGTGATAGTCGTGACCTGCGTGCGTGGCATGGTGCGTCGTGGTCTTCGGATCGACCTGCATGCCGCACACCGGGTCAATCACCTTCGCCATCGTATCGGCTTCCGGCTTGTTCGCGGACCCACAACAACTGGGACCGGTGTCCTTAGCGGATGCGTCAGATCCGTGCGAATGCGCGTTCATGCCAGATCCTCGTCGAGGGCATTGAGAATGGGACACCGATCCAGGGCACCATGCCCGGGACAAGAGGCGATCAACGCTTGCAGGCCGTCGCGGATGCGTGTGAGTTCGGCCAGTTTGGTTTCGACGTCGGCCAGCTTCTCCGTTGCGGCCGCCTTGAGGCCACCCATGTCGTCCTCGCGTCGCCCCGACAGCGCCAACAGGTCGCGTATTTCTTCGAGGGTAAAGCCGAGGGCTTTGGCGCGACGCACAAAGTGCAGGCGCGATATGTCAGGTGACGCGTAGCTGCGATAACCGGAGGCTTGGCGCGCGGGCGGCGGCAACAAACCTTGCCGTTCGTAGTAGCGTACGGTGTCGATGCGGACACCGGCACGTTGGGCGAGCTCACCGATTTTCATCGCGTCCTCCATTGCTGCTTTCCTGGCCTGGAACGAGTTTGCAGCCTGGACCTACGTCCAGAGTCAAGCCCCAAGCGCCAATCATTGACGCTCGGGCGCGATCTCCTAAAGCGTGGACGGCCAGCGTTCATGGAACCAGGTGTCAATCAGGCCGCCGATACCGAGCAAGGCCAGCACGGTGGCGTCGTTGAACAAGTGCTGCTGACTGAGGCCGAACAGCTCACCGCCGCGCCACTCGCTCAGCTACGCGCCGAGCAACGCCAATGCTGCCAGCAGCAATAAAGCCCGGCTGACGCGCAACGCGATCCGGGCATGCCGGACCGAAAGTTGGGTTGGATTTGATGCGTTCATGATGTTCTCCAGATGGTCATCTCGCCGGCGGCCCGGCGGGACCTCACGAGCTAATGGCTGGCCATCGCGGCACAGCTGTCTGCACAACGCCGGCAAATCTCGGCGCAGCGCTGCATCTGCGCGTCATCGCCCATCGCTTCGCAAGCCGCTGCGCATTGTCGGCAGACTTCCGCACAGGCGCCGCAGATAACCGTGTGCACGGCCGCACCGCGCAGCATGGTGTCGGCACTGGTGGTACAAATATCGGCGCACGCAGCCAGCAATGCGATGTGCTCGGGCGCCGCGTGTGCGCCACCCTTGCCCAAACAGTAGTTGATGGTCTCCAAGCAGATCGCATGACACTGGGTGCAGTTGTCGATGCAATCGTTCATGGCCTGGGGCCGATGGGCGGCGGAATGATGGGTCATGGGTGTTCTCCATTCTCGTTTCGGAAAGCGGGCGAATAATCGGCGCGCCCGCAACACCGTCCCCGGGACCAATTCCCCCCTCAATGCGATGCGAACGCTGTCGTCCTCCCATCACGCTCGACAAGCCCGACCGTGTACGGCTGCGTTCGCCCGTCCGGCATCTCCATGCCGGGTGAACCCATCGGCATGCCCGGCAGTACCAAGCCCTTGGCATCGGGCCGTTGCGCCAGCAGCCGTTTGATGTCCTCGGCCGGCACATGACCCTCGACGAAGTAGCTGCCGACTTGCGCGGTGTGGCATGAACCCTTGCCGTAGGGCACGCCGACACGCTCCTTGATAGGGTTGAGATTGTCCTCATTGCGCACGTCGACCACGAAACCGGCATCGCGCAAATGCTTGACCCAGAGGGCGCAGCAGCGGCAACTCGGACTCTTGTGCACGACGACCTGCGGCAGTGCGAGTGATGCCGTGGCCGCCTTGGCCGCGGCCGGTTGCGATGATGGAGGCGCCGCGGCATTGATGGGCTGAGGCGATCGCGTGCAGGCCATCATGGTCGTAGTTCCGGTCAGGGCTCCCAACATCAACAGAGAAGATCGAATGTTCATGGCGCCTGCTTCGTTCAACGTTTGGGCCGTGAAGACCAATGGATATGCACAATTCGCCACCCGGCCGGGGTCTGCTTAAGCACCATCGTTTCCGTGCTGAGCAGGGTCAGGGCTTTCCCCTCTTTGGTGGTGTGCAGCTCGCTCTCGGTACCCACCCAGGCCGTGTTGCCGTCTACATGCGCGGCGCGCTGCTTGACCTGGCTGTGCGCGGTCTTGAGGAAGGCCGCGTCGTGGAGGGCGTGTCCGCCGAGGTATTCGGCCCGTGAACGTTCTGCACCGCCGCTTTCGAGAATAAGCACATCTTCGGTCAGCAGCTTTCCGGCACGATCCAGGTCGCCGGCTAGCATCGCCGCCGAGAACTGCTCGACCACGGCCACCGCCGGCTTGGCTTGATCGCTGACGGTGGCGATCGGCGTCGCAGGTGTCGCGGGTTTCGGTTCGTGTGCCGATGCGAGCATCGGCAAGATCATCAGGGTGGCCAGCCACGAGCCGTTGATGTGGAATTTCATTGGAACGATCCTGTCGTTGTAGGGAGAAAGAACTAGTGCTGATGACCATCGTCGGCATGCTCGGCCGGAGCCGGTTCAGGCATCGCCATGCCAGCGTGGTCGTCGGCCGGCGGCGACGGTTGAGAAGGCTTCTTCGCTGCAGGCGCGTTGTCGTCGTGGGCCGGTGTGCCGGGGGCATGTGAGTGCGGCTTAGCCTCATCAATGGTTTTGTCAGCCCCCATGTCCATGCCGGCATGCGGATCAGCGGCTTTGTCTTGATGCGCCGGCGTGCCCGGTGGATGCGAGTGCGGCTTGGCCTCGTCCTGTTCATCGCCGTCGTCATGATGATCGTCCGCTTCGCCTGCCGCGTGCGCATGACCGCCGGTCTCACCGCCGCCGTGCGAATGGCCGCCGCTGCTGGCTACCAGCGCCTGGTACTGCTCGGCGTTGAGCTTGGGCAGCTGTTGCAGGAAGGCCGCCATGTTCCAGATGTACTCGTCTTCCATGCTCTTGCCCCATGCCGGCATTCCCGAAGCCTTGATGCCGTGCTTGATCACCCAGAACGCTTCCTGTGGATCGACCGCATGCTGGGCCAGATTCGGCGGCATGGGATATAGCCCCTTGCTCAGTTCGGTTTCGGCCATGCCCGGACCGAGATGGCAGCCGGTACACATGGCGTTGTAGTTGCCGGCGCCTTGCTTGATGCGGGCCGGATCGGTCAGGTCGGGTGGCTGAAGTGTCCTGGCGCGGGTGGCGATGGAGCGCTCACGCAAGGTTTGCAGAACCGAATACACCGGCCGCGTATGCGTGTCGTCGGCGCCGATGTTGTAAAGACCGGACCAGACGAAAAGGCCGATGATCAGCAGCGAGGCCACCGCAAGTACGGCGACGGTGATGAGCGAATGGCGTGTGACGATAGGCATGGTGTGATGTCCCCTAGTTAGAACCAGATACGGAAGCCCGCAACCACGCGGATGTCGTTGATGTCTTCGTCTTCGGCCCGGCGCAAATCAGCCGTGCCTCCAAAAGCACGCTCGTAGACCACACCGATATACGGCGCGAACTGGCGTGTGAACTCATAGCGCAGGCGCAGCCCGGCTTCGGCGGTACTCAATCCCGATGCGATGCCACGGGCGGGATCGTCCTTGCCGAACAGGTTCACTTCGACCAGCGGCTGCAGGATCAAGCGGTTGGTGAGCAATAGTTCGTACTCAGCCTCGAACCGCGCGGCAGTCTGGCCACGTTCGCCCACGTAGGCGGTGGCCTCGACCTCGAACTTCTGCGGGGCCAGGCCTTGCACACCGATGGCAGCGAAGCTCTGCGAATCGCCGGGCTTGAAGTCGTGGCGGACACCGGCGACCAAATCCCACCAGGTCGCGATGCTGCGGCCATAAAGCACTTCCAGATCCGCCGCCTCAGTACGCCCGTCGGCGCGTTCTCCCTCGCTGCGCAGCCACAATCGATTGCGGTCGGTGCCGATCCAGCCTTGTCCTTCCCATGCCAAACCCGTGCCCGGATCCGCGTTCCAGGCTTCGAGCCGATTGAGCAACACATAGTGCTGAATCGTATTGTCGTGAACGGGATGGTCGTTCGGCGGCGGCACGGCTGCGGCCCGATCTTCGTCGGTGACGACGGGAATCGGGGTCCGCGGCTCGGCAGGGGCGGTCGTTTTAGCACCGTGCCCCATGGCCGCGTGATCCATCGGGGCGGCCTCGCTCGGCATCGTGCTCATGTCGTGCTGCATGGTGGCGTGATCGACGGGCGCCTGTTGTGTGGCAGGCATCGGCATGTCATGGCCCATCGCGGAGTGGTCCATCGACGCGTCCGGTTTTGGCTTGTCAGCAGGCGCAGTGGCCGCGTCATGACCCTCATGCGCTTCGGTCACGACTGGCTTGGCTGAAGGTTTCGCGGCTGGTTTCTTGGTTGTTTTCTTGTCCGGGGCTGGCTTCTCCGTCGGCATCGGCATTTGCATCTGGGAATGGTCCATTTCCTGTGCGCAGACCGATGGCGACAACGACGTAAGCGCCACGGCAGCGCCCAGTAAGCCGGCGCGCAATAGGATGTTGGAGGCGGTCATGGTTTTCATTCGTCCACCCGCACTTGCCGCATCATGCCGGCCTCCATGTGGTACAGCAGATGACAGTGATAGGCCCAGCTGCCCAGCGCGTCGGCGCGCACTCGATAGCTGCGCTTACTGCCGGGCGGCATATCGACAGTGTGCTTGCGCACCAGGAAGTTGCCCTGGTCGTCCTCTACGTCGCTCCACATGCCATGCAAGTGGATGGGGTGGGTCATCATCGTGTCGTTGACCAGCACGATGCGCAGGCGTTCGCCGTAGTTCAGCCGCAGTGGCGCGACCTCGGAGAACTTCTGACCGTTGAAGCCCCACGCGAATTTTTCCATGTGACCGGTCAAATGCAGTTCGATCTCGCGGCCCGGATCGCGGCCATCGGGGTCGGCAAACGCACTCTTGAGCATCGCGTAGCTGAGCACGGTGCGACCGTTGTCGCGTAAGCCGTTCCCTGGATCGTCCAGCCGCGAGGTTGGGGTCGTGGCCTGGTTGTCGACCAGCGGGTTCTTGCTCTCGCTGACCGGATGCGATTGCATACCGCTGCCGTGTTCCATGCCGGCCATCGGACCGGCCGGCATCGCGCTCATGTCGTCGTGGCCGGCATGCGGGTCCGGTGCGGCCGGCGCCTGGGCGTTCGGTGCGTTGTCCTGGCCCATCCCGGCCATGCCCATATTGGCGCCACAGCCGCCTTCCATGCCCTTGCTGCCGGACATGTCCATGCCGCCCATGCTGCCATGATCCATCCCCGCCATGCCCATGTCGGCCATGGTGAGGATAGGACGCGGATCGACCGCCGGAACGGGAGCCCGCAGGCCTTCGCGCACGGCCAAGGTGCCGCTGACGTAACCGGTACGGCCCGAATCCTGCGCGAAAATGGTGAAGGCATCTAGGCCCGACGGCTCGACGATCACATCGAAGGTCTCGGCCACCGCAATGCGGAACTCGTCCACCGTCACCGGATGCACGTATTGGCCATCGGCAGCGACGACGGTCATCTTCAAGCCAGGGATGCGTACATCGAAATACGTCATCGCCGAGCCATTGATGAAGCGCACGCGCACCTTCTCGCCAGAGCGGAACAGCCCGGTCCAGTTGCCGAGCGCTGTCGTGCCGTTCATGAGGTAGGTATAGGTGTTGGCGTTGACGTCCGACAGGTCCGTGGGCGTCATTCGCATCTGTCCCCACATCTTGCGGTCAGCGACGGTCGCCGCGAGTCCGTCGCGCTGCGCGTCGCGGATGAAGTCGCCGACGGTGCGCTTGTAGTAGTTGTCGTAACCGGCCATCTTCTTCAACCGCGAGAACAATGCCGCCGAATCCAGATCGGTCCAGTCGGACAGCATCACCACGTAGTCGCGATCAAAAGCAAAAGGTTCGGGTTCCAGCGGATCGATCACCAGCGGCCCGTACAGACCCGCCTGTTCCTGGAACGCCGAATGGCTGTGGTACCAGTAGGTGCCGCCTTGCTTCACCGTGAAGCGGTAGTGATAGGTTTCGCCGCGATGAATGCCGGCAAAGCTCAAGCCGGGAACGCCATCCATATTGGCCGGCAGTAAGATCCCGTGCCAATGGATCGAGGTCTCGTGGCCATGAATCGAGTTGGCCGGCAGCGCGTTGGATACGCGCAGATTGACGGTCGTGCCTTCGCGCCAGCGCAGCAGTGGTGCTGGAATCGAACCGTTGACCGTAATGGCCGGGCGAGTGCGCCCGGTGAAGTTCATCGGCGTTTCGCCGATGGTGAGGTCGAACTCGGTCCCGGACAGGACGTTGGAATTGCCGGGGCCTTTCAGGGCCCAACTGGATTGCGGCCACAGGCCGAGGCCGGCGACGGCGCCGCCGGCGGCCAGTCCTTGCACAAAACGGCGCCGCGACGGCTTACGCAGCCTGTCGGCATCAGGGCCGAAAGAATCGAATGACATGAGAACTCCATGGAAGCGTCAATAACGGCCAGCCCTACGCTGAACCGTGCGCCATGCGGTGCCGCAGCGGCCAAGGCCGACAGACGGGACGCATACGAAGTGGCGCCATACGGCGCCAGAGGACGCTTAGCCGATCGGAGGTCGGATCAGATGCGGTAAGGCGGGGGCCGCGTGCCCCAGGGCGATTGGCAGCACGCTCTGGGAATGCCCAACCAACGCCGGCGTAAAGATCATCATCGCCACGGTTGCGGGTGCGGAGTGCATGCAGGCACAGCGGCAAGCACTGGATTTGCAGCAGTCAGGGGCCGGTTGTTTGGAATTGGGTAGCGAGACGGGTACGGCCGCAGGCGCTTCCGCAGTCGCCGTGGCTGACTGTTGGTGCTGGTGGCATGGCATTTCGACCGATGCTGTCTTCACGGGCGCTGCCGCTAGCGATGCGAATCCATGTGTCATCTGCACGGATGCCATCGCCGTCGTTGCCCCGTTAAGAATCAGAGCAACGCTCAGCAGTACACGTAGCAGGACGGCCCAGAGCGACATGCCGCGTACTTTACGCTCCGACTCGACGGTCTGGGTATAGGCAGCGTGATAGGCCGGCGGCGACATTCGAGAGTCCTGAGCAACTGTGGTCGCTGGTTGACTGCCGGTTTCCTGCGGTTCGGCAAAGTGCCTTCCCACGGCGCATATGTACGGCGCTGCGGCCACGAAACCCAGAAATCGAGCCTCAGGCGGGATAATTCAATATTATCCCGCTTGATGTTTGGGTCGCTGGCTCGGCCTTCTTTGGCGTTGAGTAGTACGTAATTACATGGTATGTAATACATTACGAAATAACCGGAGAGGACGCATGGCTCGGTCTGGCTTGTACAAAAGCGATGTGCAACGTGCCCGGGACAGCCTCCGGGCCGAAGGCAAGAACCCCTCGGTAGACGCCGTCCGCGTGGCGCTGGGCAACACGGGGTCCAAAACCACCATCCACCGCTACCTGAAGGAGCTGGAAGAGGAGGACGGGCAAGGCGTAGGCGCCAAGATTGCCGTCAGCGACGCCCTGCAGGACCTGGTGGCTCGTCTGGCCGAGCGGCTGCACGCCGAGGCCGAAACCGTGGTCGCTCAAGCGCAAGAGCGGTTCCAGGCCGAGCTGCACGAGCGCACCCAAGCCTTGGAGCAGGCCCGGCAGGACACCGGCAATCTCAGCGCGCAGCTTCAGCGCACCGAGACGCTGCTACAGACAGAACGCCAGGCGAGTGAAGTGGCCAGGGGCGAAGTGGCCAGCCGCACCACCGAACTGGCCCAGCTGGAGGAGCGCATTGCCGGCCTCACGGCGCGGCTGGCAGAGCACGAAAGCCACGCGCGCTCCCTGGAGCAGAAGCATGAGCATGCCAGGGAAGCCCTTGAGCACTACCGCACATCGGTCAAAGACCAGCGCGAGCAGGAGCAACGCCGGCACGAGCACCAAGTGCAGGAACTACAGGTCGGCCTGCGCCAGGCCAACGAGGCATTGACCGCCAAGAACCATGATCTTGTGCAGCTCAACCGGGAAAACGGCCAGTGGCTGGAGCGTCATACTCGACTGGAAAAGGAGGTGGCGCAGCTGCGTCAGACCATCCAGACGCAACAGGGCGAGCTCGATACGCTGCGCCTGACGGCGGCCGAACACCAGGCGGTGCAGGTGCGCTGGGGCCAAGACGCTCAGAGTTTGGACACCGCTCGGCAAGACCTCGCACAAGCCAGAACCGAGCTGGCCCAGGAGCGCGAACGACGCGAGCAGGCCGAGGCGGAAACGCTGCGCGCAACCGTGCGCCTGAGCACCTTGGAGCCGCTGTTGGCCCAGCTACAGCCGGCCAGTGCCGGCGGCAAAGGCGCCAAGCGGATCTCATCGGAAGAGACGCCGGCGCCATAGCCTGCGAAGAGAACACCCGGCGCAACGATCACAAGGAGCTTTGGCATGAGCGGAATAACCACCACACCCCCGGAAATCACCCGTGCCGTGCGGCGCCTGACCGAATCCGTCGTGCGCGGCGCAGAGCCGGTCTATCTTGATGTACAGCCGGAAGCCGACGCGATCGTGCACGAGTGCTTTCCCAACGTGCAGGCCAAGGTCGCGCGCGACGGTGGTCAGATGCTGTGCGGGTGGCAGCTGTGGGAATGGCCGCACGTGCTGGTTGAGGCAGAATTCCATGCCGTGTGGGTCAGTCCCGCAGGGGAAATGGTCGACATCACGCCAAAGCCTGAAGGTGAGACACGCATTCTCTTTGTGCCGGATCCGCGAAGACGCTACGAGGGCCTGGCCATCGACAACGTCCGCATGCCATTACGCGATGACCTGCTGATCAAGCACTTCATCCAGATGTCCGAAGCGATTGTCCAGGTGATGAACCGCGGCGAGCGATCATCCCAGTATGGCGAGGTCAGCGTGCCCGCCAATGAAATCCAGCCTCTTCTGCAGGCCAGAGACTTTCTGGGCCAGTCACTCGGTGCGGGATTGCGCGAGCATGCACCGTGCCTGTGCGGCAGCGGCAGCAAGTACAAGCGCTGTCATGGCGCGCAAGTAGAAGCATTCTTCCGTCGTTGACGGTGGTGCCCCTGGTCGGAATCGAACCGACGTGTACGCGCTTATCTGGCGCGTGCTCTCACCGGGGTATAAGGCCGGCGCTCTGACCAACATGAGCAACAGGGGCGTGATCGATCGATGCGATCACGCCGGTATTCGAGGGTCGAGCTGGCACAGGCGGTTCATGGGGCAAGCATACCGGGGATGGACGCCATGCCGCTATCCCCGGGCGCGGCGATAGGAGTGGGCCCACGCCGGAGCAGGGATGCGGTCGGTGGCCACCAGCCAAGCCATCCGCAAGGCCTGCGCGTCCACCAAGGCATGGTGGCGCCTGGCCCTATGTTCCGGATGGGCCGCGAACCAATCTTCCACCAGCAATCCCGGAAGGCCTTCCTTGGACATGCGCGTCATGACCGGGGCCGGCCGGGGGCCGCACGCAGCAACCTGGGCATCAGGGAGCTCAAACCCATCCAAGGCATACCGCAGCAGCTGAAGGTCGTTCGGGAAATCCGCCATCACCGCCGGCGCGTCGGCCTCGCTGAGGAAGGCGCGCAGCTCGGTCGTCAGGGCGGCATCCGGCAGGGCTGCGTCGCCGCGGTCTAGCAGCGGGTAGACGCTTTGACGAACGAAGTCGGTGGGAGCCTCGGGCAGGCTGGCTCGCTCAGCGTAGAAAAGGCGGTCTCCACCTTCGTTCACCAGCGCCAGACTCACCAGCTCGCTGCCCGTTACATCGGCCCACTCGGTGTCCAAGAAGTAGTACGTGGTGGCCATGATTGAATGGTGCCACAGCTTCCCGGGGAGGGCCGAGCCTGGACGTGCGGCCGAGGGTAGAATTCAGCGATCCATCAATCGGTTAGCGAAGATCTGGCCGTGTTCGTAACGATTCCCTGCCAACCCTCATGCTTGAGTGATAATCCAGTGCACCTGGTCGTCCAACGCCCCGCCCCTGCGGGGCTTTTTTGTGCCGGCGACTTGGTACCAGCATCGCGGCGCTGCCGGCGACGCGCCAGTGCGCGCAATCTCCCACTGTCAAATCTTGTGCCTCTCACGGGGTGCCCGCATGCTAGCGACTGTGGCAACAGCTGACCGGTGACGAGGGACATGCATCGATGAAGGAGAAGAATTGGCCTGACCATCTGGCCAAGGGAGTCATTGCGATTGAAGGCGCTCAGTTCTCCCTGGCGCATCTGCAACCGCTTAACTACCAAGTGGTCATCCAGCCCCCATCAAAAGGGCCGGTGACGGTACCCGTGCAAGTTGAATTTAGCTCGCACTGCGTCAGCAAGGGCCCGCCCAAGAATGGGCCGGCGCTGATCTTCAACGCGCACCACGATGACCTGGTCATCGATCATCGCGGCATCTGGCGATGCTTCCATTCTGCCCGCTATCAGGCCTCGGTGCTCTTGCCCCAGATCATGAAGACGCTCGATCAGCGCCCTTGCTTATTCACCAATGGTGAGAATTTCTTGACGATGGAGCTGCACCAGCTAGTTCCCGGATACCCCTCAGGCACACAGTACGAGGTGTACTTCAACGTCACCTCGCGCGGCGGTGGGGCAGTACGGATCTACGTCGAAAGCGCCTACGTACGAGACGAGGATGCCGATAACGATCCCTACAAGTTCAAAAAGGACGATCGTATCAAGGGGTGGCGGCTGCTGTTGAATCGCGCAACCGGCAGACCAGTCCGCCGACCCCCTCTGAGGCGCTAAAAACAAACCCCCCTTTCGGGGGGTTTCGCGGAAGCCCTTAGGGATTGCTCCCATCAACCGGCAAATGGCCTGGAACCAGTGGCGGCGTCTGAACACCTAGGTGACCCTAGGCTCCGTATATATCCAGATGTGAGTACTGTAACGCCTACTTGACACCTGTGCAATAGCATTTGCTTACCGCCCGGCCAAGCAAATGCTCTAGCGCCCTGACAGGCAAACCCCCTTGCAGCTGCTTGCGCCGGCCACTGCGTGGAATCTGGCGTTATGTGCGCCTCCAGCCTCCAGCCTCGCGCCGATAGCACTTGCAGTGCGGCTTGCAAAGCTCGATCATCAAACATCTATGTTTGACGCCTCGATCATGACATCGCCCATGTCCATCACCACCCTCGCCACCCTGGCCAGCGCCGGGGTGCTGCGCACCGTCCAGCTCATCGGCCAGGTCGGCGGCTACACGGTCATGGTGCGCGTGGGCCAGGCCGAGCAGCAACTCACCGGCCAGCGCGGCACCCCGCGCGTGTTTGCCAGCCTGGACACCGCCGCCGCCCAGCTGCTGGCGCTGGGCGTGACCGTGTTCGAGGTGCTGCCGGCGGGCTACGTCCGTGCGCCCAAGGTCTACCGCCGCGGGCGGCCGGGCGCGTTGAAAGAGCTGGCCAAGCCCCAGCGCCATGCCAAGCCGGCCAAGAAACCGGCCGGAGCAGCGGCGGTGGCCGCCGCCCCCAAGATCCTGCCCAGCGATCGGGCGCAGCTCAAACTGCCCGGCCTGCCGCGCACCCGCAAGCCCGCCCGCACCGCCGGTGCCGGCGCATGAGAACTGACCAACGCATTTAAATGGAGCGTGCCATGACACCCGATCTACCACCGCATGTCTTTATTGGCGTTCTCGTGGCGCTGGTGCTGCTGCTATATCTGCAAAAGCGCAGGGGCTGGATCAACGGAACCCAGTTCTTCGGCTACACCATGCTGTCCATGGCAAGTTTGTCAGCATTGGCCGTCTACATCCGACTGTTTTTTTCGGAGTGATAGCGCACAGCTGCGGGGCCGTCGTTCTCGCTGACGGTCTTCAATACCATGTTGCTGCCCGGCCTGCCGCGCACCCGCAAGCCCGCCCGCACCGCTGGGGCCGGCGCATGAGCGTCACCACATCAATGTGCCCAGGCACCGGGAGTCTGTTGTGATCGAGCAAGCGCATGCACACGTCGAGCTAACCGACATCTACGACTTGCGCGCCACCCTTGCCGGGCGTGAGGTGGCATTGTTTGCCGGCCACCGCGCTCCGCAGCGCCGGCTCGACCAGATCCTGAGCACCTATTACACGCTGGCCCTGCGGCACCTGCCTGACTTCACGCCTGACGAATGGGCCGCGCTCGCTGCGATATTTGACAACGATGAAAACGAGCGGGCCTGCGAGTACATGGAGCGCCTGCCGTTGGAAGAGCAATATTCCGATCCCGGCCGTGATCCCTGGCCGAGTGACATGGATCGCTTGGAAAGCATCGTCACCGAGCGGGCCGAGCAACGGCAGGCGTGGCATGGCCACCCTGACGCCGCATTCGTTGACTTCGTTGCGCCGAGCGTGGATCTATTTACGCTGGCAGCAAAGCTCGCTGGGCTCAGCGATGTGCAACGCTTGGCCAGTTTTGAAAAATTGATGCATCTGCTCCACCCCGAGCGACCCGATCTTGTCGCTCACGACGCCGCAATCGATGCAGCGTTTGTTGAGATACTCAAGGACACTTAACGCAACAAGGACGCCAAGCACCATGATGCAGAGCCGCCACATCGCAGGCGCAACGGCCGTGTTGCTCGGCGCCGGCCTTGCGTGGACCGCACTGGCAGGACCGGCAGCCGGTGGCAGCTGGGCCACTGTTGCCGGCTACTACCCCGGCATGCCGAAGGAGGCCGCACGGAAGATGGGCCTTACCGGCTGTGCTGTCCAATACCAAGCCGTCGAATGCAAGGCAACGCAGCCGCTCAAGATTGGCGGGGCCACGTCCACCGCCAGCACGATCACGCTGGACGAGGACACCGGACGCGTTGCAGCGGTCGAATTTCAGTTCCAGCGCGAGGCCTACGCAGCGCTCGCCGATGCGCTGGTGGCGCAGCTCGGCAAACCCACGGCCAAAGATGGCGACTACCAAGCCAGGGAGTGGGTCAGCGCCGGCCGCGGCGCATGTGTGGACGTGCTTGTCTGGCATCGCGGTGGCGATGATGTGCTCGCTTTGTGCGGGCCAGGCTGGCGACGCACTGGCCATACCTACCTGGTCGCCGACCGCCAAGCCGGCCGTGGCAAAGCATGGGCAAAGATCGCGACAGCCCGTGCAGAGCGCGCTCAGTCAGCCGATTCGTTCAACTCCAAATAGGCAGGCTTATCGCAAGTATGCTAACCGGCTGCAGCCCTACTCCTGTAACGCTGCAAATTTCCGGGCGATTGTCATGCGAAGGTACCTTATCCAACGCATAGCCCTCTTGGACAGCGAGACGGAAGTGAACTCCGCCGCTACAATGAACGCACGCCGGTGGGACTCACTGAGTGCGTACTGAGCCTCGCCGAGTGCTTTTTCCCACTTCTGGACTTCTTCAAGCCTGTTCGGCGGCGGTTTTCTCAAAAGGTCCACGACGTTCTCGCAGGCCAGGGCCGCATTGTGTAGGGGATGCAAGAGACGGGCATCAACGATGTTTTCCAGAGGCACCGCACGTAACGACTGCGCGAACATATCGAATGTTTTTGCCTGTCTGCTATATAGGGAGTCACGCGCCTCCTCGCCTGGATTGCCGAGGAAAAACGTCTTGATTTGTGCGGCGATTAGCGCCGCTTGCTCGATCCGTTTGAGGAACACGTCAGTTCGTCTACTGACGGCGCGGCGATCCTGCTTAACCGCAAGCCGAGCGGCAAACCAGATTGCAGCTCCTGCAAGAAGTGCCTGCAGCAGTGCTGCCCATACCTGCCATGCCTCTTGTTTTTCGCAGAGTGTCCAAAAGACCGGCTCACACAGTTGGGTAGACATATAGCTCCATGCTTCTGGTGTTTGTAAGTGGTGACACGCCTGGTGAGGCTACTCAGAGTCAGTATGCCGAACGATCTCGCCCGCAGCCATCAAATCAAATGCTGCAATCGGTGCAGGCAAGGAGGTTCCGTCTCTGAGTGCCCGCTTGATGACCGTCTGCCAATACCGTGCAAGCTCATCAACGTCGATGTCTTCGCGGGGCGTAGCGATGCAGTTACGCCCCGCGCAGTATGCACATCGCGGTCGCAGCCGATGCGAATGCCCTGCCCGACCTGCTACCGGCCCAGGCGGGGGGCGTGACCGCAAGCGGTCACCGGCTTGGGGTACTGCGCACCAATGCCGCGTGGCGCGTCACTGCCGGTCGGCTCTATTCCTCACACGCTACGCGCCCTACTTGCAGAAGCTGCCGAGCCCGTGCGCACAATGGCCCTCCCGGGCGTTATGCCCCTGATGAGGAGATGCCAATGAGCTACATCCTGCTGCGAATCGTTGAGGGCGCCAGCGTTGCGCTCTATCGACATGAAGAAGCCGGCCGGGCCGAGCTGCTGCCCACGCGTCGCGACTTGTTCAATTATCCAGGTGGAATTGGTTGGGGTTACGGTGGTAGCGGAGCTAAAAACCTTAGCTACGCAATCGCGGGCAAACTGTTCGAGATGGACAATCTCAGCGATGCCGAACTGCGTAGACGCGGCGATGAAATTTTGAAACATGTAATCAGCAAGTCAACTTTGGACAATGATGCCGAGCATGATTTGCAGGTGGACCCCATCAAGCAACTGTTCCCCTGATCGACTGCTGGCACCTCGCCGCCCCCCCCGCTTGCCCTTCCCTTCGTAGCGATGACCTGGCCGGGATACCCCCAGATCAACATGGGGAGCTAGTCGACCCTCCACTAGCGTTGTCGGGAGGTGGTGCGTCCACAAAAAAGCCCCTGCTAGCTGTGCTAGAAGGGGCTTCGGATGAGTGACTACCAAGATAACAAATGTGCTGCAGCGGAGCATGGCTGCTACGCAACTAGTCTACTGCGACATTCGATAATGGATATCTGATCGGCGATCGAATCAGCCAAGGAGCTGAGCGATCGTGCGGTATCGTGGTTATCCCAACAACGTTCGAGAGCGCTTTCTTTCCTAAGTGCAACTATGCGCTCCTTCATCGATTTGACGTCACCAACGTCCTGTAAATCTTGGATCCACAGGTTCCGGTTAGAGATGGTGTCAACCACGTTTCCGAAAGTATCAAGTAGTTTGATTGCTGTAATGTAACCGAACTCGTTCCAGTCTTCATCCAAACAATTGTCATCTTGGAAAAAGATGGATTCGACCTTGGCTCTAGCGATCTCCCAGGTGCCACCGATGTGTTCCCTGGCTTGGAGCAGGCCCATGGCGGGGAACATCAGATTACCGGAACGCGAAACGTGGTAGAAGCATTCTTCGACCCAGGGATAGTCGTCGTACATCGGTAGCGCTACTTTGTACTCAACGCGGGCACCTGCAACGTAGGTATATCCTGTGAAAATTGGCTGAGGACCTGAAGTTGCGCAGCTCGCAACACAGAGTCGAGACTTAGCCTCCTCAGCACTTGCGTAGATGCGCACAGCAAGATTGTGGAAGGCGCCGTCGAGACGGGCTTGAACTAGAGTGGTCATAATTTGCTCCAAACGAAAAGGGGCAAACAGACCTCACCCAAGGGCGAAATCAAGTTCGCCCGTTGGGGATTGATGAAGGTGTTACGTAAGTAGTGCGTGGGTGGCACCGGCCACTACGGAGATGCGCAGAGCGCTTTCTAAGGCTGAATGTAGAAAAATCCCGCCTAGCTGTCAAGGTCAAACGTCTGCCCCACCGAGCGAATAGCAGCCCTCACGCGTTCGTTAGATTGGCTGGCAATTGGGTTCGCAGATTCCGTGTTGCAGTCTGCTCCTGTATCAGCACGGTGGTGATAGTTCATGCTAGAAATATGCGAGAACGATGCGGCGCGCACCCGCGCGGCGTGATTGCGATCGGGCACCGCGCCTCTTGCCAGTGACGCAGTCTGTCCGTTGTGCTTACATCACCGCCTCGCCCCAAGTCCGGCGAGCTCCTCCGTGGAACATGTCTATACTGGGGAGCACCCATCGAGCTATCTCCACAGCGAATCCCTTGGACAGCGTTTCGCTGTTGCCTCTCCATCCTTCGTCTAAGATCGTTCCACTTCACAGACAAGTCCAAACCGTTGCTGCCTCCATCACACGCTATCGGTGCTCAAACAACGGGGTTGAACCGCTTCCAGCATTAGAGATCACAGCCTCAACGATGAGACCACGCTCATGCAAGCTAGTTTCCCTAATCAGATTTCCCGCGAAAATTTTTACATGCTCGTATCGGACATGGAGAGTCCTAGACCGCCGTGCGGTGTGCGATTTGACAACCTTCGTCAACTGCTGACCCCCTCCCGCCTGATATTGCGTCCAGAAACGGGTGGCTTTCCGTCATTCCTCGATCAACCGAAAATGACCTATGACCCAAGCAGAGGTCCCGAACCCCGTGACCTAGAGCCTGGGTTTGGAGGTTATTGGCTAGTCTCCCAACGACTTCATGACGCTATGTGCTCAAGTGACCCAGGCGCATTTGCGTTTCACGAGGTGGATTACCGATTACTTGACGGCAGCAAGGGCCCACGCCATTTCCTGTGTGACGTCATTCGGGAGCTCGACGCCCTAGACGAGGAGGCATCGAAACTGAAGGTGGAGGTCGATGACGATTTTGTGCGTGGGAAGTTCTATTACTTTGGGGGTGGGGCCAGCCTCGCTTTCCGGTATGAGATTTTAGGGTATTCGCATGTTTTCCGATTGCCGTTTAATCCTTCGGTGTTCTGTGATCTAACGTTTAAAACTGCAGTTCACAGTGCAGGTATACCTGAAGACCCGGAAATCAGCGGGATGTCTTTTATTGACGCGTCGGACCTTTGATCGAATAGAGCGACGAGGAAGGACACTAGACAATGGCAGATAGGGCCCTCTTCCAACAGCACCACGCGATCGAGCAGAATGCATTCACACGCGATCCCCTGCTGCAGGTACTGGCGGACACCGGTCGGTTCAACAAGGATGCGGCAAGTAATCTGATCAACCTGCCCAATGACAAGGTGCTTGCAGATGCAATCGGCGTTACGCCCCATACGGGCAGGCCAATCAAGGAGTATGGCCTCGGTCTGAAATATGTTCTTGAGCGCTTAGCTGCCACGAAAGATGGCAGAGCGGCGTTATTGGAAGATCCAGATGCCTTAGATCGAGTGGCGCTTAAAGTTCAGCGATTGAGCGACACCGCACAGGTGGGTCTTATCAACGGCGATCTGCGGACCAACATTGCATTAGGACAGACTATCGGTCAAACGCGATCTGCAACGCAGGCTTTCTTTGCTGACCCGAACGGCTACGCCGCTCAGAACGCAACGCAGTTAGACCTCCACGGCCGGGGCAGCGTCAATTCACGACAATGGGCGGGAGTGACACTCAGCGAGCAACGTGTTGTATCCACTCTGCAGCACTTCCAGACTTCAGGGAAGTCATTACTTGGCGGGGGCAATCTCGATCTTCAGCAGCATGGCTTGTCCACGGCAATTTCAGAGGCGTATCACGGTGGAAAGCTGATGCTCTCACCGGGTGGCGTGGCCGTGGTAGAGAACACCTTGGGTGAGGAGGCCGCCAGACCTTTGCGGGTCCCTCACGGTCAAAGCGGTGCGGCGTCCATGGAAATGCTGCTCGGCACGGCGTCGGCCAGCACCTTGGTGCGCTCCGGCGGCTTGCTGGCCACCGGCGCGGATGCGGTGGTAACCGCCCGGCGCTCGGCCGAGTTGCTGGAACAAGGCAATGCCATTGCCGCGCAGTCTGAGGTCACCCATGCTTTGGCGCGCAACGTCGGCGGCTGGGCCGGTGGTGCCTCCACCGCGGCGGCGCTGGGCGGCAGCGGCTTCGTGCCGGCTGCGTTGGTGGTCGGCGACGCGCTGTTGATGAGCAAGGCGTTCGACAAAGGCGCCGATTTGCTGGACAAGCGCGCCATCTACCACCAGACCGACAAGGCCGGCGTGGAGTGGCAGTTCAACGGTCGCAACTGGCAGCGCGAAGCAGCTATCGACCTTGTGCAGGATGGTCGCCAAACTCCGAACGAACAGCCTGTGGTGGCCAGCTATGAGAAATCGCAGGAGCTGGGCGCCCTGGCCAACGCGAAGGCGGTGGAGCTCGCGTTAGGCAAAGCACCGCCGCCCCAGGACCCGTTCAACCTCCCTGCACGGGCCAGCGACCAAGTGGGGTTAGACAACCAGAATTGGCATCGCAACCCCGAACGCCAGACCTGGGAGCGCCAAGTCAGGACCGCCGGCTCTGGCACCGATGAGATTGGCAGCTATGCCCTCCAACTCGCTCCCCCGGAGCGCGTGCAGCAGCTCAACCAGGAGGCGCTGGCACGCATCGAGAGCAACGTCGCCACTGGGCGCGAAGCCATTGCCGCCGCCTACTTGGAAAACCACGCAGCGCAGCGGGCCCATGCCTATGGTGTCGATGTGCCGGCGGCCGTCCAAGCCGCCCAGGCCAAGCCCGGCGCTGTGCTGGGGTCGGACGCTCAGCTTTACCGGCGGAACGAGTCCGGGCGGTGGGCCGGCAAAGATGGCGTTGTCAGTGGCAACCTAGCGCTGGAGTTGGAGCTGACCGACCGACTGCGGCAGCCCTCAATCGAGCGCTCCCAGGAAGCCTTGGCGGCGATCCAGGCACTTCCCGCGCCGACGGCTGCGCAGATGGAGCACAACGAGTTGCTGCATCGTTACCGGGCAGCAGGCGTCGATTTGAACGTCAACCCGCAGACCCAGCAGGCGGTGGAGCTGGCTTCGCAGCGGACCATGGAGGCCAATGGCATCACCGGGCCGACTATGCAGCAGTTGCAGCGCAATGATTTGGGGCAATACGGCTATGACAGCCCCATCGCGCACCTTCAACGCGGCAGCGATGGGGTCACTCGTGTGGTGGCCATCACCAGCAGCGAAGACATCCGGCAGGCGTTGAGCCAGGCGCAAGGCAATCGGCGAGAGGTGCCAAGCCTTGGGCGCGGGGCTGAGGGAACGGCAGACACGGACAGCTCGACCTCCGAGTCGTCCAATCCGCAGCGCGTGCTCGACCTGCAGGCAAGCATGCAGGCTTCTATTGCGGCGCAGGCGCGACAAGAACGCGAACAGCAAGATCGTCTTGCGCAAGAGCAACACGCCGCGCAGGTGCGCGAGCAACTCCAGCAGGCGCAGCCTGAGCGAGAAGGCCAGGCGCAGGTGGTGTTGGAAGGTCAACGCCAAATAGAGCAGCAACGTGAACTCCAAGAGCGGCAGGCGCAGACCAGCCAGCAACGCGAGCTGCAGGAGCGTGAGGAAAGGGACGTCCAGGAACGTCAGGCGCATGAGCGCCAGGCCGACAACCAGCAGCGGGAGCAACAAGACCGCCAGGCTCAAGAAGCAACGGGAACTGAGGTCCAGGAACGTCAGGCTAAGCAAGCACAGCAGCAGGACCAACGTCAGCAGTCCTCGCAGCAAGCTGACCCCCAGCCCCACGCTCAGGATGCGGCGCTGGCTCAACAAACGCCACGGACCGAGTTGCCGCAGGAAGACGCGCGTCAGCGGCCAGAGGTGCAGAACCAACAGGGAGGCGAACACCTGGCTCCCACCACGCCCGACCCGCTGAAGCAAACCCCTGTTCCAGGTGACGCGCAGCGGCGTCAAGCACAAGAATCAGAACGCGCTTTGGAACCGCAATCGGTGCAAAGCGGCGACACCGCGCGCATCCAAGTGCCTCACTCCGAGGGTCGGGAATCGGGCAACCCACCTTTGCAAAGCGCGCCGGCCGATGCGGTGAGCCCGGCGCTGTATCACCAGGTGCAAACGCAGCAGGCGGAGATGGGGCAAGTGCCTAGCCGCCAGCAAGACCCTGCGCGTGAGCAAGAGGGAGAATCACATCGCGTCATGGCCCAAACAACGCGTGCGGCAGAAGAGCCGTTGATGGCATCACAGGCCACGGCGCTTACCACTTCTGAGCAAGAAGCCAAGGCCGAGCAGTCCCGTCCTTCAGACACCTTGTTCGATGCTCATGGTGCGCCGTTGCCTCCAGCTCAACACCTCGCGCAAGCACACGATCAGTCACCAGAAGCCAGTGCTATGAGTCGCTCCTCCGTAGGGGCAGAAGACGCGGAAAACCAACGCACTCAATCCACCCCAGCGCAGGACCGTAGCGCCGCAGACCCGGGCGGTGCTCTATTCCTGGAAGAGACCATGCGCTCGCTGCGCCAGCTGCAACAGGAGATTGAGCGGGCGGATCGGGAAGACGAACGCTTCCACCAGGAATGGAAGGAGTATCGCGAGCGTGGAGAACCCTATCCCTTCGTGCACCTCGATACGCAAAGCGTGCAAGGCCGCTTGCCCAGTGAAGCGGCTGAGCAAGTCGATGCTTTTTCACCCCTAGCTCAGCGCTTCGCCGGTCCAGAGGGAATTGATGCGCCAAACGAGTCCTCGCAAGTTGAGCGGAAATCCATCACGGGCGACCCGGACGTGGACGAAGTGCTCTATGCGCTCGACAGCAAAAACGAGCTGGCGATCAAGCAGGCTCTAGATCGAGTGGCCAATAGTGCAGCGACGCAGGCGTTGTTGAAGAAAGGCGACGATTTCCTGGAGGCGCAAGCCCAGCAGGAGGCCCAGGAGCTTGCCGCCACACGCCAGGCGCTGGGGATGGATGTCTCAGCCGAGGTAAACACCAGCCGCGGGCCGGTCATGGTGATGACGCTGCCAGAGTTCGCCAAGGGGCCGATGCAGAGCGGACCCCAAGGTGACGGAGGTGGAGGTGGAGACGGGGGTGGAGGTGGAGGTGGCGGTGGCGGAGGTGGCGGTGGCGGTGGTTAGTCAAACTCGCTTGCATAGCCCTTTGAGATAAGGAGATTACGTGGACAGGCAAGACACAATCGCAATTGCGGAAATGATGGCGGCTTTGGAGGCCTCGAACACTTCGTTTCAAGAAACCATCAAGGTCCTGACGACGCTGACTTCGTCTATGCAACAGCGCGAGCAACGTCTGCGCGATCTCATCATGGAACAACTCAACGTGCTTCAGGGCGCGGTGGGAAGCGCAGACCACAAGGTGAATCGAGTGTTGGAGAACGCGCTGCCGAGACTGACGCAGTTGACCAACCTGGCGCTAGCTCAGACGCTAGAGCCGGCAGCGAAGCGGTTCAATGAGCAAGTGGCCAATGCTGACCAGACTCTGCAGCAGGCCACGCAGCGCTACACCCAAGCTCAGCATACTTTGGAGACGCGGGTCACGCGGCGTATGTGGATCGCCTCGGCCACGATGCTCGTGGCAGGCATCCTGGGCTTAGGGGCTGTTACGTACTCGCTGGGCATCATCAACGAGAAGCGCGACGAATTGGTGCAGCTTCGCGCCTCCATCGGCTATTGGAAGCTAGTCGCTCAAGCAGACTTGGCGCCTTGCGGAGAGGATCGCCTCTGCGCAACGATCGACAAGAATGGGCCCCGCTATGGCAACCAGAAACAGTATCGAGCTGTCAATCTACGTTAGTTAAACCCTTGCGCTTTCACTGCTTCAGTGTAAGCAATATGCATCGACAGTGCGGCACGCACTCGCAGCTCGAACAGATCGCATTGGTTGCCTGGAAGAGTCTTTGCTCCCGCATTTTCTGGGAGGAAGACTGCGTAGTCCCCACTTACGGTGCGAGCGATCCTCGTCGGGCCACTGTCTGAGATCCAGCCGCTCTGTGATAGCGAATCGGTCAACTGTCTGTTGTATAGGCGTTCGAAATATACTGACGTTTCTCCGTTCTGGCACTGGTAGCTGCTGGTCTCCACAACTGACTTGGCTTTTTCAAAGATGGTGCACCTGTGAAAGCGAGGGATGACCTCTACTACTCTGGCTGCATCGAGAACAGCTTTAAGTCTTGTCGTGACGCATTGGCTGTGCCCTTCCGACAAAGCCAATTTGCTCACTAAGTCGTCATTGGTGGCGTTGTTAGACCCGCATGCTGAAAGAATTAGAAGTAACGTTGAAAGCATTGTTTTCTTCATCGGTCACGTTTGCATCAAAAGAACGCTTGGACAGTTGCTGTGAAATGCATCCTTGATCATTTCATACAGCGCTTCAGGCACGTGGTACTGCAGGTGGTCTGGCCGCATCACAACAATCAAGTCGTCAGCAAAATTGTGCTTGTCGTAGTCGCTGAATTGGTTCTGACGAGCTTTCAGCCTAAGCAGCATTGCAGAGCTGCCCTCATTGATCGTGGTAGCCAGCTTGTGCCGACCATTCAACCTCGCCAGAGTGGCGATTGCTGCGTTGACGCGCAGGATGATGTTGAGGTTCTGTCGGCTAATGTGCATGGTCAGCGGCGACCTGAGCAGGCGAATGACGAACTGCGCTGCGCCGGAGCTACGTTTGACTGGCAGCACGATGATGTCTGGCTGGTCAACGCAGAATCCGGCCATCAGGTCGTTGGTGGCCAGCAGCGCTGCGTTGGCTGGGACCTTCTCGGGTTGGAACCGAGCCTTCACTTCATCAAAAAAGGTCCGCAAGCTCCGTGAGCGTGCGTAGTCCAGTGTCGCAAGTAGACGTTCATTCGAGCGGCCGCCGGTTGGCATGTCTGGCCATTCGATCAGATCGTTGTATGGGACCGTGTTGAGAGATCCAGACGGATCTAGAATCGGCCTGAGTGCCGTCATTAGGCGCTCTGCGAGTTGACGGAACGCATCATGGGGGGAGACGGCACGTTCGGCGCTCCAATCCAGCAACGGCGCTCCGTTCGATATGGGAGCGCCCTGAGCAAAAACTTCGGACAAGTTCTCGTTCACCGAGATGGCGTCGCGGGCCTGCCGCTCGATCGCCGATAGCACGCTGTGGTAGATCCGGTCGAGGGCGTCGACCGAATCCTCCAGCCTCAGCAGGTCCAGGACGACCGACTCTGGGATATGGGGTAAGTCTTCAGGCGCCTGCGCCGGCGATGCGCCTGACTTGAGGCCAATCCGTCTCTGGGTCAGGAGCGGATTCTTGCTTCGCCGGTGGATGTGCTTCTTGGAACGCATAGGGGCGATGAGTTATGAATCGGTCAATTCTCACGAGCCAGCTTTGCGTTCGTAACCCGGGTTAGGGGGAGATTGAATCGGGGCGTCCCTGCCCCATCTCCTGACGCCTTAGCCCGTTCGCCGCTGCTGTCCGTATCCGTTCCCCTGCTGGCGCTGGCCACCTCCGGCGCCGCCGCGTGCTTCCTTTGCAGCTTGGGACTTGGTGTGCAAGTCGGCGGCGCGACGGATGGCCTGGTCCACCAAGTAGCCGTCCTTCTCCTTGAGTTGGTCCTTGCACGTCCGGTAAAACATCGCCAGAACTTCACCCACATCGTCCGGTCCCACATTGACGTTGCGGATGTCTTTGCCCTGGGCGATCGTGAAGCGGATGGCGCCGGCATACTGGTCAGCCGTCTCCTGCACTTCGATCCACTTTTCATTGGTGGCGCCGTGGCCGGCGAACCTCACTTTTGGCAAGAATCCGCGCAGGACTGCCGTGATGAGTTGAACTTCCTTAGGCACACACATCAGAGTGATCTTGCCGTCCCAATTCATGCCACCGCGTGTTGACTGTCCAGCCGCCTTTGCGATGGCAATATTGACAGTGTAGTTCGTATTCTGGTTGTTCACGCAGCGCTCGAACTGGATGGCAGTGTCCCGTCCGAAGCAGGCCTTTTGGTCGTACTTCGACTCCTCCGGAACGCGTGGGCCGCCAGAGCTACCCTGCGGCTGGCGCTCACGTGTTGGATGACTCACAACACGACGGTCCTCATAGTCGCGTGCCTGTGGGCTCAGACTGCGATTCTCCGATCGCGCGGGCGGCTGGTGTTGGCGCTGCTGGCTGCCACTGTGCTGTTGGTTTTGGTGTTGGCGCTCCTGCTGGGGCGCCGGCCGGTGCTGCTGCCTCACCTGTTCCTGGCCCGAGGTCGCATCGGCATCGTCGCCGGGAGGCGGCATGGAGCTGATGCTGTGGTTGCTAGGCGCACTCTGATGCCGTTCCTGCTGCTGCCCTGCAGCAGGTGCCGGCGCACCAGACAGGCCGAGCAGCGAGGGCAGCCCCTGCGCACGAACCGCTCTGTAGCCTTCGCGCAGGTGCTCGGTCAGGAACCCGGTGGCGTTGGTATCCCCGGCCTCTGCGCTTGCCAGTAATTCACCCACCAGCTTCGCTCCTTTCAGCTTGCAGGTTGCATACACGGCCGACAGCGAGATCGTATTTGAGATCGCCTTGATGATGCGGCTATGCAGCTTCAGGGTCAGCGACCACGCACGGATCTGGTTGGTCGAGGTGGCATCCTTTTGCTGCAGTCCCGCGACCAGGCTCTGGCCGTACTGCGGCGGAATGCTGGAGAACAGAACGGAGATTTCACCCGGGTCAAGCTGGGTGAGACCAGCCTTCTCCAAGAGGCCATTGAAAACTTGCGGACGAACGAGGTTGCTCATGTGCTGATCCCTGGCAAAAGTTTCCCAGCACATCCTTTCGCCTTCTAATCGCACAGCCTGCGATTAGCGCAAGGAGCTGCTGTTCACTCATTTGTACCAGCGAGCACGATCACTCGGAAACGAGTTTGGGGGAGAAATTGAGCGTCGCAGTTGAGGTCTTACAGCACCATCCAGTCGCCACCCTCGGTAAGCACCTCGTATGCCGTGCTGCCATCGGCCAGTCGGATGTGGAACGCAGGAGATGTCCCCACGCGACCGATCACTTCGCAGGTGCCGCGGCTGCGGCTCCAGATTTGAGCGCCTGGGGCGAGGGAGGAAATGTCGGTAAGTGGCCTACCTGCGCTGAGTGCCGCCAGGTGAGGAAGCGTTTCGATGCGAATCAGGCCTGCCATCCCTTTTGCCTCGATGTACCGTTGCGCGACACGCGGATTCCGCAAGGTGATGCAGTCCTGAACGCCGTCGCGCACCGCCTCGGATACACGCATCGAGATCCCCAGCTCGCCCTCAAACAGGTATGGACTGGCGCGGCGAATGCCGTCGTTGGCGGGGGGGAAGTCATCGTATTGCTCGATCCAGCCGGTGAGCATCGGATCCTCGGCGTGCTGGATCACCAGGTGGTGCTTGGCACGTGTCACGGCAACGTAGGCGAGCCGGCGCTCCTCCTCCGCGTCCAGGGGTGAGTTAGCTGGAACGACGCCGGCGTTCCAGCTGGGAAGGATCACCAGTGGGAACTCAGCACCCTTGCTTGAATGGACCGATTGGATGCGCACGTGTGGATGCTTGGGCGGCTTGTCCTTCTCGTGAGCGGCCATCGGTCCCAGTTCATCCAAGAACGCGGTCAGCGTCTCGAAACCCTCAGCAGCGGCTCTCATCGCCTGTACATTCCGGACTTTCTCCTCGCCATCCTCGCGGGTGCGTGAGTGTTTGAGCAGAGAGTCGATCAGGTTGGTGTACTGGATGTAGGTGTCGATCACTTGGCCGGGGCGCAATGACCGCATGCCACCGGCACACAGCATCTCCATGAAGCTTGCCCGGTCCTTCAGCATTGGTAGGCCCGTTTTCAAGCGTTCCATCTCGTGCTGCGTGACGATCGACGCAATTTGGTTTACGGCCTGCAGCATGCCCTTCCCGACTGCCTGCGAGCCTTGGTCTTCGAAGACCTCCATCGCGTGGACTGTGAGCATCTGGGTCACCGCGTTCGACACAAATACCGTGGGAGCGACCATCATGGCCTGAATGAACCGCGGAATGCTTCGAGTAGGGAAAGGCCAGTGGTCGGCGGCCATTGCCATGGCGCCCACCAAGCAGCCAATTTCAGGGTTGTAGAGCGTTGCCTCACGGCCATAGACAAAGAAGGGGATGCCGGACATCAGCATCTCCATCTGCAGAGGGACCGAATGACTATAGTTGCGGCACAGCATGGCGGCATCGCTCAGAGAACCGTTGGCCATGCGTTCCTGCAGCAGATTGATGATGAAGGCGTTGCGCCCCTTCACCGGATATGTCAGTTCGACCAGCGTGTTGGGATTGCCTTCCTCAGCAATACTGATCTTGTCGTCGCGCTCCTTGTTGTTGACCACGATATGATTGGCGAACAGCGCCAATTCGTCACCGAATCTGAAGGTTCGCGACATAGCGAAGCGAGTGCACGGGGTAAAACGCGCGGCGAATTCGTGCACGATGTAAGACACCTTGCTGCCGCGCCAAGAGTAGATCGCCTGATCGGCATCGCCAACCACCACCACGGTCGTATCCGGACCTGTGATGCCTTCGAGGATGCTCATCTGAACCTCTGAGATGTCCTGGAACTCGTCCACCTGGATCTGCTGGTAGCGTCCGCGGAACAGGCTCCAGAGCTCAGGGTTGCCGCGCAACGTCACGGCGGTGTCGTAGATTTGGTCATCGAAGAAACGCAGGCGCCTACGAAGGCGCTCATTCTCGAACCTGATGTACGCACCCACAATCAACGTACGGGTCTCGTATGGCATGTCGGTGCGATCGTAAACCGTACCGGGTGTGTCAAAGCAGCTCTTAGTCAGGGTCTTGAGCGAGTTCAGCATCTCGAACTGCTCCTGGGAGACATAGACGCCCTTGCCCGCCTGGTCTTTCAGAGCTTGCCGCATCATCGCGTCTTCAGCCGAGCCCGAATCCTTTGGCTGAACGGTCTTGCCGACGTGGCCCTGCTGCTCAAGCTGCTTCCACATTGCCAAGCAGAAGGCATGGTAAGTCTTGACGTGGGGAATGTCGGAACTGCCCATGCGCCTGGTCAGGCGGCTGCTAAAGTCCAGCTGGGCTTCCTTGTTGTACTGCAGGCAGAGAATCTGGCCTTCAGGAATGCCGGTGGCGATCAACCGCCGGCAGCGCTCCACCAAGGTGGTGGTCTTCCCCGCGCCGGCAACCGCAGACACCAGAGCGTGCCCGGTGACGTGGTTTGCTACGGCAATCTGTTCGTCCGTGAATCGTCGGCTCATGTAGTCAGACTAGGCCATCTGGGAGTTCGGCCCAAGTGGGTTTGGGGGAGCATTGAAAGCACCCCCAACC
The DNA here is from genome assembly GCF_041475715.2 of Xanthomonas sp. NCPPB 3583. Taxonomy (NCBI): domain Bacteria; kingdom Pseudomonadati; phylum Pseudomonadota; class Gammaproteobacteria; order Lysobacterales; family Lysobacteraceae; genus Xanthomonas; species Xanthomonas sp. NCPPB 3583. Next base: position 38,140 of record NZ_JCAQNY010000002.1, read on the forward strand.
CTGGTTTCGGTCTCAGGTCGCCGCTGCTACCGTGATTTGACCTTCTTCGTAGACTCGCACACGCATGCAACGCATTGCCCTCCTCCTCGCGATGCTTGCCAGCGCGCCCCTCGCCCTGGCTGCCTACGACGAGCCCCTGTCGGCAGCCCAGGCCTTCCGCCCGACCCTATCGGCCTACGACGCGAACACCTTAGTCATCTCGTTCCAGATTCCGGAGGGGTACTACCTCTATCGTGATCGTTTGTCGATTCTCGACACGCAGGGTTTTCAGTTGACAAGTTACCAGATCGGCGGCACTAAGGTGATCGATGATCCGGTCGCTGGGCGGGAAGAGGTGCTTGATGCCGGTAGCCGAGTCGTCGTTCGCGGCATGTCGACTGGCCAGGCCTCTGGCGTGCAGCTGCGGCTCAAAATGCAAGGCTGCCTCAAGGATCAACTCTGCTATCCGGCTGAGGTGCGAACACTCACGACACGATGACTCAGAGTCAACAGGCACAAACAATCCCCGGCAGATGGCCGGGGTTTTTGTTTACGTAGTGATGATGTAACCGCGGGCGATGACGGCTTTCCCTAGCGGAATGCCCCACTTATGTCTCCAGCTGCCCCAGGCACCGATGATGCAATTCAACGGCGCGGCGTAAGGTTTGACCTTAATTTGAGGATGAGCGGATTCCAACGTCGACCGCTGTCGCTTCACTGCCCAGTAAAGATCAGCCTTCGGCGTTGCCAGAAGCAGCGTCTTGCCTGGGCCCAGCAGATCAATAATTGCCGTTAGAGCTATGTCAGGGTGAACTTTAAGGCTAACGTCGCACTTGCTCCACTGCTGTATTCGACTGGCCCTATTGAAGTGCAGTGCATACTGATCGCGTCCAACATGCTCCAGCTGATAGGCATACCATCGCTGCTTAGCGTGAGCATGATTGCTGGCATGCATTAAGCGCGGCTTAGCGTGGGTGAGTTGTCGGCAAATCATTGCTGCTATGACGCCAAGAAGGCTGCTCGAAAAAACAGAACTTAGAAGAAGCAAATTCCGCCGCAATTGAGGGTGGTTGTAGGTCAGTTCTAGGTGATTGGCAGCGGATATAGCACCAAACATGACTAGCAGTCCGATGCACAGAAAAAAATTGCATAGAGCAACGACCATCATCTGTTGATCGGATGGCCATCTGGTGCGTATCGGCCTGTCGAACGCAACCGTAAAAAGCCATTCGATCAGTGGGCTCGTAGCACGCAATCGCCAATCGATCATTGGGATGGCTACAAAAATAGCCACGATCAGCCAATTTTGCAGAGGAGTGAGGAACATAGGAACCTAAGTAGAACCCCGGCCTCACAAAGCGCCGGGGTGATGGGGTGGGATGGTTTAGTTTAGCGAAGCCCGTAATGGTTCGAGAACCTGCAGCACGATCGGAAGCTTGCGAGCTTCCTCAAGGCCGAGAGACCGGAGCACGTCGTTCCAGTCGACCGTCTTTTCGCCTGGGGCGGGAGCGAACGGCGGAATGACGCAGACAGCCTTCTTACCTGCCTTTCGGAGGCGGGTAACCAGCTCGGCCGCTGCAGTTTGACCGACTCCGTTATGGTCTCGATCAGCCCACACAATTACGGCCTGAACGTAGTCGGGAACCTCTACTTTCGTCATCTGGTTCTGGTTGAGCGCGGACCACGTAGGGTATCCAGCAATGGCTCGGGCAGCCAAGGACGACTCGATGCCCTCTCCGATCATCAGAACGGGATGAGGCTCGGTGTCGAACTTGACAGCACTGCCTTCGATGGGATGGGTAGAGATGGAGGATGTAAGCCGACGTACAGATTCGACGTTCGCCTTCCGCCCATCAACGGTGATCCAAGTGCGGTGCAAGCCACAGGTACGTCCGTTGATGTCCGTCATCATCGCCACCATGGCCGGCCCTGTATGCGTCACATTGCGTTCGGTGAAATATTCCAGGGCGGGATGACAGCGAAGCACATTAAGCGGCCCACGCACTTCGTGCAGCTGCCGGTTGTAGAACCAGCGCCGAACGGGTGCAGAACGGTCATCGGTCAGGGGTAAAGCATCGCCCCAGATCTGCTGAACGATCTTCTTGTTGAAAGCATCCTTCCGCGCAACTTCGTCAGGGTCCTTGGCCTTCACGTATCGGACCGGGAGGTTCGATGCGTCGAAGCGACCGCCAAGTGCCTCCACCAGCATCTTCTTGGCTTCGAAGAAGGTGCACCGGCGGGCATGCATCAACAATGCCCATCCGTCAGTCCATTTGCCACAAGAGCAAATGGCGCCGCCAGTGTCAGCGAAATCCTGAAAAATACGGAAATCGTTGACACCGCCGTGAAACGGGCAAGTGATGTGGTGCTGGTGTCCTCTCTCCACGGCCAGATCCAGACCAGGAATGAGGCCCGGCAGCACCTGATCCCAGCGTCCCTTCAGTGTTTCGTTGAGCAGTCTGGTTTCATGTTGTTGCTTACGCCGGTATTCCTGTTCTTCTTCTGCGGTGCGAATGCGGTTCATGTCGGCTCCTTTGGTACGCGGTTTTTGCTGAGCAATTGCGATCAGCACGCCGCTATTGCATGGCGTGTTCTGAGGCGTTTTGAAGTGCCCGGTTCGGGCTTGTTGAGGTGGTTCTGAAGGTGTGATTGATTCGGTATTGGCGGGCCGATTCCCGTTCGTGAGGCGAGCCTCAGAAAGTGCATCGGCAAGCTAGGGGCTTGCCCATGAACTCTCCAGGCCAGGAGTCTCCCCAACCAGCCTAATGGCCGGCTGGGGATGTCCTGTGTCAAGCCGCTCGCATCAACTTGCGGCCGAACAACCTTGTAACAACCTCAGGTAGTTGCGAGATGTCGGTCAGATCAACCCAGTTCTCGAAACTGCAGACGTTCCGCGCACCATAGGTGCCCATCACTGCAACTTCGATACCCAGGCTCAAGGCGTACTCAATAGCTGCCTTGGTGGATTCAACGCGATCGCTATTGGGTTCACCGTCGGTAGTCAGGATCATCACCTTGCGTGGCTTGCGCTGCGCTTGGAGCATCCGGATACCCAGGTAAACACCATCGTCCATCGGCGTGCCACCAGATGCATGGAGCTGGAAATGACCAGGTACATGCTTTGCCTTGCGTCCGAATGGAAGGATGATGCTGTTGCCCGGGAAGGTGAACGCGCCGCAAGTGACGCCTTCAATTCCTTCCAGAGCCACAGCCGAGGCATAGACTGCCTCACACGTTAGTTTGATCTTGCTTCCGGACATCGAACTGGATGCATCCAGGCCCAGTACGACCGCGGTGTCCAGTGCAATCTCTTCTGAGACCGATTTGAACACCCGGCTATCGCCGACAGCTACACGATGGATGTGTGAGGTCGACATTCGACGTCCGCGCCGGTGGATGCTCACTTCAGCCGCAGAAATGGCTTCCATGTTCCGCCGGAACGATCGTCGAAGTGGACTGGTTACAGCCAAGGCTGCACCCATGTCGCAATCCGGATTGGCATTCGTATTGAATGAAGTGGTGACGTTAGAAACGTTGACGTGCATGGCTGGGCTGTCGATCTTGAGTTCACCCCGCGAGCGAGGTGCCACCTGATTGACCACCTGTGCCAGCGCATCCTTGATGGCTTCTGATCGTTCCCCGGCCCTCTTGTCCGTGTTGGAAGGGTCGAGAATGGACTGGAGTGCCGCCAAGACCGGGTTATCGCCTCCACCCGCCCTGTCGCCGGGACAGATTTCGTCATTACCCGTGTTCCCTAAGTCAGGCCTGTTGCTTTTGCCCTCACTGGCGCCGCCCTTCTTACCCTGGTCACTGCTAGAGCCTTCAGATGCGCCCTGCTGGTCGTCCTGGGCATCCTGCTGGTCCTGGCAATCGCCAGAGCCCTCAGAAGCACCCTGTCCGTCCTGCGGGAGGTGATCGCCTTGCCCCTGCTGTCCCATCTGATCAGCCGCCCCGGAGGGTTGCTGGCCTGGCCGGCGCTGCTGCTCCAACTCTTCCTTGGCCTTCTCGATGAACTTGGCGATGTTCCTGGCCATGGTCAGCGAATCGGCGGTACAGGAGAGCTGGTCCAGCTGCGGGAGCATTGCGTCCAGACGCGTCATGAATCCCTTGGAAAACTTCGACTCACAAGTCGCATAAGCCTCCAAGGCCAGCTCCTTCGTACCCACATCCCCGCGATAGTCGCAGTAGAGCCGGTACAGCAGGTAGCCGGTGAGTGCGCCCATGGGAGTGGCTTCAGCCGTCACATGGGTGTACCGATCCATTAGGTAGAGCGATTGGGTAAGACTGTCGAGGAACTTTCGAGTGTTCGGCCACTTTACGATGAACGCATTCTCCATGCGCACGTCTTCGATGATCCGAAACAATGAGTCCACCAACGGGGTCACGCTCTTGAGATGCGCCAGAACCGCGAAATCCGATTCTGATACATGCCCCAGTTCGTGGTACCCCAGCCCGTATGCAAGCGACGACATCAGCACAAGCGTGTCGATGTCGTTCTTGTTGTCCGGAATTGGCAGGTTCATCAGTTTGATGACCTTGCCGTCAGTGGAACCGCAATCGCTTGCACCGTAAACCACATGCACCTGGCATCCCGTGGCCGAAGCCAAGCCTGTCAGTGCTATGGGCATGCCGCCCAGCGTCGCCATTGCGGAGCGAACTGCATTCTTCGGATCCAACGCACCGCCCGTAAGGGCGGTGCGAAGGATGGTCATGCATTGATTCTTGTCCATGTAGTGACCTCAGATGTTTTGCGAAAACAGCTGGCGGCGTGATTGCGACAGACTCTGGTTGGCCACCATGACGGCTGGCTCTACCGAGGGAATGTCGGAATACGTTGCAGGCTGCGCCGTTGCCGATCCTGCAAACAGGGTCGGTTGGGCGGGGGTAGTGGGAAGCTGGGGTGCGTTGGGGTTGGCCGCGAAAGCCTCTCCAATTCCAAGTGTCGTTTCCGGATCCATCAGCTGACGCAGCACCGTAGAGCAGGTGCTGGTCTGCTGTGCATTGAGCGGACCGGTGAACGGAAGACTGGATAGGATGACGCGCAGAGAAGTGACGGTCGGATACACGCGAGCATCCAAGAAGGAGTAGTCACTCAGCTTTTCCACAAGTCGGGTGACTTGCTTGACGGTCGCCTGAGTGACTGAATCCTTGAACCGACGCTTCCCTTTCGGGTTGCTGGGCTCCACCGGAACCATGAACGAATTGAAGAAGATGTCCCGAGCCTCGGCCGCTACGTCTTCCATCAGCCGCGGCGTCGCATTCACCATGATGGTGTTGGCGAAGTGCGCATTGATGGGATCAGCATCGTTCTCCGCAGGGGCGGTGATTTTGAAGACGCCAACTTTGAAGGCAAAGCGCTTACGCACTTCATCGGCGGTAAGGCGCCCCTTCATAAGGAGTTCCTTCCATTCGACAGGCGCTTTATCGACCTGCTCGATATAAGCGGACTGCAAGAACGCGATGAACGAATCGACCTCAGCAATGAACTCTGCTTCCAGCTTCGGCAGTTCGTTGAGGACCGTTACAGCACGATCTTCATTCACTGCCACGCAGTCACCGATCAGTGAAAAACCTTCGGTCTTCAGCAAGCGCTCAAGGCGCTTACGCAGTTTCCGCGGTCCTGCCAGGTACTTTTGGTCCACTAGGTTCTTACGGCCATCCGATGCGAACTGCTGCGGCGGAAGGGTGGACGCAATGTCCTTGTAGTCCAGATCGCGGTCGATCTTGAGGGTTCCCGACCAGATCGAAACCTGGGGTGAAAACATCACGAGCTTACTGATGGGCGAATCTTTGATTGAGATGGTCATGTGAATCTTCCGGGTGCGCGACCCACAAGAGAGATGACATCCCGATGCGCAGACGGGATGTTGGTCCCGACTGAACAGATAAGGTCCCCAGGGGACATCACTGTCCCGGTCGGGTAGTTGAGCAGGCTAACGTGGCCTGTGGACGTAAGAGCCAGGGGCTCAAAAGGGTCTTTCTGCTGTCGCCGGCGGAGGCAGGAGAAAGACCCCTCGGAGAGGGGTCTGTTGGTGGTCAGAGCGACATTGAGAACGCAACCCTCCCTGCCCTTGGCGCTGGCGGAGGAAGTGGCTTCGCAATCAAATCGAGATGGCACAGCAGGGAAATGGCTTCCACCGGCACCTTTCCAGTTCGATGTTCAAGGCGGAAAGCTTCCTTGACGTCGAATGCATTGGCGTCAGCGTCGGTAGCAGCTACATCAACAGCGTATGCAGACATCGCGAAGAACACAGGAACAGCCTGGTGCCTTTGGCGCTGTGGCACATACGTGGTGACTTGGACGCCCTTGAAGTTGTTCTTGACGGCTGCAATAAATCCGTCGAACTCAAGATCGAGACCTGAAGGCCCCGGCACATCCTTCACTACCAAGCCCGACTGGCGGACACCGATAAGGAAGGCGTGGACTGCGTCCATGTCGAGGAACTGGGCCGTATAAAAATCAAGCGGTTCCTGAGCTGCATCGAGCATTTCCGAGAAGAATCCCTGTGCAAGGTACGAGCCAACGATCTCGTTGATCCGGTCCTGCTCGGGGACTTTTAGTGCACCAAAACCCTCGACGTCCGTCTTAGGCCTCTTTCCGGGCTTGGTGGTTGTGATGGTAATACCGACATTATTTTTGGAGACCTCGACACTTTTGAATGTGCCGTCGGCCTCCCGCTTGCGGAGGATGATCGGGGCCATGTGCTACCCCTTATACGAGGATCGTTTCGTAGAGAGCCTTTACGGCTTCCTTCTCATGATCTGGCATCAAGTTGGTCAGGACCGGGCCCAGGGCATACAGCCCCGGTGAAACGCCACGGTTCAGCATATAGCCGAAGGTCGATTCCAGGTACAGCCAGTCGATCACCATCGAGCGACAGAAAGTACGAGACAGCTGCACGTTCTGATTGCCGATCTTGGTGGGCGTCTTGCCTGCATCGCGCAGTGCCACGACAAACGTGGCTTTCTTCTTGACGACACCGGCATCGAGATCCGGATACAGGGACTGGATGAAATCAGCCTCCTGATCCGCCGTTGGAGATTCGTACACCATGCTGAAGAAGCGACGCAGCACGCTAGCGTTCTGGCCGCGGGTACCCGCGAAGGCATCCGTGGGATCGTCCAGGAACTTAGAGTTGCAGGTAGCGTGGACTTGGAATCCGCGCTTGGCGTGGATGACTTCGCCGGTTTCCGTGATGACCACCGTGCCGGTATCGAAGAACTCGTTCAACCCCAGCAATGTGCTGGGCTTGGCGGCGTCGATCTCGTTGATGACCAATGGGATTCCGTGCTTAGCAGCCAGAGCACCGGCACCGTATTCGATGATGGTGTCACCACCAACAATAGAACGCGTGTACAGCAGGTCGGTAGGCTCCATATCCGCCCGCATCGTAACCTCGATGCACGGGATGCCTTGGATGGCAAGCCGTTGGCGAATGTGTGTGGTCTTACCGGTGCCGCTATCCCCGCTGACCAGCAACCCTCGACGCGGTTCCGCGTCATCACGCGACCACTCACGAGCTAAAGCCATAGAGAACAGGCGGTCGAACTCGATGTTGTCGAAGTGAAAGTAGGGGTTCAATGTCGATAGGTACGTGTGATTCTTCGTACCCACTCCGACGATTGTGTCAGCGTCGCCGATGGTCAGACCGATTGCCTGCATTTTGCTAACCGCTACCCTGTAGTCCAGGGGTGAGGCTGCCAATGCGTTGGTATCGGCGAAAGGGTCGTTTGCGGGGATGGTGATAGCTTCGAGATTCGTGTTGTACATGGTGGACTCCAGTGTGGAAAAAGGGAGTCCGCCCGTCGGGGAGGATTCTCCCCAGTAGGGTTAGTTGTAGTTATGCGACCTGGCTCGCGATGCCGGAGGGCACGCGAATCGTGGAACGTCCAGCTTTTGGCTCAAAGTCGAACATCTTGCAGAGCCCCAGGAAGGAGAACTCCGATTCGTCCGTGCTGTAGAGCCACATCAGCGCATCCGCATCGCCACGTTCCGCTGCCAATACTGACTGGCGGAACACGTCGTAATGAAGTCGCTCATGCTTGTAGCGAGCCCGAACCTGTTTCAGGATTGCATCCCTGACAATATCCGGATCGACGTTGCTGACGTAGCAACACGTCTCGTAAGAGAACGGGTCGTTGGGTCGGCTTGCGGTCATCCAAACAACCAACTCAATCAAGCGGGCGTTGTTGGTTGCCCAGTTCTGCTGGAAGGCCTCTTGGAAGGCTGTCAGCATTTTCTGGTGAATGATGATGATCTCCTCGCGACTGAATTCCGTGTCGTTTCCCTTGACGCGAGCCTCGCTGTAGCGAGAACAGGCAGGCTTGGAGACATACTCAACGACGCGCTCAGTCTCGCGGGTCCGCATTTGAAGCCTGTACTGCAAGGTCTTCTTACGATCCTTGCCAGGCTGCCTGATGCGAAATGCATCCTTGGAGAATCGGCCCTGCTTTTTGCGAGAGCTGATCAAAAGGTCAAGCATTCCGTCCCGAGTGTAGCGATGACTTACCTCGATATCCGAGTCCGTCACCGTGATACTAAACAACTGGGGCTGTATATCATGGCTGCCCTGACTGTTACGCCGCTTCTGGCGCTTATGCTTGCGATCTTTCATGGTGTCTCCGTCTTGTCGATAAACCGGCTAAGACGAAGCCCCAGAGTCGGGAGTTCGTCCCGACCGGGATTGATGTCGTGATTTGAGCTTCACGGAGCCGTCAGACCAGCTGACAAAATCGACGAGGGTGACGAAGCCCACGATCCCGAATGACTAGGATTGCCTCTACGCTCGATGAAAAGCGCACACGCAATCCCGCCTTAGGCAGGGCACTGGAAGGGGTAGGAAGGTTTGCCCAGAACGGGCGCTGTGAGAGGTCGGAGACCTGAATAATGGGGCTTTAGCGGCGCCCAGACCGTCGTGTCGATGCACGACAAATTTAAGGGTGCCCAGTTGATGTGTCAACCGGTTTTCGGGAAAAAAACCGGGATCGCATAGGCGAATCCCGGCACACTGACAAAAACAAGTTTCTTCACAGTCGGCTTCAACTTCTCCGACTAACGACTTTTAAGTTTCATGCTGCACGTCGTTGGAATGGTTCTCGAACAACAAGACCATCCATTGATCCGACCATGCATAGGTTACGCATATCACAGAGAGTACATGGAGAGGAAAACGCGCTGAGTGGCCTTTTAGGGAACTTCCCTGCCCTGATGTTCCGGCCAGTTTCAAGCCGAGCTTGCATCCACTCCAGCTTTTCTTCCTCACTACGCATCCGCACGACACAAGGCTTTTCGACGATCGGACCAGTTGCGCCGCGCTTGACGGGCACTTTTCGTTTGAGGAGCTCAACGAACATGGTGCCGTCGAGCCGCTCAAGGCCCATTTCCGCCATGAACGCTTCAACTACTACTTGGTAGCCGGTTAGCTGCTCAGATAGTAGTGCAAAGCCCTCAAACGAAGCCTGAGCCGGTGTCTTCCAGTCGCAAACGAATATCCAACCATCACGCTTACGACGCAGGATGACGTCGATGATAGCGGTGTACTCAATATTTTCAGGCAGACCGATCTTGAACTCTCGTTCAAGGATTGGCTCACCCTTGGCATCAAGGACCACTTCATACTCGCCTTGCTTCCAGAACTCGTCGAATCTTTTCATCATCAACCTACCGCAGTCGATGAAGTCCTGGATGGACCAGTTGGCAGGAAGCCGAAGGTTGGTCGCCGATGCTCTGCGCACGAACTCCTGCTCAAAAAACTCAGGTGCCGTAAACAGTGCGCTGTCAATCTCCGACTTCAGGTACAGGTGGATGGCCGTGTGCACAACCTTTCCGAACATCGTGGCCATACTCTCCTGGATGCAGGTGAGTCGGTCGATCTTCGTCAGCTTGTACTGTCGCGGACAAGTTAGGTAGGTAGAGTCAGACGAGAACGACAGGAATAGGGTTTTTTGCATGGCATCAACCCTTCCCATTAGCTATACGGCGCATGCGTACCAACTCTGCCTTCGCGTCCGTGTCGTCGTTCAGTTGGCGAACGTCCTCCCCCGCCAGCTTCGCGAAGTGCGTGAGCTGGGTGAGGAAGCGAGGATCGATCTTACTGTTGTCGATTTTGGTCACGTCCGCTGCGGCAGCTTTAACCTGCGAAGACGCGCCGGATTCGGATGACTTGCTATTGGCATCTACATCCACTAGTTGCACTACTTCTTGCGAAGCAGGTTGCTCGATTGCTGACCCAGCTTCCGAAGATGCAATGTGGTCAGCACCAACGTCCAAATCGTCGCCCTCCGCTCTCGAAGCCGTCTGAGAAATCGGACGGATTTTAAGCACCGCCTGGGCAACAGCAGCTTGGTTAGCCGACTGCGACACAGACGCAACCGGTGTGGTTGCTACCGCCTCTTCAGGCTTCTGCGGAACGAAAACCGGGTTTTGACCCTCGGGTGAGCTAGGAAGGCCTGTGCCGCGATACAGCTGCAGCAGAGCTCTCTTCAAGCCGAGGTCCGTGGAGTTGATGTTGTGGATGCCCTGCAGGATTGAGACCGCGTGGATGACCTTTCCTTCAGGGTCAGACAGAGTTGCAGTGACCTTGACGACCTGCAGCATTGACGGCACGTCTCCACCGAAACTGGTCTTCACGGTAACGCCATTCTCCACTAGGGGGTTGGCATAGTCGGGTAGCTCTAGACCCTTGAGGACGACCATGTCCGTTGTGACGGACCAGCCCAGTTGGGGGTCGAAAACCCTTAAAAAGATCGGCGTGAGGTAGTCCGGGGTCCATTCGCTCATTTCCTTCCCGTTTATGACTACGGGATCTCCATTCGCGTACCGCCACGGCTGAAGCCGGGACCTGTCCAGCAATGTTCCACTGAAAGGGCCGTCGGTGACTTGATACTTTGCAGACATGATGCATCTCCACAACCCAGGCACGCATGCGCGCGACCCTCCTGGGTTGAATCGAACCCAGGGATGGGTGTTGAAGGCTAGATTTGGGTTACCACCGGCACAGGTTCAGGTCCACTGAGCTGCCGGTTTCGGCAGAGCTCATTCCCTTATCCCTGTAGAGGGCGGCAGCGTCACTTGTGTAGCCATTGCTCTGGCCGGGTGACGCGTACTGGTGCGTAGGAGCAGGTGTTGAAGACACAGGCGGTGGTTGGGCGCCTGGGCGTTGCACTGCTAATACCCGCGGAGCGGGTTTGACCGGAACCTGTTCCTCCATCGGAGGCGCAGACTCGATCATACCCTCGGGGCCACACTGCATGGATTGGGCTGCTGGTCGCTCATCGCCCATCGTCTCGATCGAGGCAGCCTCCAGGTAAATTGAGGGACTGCTCTTTCCAGGCGCAAGAGACGTACGACTGCAGATCCCACCAACTACAAGCACGGCCCTCCCCTTGTACAGACTGCGGGAGAAGAACACTGCACCCTTTTCCGTCGTGTTCATCATGACGGTGAGGAAAGTAGTTTTTTCACTGATACTGGCAGCGTTACGCTTGTGGTTTATCGCAATAACGAACTCGACGTCGAAACGACCTGGCCTGTCATCTGATTCCACAATCTGAGCGTCTTTTGTTAGACGACCTGTTACAACGACATTGTTGATACTCATGATGATCTCTCACGGTTGCATTGACACCCAAGGGTGAGAACCAAAAAGGTTCTGAGGTAGTTGGGGGAAAGAACCCCAGTTTTTGTGTGGCAGGGCCACGCAACTGAGAGAACACCATGGTGTCCTTCCTCAAATGCTCCCTAGAGCGCTTGAGGAAGGACACCCGACAGGGTTGCCCTGCCGGGTGTCTAGGCCGAACTCCTGCTCATGCTCCGGCCGCCACGCGTGCAGGCACTAGACCTGCCTTGCGGATCAAGCCATTTTCGCGCGCAAAGGCTCGGAGAGAGTTCATATCCATTTGGTTGGACAGCCCCTGCTCCAGTTCAGCGTGGCTGTCCAACGGTTCACGGTCGAGCAGGCGTCCCATCAGGACGTTTACATCAGCATTGTTCATGATCTTCTCCAATTGACGGGGCGGGTGTCCCCCGAATACACCTCTGTGAAGTGCATTCGGTGGGAGACCCGCCTCCGGCAATGGGATAGGGGTGCAAGTCAGTCGCCTAGATCTCCACTGGCCCCGTAGGGCCAATGGAGTTGATGCAGATCCACTACATCAGCGATTGCAACCGGAGATATCGCCGCTGACCGCTGCGTCGATGCTTTCCTCGATGCCTGCGCCAGTGGCGTAGGCAACCAGGGGGTGCACCTTCTTAGCCGAACATTCGGTATCGATTTCCACTTGCTGGATCGCCGCTGCACGGGCCATGTCACTGTCGGTAACACGCATGACAGAAAACAGGACCAGGACTGCTGCAAAGATGACGCCGACGATCAACCAGGTACGGTCTTTCTGCTGGCGCTTGGCGGACAGGCGAATGGCTTGGGGCTTCTTGCTCATGGGTAGTTCCTCACCGGTGTGCCAACCGGAAGAAATAGAAATCCCGGTGGCACTGGCCGGGAGGTGTGAAACACCCCCGGAGAACAAAAAGTCACCCCTGGCGGGGAACTTTTGTTCCCCGTGGGATAAGAGAGACTGCACAGACGTCGCCGATCAGGGCGCACTTCACGATCAAAGATCGTCATTAGCCTGTGGAGGCTTGGATGCAAAACACGGTGGCGGGCGAAGCGCAAAGCGCAACGTCGCGTCGGCCAAAGTGGATTGCAGGCAAACCAGTGCCCAACTGACCCTCAACTGGGAGGGCAGGCAGACACAAAGTCACGTATCGGGATGCGAAAAACACATGCCGTCAGATACGCGGCCAGCACGAAGCACAGCAACAATCGACACGATTGAAGGTAGGCGTGACTGGACTGGGTGACCGCTTGTTAGCGGTATCCACACTTGGTGGATCTAATGTCGGCACTAGGCCGGGAAAAATGTCAGCGAGCTGACTTGAATAGACCATCTCAAAGGATGGATTCGGCCCCTTATTTTTGGAGGGTTGGGCCTCTGGACCTCTCATCGGGTTGGTAAGACTAAAAGTCGAACACAACCAAGCTGTGTGAAAGCTTAGATGTGGCTCGGCTGGAGTGTCAAGGGCAGTTGCGCCCTTCAAAACCTGTTTTCGAAAATATTTCTGGCATGCAACGAACCCCAGCAATGGAGGGGCAAAACGCCTGTTCAAACGCACATTCCGCGCAGTGTCGGTCTTGAAGAATGGCTATACGGCATCCGCCGTACAGGAAGGAATACCCATGAATGCTGTTGTCCAGCCCTCGCAGGACGCCCCGACGGGTGCGCCACCTGCACCAAAGCTCAACAAGCCCCGTCCCGCGGCGATTCGCACTGCTGCTGCCGCCGCCGAAACTGTCTCAACTGTCGCAGTAGCCCAGAAAGCCAACGCGTCTGCTCCTCCCCGCAAGCCGCCGAAGGGCATCGCGGGCTTCGATATTCCCGACGGCGCCTATCGCGAGAGTCTGGAAGTCACGCTCCGCAGCCTGGAGGTCGTGAAGCTCGCCGACGTCGGTTTCGCTCATGCACACGAATCGTTCTACAACATCGAATTCGTGCTTCCGCACTATCAGAACGAAAACATCGAGCGCATCAAGGAAACCGAGCTTTCGATGTCGGCTCTTGTCGGCGCTCTGGCTTCCGACTTGGCCAACGATCTGAAGCGTATGCGGCAGAAGGCCAAGGAAAAAGGCGTTAGCCTTTCTGGTGGTGGCTACGTACCCAAGACCGTCGATGTGCCGGTGTCCAGCAAGTACGCTGTGATGCTCCTCAACATCCTGAAAGACCTGGACGAGCTCTACTACATCACCAATTCTCTTACCTTCAATTCGGCCATGCTCAATGCCGAACGCGTTGCGATCACCTCGCAGTGGCGCAATCGCGTCAAGCGCTTCATTCGCTCCCTGAAGCACACCTACGTGATGCTGAAGGCGCGAGGCGATCTGCCGACCGATGCCGGTGATCGGCCAGTAGCCACCGTCGAGCAACTGCAGGACGAACTGGACGACCTCGACGACGCCGCCTCGGGTGATGCCGGCCAGGCCGATCAAGCAGCGGTCTAATGCTTAACCCTGGGCAGCAGCAAGCAGTCCGGGCCGCGGGGCACGCCATGATTTGTGCGTGCCCCGGTTCGGGCAAGACGACGGTCCTCAAGTTCCGGGCGTCCCATTTGCTCGAGCTCGACCCGGCCAGTCGTCTACTTGCCGTGACATTCACCTCCGCAGCCGCCGGCGAACTGGAGGAGCGCATCCGATCGCAGAATCCCAAACTAGGGGATCGCCTGGTATGCGGCACCTTCCACAGCCTGGCTAAGCGGCAACTCGAACGCTCTGGAAAGCGCGTCAATCTTAAAGCGCAGGCCGCTGGCGCCATCATGCGATCCGCCTATGCCGAGGTGGTAACGCAGACCAACATCTATCCCTTCGATGAGATCGCCTCGAAGGTCGAATACTTCAAAACCCACATCGATCACTCTTTTGGTTCACCACAGAATCAGATGGCTGAGGAGGTCTACCTCCGCTACCGCGAACTGATGGCCGAACGGGGCTTCCACGACTTCTCGGATCTGCTGCTGCTCGCTACGCGCGGCATGGCCAAGGGTGCTGGCCACCCAGATTTCGTTGTGCCGTACAAAGTTGACTACATGCTCGCTGACGAGTTCCAGGACACGGATGACATCCAGTTCAAGTGGATCGCCGAGCACATCAAGCACGGGGCCAAGGTCACGGTCGTTGGCGACGACGATCAGTCCATCTTTGGCTTCCGATTCGCTGGCGGCTACAAATGCATGACCGAGTTCCAGCAGCTCACTGATGCCCAGGTGGTGAATCTGGACACGACTTACCGCTGTGCAGCCGAGATCCTCGCGCCGGCATCCAAACTCATCGCCTACAACGCCGAGCGCTTGCACAAAAACTTGGTCACCGAAAACAAGGCACATGGACAGGTCCGCGTGCTTCGCTTTCCTGATCGTGGCGCCGAGAACACGGCGCTCACCGCTGCCATTCTGGACAATGGCGACTACGGCAACTGGGCAGTGCTGGCCCGAACCAACAGCCAGCTGGAGAAGGTAGAGCAGATCCTGCAAGAGAGCGGAATCCCTTCCACACGGTCCGGGCGCACGCCATTCTGGGAACTGGAAGTTCCTGCCCTGTTCCTTTCAGTGCTCAAATCACTTGCCGCTGGCGACATGGCCGGCTTTGACCAACTGTTGCGCCGCGGTGGCGTTGATGAAAGCGATCTGACGCGTATTACCAGCCGCGTTATGGCCTCGCGCCCAGGTGCTCTGCAGCGCTTCTTGAACGAGCCTGACGAGTCGGACTCACCCATGGTTAAACGGCTGGCCAGCGTGGTGCCTACGTGGGTGGAGATGGCCAAGGATCCAAGTCGTGTGGATCGGGTGTTCCTGGGACTCAATATGTTCATGAGCCGCAACATGTACAGCGCCCAAGCCAGTCGGGCCACCATCGAACGCAACAATCGACTACTCGCGTCTTGCGAGGGCAGCATAGCGCGCCTCTCGGGCACTCTTAAGCAGCGCCTGCAGCACATCCAGCGCCAAGCAGAAGGCACAGACGAAGATTCCGATGCGGTACGTCTGATGACCCTGCACGCCTCGAAGGGACTCGAATTCAAGCACGTTTGGATCGTCGGCTGCGAGCAGGGCGTCATCCCCTCCAATCAGTCGCCAGTCGAGGAGGAGCGACGGCTGTTCTACGTCGGAATGACGCGTGCCAAGCTCAATCTGTTCCTCAGCTATCAACGTAACTCCGACGCGCAGCCATCCGAGTTCCTGGCGGAAGCTGGCTTGATCTAGTGATCGTGCTGCAGGTCTGAGCTCGAAGGCAACCAAAGCTCGATCTTGCCGCGTTAGAGCTTTGCGAGTCTGCAAAGTTGGTGCAACCAGGTTCTCTGTGCTTGCATCCAGCGCCGGTACAAGCACCGCTGGACTGGCACGCATTCTTGCGATGCCTGACCGGTCGCTAGCGTTACCGCTCACCCGCATGGCACCTGAGCAACACCTGGTAGCTCAGATCCGCCGGCCAAGCCGGCCGACGGCGGCTTGGCCCATGTGTCAGGTCTGCATACTCACGCGAGGCACCGATAGTTGCTACTGAATGCTGAACTACGCTTGGTCTATGTGGAGAGCGAGATTCGTGCCGTCGCGTAGATCCTGACTCAATCACCGCGGATGTTCCCGGTACAGATGCAGGTCGACCAGCTGGCCGGCGCCGGCATCGAGCACCGCCACCTGCCCCTGGCTGCGCCCAGCGCAGTCGCGGTGGCCACGGCCAATGCGATCGCACCAGGTGCTGCAGCTGCCGGCCGCGTTGGCGACGTGGATCTCCTGCAAGTCGATACCGTCAGCCGTCGAGCTGGCCAGCGCCTACATCGAGCAAGGCCGGGCAGTGGCGGTAAGTGAACCGCCCTACCCCCAGCCGGGCGTGGCGACAGCGAGGCGGATCCGCCTTGGGCGTCATGCAGGTCGAACCGTTGGCGACCGCCAGTGCCGGCATCAAGCACGGAGCTCGGCATTCCCTTTGGCGCAGCTAATCGGACCCAGCGAGCCTTCGCGAAAGGCCGTCGCCTATTTCACGAATCAGTCGCATCAATGGTGACTCGTGCCACCAACAGTGCGGGGTCGCCTTACGACCTGTGTTGTGCTGGCGCAGTTGCGCAGCTTTCGGTGGCTCTTAGAATCATGGCAGTTGTCAAAAGCTAGCGCCATCAATTCTCCGCTGTAGCGCTTTCAGAAACGGCTGGTCAAGCTAATGCTTCATGTTGCACGCTCTGGCTGGCGGGACGTAGACGCTCCATGAGCGCACCTGCGGACGCCAAGCTTACCCCGAGGTTGGCAGAGAGCGCGTGCGCGTCGGCGCCGAGCTTCAGCAGGTGCGTTGCTGCAGTGCCTTTGAAGCGATTTAGTACAGGGGCATCGCCCGCATATCGGTTCCAGGTTGACGCGATGGAGGTTGGTGCCATCTGAAACACCCGCTCCGCGTCCTTGCACCTGCTAACGTGCTTGTTCATGGCGGTCAGCACGGGGTTTGTCAGGAAAACCGGCTGGGGGGAGTTGGCCACGTAAACCGGATGGATCAGGTCAGGGCTGTCCGTGTCGATCGACGCCTCGAACGCGCTCATGAAAGCGCCCATCGTTATCGATGTCAGGGTCGCAGGCTTGATGCCAGTCAGCAGAATGATGTGGCAGGCAACCCTGTAGTTCACCGGAAGCTTCGTCACCAGGGCGGCCACCTGATACGAAGACAGAGGGATCTCAAGGGACGTCCCAGCGATGAACGGCTCATACACCACAGCTTCTGCCGGCCACAGGTCAGCCCAGGCCATCGCCTGGTTGAGCATGTGAAAAGCGGCCGCGGCCGAATCTAGGGAGCGAAGTGCCGCGCCTTCGCGAAGCGTCCGCCGCGCATCCTCCTGTTTCAAGGTGCCACACAAGTGGCTCCCCAAAGTAGGATCTACAAGTGCGGAGAAAGCCTTTCGACGTGCGGCATGGGACACCGACTGCGCGTCCTGGTTGTACTTATTGAGCCAGCGGTGGAAGACTTCACGAACGGTCAGGTATTGCATGGTTCCTTCCATGTATCAGGCGCTCTTTGCGAACATCGTGATCGACAGCCAAAACGCACTCGCACCGAGCATGATCAATAGCGGTGTTAGTGCGGGATTAAGTGGGAGCGGAGCGAAGATGATTGCCACCGCCCCGACCAGAAATATCCACACCATCGACTTGGCCATGATGTGCATCGTTGGAGATGGAGTTGAGAAATTGGTCGACGCAATGCGTCGCTGCGTCAATGCATCGATGATGACCGGAACGAAGATCAGAACCCCGTAGGGCCACCACATCACCGTGACCGACAACCGCACCAGCAGCTGATACACCAGTAGCCACATCGTCCTCACACGACTTTCGACGTATTCCAAAGCTGGAGACACCGCCTTGGCTGCTGTGCTGGTGGTGTCTGAACCCTGCTCTGGCGTAACGACCCGGAGGGTGCCGAGGACCATACCGTTGTCGACGAAACCCGTTTTGTACCAGGCGTAAGCGCGCGACTCAGCATGGCCTGCAGGGCCGGCCCCAAGTACGCCATAGTTAAGTTGACGCTCCCGTTCCAGCATCTTGCTGACATAGCCTTCAGACGCGAACAAGGCGATGGCCGCCAGGTAGCACAAGCACCCGATGATGATGAATTTCCAGGTAGTGAGTGCCTCCTCGATGCGATGTGCCATTACGCACGCTCCTTCTCTGGCGTGGGCGTGGAGTCAAGCAGCGGAATTCGGCACTTGACCAGCTTGCCACCGGATATGCGGCCGAAGAATTCAAGGTTCGGCAGGCAGCCGAGCATCGCCGGCGCCACCAGCGGCACTTGGGTTTCCTTTATCGACTCGGTGATGCGGTATCCGAACTCACCTACCTTGGCAGTTCCGGTATCGGTGCCCTTTCCGTACTCGATGTGGCGCACCCATGTCTTGGGCAGCGACTCGGCAATGTACTCCTGCGTATTGCCATCGATCGTGCGTAGGACGATGACATTATTCAGGTTGCCCAGCACCATTCGCGCCTTCTCAGCCGAGCCCACTCGCGCTGCAAAGTCACCGAAGGTCTGCGTGGCGATGATCAGTCGAAGATTGGAACCGCCTGCCTTATTCAGCAGCTGGATCATCTTGTCGCTGACCAGCTCTGCTGCCTCGTCGATGATGAGGTTGACGGGCTTTGTGTCCGCTCCTTCACTGAAGTTGTAGCGATCGCCCGAAACCGCAGTCATGTCCGAAACAAACATGGAGCCGATTGCTGAGCCGACCATGTTGTCTGATAACGAGTCCAGGCCGATGTAACAGACTTGGCGGTTGCCGATGATGCGTGCAAAGTCGGTGATAGGACGCTCATCATCAACATCGTCCGGATCCGGGGAAAGTAGTCCACCCAGCGTGCCTGAGGTGAGCATGGTCAGCACGGGAACGAGCGAAGCCAGCATCTTCTGCTGGTGCGATGCGTCGTGGCTGAAGGTGCCCATAAGGCCTTCAAGGCCGGCATGCGGCTTCTTCTTCTGGATCACGTCACGGTAGTACTCGACGTAGACGTTGCAGATCGCCTTATCGTTCTTCTTGGCCTTGTCGAGGAATGGTTTGACCTCATCCCTCCATTCCGGATGGACGGTGGTGAAGTATTTCTCACAAGCCTGGCGCAGGAGCGTTTCCACGCCGGAGTCCACATAGCGCTTCAGCTTCACCAGGGTCGGCTTGCTGTGCACCATCAGCATGCCTTCGCAAATGTTGGTCAGCACGCCCATCGCATGTGCGGTGAAGGGATCATTACCGGTTTCGGACGGAATCAGTGCTGCAACGCGGGTGGCCAGTTCGGTGGCGCGGTTGAAGTTTTTCAGCGGGTCAATACGAGCTGAGTTCTCTGGGAACGCGGGGTGGAAGTAGACGAAGTCGTTTGGTCGGTTCGAATCCGCGCATGCATTACGCGCTGAGTCG
This sequence comes from Xanthomonas sp. NCPPB 3583, assembly GCF_041475715.2. Taxonomy (NCBI): domain Bacteria; kingdom Pseudomonadati; phylum Pseudomonadota; class Gammaproteobacteria; order Lysobacterales; family Lysobacteraceae; genus Xanthomonas; species Xanthomonas sp. NCPPB 3583. Next base: position 57,610 of record NZ_JCAQNY010000002.1, read on the forward strand.
CGCAGGCCCCTATCGCCCTTCGGGTCCCAGATGATCACGGATTCACCGCGGTCGACTGCCTGGGCGATGATCGAATCCAACGTACGGGACTTGCCGGCGCGGGTCGTGCCGATCAGCAGAATGTGGCCTGCGGTATGGTCCAGCGGCAGGAAAATTGGTCCCTCCTTCATCATGCCGATGCCGTGGATCCACGGCTGTCCCATCTGTTTCCTGTCGTCGAAGGTTAGCCGTGCTGGATCAGCGCGCTCGATTTGATGTGTCATCTGCGCCATGTCTTGCGCCCAGGTGAAGCCGAAGCCCAGGAACAGTTCTTGTGGATGGGACGCGCAAATATCGCGCAGCTCCCGCCGAGTCATAAAAGATAGGGTTTGACCACTCAGGTTCTTCTGCAAAGACCAAAGCTTTTTCGCTTTCAAGCCCCTGACTCCTGCCATGGCAAGGCACAGTCCCGAAACGACAATAAATATCCCAGGCGGAAAGGGGCTCACAGCCTGCACCAGAATTGTCAGGAAGGCTGCCACGGCCCAGGCCGCGATGGCGTAGAACTCGTAGATGGTCCGGAACGGATCTTCGTACCTGTAGACGTCTTTGAAGACACTCACGGATTGTTCTCCCTATAGATGCGATCGCGCACAAGCGTTGCCATCTCAGCGTCTTGCTGGGCGCTGTAGGCTGGGTTGATCCGCAGCTCCCAGCGCGCCGCAGCGGCGTTGGGGAACTGGGTGATGACAAACAGCGGGTTTGCCTTGTCAGCGCACTTGTTGTGGACGGCCGTGCGGCTGATACCGCGGTGTGCGCCAAGGAAGTCGGTTATGGTGACCTTGGTAAGCCGCTCGTCCAAGTCGACCAGATTGTCCAGAGTGTCTTCGGTGGGGGCGTGCCGATCCTTGAAGAAGCGGTAGACCGCATTTCGCAGCACAGCCGCCTGCTCTGGGTCGCCCGTGCCAGCGAAGGACATGGCCGTCCATTTGCCGATGTCGTCGGCTGTTAGATACGGACCGATGGTGGTGGGTGCCGACGCAGGTTCTTCCTTCTCCACAGGCGAGACGAACGCACTCGCTGCGACGAGCTGAAACACCTGGCTCATGTCCTCGTTGAGGCGAATGCATTCCACTGGGCGCGACGTGCGGGGATGCGTGATGGAGACGTTCACTCGCGCAGGTGTGGACGGGTCGCGCTCGATCCAACCGATCTCACTTAGTTCAGTGCGTAGCTCATACACGTCGGCGCCGAGACCTTCGAACACAAGGGGAAATTTGAGATTGACGCGCTCATCAAGCAGGAAGATGTGTTCGCCCAGGCGCAGCTTGTTAGCCTTCATTGCCGTGGCTATATCCTGCAGATAGATACCCATCGGACGCTTTGCGCTCAGCCACTCGTTGGCCTCTTCCTCGGTCGCCGGCGGCCAGTTTGAACGCATCAGTTCCCGTGCCTCTCGCATCTGTTCCGTGCGCGAATCCTTCTCTGTCGATCGATCGCGGAAGTACGGGTGGTCAGGGTCGTCGGCACCACTCGGGGCCTCTTTGATGGCCAGTTCGCCTGGTCCCGTGAGCTCCTGAGCAGGCGGTAGGACGGGATCAGAAGCGTCCCCACCAACTCGCTCTGGCACGGCAACGTCTTTAAGCATGTCAGCCGGGTAAAGGTGTGGGTAAGACGCGGCGTGCCCGTCCTGCGTTGCCTTCAGCTCCTGTGGCGGCACAGCTGGTGCCGAGGGCACGGTGTTCGATGTGCCGGCATCGGCAAGGCTCGGCTTGGCAGGAAGCTCGCCGCTGGCCAGGACGATCGGAGCCTGCTTCAGCTCTTCGACGTGGGCCTGGTCGGTCGCCTCCTCCTCAGCCTTCGTGGTCGCTGCAGCTGGCAAGGCGGGCGCGCTGACGGCTTTCTGTCCCGGGGCAGGCTCCCAGGTCACCTTGACCGGCGTCGGCATCACGGTCACCGAGGGGATGATTGTCTCGGTATGGAATCGGATGACCTGCAAGCGCTGCGAAAACTGCTTGCCACGGTCCTCTCCATCGATGGTGGCATGCCAGGTGTGCATGGCTCGGCCATCAGGGAGGATATTAGGTTGGGTGAAGCCGTAATCGGCCAGGATCTCCAGAACCTGCATCGAATCGTGCACGACTCCCTGCTCACCGCTATCGCGCAGCGACTGCACCATACGGTGGGTGATCTCCGGAAACACGGCAATGATTCCGTCATCTGTGTACCAGACCGGGTCGCCGACGCGGTTCAAGCGCCATTCGCCCGAAAGGATCTTGTCGTGAAGCGAACGCACAAGGCGCGATGCCACCGATCGCAGACCGCCCTGACCGGTTTGGGCCAGTCGCGAACGAGAAGCGAGGATGTCGCGGGAAACGCTGATCTGGTCCGCCAGCTTGATGATATCCACCAGCGGGTTGGAAGGATCATGCCGTGAGGTCATAGCGAGCAGCATTTCAGAGAACGGCTTCTGGCTGCCGGCTGCGGCAATCCATCGCAGAGTCTCCTCTGGCACGATCCGATAGATGGCGGCAGTGGTGAAGGCTTCATGCTTCGTCCCACGCGGCGCGTGACGCCATGTGATGAAGTAGTGCGGGAGCTTGTTTTCGGTCAGCCAGGCATGCAGTGCAAGGACGTGCGGATCCCATTGCAGCTTCCCGCTCTCATCGACAGCGCCGACGTCGAATAGCGGCTTACCGAGGTCGTGCATCAGGGCACCGAGAATGGCGCACATGCGATATCGAGGCTCAAGCGCCTTGCGCTGTGCCGGAGTGAAGTCCAAGGCGAAGACGGCCGCCTCGCAACGCCTCGCGGCGTGATAGCCGCATTCCAGGCCATGGCGTAGCAGACCTCCGATGTCCCAGTGATGGTGGTTCTCCGATGCCGGCAGCAGGTGCACAAATTCCGCGTAGCTACGTAGAACAGGACGCAGGTAGCGGTCGAAATCGCCGTAGCTGAAGCCCGATGCCTGGTGCAGCTTTTGCACCAGAGCGCCCTGCGTCTCCAGCAGCACGTCCGGCGGGGCCGATGGGACGGCCTCTTCGCGGTTTGGGTAAAAAGGAACGGGTTGGCCAGCGTAGGAGGGCCCCGCCGGCGGAACTTGAGCGCGATGCACGATCGCCGCGGTGTTGACCTGATGCGTGTCTGCAGGCGACGGCGGTGCCTCGCCAGTTTCTTCAGCCTGCGGCATCTTCTCTGCCGGCGCCGACGGTTCTGCCTTGGATATGCTGCCGAACAGCCTGCTTAACCACATGGATAGATCCTCGTTCCCATGCGATCGATTCTGGCTGCACGCGGGTGTAACGAATCCAAGAAATACCGGCCGTTTCTACCCCTTTTTTGACCTCTAAACGAGAAACCCCGCGCCGTGTTCCCTACGGCGCGGGGTTGATAAGGCCTCTCCATGGTCGGGGTTGGCATCCTGCCACCCACCAGATTCCGAGCTTCCTGCCCGTGTGCTGGTCGTACCGCTCCTTCGCGAAACCCTATTGCTGTCCTTGTGATCGCCTCCCTGACGAGGCGTGGGCGTCCTGCCCTTGAAATCAGTTAACCACGCTCAGCCGGCGACCAAAAATCGGTTTGGGGGAAACACGCTTGGCGCTAGACATGCTTGAAGTAGAAATCGGCCTCGATGATGCGCTCCATGTCCGACAGCTCCTGCGCGGCGCGCACGGAGCCGAGTTCAATGGCTTTCCGATACCAGGTACGGGCCCTGCTGGGATCCTTGCTCCGCCCGATGCCGTAGTTGTAGATCCGAGCGGCATTCTCGGCGGCTTCGGCATTGCCAAGCTGAGCCGACCGTTCAAAGAGATTGACGGCCTGCTGCATGTCCCTCGCTACGCCAGTTCCGTTGACGAACATTGCTGCGAGATTGTTGATCGCCCCTGCATGGTTGAGCTCGGAAGCCTTGCGAAACATCGGTATTGCAGTCTCATAGTCGCCGTTCATGGCGGCATCCAGCGCCTTGCGATTTAGGGTGGCTGCATCGACAAATTCCGAAGCGGGTACTTGCCTGGTCAGCATCTGCTCGCGCAGCGCCGTGATGGTCCTGTTGGATTCCTCCAGTTGCATACGAGCCAACTGCAGCTGCTCCATAGCTTGGTCAAGCTCACCCTGGAGGCCCTGCAGCTCCAGCGTCGCCGGCACCATCGGCACTGTGCCAACGGACGCAACCAGTACGGGCATAGGCTGTGCAGGCCGTGCCGTGAGTTCCAATGGGCGGGTGAGCGTCTTCAGTAGCGGGCGAGGCGCAGCCGCAAGGAATCCGCCGTCCTTGCGATATTCCGAAAAGGCGGCCTTCGTCGGTTTCGGGCGCCTAATTGCAGGCAATTCCAGGAGGGGGCGGCGAGCTTCCAGCGCTCTGGAACCTGCTTCATGCGAGGGTGGTGCCGCGGCGATTTCCGCCGTACGGCGCCCACCCAAGCCGGCGTTGGCGAAGTCCGTCAGCAGCTGCACGGCATCGGCGTTGCCCATGTGCGCTGCATGGGTGACCCGAAAGATGGACTGGCGAGCCAGCTGCTGGCGGCGATCTTCGTCCAGGTCATCTCTTAGCGCCTGACGCCCGTAGGCCAGGCCGAGATCCACCCGGCAAATTGGGTGCATCTGAGCGTCGCAAGAAGACAGCACGTCCAGAGCCTTGGCCTGCAGTTGGCGGTCGCCCGATTGCTGATATAGGGCGGCCAGCTTGGACGCGGCTACCGCATTGCCGCCCTTCGCTGATGCTTCAAGTCGCTCGAGGTCCGGATCTGCGGCATCCTCGGTTCGATGGGTGTGGTCGGCGGCCAGCGCAGAGCCGGCGCCCAAGGAGGCGATCACCGCCAGGGAGAGGATTCGCAGTTTCAAGGAGTCGAGCCACGGTTTGGGGACGTGGTGGACTGTAGTGGGCGTGCGATGTAACGAACCCGCGGATGAGCATGCGGAATGCCCCCCTTTTCCGACTCCTTCAGGCAGCTTCGGGCATCCGCCGGGTGTAGATCGGCAGGACCAAACTGAAGTCCGCCATACTGAGTTTGCGCCCGATCAAGAACACGAAGTCGGCGCCGGACTGGCGATTGCTGCCGCTGCCCAAATCGCCGGCGCCGCGCAGCTCCAGGTCACGGGCGGCGATCTTAAAGCCGTCCGAAGTAGAGCAGAAAAATTCCAGCCTATCCTGCTGCTCAGCCTTGAGCTTGTCGCCACAAAGCAGCTCGCAGTGTCCCTCCCCGCCCTTGCGAGCCACGCGCCCACGCAACTGGTGCAGGGTGGCCAGGCCGTATCGAGTTGGGTCCACAATGACGATTCGGTAGAGCTTAGGCAGGTTCAGCCCCACCTCGACGACGGTCGTGGTGACTAGCACCTTGATGCGATCTTCGGCAAAGGCATTGAGCGTGTCCACCTTCTCCTCCGTCGTGTTGTCGGAGGTGATGGACGCGACCTGATTGCCGAACTTGGCCTGCCAGCCGGGGAGCGCACCTTCAACCGTATGCATGGGGTTGGTTTCCTCGCGCGCGTTCGCTCCCTCAATGCCATCGACGTCATCCAGGTTTTTCCGTGGGTAGACAACCAGCACGCGCCCCCCGTTCTTCAGATCACTAGAAAGCAAGTTGAACAGATCGCGTCGGCCTTCCTGCCCGATGTGCAGATGCGTGTAGATGGTCTTCGGAGCAAATGTCTGCCGCAACTCAACAGTCTCGTACAGGCCGATGCGAACAAGTGCCTCCGTGCGGGGGATGCAGGTAGCAGTGAACTCGAACAGGTGCGTATGTCGCCCGACCTTTTTCTCGCGCTGCTCACGACTGAAGCGATGCTGCTCGTCGACGAGAACTGCGTCCACCTTTGAAAGCCTGCGGGTGAGCAACGCAGTTGTTCCGATCAGGATCGACGCATCGAGGTTCACCGTCGCATCGCTGTCGCCGATCACCAGGCTCATTTCGATGTCGGGCGCCCATTGCTTGAAGTCCTCCATCATCTGGACGGCAAGCTGCGAGTTGGGAAAGAGGCACATGGAACGCCCCCCCTGATCGGCGATGCCCGCGGCGACCATGAAGATGCACAGGCTCTTTCCAGTTCCGACATCACCCAAGGTCATCACTCGCGCAGGCTTCTTACCAGCCAAAGCAGCCCGGTAAACCATGAGCGCGTTGGTCTGGTCGTCCGTTAGCGAGATGCCGGCAGATCGTAATCGGTCCTCTACTGTCGGAATGCGGAAAGGATTGGAAACTGCTTTCGGCCCACCGGCCTTTGCCCGATGCAATCCGGCAAGCGCATCCAGACGCGTCAGCGCGGAGATGCTGTGCTCCCAGTATTCAGGCGTTCGCGGGCGGTGTGCTTGCTGAAAGAGTGTGCTCAGATTCCAGCTAGGGCACCCGACTTCTTCCAGCAGCTCATGGATGGCTCCCAGGGGAGCGAGATGCTCGACCAAGCGATCACACGCTCCAGGAATGCCCTCTTCTAGGTACTGGTGAATCAGTCGGCGAAGATCCGAGCCCGGCAAGCCTTTCGGACGGCCCTTGTAGTTGGGCCGAAGTTTTCCGTACCACTCCTTCTCGATGCTCTCCTTCACCAGTACGGTCAGGGTCTCATTCCACCAACGAGCCTTGGCCATGGCACAAATCACCAAGCCTTGCTTCAGGCTATCCATCCATGCCTGCAGGTCGCCGCTGAACTGGGCTTGATACTGGCCGCGCTCGCGGTCCTCAACAGTCGCCTTGACCATCAGGAACGGGCGGTTGGTGACGGTTGGTGCAGATACCAGCCTAAGCACGATCGGCTCGAACGCTTCTGTGCTCAACGCGAGCGCTGAACTGTGCTGAGTCCGCAGGTCGTCTATGGACTCAGGGAGGTATATGGCCGTCTGCCAACGGTCTTCCACGCCTAGCGTGGCCAGCTGGCCGACGCGTAAGAAGACATTGTTGGATTTGGAGGGTGCCATTACTACAACTTAGCCATCATTACGCGTGGGTGTTGGTGGCGCAGGAATTCTGCACTTCAGTCATCGTCCCACTTAGCTTCCGGCGCGGGGTCGTAACTCGACCTGGCGATCAACCCCTTCTCCCGCATTCTAGCCACGAATGGCGCGCCGTCACCTACAAGGTGATCGCCCAGTCCGCTCTTGTTCCCATCGCTTTCACCGGCCGTGATCCTGGTGTCCCAGAGTTCGATTACGGTCTCCAGAACCTTCTGGCCGATGCCACACCGACGATAGCCATCCTGTGCATCGAGATACTGCCAGGTCAGGTGGTGCCAGTGCGAATCGTCACCAACTTCGATCATTACAAAGTGGAAGGCTCCGATTGGAGCCCCCTGCACGTCGAACACATCGACTCTGTCCATGTCGTCGTCAGGAACGATGTAAATCTTGCGCCCGTCTCGAAGCTCCACCAAGTCATCAGCATCTAGCGTGCTGGTATCGACGTGTTTAGGGTACATAGATGCTCCGTTGACTTGACAGATCCATTGTAAAACGTGTCGCACAAAAAAAAGCCCCCGAGAATCGGGGGCCTTTGGGTTGAGTCAACCATGGATCATGCAGGGGTCGCCACGTGCTTCCTTGCAAAGCTCGCAGTTTTCCATCTGTTCGAGCTCGAACGCGAAGTCCTGGCCGGACACCCAGCTTGCATTGAGGTCGGGAGCACCAGTGAACAACAATGGTGCTTCCAATCGATCGGCGAAGTACTGCTGGTAGCCGAAGGAGAATGCATCCTCCAAGGTAAGCTGAAGAGCGTCGAGGCCGTCGTCGCGACCGGCCAAGATTGCAATTTCAGCTTTCGCATGTGCGACACGGATGTTAAGTGGGTTCATGTGCGTCCATTAATGAGCGTGGATGGTTCCGTTTCGGACAGATAGCTGCACCTCAGAGTTGCGGAGCGCAGCCACACAAAGGGCCAGTTCGACGTCTTCGTCGATGAAGAAGGCGGTGTGCTGAGCCAGCGCATCGCACAGGGCGTCCGTGACGGTCAGTCCGGTGCCATGAGTGACGCTAAGGGTTCGCTCGCGCTCTTTGTTGAACAAGACGATGTCGATGCCGCCGTTGCGAGATGAAACCAGGGCAACGAGGCTGTTCATGGCCAAAGCTCCCTATCAGGTTCGGTGCGAAACGGATCGTTGAAGGCAGGGTCATCGGCAACCGATCCCGCTTCAAGCTCGCAGTCCGAATCGGACGCTACTGCAACCACTCCTGCTGACGCTATGTTGGGATACATGTGTGTGCTCTCTTATGGAAAAGGGAGCACCCCTGCAGGGAATGCTCCCCTGGTGGGTAGTTGAACCGGCGATCGCGACGGCTGTATGCCTGCTAGTGGACCGATTCGTGCGTGGTGCGTTCACCAACCATCAAACGCTCCACGAATGGGGCGAGCGTATCGGCGACGATCATGCGGGCTTCGGCCGCGGTTGCAGCGATGTGCGGAGACGGAAGCTCAATGATTGTTTCATTGCCCCTACTGTCGATGCGCTTGGCAATCAGGACAATCTGATAGCCGTGATTGCAATGACGCACGGCCAGGTTGAGGCTGGTGGTGAAGACGGAATTGCCGACGCGGTGCATCGTCCCGAAGAAAGGAATGGACTTGGCTGCAACCGGGGTTTGATCAGAGTTGGACATGCGTTGATTCCTGTGCTGTGCCGAGCAAGTGAGTTGCTCTGTCGGTGGCACATTCCGGCAGAGAGCCGGTCGGACGCATGTCTCCCCTATGGGTGACATGGCACCCAGCCGGGATGTTGAAGCGTGATCTCAGTCAGTTATTCCCACAGCGATCATCGCCGCAGAGCATTGGGCGAAATGAAAGCGGCGGGAGGTTTCAACGAACTTGGGGCTCAGATATGCCTGGGCAAATGCCAAGGCACTTTTCCAGATGCGGGAGCACTGTTCCTCCGTTGCGCCCGCACAAATGCACTGGTCACGACGTAGATGAGCGACCTGCGTTACCTCGCCATCAAATACCAACTGGAAAGCAAGATTCATCAATAAGGACGACAGGTCTTGAGGACCTTCTTCCAGTTCGGAAGGGAACATGAGCGAACTCCGGTGATATGGGTTCGCCCAGTCGGGGAACCCCGAGTGGGAAAGTAAGCGTAGATGGTGCGTTGGGGGAGGCGCACAGACCTCGTAGCAGGCACTGCCTGGTATTGCCAGCAATGTTCAAGGCGATACCGATGCTTGTCAACGTTCCTAATAGCCCATTTTTAACGGAACAACTTTTTGCGTGTTCAACACCTCCATGTGTGGCGGCTACGCCGCGGCACGCATCTACTGGTAGGACGAAAAATACCGTTTGACAGAGATAAAAAGCGGGCGCAAGATTGCACCCGCATCGCCAATAAAGTCAATAAAATCAATGACTTATCCCCTAGAACGGTATGTCATCATCCGCAAAATCGTCCATCGGCGGCGCCGACTGCTGCTGCGGCGGCTGCTGCTGCCGACGCGGGGCGTAACTCTGTCCGCCGCCCTGTCCGGCGCGCTGCCCGTCACCGCGATTACTGCCACCGCCACCGCCTTGCTGCTGTCGCGGCGCCTGTGCGCGCTGCGGGCGGTCGCCGCTACCGCCACCACTGCTGTCACCACGACCGCCGACCATCTGCATCTCATTGGCCACAATGTCTGTGGTGTACTTCTCCACGCCATCCTGACCGGTGTATTTGTCGTAGCGTAGCTCGCCCTCGACGTACACCTGCGAGCCCTTGCGCAGGTATTCGCCGGCGATCTCGCCCAACTTGCCGAAGAACACCACGCGGTGCCACTCGGTGCGCTCCTGATTGTTGCCCTCGCGGTCCTTGCGCATGCTGGTGGTCGCCAGGCTCACGCGGGTGATCGCCATGCCGGCCTGGGTGTACTTCGTGTCGGGATCATTGCCAAGATTTCCGACGAGGATGACTTTATTGATTCCGCGGGCCATTTCTTTGCCTACTCGCTTAGATGGGTTTGCACCCTGATATACAACGTTCGGCTACTGGCCTACTTGTCGTCCCTATAGCCGTGATGTGACCCGCAGAGCCCACGGCGGCTGCCTGCGGGGGTCGAGGTGACGATTACGCTCTCTCCTCTTGAATCCATGATGCAGGCTTTCAATTCGTACACTTGCAGCAACAGATTTCTTGCAAAACGAGCTACGGTTAGCAGTGATTGGCGTCTATCGGTGGATAGCTCGCGTTGGACGATGGTCCTTTTGAATGCATCACCGCGCAAGACAGGTTGGAGGGTCTTTCCCTGGTCGATATGAGACACAGGCTGTCCTTGCCTCGCAGCCACATCACACTGCGCGTCGCGCCTTCTTGGGCGCATAGCCGTAAAAGGCCCACGTCTCTGCATCAATGGGCATGGTGTTGAGCGAAAGCGGCTTCATTCGCATCTGGACACCGTGGTAGTCCAGTTCGCCCTCGCGCAGGAGGCTCCAGAGCATGCCGATGCCTTTCATCGCGATCTCGCGATTGATGGGCCACGGCTGCCGGCGTAGCGCCTCATCTGCCGAGCAGGACGGCCGTTCCGCATCCACTCGCTGCATCTGCGCCAGTTCCGGGTACAGGTCCACGACGTTGGGAATCCGGGTAGCTACCTTGCGCGATAGGTGTCCAAGCACACACTGGGCTTCCGCATTGCCATTGCCGAAATCCAGCCAGAGCGCATTGGTGGTCGAGGACGCATTGTCCTTAGAGAAGGCCGCGCGGAACATGGCCAGGTCCGTACAGGTAATTACAAGATCGACACCGCCAGGGCGTATCGGTCCCTTTTCCGTCTTGTAACCCCAATCGAAGCCATAAAAAGCGTTGATGCGGTGGGTAAGCACCAACGCCTTGTAGTTCCCAACGTCCGCGTGCGTGAAGCGCTGACGGCCGATGTTGGAACGGCTAACCCGGTCCGGATCGAACACTGTGACCTTGAAGCCAGGATGGCCCAACTGCTTCATGCAGGCATCTAGGGAAGCAAGCTGGTCGATGACCTGAGAGCCTGTGCCGCCGGCGCCGTATACAAATGTGCGGATCGGGTCATCGAGCCAAGAGGCCGGAATTTGCAGCTTGTTCATGGCAGCTCGCCGTGCTTGAAGAAGTCCTGCAAGTTCAACAGATACGGCGACATGCACATGCGGGCACAGGTTTTCAACGACTCCAGACTGTCGCAGTTACCTGCCACCATTGCGATGTACGGGCCCATGCGGGACATATCCGAAGCATCGTCCGTCGCGGAGAAGAACGCGGGATGAGAACCGTGCGAGTGAAAGTCGTAGACCAGCAGGTCGTCTTGCGACTCGTCCCGATACGTGACGTGGGCTTTGCTCGCGCTTTCAATCACCGGCTGCCCTAGCTCGTACTGTCTTTCGGTCGGGTTCCAATGAATCAGCGCTGCGGTTTCGTTGCTGCCTGCCTGCACTGCCAAGTTAAGGCATTTGCTTAGCAGTTCACGCGGCACCGGCCCATTGATAGCGGTGATGAACTGGCGAGCAGTTCCAAAGGTCGTGTCGAGCTTGGACACCCGAAAGCACACATGCAACGCGAGGGAGCGATGCTCCAGGTAGGTGCCGTTGCTCGCGACGACCCAACGCCGGCCGGGCGCGGATAGCGGAGTCATGGTTTCGCCCGGTGGCACGCACACTAGCGGGCACGCCAGAATGATGGCCAGCTGCTGCTGGGTCGCGGCGTGAGTTGCCAATTCAATCACCGACGTTCTCCCCAAGGACCAGGCTGCTCATCCATTCGGAGAGAGTCATCTTCAACGGGGTCAGGTGCTCGCTCGGGAAGGCGTCCATCACGCCGTCACGCGCGGCCCAGTACGTCATGGGGTCAGGGTTAGCCTGATGCCCCATGCTCTTACCCTTACCCTTGGGCTTGGGTACAGTGATCGTCTTGCCGTGGTTGCCATGAGTGAACGCACTCTCGTAGAAGGATGCCTTCCATGCGGGGATTTCGCTGGGGGTGCAGCCCATCGGCAGTACAGCCGTTCCGGTGCAGACCATGGTCTTGGCCCATACGTTGCCGGTCGGGCAGTGGAAGACCAGGCTGTCATCGCTCGGCCACTGGTCATCCCTCAAAGCCACCACATAGAGCTGGCGGTTACGCGCATGGAACACCAGAGTAGGCCAGCGAGCCAGCACCGTCTTTGCATCGCTTCCGGTGCGAAGCACCATTGGCTCCACCACGGATGGTTGCAGCCAAGTCGTGCTTGCGCCGTCGGTATGCAGAACGTTCTGCGGCATCACGCGCACCCTGCTGCTACCGTCATCGGCTTCGCGGCCCATCAGCACAGCAACGATACTGGCCTCTTGCTCAGGCGTCATGGGTCGGCCTGGCCCAATTCGCGGAGTTCCTCGGTGGCTATCGACTGTATGAGCGGTGGTAAGAACCAGCCTCCCCCGTCGTTGATAGAACAGAATCGCATGGGTGGGCGCCACGCTGTTCTGCTTCATGTAGTTCTTCAGGGATTCTGCATCTGGGGTGTCAATCAGGTGACTCATCTATGAAGATCCGCGCCATGGCCGTTGCGACCGATGTAGCCATTACAGCAAGTTCCAATGCGGCGAGATGGGGGCGCTTAGTTCTTGCCGAACGCGCGATGCTCAGGATCTCTGCCGGGCAGTATTCAGCCCCGTATTGCTGGATCGTGTCGTTAAAGTTATTCCAGAAGCCTATGGGGACGACAAATAGGTCACAGGTGAAGTACTCGCCATCGACCACCTCTCGCTCATCGGCGCGCTTGCCCTGCGCCAGCCCGGAATACAGGTCGTATAGCCTCTGGATCAGTGCGGCGTTGGGACCGGAGGGCGAAGCAAGCCATTTCTCCAGATTTCCATCGCCAATCTTCCACGGATCGGCCACAACGTAGTGGCGCAGATCGCCGTTTAACCGCTCAATTGCATCGTCCAGTGCGTCACCCTCATCCTCCAACACGCCGTAATACTCCATTACCGCATCAAGGACGTTGCTCGGCAGGTCCGTCGATACCGGACCTTGCGGCACATGCACCCGCACGTCTCGCAGAACTTCGTCCAGCATTACGTCAACGACGGAAAGGACATCATCTGGGGGAACAACGAACCAATTTCCGCTGCGATCATTAATTCCTCGAACCACACAGCACAGGGCCGACATTTCCTCTTTAGACTCAGGGTCTGCGAAAACCACAAAAGGCGAATCGGCGTTGGAAATGATGACCTTTCCCGTGTTCGCCGAGACCTCCCAGCTCTCACCGTCCTGTCCGCAAAGCGTCTTTGCCATTGCGAGCGGCGATACGTGAAACGGGCTGTAGTCACTCCGCGTCATAGGCAACTTTGCGCTCGCGGCCTCGGCCACCCTGTCGATGCCCAGCATCACTAGGCGAAGGATCGTTTCGCCCGCATTGCTCTGGCTTGCACCAGCAAGGTCGGCGTTCTTTACATGCCCAGCCGCGTGCAACTCCTTCACCAGAGGAGTCAAGTTGCCCAGGTTCTCGGCCGAGAGGTGCGTTGTATTGCCGATTGTCGGCTCGGGGACCACGCCCTCCATCCGGCACTGGTACAGGTGTGGGAGCAAGACCGAGGCAACACCAGCCTCACCGCCATGCATCGCGTCATTCGCCTGCTTGGGCGAGACCTTACCGCGCCGCACGGCCTCGCCCAGCCGCTTAGCGGCCAACGCACGCAGTTGGCTGGTGGGCTGAACCTGATGACGCGCATGCCTCTTGGTGAGCAGGGGGAGCGATTGCATGGTGTTAGGCCATCGGGATGAGGAGACTGTCGATGAGGGGATTGGTCTTGGCCGAGGCGCATTGCTGCGTCATCACCGCGATGGCGTTCCACCTTGCGGGTTGGCCAATGTCTACCGTGACCGTTTCACTGGCCCATGCCAGGATCTCATCCAGCGAAGCCCGAACCTGGGGCGCGGCCTTTCTACGCCCGCCTTTGGTCTGGACGGTCGGCTTCTGGACCGGATAGATGAGCAAATCACCTTCCACCACCGGCTCGCCAAGTCCAGCTGATTGCAAGAAGGCGTAGGACTTGACGTGCAGTCGCAGCGCTTCCAGCGGCGGGAGGGACGGGTCGGGGTCCGCGAGGGTTGTGACGCCAAAGCGGAAGCGGCGCTCCAGGGTCGATGCAGTTGTGGTCATTGCGTAGTTCCTCAGAACAGTTCAAAGCTGGCGGTGGAGGGCGACGGTGCCGCCGGGGTGGCGCTCGGCGTGGCCACCGGGGTGTCGCCGGAATCGTCGCCGTTGGCCGCGTCATCATCGCCCTCGTCATCGGTCGTACCGGCGGCGCTGGCCGGCGTGGCTGCCTTTGGTGTGGTCTTGGCCGAGATTGCCTTGCTCGCAGGCTTGGCTGCCGTCTTTTCCGCCGCTTTGGCGCGTGCGGCAGCAGCGGCGTCCTCGATGCGCTGTTGGTGTTCAGCCAACTGGTCGCTCAGGGCCGAGTACGCCGGCGCGAGCTTGGTCAGGGTTTCGAGGAGGGCGGCGTCGGTAGCGTCACGCTCGGCCGTCACGCGAACCGGGTGCACCAGGGCCGCCTGCAACGTGGCGACCACTTCGTCATTGGTGTCCGGGTCGAACTTCGCCAGATGCGGCTCGATGACGATCTGGATTTGACCGTTAACCTCTCTCAAGGTCAGCGACAGCGAGGAGCCATGCTTGAGCAGCGGCAGGACGTTGGCGATGAAGGACATTGCGAATCTCCGTGGATGTGATGTCAGGATGACTTGGCCCCTCACCCGCACATGCGGGTGCGGAGAACCTGCACTTAGTTCTTCTCGGCCACGTCGGTGTTGACGCCCGAGGGGACATAGCCGCTGAAATCGAATCCAGCTTTCAGAACCCCGTCGATGAGCTTCTTCTTGTCAAACGCGAGCAGCGCCTTGTGCTTCTTCTCGCCGTCCGACTGGGACTTGTGCCATGCGCTAAATCCACTTTCATCTAGCACCAAATGGATGGCCGGGATCGTGTGGCAGGCGAGAAATTCCTTGTTCACTACCACGTGAGGAGCCATGTCAACGTTGAAGGTCTTGACGATGGTGCGGTTGATGCGGGTGCGATCAACATCGCGCACGAAGTTCTCCGGATTCTCCGTGAGGAACTGCGAGGCCATGCTCACCATCAGCGCTTGCAAGTCACCCTTCTCCATCTGTATCAGGCGGCCGATGCGCTCACTGCTTCCGGTTTTGGCTCGCACCTTGGGCGGCAGGACGTTATCAGTCAGGCCGGAATTCGACCGGCCAAGCTGGAACAGGCCGTAAGCGGCGAGCGCAAGCAGCACACGCGGTTCGGTGGTCACGATGGACGCCGCGCCGCGCCGCACTACGGACTGGTAGGCCAGCTTTGCCGCTTTCGGAATGGCGACACGCTGAGATGACGCCTGCTGTACGCCGTCGCTTGCCTGGTCGCCAGTGGACGCAGGCTTTTTATCCGCGACCTGTTCACCCTGCTGCTTGTCTTGTGCCACTTCGACCAGCGGGGCTGCTGCCTTAGGAACGGGTGCCGACGCCGCCTTGTACGCAGCGACCTTCTCTGTGTTGCAAGTAGTGTTTCCACACTGCGGACCCTCGACGTTTCCGGTGGTCTTGCCGACGGTGTTGTCCAGAACGCACGTCCTGAAGGCACACCCACGGCACATCTCGTACTGGGCCTTGCCTACGCCATGCTCACCCTGCATCACCAGCGGAATGGTCTTGCCCGGCATGACTTCTGTGCGCAGCTCCACCACTGCGTAATCGTCTTTCAGCTCCTCGCGCCGCCCATCCACCCATGCGGCCGTCTTGGTCGAGAAGCAACCGGAGTTGGTGCAGCGCGCTGCTTCAATGTGTTCCGCGAACAAGCTGCTCTGCTGACTGGAGTTGTGCGGGCAATCCCGGCACCCAACGAGATTGAACTTCGCCTGCGCCAACGGAATCGAAACGCCCTGCAGCTGTTCGCGCAGCTGCGCGACGGACGCCCTGTGCGCGACAACCTTGGCGAGAACATCGTCTTGCTTCTCCGTGGGGAGCGTGCTCAGAAGCTCGGCATGGCCGACTTGGATCGTCCGGTCCATCAGCGCATCCATCACAGCCTTCGATGCGTGGAGCAGCTGCAGGCGGTGGCGCAGTTTGGCGACATTCCAGCCCAGCACGCGGGCGGTCTGCTCATAGTCGCCCTCGCAATCGTCCAGCTGGTCCTGTGCCAGGTAGGCTTCTTCCGGCACGCTCAGGTTCACGCGCTTCAGGTTTTCGATGCGCGCCATGCGTCGTGCCTGCTGCTCGGAGCAAATGAACACCTTCGCATCGATGCTGGTCCAGCCGATGTCCTTGGCAGCACGCCAACGGCGCTCACCCGCGATGATCTCGAACTCCTCCTCGCCCAGCTTCCGCACGGCGATGGGGTGCATCAGCCCTTCCTCGCACAGCGTGTGGCACAGGCCGTCATGCTCCTCCTGATTGAAGCGGTGGCGCGGGTTGTGGCCGGGCCGGACACGCACCATGCTAAGGGGGAGTGATGTGGTATAGGTCGCTTTTTCGAGTTGCTCGCTCATGCGGTGAGTCCAGTCGTCAGGGATGCCACCAGCATCCCCCTCGGGACGCCTGCCACTTGGGTGTGTAGAGTTCCTGCATCCGCACGCCGAGTCCTACGGCCACGTTTCGCCGCTACCTGCTGTCTTCCAACCGCGAGGTCCGCAAGCACTTCGATCTGGCCCTGGTGTCGAGTTGCGACAAGGCTGCATTGATCGGTGCATCGGCCTCGTACCAGCGCATCGAGAACACGCTGGAAGGTGAACTCACCGGCTTGATCGCGGCGCTGACGCGGGAGCCGAACGGCTTGACGCTGGGGCGGAAGACTCAGATTGCCTGCGGGAGATCTGGCCTGATAACGGGGAGATCATGCGCATTGCCGACCTTGCGCGAAAGTTCGGAATCTCCCCCTCGGCGGCAGGCGCTAACTGCCGCGCGGTCCTAACGCGACATGCGCAGGCTTCACTCGTTGGTGCCCTGCCACCTACACCCTACCTCTCGGCGCTGCGCCGGCTCCTGGTGGAGGACGCCGACGGTCGCTCGTTGTGCGGTGAGTCGGCACTCCCCGCCTCCGTGAGTGCATCCGGCGCCCTAGCTCCGATCACCGCAGTCTTGATCGGCTGGGACGTGCTACGGTGGCCCCTACCCCGTGTGTATGCCGGCTTCTTTCGCTCCGGTGCGGCCAGGGTGATGCCGGAGGAAGCGGCCGGCTTGAGAAACTACGACCGCCCGACCGTTGCAAAGAGTCGGGCTATCGCGGCAATGTTTGAGCGCAGTGGTTAGATGCGGACCGGCATGACGTAGACCCTCGCCTCGCCGCCATTGGCCAGGACAATCAGCGGTGCGTCGGGCTTGCTGACCGACAGATGCACCGGCTCACCCCGAACGGCATTTAGTGCGTCTAGCAGGTACTGGGCATTGACGCTGATGGCGAAATCCTCGACGCGACGCGCATCTTCCGGCAACTCGATGCTTTCGACGCTCCCCTGCCCCTCATTCCTGCTGGCCGGGTCTGCGGTGATGAAGCTCAACGTCCGGCCGTTCAGCTTGACGGTGACGGCTGTGCTCAGGATGAGTGTGCGCGTCAGTGTTTCCCGTAGGCCCGCCAGCCCGACATGAAACGGATTGACCGCATTGGCGGCCATGATGTTCTCGTAATCGACGTAGGCGCTGGCCAAGACGCCAACGCGAAGATCGGCATGGGCGGTCTTGATGTGCGCCATACCGCTGCCCCAGCTGAACCCGATTTGCTCGTCGGGTTTCGCCTTGGAGAGCAAGGTGCGGATGTCAGCGACCGCATTGTGGCCCAGCACGAGCTTCGTGGCTTGCGGCGTGCTGACGCTGGCGCTGGCCACAGCCATGCGTCCTCCATCTGTCCCCACGAGGCGCAGGCGCTCGCCGGTGAGGTGGAACAGCACGCCCTGGGGGAGCTTGGAATCGGGACCGAGGCCCGCAACGCCTGAGCAGGCGGCTTCCAGCAGGTACTTGAACTCGTCAGCGGCCAGCGTGAAGTCGCCGGTCGTCTGGTCCGTCTTGCCTGCCTGGCGCGTGACGGGCGAGAGCGGGCCATCGCAGTTGATGGAGAACCGGCTGCCACCGAGCTTGATGTTGAGGAAGTTGCCCTTGCGCTCCATTTCTACCGTGGAACCCGAGTCAACGCTACGCATGATGTCGCTCAGGCGCTTGGCGGATACGCCGATCTCTCCGCGCTCACGAATCGTAGCGGTCGAGCTGGTGCAGACATCTGAGTTGTCGTCGGACGTGTTGAAGTGGATCTTCGAGCCTTCACTCGCACGGATGGTCAGGCTGGCATGGCCGGTGCGGAATTTCGTTCCGCGCTGGGCTACCGACATGAGGGGTGCAATCGCCGCGAGGAGGTCGTCACGGCTGGTGGTGATCTGCATGGAATCACTCCTGATGGGTTGGCCGGGTACGTCCATCCGGCGACACAGGAGTTCCTGATCGTGACCAGCGACAGAGGGGAAGCCAGCGCTGGCTGGTGTCCTCACTTTGCCGTCAATTGGGCTTACGACTGCGGGGCGCGGTCTTCTTGCTGCGCCGCTCGCGGGGCTTCGCACACGTCTAGCAAGCTGGTGTAGTCCTGCCTGCCCACGCTCAAGGTTAGCCACCCCATGCGCTCGACACATTCAGCCGTTGCTGCCAGGTCTGGATGCGCGGACCAGAACTTCTGGGAGGGCATACCGGAAGGTCGGGCAAAGTTCACATATGACATGCAGACTTCGCGAAGCCCCGTCTTGCACTGTGCGTTGACCCAGTTCGTCCACACCAGATTCTGTGCTCCCAGTTCTTGCCAGTGGTGATTCCATGCCAGCGCAGATACAGTCAGCAGTACCAGTAGGATGTGGCGTACCCATCGGCCGATGCGTCGCTCTCGGGCAGTCCAGTTTCCGCCGTGGGCCAAGGCGACAAACAGTTCGTTCATCCGACCTTCCACGATGCTTCGGCATGCATGTCCCACTGACGCGGCTCGCACTCAGTGGTGTGCAGACGCTGCGACAAGGCAATGTACGGCAGCTCAGGGTGCGCAACGAACTTAGCCGCGCCCTGTACGCGCGAGAGGGGTACGGCTACTCGCATCCTGGTCAGGTCGAAGATCTCCACGGTCGGGGCCAGGCCAACAACGAGCGTTTCCACGGCTGCTCCGATGTGGAAGTAGCCATCCTCCAAGGTCCAGGAGTTCTCACGTCGGCAAGCCAGCATGCCCTGACGCTCGAACAGCCTCTGCTTGAGCGCCATCAGGCGGCCCGCTTCGATCAGATCCTCATTGGACTCCATAGGCTCGAAGAAGAGATTGCCGTTGCGGCCGTCCATTACGTACAGCCCCGTCGCGCCCTGCTCGCGTGAGTACCCGTGTAAGTGACTTGCCCGCAGCACATAGGTGCAGGGTCCGATGATCCGTTGCAGGATTGGCTGGTGACGCCAGAGGCGGCAGTTTAGTTCTGTGGTGGGCGCGCTGTTCAAGTTGTTCGGTACCGTGGAAACTCGGTACGTATAGGCTGCACCGCCCATCGCGACTTGGGAAAGCGGGTTTAGGGGGTCATTGGGCGCGACAGGTCAGCACTGTCGAGATTGCGCCACTGGCAACCCATTTGTCATTGAGACTGACGACTGCACCGCGATGTATAAGGCGATCTAGCCAGATTGTCCTTGCCCCTTCCTTGTCCACCTCCGAGCCGAGAATATTCGCGACCGATGGGATCGAGCTGCCCTGTCGGCGCAAGACCACTGTCTGCTCATTGACCATCACGTCGTAGATTTCACTATGCCGCATGTCTGATCTCTGCCTTAGTTGCTTGGCGGTATTCGCGGCCCTTTATGCCTTGGCGCGCAGCGAGCCTGTCCACGAACTCATTGATAATCCGGTCGAGGTGCTTGTAGTCATCGAGGATTTCTTCTGGCTCAAGAAGATCGATGGCTTCGAACTCTGAAACCTGTTTCCATTGGCAAACCTGCGCCTGGTACTCATCCAGCGATCCGCCAAGATGCACGAACTCTACGTGTACCTCGCTGGTCTGCTGGGGGCGCAATGTTCGCGCAATCGCCTGTCGCTCTGTCTTGGAATTCCAAGCACGAACTGCGAGAAGGACGTAGTTGGCCTGGTAGAGATTCAGTCCCGTTTGCCCTGTCCCGTAACTGGCAACAAGCACTGATGCCGGGCCGTAGCGGAACTCCGAATTCATCCTGCGTGTCCGGGACTTGATACTGCTTTTTCCGTGGAAAGGTACCGCGTGGACACCACGGTGGTTCAGTGCTGCTGCAAGCCGCTCGCTCATCTCCGGACCATCGACATACAGCAAAATCTTGCGACCCTCGGCAGCTAGCTTGCTTGCCCTCTCGACCAAGTATCGCTCTTTGCTAGTCATTGGCATGTAGCTGCCGAAGTATTCGTTCTTGTAGCTGGGCTGGTTGCCGGCCTTGAGTACGGCGCTGATGCGGGCCAACAGCGCAACCATATTGAGACTGCTTCTGCCCTGCTCGGCATCAGCTTTGATCCGGCGGTAGCGCTCGCTGAACTCATCGGCCACGGTCAAGAAATACGCAAGGTGGTCGTGATCCCAATCCAGCGTTGTGATGCTGCTAGTACAGACCGGCGCCTTAAAGTGTTTCGCAACATCCGGCTCGGCCACAATGCGCCGCTTAAGCACCGGAGCCAGCCACTCACGCAGCCGTTGGACGTTGTTGATCTTCGGAACTTGCCTTTTGCCGCCACTTGTCAGGCCGTCGATCCACTCAGCCGTAACCCACTCAAACACGCAATGCTGATCGCTGAAGCGATCGACGGCGCGTTCGCAATAGTCCATGGAAGTCAGCAAGCGCGGCTCGACGTATAGACCGCGGCGACCGTATGGATTGACTGCGTTGTTGTTGCCAACTGCCCATCCGACCAGACCCAGCAGATCCTGCACCAGATTTGGAATGGGTGTTCCAGTGAAGACGTATCGACGCTTGGGCGAGAGCTGCCAGACCGCCTGGGTGCGCAGACTTTCTTCGGCCTTCAGTGCGTGACCTTCGTCACAAGCAACGGTATTGAATCGGCGACGTAGCAAGTGGGAGAACGTCCGCTTGCGACCGGGAAGCTGTTTGCGGAGAGTGTTGTAGCTGACAATGTTGAGCACCTTGAGCTTGCGTGCGTCGGCCTCCGTCTCGATTACCTGCCACAACGATTCATCAATGGCAGCTGCCTTGAGCTGATCGGTGTATTCCTCGATCAGGTGTGGCTCCACGACCACCGCATTTCTAAGGCCGCCCATCATCGCGACGGCCGCACTGATGTAGCTCTTGCCGCACCCCATCTCACCTGCGAAAACGCCGCCGCGGCTGGTGGTGATCTCCATCGCATCCTCGCGCTGGAAATCCCAGAGTCCCACGGCTTCGAGACCTACACCCTGGAACCGGGCTTCGCGGCAACGCGCAAGAGCGGGGAATGTCGTAAGCCGACCGGGATGGGCGTCGATCCAGCCCGAGTCGGCCACGGCAGTTTCAATGTCGAACTTCTTGGCGCACTCGCCCGGCTCCATCACCAGTGAATGCTGACCGTCTTCCGTAACGAAGGTGTACTTGTAGCCGTCCCAATGGAGAGACACTGAATCGCCTCGCCGAATGACTGGGCCGACCCATACTTTCGGGTTGACGATCACATTAGCTTTTGCCGTGGCCTGGACAATGCCAACCGACGTGCAGACCGCATCTGAGCGAACAACATGACGTAAAGGCGTGCGATCGATCCGCACACGGCGAGCCATACGACGCATGTAACCCAGCAAGCCAGGATCCACATCCGGGCTTCCGCCCAGGTCAGCAATCCGGGAGACGGTTGCTTGCAGCGCGGCCACCGGGTCATCCTGCATTAGGTAGGCGCCGATGATCAGTGCGCCCTCCCCCAGATAGTTCACGCCGCGCGGGTATCGGTGCTGCTCCGAGCGCGTTACAGGCCCACGGAGCAGACCATTCATCACCTTTGCTTGTACCAGCCCGCAGTTGAAACCCAGGCGTATGTTCCGGCCAGCGCGGAACACGCGCACGGCCTTGTCGCCAGTCACCGGCAGGTGGATGCACTGGACTGCACCTTCACTTCGGCGCAAGGCCAGTTGCTTGGGTCCGCGGCGCTCTTTTCGCCAACCCGAGCCCAGGTTGAGATCCGGGAGGACATCTGCAAGGTCCGACATCACCACATGGACTGGCAACTGATCCATTGGGGCGCCGAAGACGATCAAGCTGACCTCTACCGCGGTACCCTGGTCGATGAAGCTGCATGCCGGTAAGTCAACAAGCGCATGAAATCGAGCACTTGATTCGTGCTGATTCCATGCATGGTGAGCGTAGGTGGTTGGCAATAGCACCACTCCGATCTCTGCTGCTGCCAGAGCCTGCGCCAGCGCATAGGGATGCGATATGGCTGAGGTATTGGGTCCGAAGCGACCGTATGACGTGCAGGCGTAGTCCATCATGTGGACGCTCTGCAGGTGCACTGAGAACGGTGGATTGGCCAAAGCAATGTCGTATCGCTTAGGCCGTACATCTGTCATGTTCGCGCATAGAAGGTCGTGCTCGACCCCGGCCGCTTCGAGCGCCTTGCCCAGTGCGTCCAAGCTTTCGCCATGGATGTCGATTCCTGCGACCTTGTGTTGGTCTGCGCGGGCAAACTGAATCAGGGATCCCTTGCCGATGGAGTTGTCGATCACGCTGACCTTGCAGCCAGTGCGCCGGCGAATACTCTCCATCTCTGGAAGGAGGATGCGCCACATCAGGCCCGCTACATCATCAGGGGTAAAGTACTGCGCCAAGTTCTCGCGACGGGCTGCAGCGAGACCACCAAGCGATCCTGGGCGTTCTTTGGTTTCGCCTAACGACTTGATGTTGCGAAGGCTGTCGAACCAGCAGGGAGAGGTAGCGGCATTGATTTCCATGCCGTTATCCTGATGTGCTGGATCAATGCCGGATGCGGGCGCAGGCTTCCTGCATCGTTAGACCTAAGAGCTCCTCGCGCTGGGGGAACGAGAGATCGAGCAAGGACACTTCCGCGATGCAGTCGATGTCATGACGGACTGGATAGGGAGGACGAATGAAGGTGGTCCTCCTGGAACACAACTCACACGCCGGCTGTTGAGAGCACTCTGATCTCACTGCGGGCCAAGATGCTGCAGGATAGCCGGCTGATCAGACGCGCTGGCACTCAACGCGTGTCGAGAGCCCCGGCCCAAACGCTTGGGCTCACACTGTGCGAAGGGCGAGTTTTGCAGGCCGGCCCTAGCCCAGTTTAGCCAGCTCGTCTTCAAAGTACGCTAGTGCTTCTTCACCCGCGAGGCTTGGCCTGATGTGGACTTTCTCCACTGACAGAAACCCACTTTCCCGGATAAAGACGAAGCCAGAGTCCTCGAGCGCTTGGGCGGGCTTCGAGATGGCGATGCGTGTGCATCCCTGATGCTCGACGCACTCGGACAATAGGCGTCGAGCGGCCGGCCCCATCCGCTGCAGCTCTAGTGCCGACGTACGCACATCCTCTATCGATTCATGTCCTAGCAGCAGCATTTGTCGTCCTCAGTCCTGCGGTGGCCACTCTCCATTTTTGACGAGCATTTCGTACCAAGTACGCATACCACTGTCCACAGGTGCATAGTCTCCGCGTGCGGATTTCCATATCAGTGGCGGATCGATCTCGCGCAGCCTTTCGATGGCATTTCGCGCAGCGCCCGCCAGCACTTGCTTACCTTGCGCCTTGGTGTATTCCTCCAGCGCCTTTACATCGAAGAGCTTTCCCGTCCTTCCGTGTGACAGAACACGCGTGAGCACCGCACGCTGCAACTTGGTCAACCCAAGGTACGCGGTTTCGTACAGCGCGAACTGCTCTTCTTCATACTCATCCGCCAGCTTGTCGAACTGGTCGTGCAGATCCTTTTTGGTTTTCGGTCCCAAGATGCCGGTGAGCGTGTTGAATTTCTTGAGAAATGGCTCGGGCCTATGGTGGAACTTCACGAACGCCTTGTAGAAGCGCTCGTTGTCCGGCTGCAATTCCGGCTTCTCTACCGCCAGCAGGCCGGCGTAGAAGTCGGTGAAGGCCTTGTCCAATAGCGGAAGCGTCGTGATATCTGAGCCGAAGAATGGTGTCGCGTTGCCGTGCACTAGTCGCAACAGCTTGTCCCTGTCGGATCCCGACATCACAAGGATTAGGTTCCGTGCACCCGGCCTGTTGATCGTGTCCCTTGCAGACTTGAGCCCAAACATGAGGGTCATGCCGCCTTCGTACTTGATGACGTGCTGTGCTTCGTCGACGATGAATACCACCGGCTTGCCGGCTCGCTTCTGCAACTCCTGCAATGCATCGGCCACACTTGCTCCAGGATCCTTACCCACGGCATCGAGGCTGAACTCCACCCCGTGGATGGAAACCTTAGTCAGTCCTGCTGCTTTAGCTACTTTGGCGATCTTCCCCTGCTGCTGTGCCAAGGCGTTAGCAATCGTGAAGGAAATCAGATCTACCGGATCGGCATCCTGTTTCTTCCACAGGTCGACGTACAGCACCAGGGCGCCTTTTTCCTCCAGCGCTGGGGTGAGGTCTTCTTGCAGGAACGTACTTTTGCCAGTGCGCCGCGGTGCTCCCAGGAACAGGGTGTCTGTAGCAAACATGCTCTGCCCGAGAAGCTGCTGAGTCAGCTCAGCTGCGAACTCAGGACGGGGAAAATGTTGATCCATTGGGATTACCTCGCTCGTTGAGCCGACACGTTAAATTAACTATAGGCCACGCTTTAGGGTGTTAAAGCGATTCTCGGGTGTACTTTACACCTGTCATCAGCAAGATACGTTAATTTAACTTTAACCGCCTTTCTGAAAACTGCCTTTACACTCTTTGCATCTGTGCCCAACGCTGCCTGGCAGCTAGCACTACCTTGCAGCGAGCAGCCAGGGGGGTGCCGGGCAGCTGCGGCATGCCTATGGGCAGCCAGGATCGAGCTCAGATGGGCTTGCAATCCACGTCGGTCCGAGGCAGATGGCTGCCAGGCGCACGCCGGGCCACCAGTGCGATCGCAGCCTCCGCGAGGTTCTGATTGGGGGTGTCTGGGAAGTAGCAGCGCCGGCACCGCTATGCATGGGTGGCTCCTGTCTGATCAAACCAGCCTGCCATGTCCGCTCACGACACCTATGGAGTGTCATGAACCTGCGTCGGGGCGCCGCCGAGGCCTCGCCGCCCTACCCTTGAAACGCAACGGGCGGCCCGTATGAACAGGCCGCCCGTCTTAACGATTCGAGAGCTTCCGGAACTCAGCCTTCCTTCTGCCCTGCTCGGCGGCCCTCTGGCTTCAATTCTTGTCCAGCCTGCACCTTCGCCAGCACTTCATCGCGAGCTGCCGTCAGCTCCTGCAGGCGCTCTGGCGAAGCCTGTGATTGACCCAGCGCCCGGCCGATGAAGCGGTTTCCCGTCGTGTTGGCGAAGACGCTCTCCCAGAAAAGCGGCACGCCACTCACGTCATCGCCCGTACGCGCCAGCAGATAGACGCTCAGGTAGTCCTGCTCCAGGTCCTGGGATTCGCCATTGCGGAAGCGGGCAAACGCATTGCCCGTAACCGGTGCCTGATGACCCGTCAGCATGCTCGCCGCACCCGAGAGCAGGTCGAACTTGCGGCCCTGCTTTTGGTTCTGACCCTGATGGTCGAGGATCACGCGAGCCAAGTAGCGGCTGACGTAGGTGCGGATCTCCAGCGGACTGCTGGCATAGCTGTCGATCGCGTTGCCCAGCAGCAGCGCAGTGCCCTGCGTGGTAGTGGGAATCGGCTTCGGGATATACATCACGTTGAACTTGCACGCGTTGACCGGGGTGACTTCCACGGTGGCCTCTGCGCCGTCACGCAGGTAAGTGACCTGCAGCGGCTGGCCTACCTCGGCCTCATCCGCGAACACCTCGTCGAATCGCTCGGTAACCTGCTCGAGTTTCCGGGTCTTGAGTGCCTTGCCGTTGAAGGCGACCAGCTCATCGAAGTCTTTCAGACCGGAGGCAGCGGCCGGGGACCCTTCTCCCACTCCGAAGATCATCGGGCGGTTTTCCATTGACCCAACCTGCGTGAAACCCAGCGCCGGTCCAGTCGTCTGGCCGCAAAGCTCCACATTGGCTTGCGCCAGCGGCCACGCGGCACTACTGATCTGGCCCCAGCGGCTGATTTCCTCGCGGGGCTGCATCGCAGCCGCGGAAGCGGTCAAGGAAGTCAGCGAGAAAGCGGCAGAGACGGCAAAAAGTGTGATGCAGTTCATTCGTCAGGTCCTTGAAAGTTCGGAAGCTGTTATCGGCCGGTGTTGAGGGAAATGAACTCGCTGAGGTATTCGGCGAACTCGGGTGAGAAATGAAACTCGTACTTCGACACCATCACCCTCAGCTGGAATCCACAGACGGAAATGATGCTTGGGCTCCGAGAAATTGCACGCGTCTGCTGCTGCAGGTCGTCATAACTGGGAATGGCTGTGGGCTGGCTCCTCGCGGTGTTGTTGTTGAAATGGACCACAACTTCTTGCAGTACTGATATCTTTTTGCGAAGCCATTCGACGGTAAAATAGTTGTAGTTGTTGCACTTGCTGTACTTCTTGTCGTCGCTGTCAATGGTCGGGCGATAGTCCAGCACCACGGCACCTGAGCGATGGACAACTTCCTTGCGGTCGATGAGGAACTCGCTGACGAAGCGAGTGGCAAGCTGGCGGTTGGCTTCGTTCTCGGCATCCTCGACCGGCAGCAGTACGTTCAGGCCGTCAATAGCGCGATGTACTGCAGCCTTGATGTCCACACTGGGAAGATCCGCGTCCCAGCGACAGGCGAGGCTTTCGATAAAGCCGCGTTTGACGTCACAGTCATCAAGTCTGGGGCGTATACCGAACCGCGTGCGATTTTCGAGGAACGCGTCATGGACCCGGTGATAGGCTTCTTTGGCAGCCTTCTCAAAAAATATGAGTGGATCGAATTGCTGCAGAGTGCAGCGGCCCTGGATGACATGTAGGCGGTCAGCAAACGCGACCGCCTCATCCCTGAGAGATTCCAGAGCAGATGCAATGTCGTTACAGGATTGATCCAAGACAACAGCGTTCATGGGTGTGCAACTGAGTTCGTTGAATGACCTCAGTATGCAAATCTGCAGCGCATCCCCTATCAGGCGCGGACTTCTTGCAACTCGCTCGAATCCACTGGCCGACTTGATCGACGTCCAACGTCAAGTGGATGGCATCACTAGCGCTTGCGAGTGGCCACCGCGATCGGGAGCTGGCCTGGAAAAGGCCGCTGTATCACTTCGATGTCCCAAGAACTGGGTAACAAGCTGCGCTCAAGAAGAATGGCGTCATTGAAGGACGCCAATGCCTTCTCATAGCTCTTCGACCACACCAATACGTTGTCCAGCACCACGGACTGCGGGCTTGGGGTACCCGGGTCCGGGCGGCGGCCGTCCATCGCAAGGATCCACTTGGTCAGTGCGGACGTCAGTGCGCCGAGCGACAGTACGCGGATGGCCAGCGCGGTGAACGCTCGCTCTCCAATGATCCTGGCGGCGTCAGCAAGCGAGATTTCGTCCAATGCAGACTTGTCCCACTGCTGCAGTTCGTCGGCGGATAGAGCCTTACGTGCTAACACAAACTCTTCGCGGTAGAACTGGCTCAGTACCCGCAGCCGGCGCCAGGCGCCGGCAGGATCGCAGGGTGCCATAACGTCCAGCGCGGTCTTGGCAAACCTAGCCATCAGCTCATTCATCATCGCCGTGGCGATATGCCGGCGGTCGACAAGCTCGATCACCACCACATCCTCGCCGGCCTCCGGCGCAGGGGACAGGGGCATGAGCGGAGGAATCGAGAACCCTTCGTCCTTGCCATCTCCCTTCCAGTACAGCGTGCCGCTCACCTCGACTGGCACGGTCTCCCAGGCCGCGGTCGGCAGGTCCACGTCCTCCGCCGGATAAGGATGCATGTAGACCCTGATCGGGGGGGTGGCCTGCAAAAGACTGTCGGTGAGCGATGAGCTCCGCCGGCCCACGTGGTGGGCATAGCCCTCCCACTCTCGTTGGGCCAAGTCCCCCAAGACAGCCACAATGCGATCAGCCATTTCGGTAGGGGTTTTGCCTCGGGCCGCCGCCCCCTGCCCCAGCAAGGTGACATCGTGGGCAATGTCGCGCAGCACCTGGTAGCGAGCCAAGAACCAGGCCTGCCCTGGGTCGTGGATCGCGGTGGTGGGTTCGGCCTGGTCCAGCGTGTTGTCTGCGCTCATTTGTCTTCTTTGTACTGTCTAAGCCTGAGCGGCCAAGGATACGGGGCAAGGAATACAGCCAACAATGGTGAAAACACCCCTTCATTTCTGGGATTCGTTACACAAGCTCGACCCTAGGCTAGTTTTCCCAACATCCAGGGCAATCCAATGAAGAAGACCAAACCCCAATGGCGCGGCCTAATCGGCGCCGGCGTCGTCATGTGCGCTGTCCTGGGCGGCGGCGTATACCTGATCCACTCCATGGGCTCCAACGCCGAAGAGAGCGGTGCGAACCCCCTGGCCCCGATAGCCCGGCTCTTCAACCTGTCCCCAAAAGACTACTCCCCGCCGCCGCTGACGGGCCCCATTCCCGACTACCGGCAGCCGACCGGCGGCGCTGAGACCTCCGGCGACTCCCCGTCGCTGGCCAATACCCTCGACAAGGTGGACCTGGGCGGCTTGATTAAGTCCAAGGCTGAGATCCGCCGCGACTCTCAGGAGGCGGTGGGCGCCATCCTCGGGGCTGCGCAGGTGGTCGACGGGGACACGATCGATGTCGCGGGTCAGCGGATCCGCCTTTACGGGATTGACGCTCCGGAGCTGGCTCAGAACTGCATGCACGCGACTGGCCAATGGGATTGTGGCCGCCGGTCGGCCCTGTGGCTGCAGCAGCTCATCAGCACCAACGAACTCTCCTGCATCTCCAAGGGAAGCGATCGCTACGGCCGCATCGTGGCAACATGCACGATGGGCGACCTTGATGTGGCTTCAGAGATGGTCAGCAACGGCTGGGCGTTGGCCTATCGCTCGATCACCAAGACCTATGCGATCACTGAAGGCAAGGCAAAGCGCAATCATCTGGGATTGTGGGACAGCAAGTTTGCCAACCCTTGGGATTTTCGTCAGGAGAAATGATGCGCAAAAAGGCCCGGGAGTTCCCGGGCCTTTTTTTTGGGGCGATTCCCCATACAAGGCTACGTTGCAACGCTGAGTTGGAACGAACCACGCAAACTATCCAGTAGGCGTCGAAAATATGTCGCAAACAGAAGCAGTTCTGCATCGACGTGGGCCTGCATGTCGTCCTGGCCGTCAGGAAGCTCGGTTTCAACCAGCACGGAAAACTTGCTCACCGCTAGCGATTCATCCAGCACGAACTCGTAGTCATCGCCCACGCTTGCTGCGAGTCGTGAGACCTTCATGCCGGCTTCGAGGTGTTTGGCCACCTCTTCCGAATGAAGGTCCACACCCTTGATTCGCACGCTCGCCGAGTCCGGCCCCTTCAGCACGCACTCATCGCCCAAGGTCCACAACTCAGGCAGATTCCCACTGGCAAGCCAGTCCGTCATCCGGCTCGCCGGCAGGTCCGGAGACGATAGAGGAATCGCCGGAAAGGAACCGATCGCCGCGCGAACGTGAGATACGACAGTCTCGGCGGCCTTTCGACTACTGGTGTTGACAACAAAGAAATGTCGCTCCTGGTCGATTAGCGCGAAGGCCTTCTTCTTGACAGTGAAGGAGCGAGCCATCAGCTCCGCAACTACCTCATCCTTCAAGCGCTTTCGCATTCGCCCACCTGGTCTGCGACCCTCCTTTTCCTCGTGCTCCTTTACTTTCGCTTCAAGCCGCTCATCCACCACGGCAGGCGGCACGATGCGCGACTCGGTTTGTACTGCAATCAGAATTAGCTCACCCGTTCGATAGGCGAAAGGCGCGTCATCCATGTACACAGGCGGCACGAAACCCTCACTGGACATCGCCGACGGCTCGCACGGTTTGAACGGCAGCTCGGCAAGCATGGCTTCGAGCGGAGTGAAATCAAGCCCTGGCGGGTAGCTAAAAACGATGGCCTTTGAAAAGTGCATTTGCGCCTCTGTGATGCGATGGTGGTGCTTAGCGCGGGATCGACATGCCTGGTGGCTGACCGCGACGCTCCATCTCGATGCGATCGAACGGATCGACAGGAATCGCTTCGCGAGCCTGCGCCAAACGCTCCTGTTCTTTGCGCGCCTCTACAATGACTTGCATCGGGGTGCGGCCGTTGATGGTGGGGAGGATGTGCTGAAACAGTGCCGTATCAGGAATGGCCGTCGGATCCTGACCGTATGCGGTGAAGTCGGTGCCCTTCAGGCGCGTCACCGCCAGGAAGCGGACGGCGAAATCCAGCGCCTCGGCGTCGTTCGCCGGCAGTGCCGCGTAGATCTGCTTCAGCGAGTCCAGGGCCACGTCAATATTCGGGGCGTTGATGGTGAGCGTGAAGGTCGGATCGCCCTCTGCAAACTGTCCAAGTTCCGAGAGGGCGGCGACGCGGCCCGGATGGTTGTTCAACTGGGTCAGCGGATCGATCGACGTCACCTCCGATGCCAGTCCCGCAGTGTCCTTGATGTTGGATAGGCGATTGACGGCTACCGCCGACCTCGGCGCGAGCTTGCTGAGTAGATTCTGGGGCGTATGCTCGCCAGAATTCGATGACAAGGATTGGCGCACCGCCAGCGTACCGGCGAGACCAACAAATGCCACCAAGCCGATGATGTAGCCGCGGCTCCAGGTCATCGGGCTCACTGCGTCGTCCTGGTGCTGCCCATCCCGGTCGCCGTCATCGCCAGCTGTCCACGGATGTGGGCGGATGCGGCTTCCAGCAGGTTAAGCTGGGTGATGTCACCCGCTTGCCACTTCGGCGCCGAGAGAAAAACCTTACCGTCCGCACCGGTCAGCTCCAACATTGCCGCGTCCAGCACCGGCTTGATCTCCTCCGCTCCCTTGGCCACGCCACTGAAGTAGCTGAAGACCTCAAGGTCTGCAGTCTGGCCAGGCAGCAGCGGCTTGTCGAACTGTTTCTCCACGCGCTGGCTCAGCCATGGGGTCAAGCTGCCATCAGGTCCGAAATTGACCATCATCACCGCCTTCGAGACGGGGACATCCAGGTTGTTCTGAACAGTCAGCTTCAGGCGAAGCGCTAAAGATCCTGCAGCTTCCGACAGCGACGCACTTGCATTCGCATAGTCGGCTTTGATCACGGTGAAGTTGGACATCTTGGTGCCAATCTCCTCTGCGGCCTTCTGGCGGCGGCGCAGCTCGGCCAGCTGTTTGTCGTAGGTCGCAAGCTGGGTCGTATAGTTCTGGCGAAGCTTGCCGGCCAACACCAGCAGTTCGTCCTTACTGAGGTTGTCGACCAACGGCTTGACCGTACGAAATGCTTCTTCCTTGGTAGGCATACGGCCCTTGGCCGCTTGCTCCATGATCAGCTGCGGGTCGATGCTAAAGCGCGCGACGTCAGCCAGTGCGACATCAAGCTGGTCTAGCTCCGCTCGATCGGTAAGGTTTACGCGGATCTTGTCAACGGAGTTCAGCAGTGCCTCCTGCGACGACGCGTCGATCAAGTTCCGATCGGACTTGTTGCAGGCAGCCAGGCCAAGGGCGATTGCGCACATCACAGCGCAGGTTCGGGCTTTGTCGAGAATGGACATGGTTTCAGCTCGTAGTAGTGGACGCCTTTCGGGCGTGTTTGATTTGCAGGTCAACCGAAGTGTTGCCACGATAGGTGTTGGAGGTAAGCGTGTATGCGGCATTGACCATATCGCCTGGGGCAACTGGGACATCGGCTTCCGAAGGCTCTGGGCGAAACACTGACGTCTTGATCGCCCCAAACCAGATGGCAGATGTGACACCACCGTATCGATCCTTCAGGCTGAGCTTGACGTGCGTCTTATCGGCACCGATGACCCGGGCACTGAGAACTTGGAACTGGCCGTGGAAAACGGGCGGGTCGAATTCGCGGCCGTAGGGCTCCAGTTGGTTCAGTTCATCAACCATGGCCAGCGACGGCGAGGCGTCCAGTTCACCGTCCGAATGAATCAGGGGATGCAGTTGCGATGGATGAACTTGCAGTAGTACCGCTTCGCAGAACAGCTCCTGCAGCAGCTGGATGTTACCCGCCTGCACCCGTAATCCTCCGGCGCCGTGGTGGCCACCATGCGATAGCAGCAAGCCCGGCTCCCATTCGACCACTTGGTCCATCGCCTGCTTGATGTTCACACCGGCGGCAGTACGAAGTGAACCAGTGAAAACGCCCACCTCACCCTCTTTGGGAGAGAGCATCATGGTGGGGCGGCCCAGAGCTTCAGTGAGTCTGCTCGCAGTTATCCCGTGGCAACCTGCGTGACCGTTCTCCAGGCATACGACAATGGCAGGACTGTCGCTGCTCGCCTGCAGCGCAGCGATCGCCATCGCAGCGGCAGTCATCTCCTTCTCGATGCCCCGGCGAGTCGTGTTGTCTTCCTCCAGGACGGTGGCCAACCGGACCGCTTCGTCGTAGTCCTTGCTCATCAGGAATTGGACACCGGTCATGGCCTCACTCAGTCGTGATCGGGCATTCAATCGTGGGCCAATCTTCCAGGCCAAATCAGGCGCCGAGTACGCATCCTTTTTACCCAGTACAACTGCCATACCTTCCCACGCAGGTCGTCGCCTGGAGTTCATGACCTTCAGCCCGTGCGCGATGAGCGCGCGGTTGTTGATCGATCTCGACAAGCTCACTGCGTCGCAGGCACTACCCAGCGCAACCCAGTCCAGTAGGTCGCCCAGGCGCGGTGCATCAGCAGGCAAGTGGCCACGATTGATCAGCTCGGCTCGCACTGCACACATGACCAGCCAGGCCACATGGCAGCCGGCCACATTCTTGTCGGCGAAGCTGGAATCAGCACGAGCGGGATTGACCACGGCAACAGCGTCCTGGGGGATGCCGCGTGCCGGAATTTCGTGATGGTCGGTCACCACCGTGTCGATGCCCTCCTCCCTCATGCGCGTTATCCGGTCATGGTCCGCGCTGCCCTGATCACCGGTGATGATGAGTGAAGGAAGAGGATGGTGCTGCAGAATGCGATCGACCACGGCGTTGCTGACACCGTATCCCTCCTTCATGCGGTGCGAGTTGAACAGGAGCACGTCCTGCTGGGCCATGCCAAAAAACTCAACCAGCGAGGCCAACATCACTGCGCCGGCAGTGCTGCCGTCTGCGTCATGATCGACCACACACGCAATAACCTCGCGACCCTGTATCGCGGTGCAGATACGATCCACCGCGATGTCGATGTCAGGAAGCTGATGATAGGAATCCAGATCAGCGATGCGTGGATGCACGCGTTGGCGAACGGACAGACCACTTTCCTCAGCCTTCATGCGGCCGGCGATAACACGAGCCTGTAGCGGCGTGAACCCATCGCGCTCTGCGGCTCGCAAGATCGATGCATCGACCGAGCGCTTGCGGATTTTCGGATCTGGAGTCACATCAAGAAGTCCAAACGGCAGAGACCCAACATTAAAGGCGCCGCCCGTACCCTCATTGGGGTTCTGGCTTCTTTCTCCGCGACTGATGAAATTCGGGACGAGGACGGCGCTCATGGTCTAGCGGCACACGCATTGCTGCTGGATGATCGATATCCCATCCTGCTCCGCGGCCTGGTTCGAAAGCGTGGCAACCGCATGCGTAAAAGATTGGGTGGTCTTCAGATGGCGCTCCCATGCACAATGCTGGCCATGACCATTCTTCATTTGGACAGCTTCCGCGTTAGGCCGTCGCTTGGACGGAAGGTCGGCCGGCGGATGGTATGCGTAGATTGCAACGAAGGCGCCAAGCGACGGGTACTGGCAGCGTGGATGGTCACCGGTTCGCTGCCAAACACACCAAAGCCACTGATATTCACTTCCCGCCCCTTGCCGAGCTGGGCAACGATGGCTTCGAACAACATTGCAACTAATCTTGTCGTCTTATGCTTCGGCAGGTCCAGTTCGTGTGCCAGAAGTTCCACCAGGTCTTTCCTGTTCATTGATGTGTTCTTTCAGTTGCTGGTGTTGAGGTGCCACGTATCGGCGATATCGAATCGCGCGATTGAGTGGATTGCTGCGATTGCCTGCAAGGCATCTTGTTCATATTCGATGCCCATCGCTTGCATCCATTGGTGCAAGC
Organism: Xanthomonas sp. NCPPB 3583; assembly: GCF_041475715.2. Taxonomy (NCBI): domain Bacteria; kingdom Pseudomonadati; phylum Pseudomonadota; class Gammaproteobacteria; order Lysobacterales; family Lysobacteraceae; genus Xanthomonas; species Xanthomonas sp. NCPPB 3583. The sequence goes on from NZ_JCAQNY010000002.1 coordinate 91,692, forward strand.
GGCGCTTCTGGTAGCGTGCGTCGGCGTCGTCCGACGGAACCAGGATCGAGCGCACTGCGAATGCCAGTGCATTGACGTCGGTTGCCAGCATTACGCCGCCTGCTGCATCGGTCAGCTCCACGAAGTTACGTGCGCGGCCCTCGCGGATGCCCTTGACCATCAACCGTGACGCATGCGGCGCTGCTTGGCTGATGGTGCTCATGGTGGAACTGAGCAACGCATTGGGCGGCAGCACGTCGCCGTCGGCCTTGGTGATCGTTCCATCGCTGCTCACCGCGCGACCCAGGCAACTGTCCGGGTTGTTACAGATGCGGGCCTGAGGCAACTCCTCATACAAGTCGCGCATCAGCCCCCACGCCTGTCGGGCACGTTCCGGTGACACTCCTTGCTCCCGATTGATGATTACCTGCTCAGCGTGTTCCCGCGCCGAGACGATGTAGGAACGGTTATGGGCTCTGGCTGGCTCCATCGCCAACAGCGTGACCATGGGTGTATCGCTGATCTGGTTGTGGCCCTTGTGCATCGGCCTGGGCTCTGTACTCAGGACACGGACTCGCGGGACGATAGTCGCCAGCTCTTGTGCGAGCTGGTGAATTTTGTCGATGTGTGGACGTGGCGGCATAAGTTAGTTGATCGCAGCAATGCTGTAGGCAGATCGGTTGGTGGCAGCATAAGTCCGATACGCACAGGCCATGGTCTCGCTGTTGGCGATGTCGTAAATCTTTGCCGCGTAGTTCGGATCGGTCGCGTAGCCAGCCTGCTGGAGGGCATAGGCAAAGCTCAAAACACTACCTCCGGACTGAAGGGCGGACTGGTACCGCGGGCTTGTCTTTAACAACTGCACATAGTCGGTGAAGCTCTCCGCATGTGAGCCGTATGCGCGGAACGCTGCAATCTCGCGCCTAAGGATGCCTCCGACCTGTTCATGGGTTGATGTCCTTACTACGTCTCCGTTCCAACGGCTTGCTTTTATTCCAAACAGGTTGAATGCACTTGTCCCGTCGCTTCGACGGATGTGGCTCGTTCCCCAACCGGTTTCCAGCGCTGCTTGTGCAACAATTGCCCTCGAGTCAACTCCCAGCTCGCGCCCAGCGTGGAGCGCCAGATCCATGATCTCTAGCACAAAGCCTTCGCGTAGCATCGAAACATTGTTGCGTGGCGTTCCTGGGCACACGGACGGCTGCTTGAGCACCGAAGGCAATCTCTGCATCGGAGCAGCTCTGAAGTAGGTGGTGGGCATGGCGATAATCGCGACCGCGTTGATGACATCGCCTCCCGATTCCGAGATGGTGCGGATCACCTGAGGGCGCCCCACGCCAGACTGAGACGCCTCTGCCTTAGGGGAGCATGTCAGCAAAAGGACGACCGCCAATGCCGCTGCGCACGCATGCAGCTTGCCTTGACTGATGTTGTGGAAACAGTCTCTGTCCATTCGTCCGAAACCAGTTCTTAGATTGCAGCCAAGGTATCTGCCCCACCCTGTAACGAACCCTCGTTTGAACGGCAAAAACCCACCCCAATTTGGGGGGTTCACCGCATGGATTTAGACCTCGAAAAGATTCTGCTGACTCTTGCGTCGCCGTGGCAACGCATCCGGCCCTCGCTCTGCCGAAGTGCGCTGACGGCTCGCCAAGGTGTACCGAACGTTCTGCAGCACGCGTTCGCGTTCATGCAGCTGCAGTTCTGTGGCGCCAGCGTCCATCGCCGCTTGGACTAGCCCCTCCGGGATCGAGTAGTGCGGTATCAGGGCATGCCCATTGAAGAATCGTTGTTGATCGAGCTCGATCCGTTCAGCCAGCTCATGCAGGGCTTGAAGGTCATCGGCCAGTAGATTCCCGCAGTTCTGCTCGCCTCGGATCCAGCGCGCCTGCTCGACCCAGACCGTCATCGCCTAGCCAGCTCCATCGTCATGGCGTGCAGTCGGCACAACTTTAGGCAGAGGCGGCTGAGAGACGCCTGCGACTCAAGCGTGAACTTTGGACCCGGGGCTCCCTTGCTGGTGGCAAGCAGCCATCCCAGCCGCATCTCAAATGCGGGGAGATTGCTTGTATCCAAGCTGAGGGTGGAGCCTTCCGCTTGCAGAGCACCGTTGGAAGCAAGAGCGAGGGTGAGCGGATCCTTCCTGCCTCTCTCCAAGGCCTTGGCGTCCCAACGCAGATGGGCGACCAGGTCCGCAAACATGTCGGTGCTCACCCTACTGGCAGGCACTGCTGAAGAGACCAACCCGTCGAACCATTGGCACAGCCTCGCGCTGTCGACTCCGGCTTCCATGCTCAGGTTAGGGTCGCTGGACCAAGCTTGACGAATCTGGTCCGCGGTACCGGCGTAACGGCACTGCCATGCAGGTGTATCGCCGATGTCGGCCGCGACCATCAGCAAGTAGCCACGCTTCGGCAATCCGTGCCTTTCCTCGCTAGAGGGATCGATCGCACTACAGGCCTGATGATAGGGATCCAGGCTAAATGACATCGCCACTTGGTGAACGAAGTTTCCCTGTCTCATTCCGATCTCAGTGGTGCGTGGTGTTGGTGGTGGTGACGAGATGCAACACATGCTCGCCTTGGACGCCTTCTGCTCCCAGTCGTTCATTGAGCACCCACTCCACATCTCCATGTAGCAGCTTCAGCTCCTGGCCCAAGTACGGGGTGTAAGCACGGTTAAGGCGCCGGTATGTGTTGAGCGGATCCGACCTCAAGCGATAGATCGTGACGCCTTCCTTGGCCAGGCGGAACATGGCTTTGTCGCCCAGATACGCGTCAGCCATGAGCGTAATCAGATCGACCATCGCCACCTGGAGATCATCCTCAACCAGGATGCCTGCGTTCATCAGGGTCCGAGTGTGCTGTTCGAAGTGCGTCTGATGGCAGCCATCAAGGAAGCACAGATCCATTGCGTACTGGGCCAACGCATCCTGCTCGTTATTGAGACCCGCACTGTCCGCCTGGCCGAAATCCACGGGCAGGGTGATGAGCTTACCGACGGCAGAACCGTTGACGCAGATGGTGGCGGACCATTCGTGCTTCGCACCGGGACGCACTGTCCGAACACTTCGCAAGCTGAAAGGGGCAAAGCTCTTCTGCAAAAAATCAAGCATGGTCGTTCCTAATTACCGTGGGAAGGTAATGCGGTCGTTGCGAGGGTTCCAACGAGCGAGATCTTTGAGCATCACGATCGCGGCATTGAGGTTGGCTGGAGTGGTGCGGAGTTCGAGCGCTCGAGCTCTGAAGCAGGCAGACCATTCGATATCACCGGTCCAGTCCTGACTGAGCGATCTCGGCTGGTCAGGCAACACGCGCAGGCGGCCTCCTGAGAGGTGCACCGAAAAAACCAAGCCCAAGCTATTTGACCTCCAATGCACCGCATGCACGCAGTGAATCATTCGCCTAAGTTGGGCAGCGCGTGGCCAGCGTTGGTAAGCGATCAGACCCGGGTCAGGCTGCGTCTCACGAAGCCCAAAGGCCTTGCGTACCGTTGACGGAAGCTGGCGCGACATCATCGTCAGATGCTGAGGTGTCACGGCAACACCTCTTCATTGCGCGAGATTCCTGAGGGTCTGCCTGTGATAACGACGTTGAAACTGTGTTGTGGGGTGGCCATGGTGAAGTTCCCATTCGGTATTGCCACCCTATGCGCATGCTCCGTTTCCCCTTCGGGGTACGGCGATCATGCTGACAGTTTCACGCGTCGGGTCTCTGCGAGCCTCCCATGGCTCGCCACTGCTTGAGCGATGGCGGCATTCCATCCAGAAAGAAGTAGATCGGAACCAGAAGCGCTCCCTTAACCGCATTACCATCGCGCATGGCGGGTTTGAATTGCCAAGTCGAGATTGCCCGGAGTGCCTCAGCGGTGAGGAGTTGGCCCGCAGTTGAGCGCATGACCTTCAGCCCCATGGGATAACCCAGCTCATCCACAAGTACACGCACGATGACAATGCCCTGTTCGCCGGCGTCGCGAGCTTCTCGCAGGTAGTTGGGTTGGCTGACTTTCCGGTACTCAGCCATTTCGATCGGCAGCACATCCACTGCCTCCATGAACTCAGCCGGCAGCTCGTCAGCCTGGCCATAGATATGGGGGACCGTAACCTCATCTTCTTCTACCTCGATGGGTTCGGCGGTCATGAAAGGTAGACGACCGTCGTCATAGGACTCATTCGGACGCGGCAGCGGCTCCACCTGGGCGATCGACGTCGGAGGTGAGGGATTTGCTTCAGCAGGCATCACCTCCGCTGGAGGCTTGCGCTGCTTCGGTTGCGCCGGCGCCGCAATGACCGGAGGCGGCGGCGCCGGCGTTTGGCGAGGAGCCCGTGCGATGAACGTCAAGCGCAGACCTTCCTCACGCCCGCCGCCGGCATCCTTGACCGCCGGCGGGCTGGAGATCGGTGCCAGAAGTATTAGCGCAAAGCCAGCGTGCACGATCAACACGATAGCAATCGCGAGGATGCGGGTTGGCCGCACCCCGAAGTCATTGGAAAACGGTGCCGGTGATTTCATGGCCGGAATTATCTGGCCCAGCAGCCGTAACGAATACACGGAATGAAGGGGTGAAATGGGCTGTCTAAGGAGGGTTCGCTACACACAACCACTTCTACGATGTGCCCAACAGAGCCCCAACCCGGAGACATCCCTTGAAGTTCAGCACCATGACGGCTCTGGCCGTCGGCCTCGCCGCCGCCCTTTCTTTTACCGCCGCCAGCGCAAGCGAGGCTACCATCCGCGACGCGGTCAAGCTCATCAACCCGAAGGCCGAGGTGAAGTCGATCAGCGATTTCGGCATGCCGGGCGTCAAGCAGGTCGTGGCTGACACTTCCGTCGTGTACATCAGCGACGATGGCCGCTTTGTATTCTCAGGCCTGATGCTGGACATGGTGGAAAAACGCAACCTGTCCGAGGAAGCCCAGTCCCTGAGTCGCCAGGCGCTGCTTTCGACGATCCCAAAAAAAGCCGTCATCAGCTATGAGCCGAAGGATGTGAAGCACCGGATCACTGTCTTCACAGACGTGTCCTGTGGTTATTGCCAGATGCTCCACAAGAACATGCAGTCGTATCTGGACAAGGGTATCGCGGTGGATTATGTCCCGTTCCCGCGAGGCGGCCTGGAGTCCCCGGTGTTCGCCACCATGCAGAGTGCTTGGTGTGCCAAGGACCAGAAGAAGGCGCTTGATACGGCCTACCAAGGCGCCACGCCGCCAGAGCTGAAGTGCGCCGATTCTGTGGCCGCCATGTACCAACTGGGCGACAAGCTGGGCGTGGACGGTACTCCGGCCATCTATGACCAGTACGGCAACCATATGGGCGGCTATGTACCTGCCGACCAGCTGATCCAGCAGCTCGACACGCACAACGCACGCAAGGCCGGCCTCAAGACCGCAGCGAAGTAATTAATCAGTCCCCTCGGCTGTGCAGCAGCGCGTGCTTCCCCTCACGCGCTTCTGCACAGCCACTTTTTTTCCCCAGGGGCCGACCCACTCCGCGCGATAACACCCCCCCTTGTCGCACGGTTCCGCTAAGGCCCCATCTTCTTCAAGCGGACTTCATGGCCAAAATTCCGATGCGCAAAAAGTGCTTCTTGATGGTTGCTTTTCTGTCCGCCATCTCGCTGCTTAGCAGCTGCAACACACTGCGCCCAACCAAGGCGTGCATGGACAAGCCACTCAAGCACTACATACACGACGAAGGCCGTTGATCGTCGCTTGCAAGAACCTCGATCTCCATGGGATGGGTTCCAGACCTGCGTGCACAGCGTGAAGCTGCTACTCCAGATGCGGCAGCGCAGTAGAATCATCGGGCACTGATCAGCTGCAGCTGTTTGAATAACGGCCAAATCATTGCTCCCGAAATTCAACGCGGAACGTCTCAGTATCGTGGTGCCCTCGCCATCGAGGAACACCCCATGTTCGACCGCGACATCTGCCTCTCCATCGTCACCAAGGTTGCAGAAGCAGGAATCTTCTACCAGGATGCCTTTACCAAAGCGGCAGCGCCGGAGTGGAATACGTCATTTCCCATAAGTGACGCCCAGCTTTTCGAAGACACCTTGGACCTTCACACCAACAGCTTCCAGCACTACCTGGCCGTGCGACTTCGTCTGCAGGCGGTGCTCAAGGAGCGCACGCGCGGTACTTGGGCCACGGCAACGTACACGCGTGAGGACGGCCATGTCGAGAAGGCATCTTTCATGGCCAATGGCGCCGGCGGCGTATTCTCTGGATCCCCCAGCAAGGCCCATGACTTCCAGGCGTTATCCACGCTCATGGTCGAGCTGGAGATCTACGATACTCGTAAAGAGTATGAACGCCTGAAGATCCAGTCCGTGGCGATTGAACATCTTCAGTCCACACGCTGGCGCGTTGGTACCAAGCTACGCAATGTACGCATATCGGGCCTTGGCTGCTTCAGCACCGTCGTAATCTCGGCCGTTAGTACAAGTGGTCATGTCGAGATGATTGGCACGCGTCGTGGTTCGCGAAAGCGTTGGGAAATGCGCGTCCTCGCGCAGGGCATCATCCAGATGGATCAGGACGTGCTAGGCAAAGTAGCCTGACGCCCGACCTGAAACGACGAAGGCGGCCGATCTCTCGGCCGCCTTCGTCGTTATTGTCTCGGAGATCTTGCCAGCGCTTAAGCGGCGGCAGTCATTCCCAGATAGTGGCCATGCTCGCTGTTATAGAGCTGGAACAGGCGGTCCACCTCGCCCTGCTCCGGCGCGCCGTCGAATTGTAGCAACCAGGACTGATCGCCCACTGGCAGGCGCGGCGCCGCTGCCGGCAGGTCCTTTGCGCTGGTCGCCACTATGGAATCCAGATAGCTGCGGTAGGCCTTGAGTAACGCATCAAGGCGCGACTCGCGCTTTGCCTTCAGCAAGTCCTCCACCACTTTGCTCAAAACTTCCTCCCGCATTGCCAAATAGCGACGCTGCAGAACAGTGGGTTGCTCCACGTCCTTGCGCTCCTGTGCCGCCTGATCACGGTATTGCGTCAGCGCCACAAATAGCTGGACTGCAGGTTGATCAGAGCGAATGAGCATCGCGGGGAACAGGAACGATAGATCCCGCGCAGCCGCGCCGACGGCAGCATATTCAACGGTCTCGGTGACGACCGGATAGACCGGCTTGATCTGGGTAATCGGCTTCATTCGGCGTTTTCGTCCTGAGCGGGGTCGAAGCAGGCTTGGATGCCGTTCGCGATCGCGCTGGAGATGCCGGCGACCACGACGGGGTTAACCAGGCGCCGGGCTTCATCCGGGTGGCTGACGATACCAACCTGCAAGTCAAGCGTGGCATGCGTACGCAGGTCCAGGTGGGATTCGCCACGGGTGCGATGGATGCCCAGGGATTGGTCCACCAGAGGCATGTCTAAGCCGGGGAGCTTCATGCTTCGGTAGAGAGACGGCATCTCGCCTACCTCGCGCAGACCGGTGCCGATCAGGCGAGCACAGGAGACCGCGGTGGCCATCTCGGGGTTGGAGTGGCCCAAGGTAATGGCGTAGCCATAGAACGCTTTGGCGTGGCCGGCTGCGGCCCATTGGGCAGGAATTGCATGGTGACCGAGACGTACTGTCAGGCGGGCCGCGGAGTCTGTCTGAGGCCCGTTCGCGACAGCGGCAGGGATCCCCAGCCCATCCAGATCTCGAACAAGCTCCCCAGCTAGCTGGCGGTCGTAGGCGACGATCGGCCGGCCGGTGGCCGAGGTCCCGATCTCCGGCGCGAGTTCGACGACAACCTGCGCTGGCGCGCTAGCCAGCGCCATGACGAGAAGCACTCCTTGCATGGTCAGTCCTGGTTGGAGGTGTCGGAGTCGTCGCCAACCATGAGGTCGACGGCATTGAGCAGCTCTTTGGCCGGTATCGGGCGCTCAAGGAACATGCTTGCTCCAAGCGTTGCGGCCTGCTGCCGCACAATCGGTGATCCGTCGGATGTGTACACGATGATCGGCGTGTCCTTGTTGATGCCCTGCCCTTTGCGAACCAGCTCCAGGACATCGAGACCTGACTTGCCACCGAGCACTACATCGGTGAGTACAAGCTGATACCGCTTGTGCTCAAGGATCTGCAGACAAGCGTTGCCGTTATCGCAGGTGTCCACCTCGTATCCGGCCTTACGGAGAACGCTTGCGTAGAGGTGCAGGTTGGAGGCCTGATCATCAACCACTAGGATCGAAACGGGCTTGGAGGGGCCAATGCTCATTACACGACCTTTCGAACCGTTGTCTCGGCAAATGCCGCGCGATCGTCGTCCTGTCTAATCTTCACCGTCACCGGACCCACAAGGCGATCACCAACGATTCCATCGGCGCGGCAAGCATGTTCTACGAGTACCACGCTCCAATAGTCCGTGAGCTGCAGCGAGTCAAACACTGCACACCAGGCAGCCGTTCGGTTGCTGGCTTCGAGAAGCGCCTCCGGTGCACTTAGCACCACAACATCCAGGCTGACATAGCCCACCACGTACACACTCAGCCCATGCTGTTTGCCGTTTGGGGCGGAATACGACAGCGGCAGCTTCAGATCGGACAACAGGCCCAATCTGAATTCCCGGGCGGCGATGTCGGCACGGCTCTGGGCCGTTGCACCTATGCGCCCGGCGGTTCTCTCGTTTGTTGGCATGTCAGTAAAGCTCATCGAATCGCCTGGTGAAGCAAGTCCGTGCTGGACGAGGATCGAGCGGAATGATCGGCTCATCCAGCATGTGATCCAGCCCCTCTGATAACGGCTCAGCTGGTGCAATTCCGAAGTGGCGCATTTCGGCAGCATTGGCCTGCCTATCCGCGCACTTCAGATGCGCCATGTCTTCCGCTGAAAGTGGCGGCAGTCCATAGGCGCGGTAAATGGCGTCCTGCAACTGATCCTCAATTGGACGGTACAGGGAACCGACCAAGTTTTTCACCGCAGGCCCGAGATGGTGCATGTAGGCCTCCGATGCATCGTGCAGCAGGCCGTGAAGGGCGAGCCGAGGATGAACGATTCGGCTCACAACGACGCTGTGCTGTGCGACCGAATAGAAGTTCGCGAGCTGCCCGACAAAGCGACAGCAGTTGCTCAGGCCTGCACTGATGTCCTCGATCCTGATGGTGCTGGGATTGGGATCAAACAGGTTGACGCGCTGGCCTGAAAGTGTCGGAACTTCAAGCATCACATTATAGGACGCCTTCGCGCGCAGGGGGTTGATATGGGTCATGCGGCCAGTTTTCCCCGTCCACTTCCCCTGACACTGGGGCGCGACTTTCACGCGGCATCCTTTGCCACGTGTGTGGGAAAAGCAATCAACAAACGCGCGAGCGCCAGTTTTTTGGGGTGATCAAGCGTCGCCATTAGCCTGCCGGCGGTCAACGTCGACCCCGTGATACCGCTAATCCGTTCAGCTCGTTCAGGATTGGTCAGGGCTTGCACCAGAAGCGCAAATGCCCTCTCTGTGTGCCGCACCGAATTACGGTCTATTAGTGCCGCATCGAGCGTGATCTGCGAGGTTCTCGTCGCGCCGCTGATGACCGCCTGACCACCGAACAGGTCGGGTGTCAGCAGTGCTGCGGCCTTGACGGCTTCCAGGAATTTGGGCTCTTGCGTATGCATATCGAGAAGCGATCAGCGAGGCTGATACCCAAGGTATGCCACACCCCCTAGTCCTGAAAGGGGGTTTGTAGGGTGATTCGCGGCTATCCGATGCTTCTGCCGAACGGCGGCAGCGCGCCGAGGATCCGTTTCCCATAACCCTTGGTCAGCAGTCGGGCATCGAGAAGATGGATCGATCCGGTGTCGGTCGCAGTACGGATCAATCTGCCTGCAAACTGGGTTAGAACACGGATTGCATGCGGCACAGAAATCATCGCGAAGCTATTGAGCTTTCGTGACTCGTACCATTCGCTGAGAGTAGCAATGATCGGGTCTGTGGGGACCGGGAATGGCAATTGCGTTATGACCACGTTTGTGCAGTATTTGCCTTTGAGGTCTAGTCCCTCACCCACACTCTGCATCCCGAAAATAATTGATCCTTCGCCTTTCTCAATGCGTTCGATATGTCGTTTGACCAGTTGCTGCACAGGCTCTTGGCCTTGCACGAGGACCCTTGAAGTGATGTGCATCGGCAGCAGATCGAAAACGGCTTTCATCTTCGTCTTAGCCGTGAACAAGACGATACTTCCCGCTGCAAGGTCCAGATTTTTTTCGATGTACTGAACCACTTCACGCGTGTGAGCATCTCGGTCCTGCGGCGTGGAACGCATACGCGGCACATATAGCTTCGCCTGATTTGGCAGGTCAAAAGGAGACGGAAGGCTGACCATCTCCGCATCCTTCGGCACTCCCATCTCGGTTGCGATACCGTCGAAGTTTCCGCCTGCTGAAATCGTGGCCGAAGTCACTACCACTGAATCAACCTTACCCCATAGCAGGCTTCGGAGCAGCTGGCCGGCGCTTGACGGCGAGCAGTGACAGATGATGTCCGTGGCGTCCTTGGTCAGGGTGATCCACCGCGCATTGGGCGGCGCACCAGGAACGTCGGACTTTGCCCAGGTACTCCAGAGCGTGACGTGCTCTGCCATCGACTCAGCGAACATGCCCACCGTTGTAACGAACTTGCCGCGGTCGCCTTCGCTGATCTTGCTCGAACTCTGAAGCCTGCTACTTGCCGCCTCTAGCACGTTGTGAATCTTCTGCCCCCAATGGAGCAGCTGCTCGCAGTGCTCAGCCCAGCCCATCGGCAACTCACCGAGGGGCGCTCGCCACATCGCTTCATACTCACCGGGATCCGGCGTCCAGGCGTTGTCGATTTCCGTTTTGAGCATCCGCAGTCGACGGCTGTATTCGCTTGTCGCTTCCACGAACTCGGGCGGGCTCGTGTAGCCCAGCTTCTCGGCTTCCAGTCCGCTGTAGACTCTGGCCATCACTGAGGGCAGCTTTACCAGCTTGCGGATCGAGGACGACAATGCGATCGACGCCGCACCGGTGTCGATCGCAATGGACGGCAAGTGATGGCCTTCGTCCAGCACCACGATCATCTTCATAGGATCGCCCAACATTGGCTCCTCCGACACCTGCGCCAGCTCCAACGCCGAGAGCAGCAGCGCATGGTTCACGACCACGATCTGAGCATCCTGCGCCGTCTTGCGGGCCTTCAGCGCGGGGCATGCCGCCACGAAGGGGCATTTGCGTCCGATGCAGCCGCTGGCGTTCGTGGTCACGTGCGGGCGCACGGACGGTGGAACTGGCAGCGGCGGATTGTCTAGATCTCCATCCCACTTCTGTAGCTCAAAGCGAGCGATCAGCTCGTTGATGACAGTCGTGTCGGAACCTGACAACGGAGCTTCATATAGCGGGCCGATGTCCCCAAACAGCTCGTCCTGCCCACCGCTGGCGTTACCGTTTGCTCCGGACGCCTTGAAGGGACAGAAGTAGCGTGCCCTGCCCTTTAGCAGCGCCACGGAAGCGTTGATGCCGGTGGCTTTCAGGAACGCGGGAACATCGCGGTCGTATAGCTGCGACTGCAACGCAACTGTTCCAGTACTGAGGACCAGCTTCCGTCCAGTGTCCAGCGCCAAGGGCACACCTGGGGTCAGGTAGCCTAGGCTCTTGCCGACGCCCGTGCCCGCTTCAATGAGCGCTACGCCGCCAGTTGTCCCCAACGCACGAGAGGCGATGCCGATCATATGGCTCTGGGAGCGACGCACGGCAAAGCCAGGCGTGTTGGCTTGCAGCTCAGCGTAAGTGCTGCGGATCCTCGTGCGCTGATCTTCGGTCAGCGACCGGCTGGTTTCGGGTTGGGACATGGGAGGGTGAACGGCGTCGAGCTATCCGCGGTCGGGCTGTCGCCCGCCATCGGATTCACCCTGGCCGCAAGCTTTCCTTGGGAATTCACCCTACTTTCGCAAGCGAAGCGCTTGGCACATGGGGGTGCAGTTTTTTTGCACTGCGTATCCGGGCCGGCTTTGGTCGCCAATCAGAAGGTCGATTTACGACAACAGGGATGCAGCGTGCGGACACCCTAGCTCGCCTCGCCATGTCGCGAGTACGTGGGCCAGGCCGCGACCGGAATGTCTTCCCGCCGCAATTACGACGCCGTGGACGAATAACACCGCCTAATCAGGCGGGTACCTTGGCAGATGTGGACCATGGCCCTCACGGTCCACGTTCAACGTACACGAGGTTTGCCCGCTGCAGGCCAGTGATGGCTGGGCTGCATCGCGCAGCCCAGCTTTCAATCATCGAGAAGGTCAGGCGACGAGTGCCTTGTCACCCGGATTCTGGCCATCATTCGCCGCGTTGTCGCCGGCGCCGACTTCACCCACGCCCTTGACCGCGCCGGTGTCTGCATTGGCACCGTCACTGCGGGCAGGATCCGGAACGGGATCGGGGTTGGTCTTGACTTCGGGCTTGGGGGCTTCCAGCACCTTGGTGCCAGCCTCAAGGAGGCGCACCAACGTTTCCTGGTCGGCCAGCTTGATCTCGATGTCGCCGTTGGTCAGCGCCTCGATGGCGCTGCCGACGTTCTTGGCGCGGATCAGCACCGGCTTCTTGTTGGAACCTTCGGCGGGCGCTAGGCGGACAATCTTGGCGCCCTTGATTTCGGCCGCAATGCTGGCCGGATGCAGGGTGCCGCCGGCGGTGTAGTGATTGGTGATGTCGTCCTGAGTGGCGATGCTCGGCTTCCAGCTGTTACCGGCCAGAACCAGCAGGACACCGGATTCCTTGGGGGCACGCACCAGGTTCTCGGATTGGTCGCTTTTACGGACCACATGGAAGATTTTTTCCTTTGCCACGATTGATTCCTTGCTTACGGGGGGCGATTAGAGATGCGATCGGCTGCCCAGGCCGCAAGTTAGGCGAGTATCTCCAGTGATAAGAAATAGCTGCTCGGTGACCACCGATGCAGCGTGCGTGGGAGGCGTCTCAGGTGATGCGAACAGCGCGTTCGACAGCGAGCCGCTGCACAGTCCGGGTGGACAGGGGTGCGGGCCTTGTGCCGAGCACTCCACGGGAAGGGCCTGCCTCAGCGCCTCCGTTGTCTCCCGGCCGGACTCGATCGGTGCTGAAGTGCCTGCGGATGACGATGGCCAGACATCGTTCGCCAAGGAGCCGAAAGCAGTACTGCATGTCGTCTGGCCCTGAGCCGCGCTCCACCTGCCTTTGGGCTATTCGCAAGTTTGCTCGATGGCGCTCGTTACCGTGAAGCATCAATGCAGGCTCACCGAAGACGCTGACACGCTGGACCTGCGTGACGCTGAGGTCTGTTGGGGCAATCGCACAATAGCGGTGATCCTCACCCGGACATCCTTCATGCCCGCTCTGATAGCCTCCGACACGATCAGCTCCCGGTACTGAGGAAGCGCTTCAGCAGAATACTTCTGGCGGGAGAAAACCAGTCGCTCGCCCTTGTTGGCACGGAACCCTTGCGCCCGGGTCTCCCGCCCTCTCAAAGCCGACTGCCAGTTGAATTCGATGCGGTAGGCGTGCATGTGATGTCTCCGGTATGCACACAGGTTATGCGGCTGAGAGGATGCGAACTTGGGGTGCAGAGAACTTGCTCACAGCCCTTCCCTGCCGTAGATCAGTCTCTCGATAATGGTAAGCACATACGCAGCATGCAGCCCGTATGCTGATGCCAGGTGGCCGATTGGTCGCAATCCTGCCTGCGTCCACCACGGAGTCAGCTTTCAGGCCTTGTTTTCTTCTCAGACGAAGATAGCTGGTCCAGCTGCTTAGCCTCCCGCCGGCTTACCTTGGTGGCTTCCTTCAACATCAGCTTGAAGCCGTAACTGGCTGCCGCGAAGAGCGCATCGCCCTGATCCAGCACGATGTCATGGAAGGCTTCCATGAACTCCAGGTCGTGCGCGTGACTGCCCGAATCCTCGGTGTCGTGGAGGTACTCATGCACCAGCAGATGCGCTAGTCGCATGAAGCCTGGCAGGCCTTGCTTCATCATATCGGCCGCGACACTATCGACCACGGCTACATAGCTCTGACCGTCTGTATACGCATCGATACCTTCACCGCGGCCGAGCATCAGCTCCCGCCTGGCAGTCATCGTCCCGGTTTGCTGCCGGATCGACGCAAGCACCGTGTTGTGGGTTTCTTCCGCACAGCGCAAGAACAATCGCTGCTTGCTGGAAAGCTCAGTCGCCGTGATATTGGACGACTGCAGCTGTTTGTAGCCCGGGCAGTCCGTGAAGTTCTCGTAGATCATCAGCTCTCGACGGTTGCTGTGCAGTGCATCCCATGCCGCAATGACGTCTTCGCTAGCCTTCAGGTGCTCAGGGAGGTCCCACGTCAGCCGATCGCCGGCCGCTTCCAACCGACGCTTCCAGACTTGCACCAACGCGGCCACCGACTCTACCCCGAAACGTTCCAGTGTCACCTGGCCAAGCACCACAGCCGTCTTATCGCGGATCATTGCTTCCGCTATACGGTTACCCTTCTCGGCGACTGTGATTGGTGTTCCGCCGTAGTAGCCAGGCTTTAGGACGTCATAAAGCGTGACGTGCTTGCCGTTGGAAAGTGTGATGATGGGTCTATCGAAATTGTCAACGTTAGCCGGATCGGCAGTCTGTAACGCGAGGTAGGTCCGGTCCGAATCGTTAAGGCGCTTGGCCTTGGTTCTAGACGCCAACTCCGCGATCTTGGGCCGAAGTTTGGCCCAAACCGGACAGCTCTGGCGCATGATCTCATTCCGAGAAACGTTCAGCGTGAGGTTTTGGCCTCGACGAGTCACTAGCGTGCCAGCGATGCCCACGTTGCTTGAAGGCAAACTTGCGACAAAGATTCCCTGATTGTAGATGGCGAGAGAATAGCCATCGGAGACGCGTAGGAATGCTTCCTCAGTGGTGATCGTCCATTTGAATTCAGATGGCGCTCTTGAAAGCTGCTCGCCGTTGAACAAGACGGGAACTTCCGAGTAGCGGACCAGCTTCTCCAGCTCACTGCGGAACTCCACCATTTCTAAGTTCGTCAACGGTTTGTAGAACGTTGCTTCGATTCGCATACCGTGAACGTGGGGTTCTTCGGTACCCAGATACCAGTTGAATCCGCGCTGGCGAATGTCTATGTCGAACAAGAAGTTGTGAGAGTACATCTTCGACTTACACCACGCCCATAGCTGCGCGCGTCCAAGACCGAAGCGCCCGAACTCACGAACATGATTCGTGTGGTCGAAGCCAAAAACGTTAAAGCATTCGAGAACTTCTTCCCTGGACCTGAATCCATGACCGTCATCGGCAATCGACATCGCGGTTGACGACAAGTTGATGCAGATCTTGCTCGCGCCCGCGTCGATCGAATTCGTGATACAGGCAAGGCAACTCCTCCCGAGGGTGCTTGACTGCGAATATACGGCGTGCATCAGGAACGCTGAGGAGAACTCGAACGTATGCGATTCGAGCTCACGGGTGCTGGACCGATTGGTCATGGTGTCATCCGTCAGGGAAGTGAGAGGCATAGACTTCGCTGCTGCGAAGACGATCTACTCACGTTGACGGATTCGCAGATCCGCACCACCGGGCCCGGGCTTTCTGCGACCTCAGCAGCGACGCAAGGTATGCGACTGCTGCCATTTGTTAACGATCGCATGGTATTGCTCTGTCGCGATGCGACATCGGCAGGCACATACATGCGATGACAACGCAGGCAGCGTCAAGCCTGCGCTTTGCAACATGCCTAGACGGAAATGGACTATTCGACGCCCATCAGTCGCGACCTTTCACTTCTTGCTCGACGCCGCCCGGCATTAGCCAGCGCCCAGCTACCACGTCGACAACATAAAGGTCTTCAGATTCAGCCAGGTCGCGGGCCACTGCTTCATCGCTTGTTCCCTCCATCTGCCCTTCCATCGTATTGGTGATGATGTAGCGGTACTTCATAAAAATGCTCCTTCGTGGTGCCGAACTAGATGACTTGGACGCCCTGCAGGAGGGTGGCGCGCTGGCGCGCTGGCACATCCCTCGGCGTCAGCAGATCGACACGACCGCGCAACAGCTCCTCCAGCTCAGCATGCAGGCGTGTCATGTCTGCGTCGGATGTTCCGGGTTTGAGATCCACCAGAATCGATGCGTCGACATTTGGGGATCCTGCTCCCACCAACCGCGGGTTCGTGGCGCCGTGACTGGCCACCAAACGGCGAATCGCGGAGCGATGCGATGCGACCTCTAGGCTCATGGAATTCGAAGCTCCTTGTTGGATGATTTGACAGCTGCTGGTAGCAGCCCTGTCTCAGTGTGTGGTTCGGTCTGACACACTTGTGGGCACACGGCTATTGCTTCCTCACATCCGAATGTCGCCGGCTACTCCACTTCTGAGCGAGTTCCAATTCGGTCATTGAGAGCTCGTCGGATAACACGTTCCAGATGTCGAGTTCGACCTGGAGGTCTAAATTGTGTTCTGCAAGGGAGTGGAGATAGGCGACATCATCAACAGTCAATGGCTGCAGGCGTTTCGCCGCTGCAAGATGACCGCGGTGAACGAATGCATTGGTCAGCCATCGAGTTAGTCCGACCAACATCGCGCCCGCTCCTAGCGTCATACCGGCTGCGCGTAAGGACACCAACTCAAGCACGGAGAGAACACCGACCGTCATCAGGAGAAGTCCAATGGCCACACCTGCACCGAATGCGACCCGAAGTAGGTTCTGCTTGAGGTTTAGATGCAGCTTGATCCGCTCCATGTCCCTGTCGAAAGCGGACAAGGGCGCGTGTTGGCGCAACTCAGGGATGCCGCGGGGCCCCGTGGCTTCCATTAGGTTCCCTCGGGACGATTCAGATCGCCGAGGACTGCTTCCAGCAGTGCACGGGTTTCGTTGGAGAGGCTGCTGTAGCCGGGGTCACTGGTGACGGCAGATGTTGCTTCGTGCAACCGTGGCGCCGCCTTCTTGAGCGCCTTCTTGAAGGCGGCCTGCGGCAGGTTGCGGACGGTCAACTGCTTGTGGCCGGCATTCCTCGCGCGTTCAACCATCTCCAGCGCCATGCGCTGGGCCGCCACCGGGCCATGCTTGCGGATCAGTTCCACGGCAACCTTGGCCGAAGCCTGTCCGCTTGCGACCAGCTCCGCCAACCGCGGCGGCGCGCTGGCCAGCGTGATCAGCAGCTGCAGCTGCGGCGGACTGAAGCGCTTCTTTGCCAGCAATTCGTCTTCAGTGATGCCCAGGTTCATCAGCCGCTTCACGACGATCGCCGTCTCGTAAGTCGTGAGGTTGCGGCCGTTGTTGCTGTCGATCAGGTCGAATTCCAGCTCCTGCGGGGAGATGGTCTTGGGCTTGAATATGACCGGGATTTCGGTGATGCCGGCGCCCTCATCGTTGGCCAGCGCCAGCGCTTTCATGCGCGAGTGGCCACGGATCAGAGTCACGCGGTCTTCGCCGTCGATCTTGGCCACATACACGACTAGGGGCGAATCGGCATGGAAGCCTTCGGCTTTCATCGAGTCAGCCATGCTGCGCACATGTGCGTTGTAGTCGTCGCTCTCGAACCGGACGTTGTAGCCGGGAATGACGTGAATCGAAGCCGGGTCGATGAAGTAGAGCGAATCCGAACGACGGTTCGCGTTCTTGATGACCTTGACGTTGCCAGGGACCAGGTTGGTTTCGACTTCGGCGGTGGGCAGGGCTGTGCTCATGCATGTCTCGATGGGTGTGAGTGGACGAACCCACTTTCACAGCATCGCCGGCACAGAGTCGGGGGCGCGCATTTCATGCAGAGCGCAAAAGTGGTTTAGCTAGTCTGCGAAACAACTTTTCCTGCCGTAACCGGGGTTGGGGGGTAATTCGTCGGCACTGCAGATCCAGGTTGTTCGTAGCGACGCAACGAACCGTGCTGCTCGTGGCCCAAGCCTTTCGAGACGTGAGGCATAGATAGGGCTACTGAGTGATGTAGACACCTGCTGGATCGAAGTGCCGAGCCTGATCAAAAACATAGTGACTATGTGCGACCAATAAAAAGGGCGGCTCCTTGGCCGCCCTATTGCCTGCTCAATAATCTTTTCGTTAGTGCTTCCGATGGTCATCGCTCGAATGAAGAGTCATTCTGGCGACTTCTAACATTGCCGCGTCCAAAAGTTCTCTTCTGTAGATCGTCCGTAAATTAGGGTGAAGTCGGATGCAACGGTAGATGAGAATGACAGCCATCAGTAAAAAACCCAAAGCTAGCAACCCGTCATTAGAAATAAAACCAAAATAAGCAGCGACGGGTATGGTCAAGATCAGCACAGTGAAGAGCAAAACAGTCCCCACTATCCACATGAATCTGTCATGCCGGAGGATGTTTAGACGACTAGGGGTCCATCCGAGATCATGCGGGGTCGGCTCCTTCGCGTACTTGGTTACTATCGCGAGACGCTCATCTCTGCGTTCTTTGTCATACAGGCCTAGAAGCCAACCATATACGATGTGAACTTTGAATAATATGAATCCCATTAGTGTTCACTTCGTTCAATAATCTTTGTCATAACTGCCCAAATAGCACTAAATAAAGCTAGAACTACAAGCGCCACCATTGCCCACGACTCCAGTTCGTTGCCTGAGAAATCGGGCTGGACCAACCATGCTCCACGAGCTCCAATCAAGCATAGAGCCAATGAGCTGAAGGCAACGCCGCAGCGAGGATCCTCCTTATCGCCTTCGGCAAGCGATATAGCGAGCGGAAAGGTCGCTGCAAGTGCCGAAAGAATTGTGGGGGGCCAAAATTTACCACCGAAAGTGATGATGCTTACAAGAAGTTCGTTGACTGCTCTCCAGTTGGCGAGAGCCAAGACCAGCAAGCTAATGCATAGCATGATGGCGACATGGAAGAACATGTAGGTAGGTAGCCTCGTGCTGGCTGCTGAGGGGACGATTTTCATGTCGATGTCTCTGGAGTCGGAACTCATACCCGAACTGACCTGCCTTCAAGCACCCGTATTCCATCCGCAAATGCTCGCACCTCGACCACTGCAAGTGCAAGGCGTAAGCCGCCCACGAGGCAGCCAGTGAAGGGCATGATGTACAGCAAGTAGTCTAGAATCGGCAACATAGTTTCGAAGTACGTTTGTAGTGCAGCTGGCTGCGCTGCGGAAGCTGGTCCCTGGAACAGATCTAAAAAAACGAACCTGCATATCGGAACCCACAAACAGACGAATGCCATCACTGCTGACTTTACTAAAGTGTCACTCGCTACGCCGCCGGCAAAGAGCAGCACCGCTGCACTCACAGTTGCTAGGACAAGGAAAGACATGGGGCTTACGGCAAAATTCCACACTATGATCGCGATTGCCCCGATCGCAAGACACATCCAAGCCTTGCCAAGACGAATGTGGGCAAGCGAGTGCAGCAACTTCATTTCGTCTAAGCTCAGTGTCATTTGGTTTCCTTATTTGCAGATGTGGCGATATCGGCCGGTGACAAGGGAATTTTAGGGGCTGGGTGGTACGCAAACCAGATCCGACACGCGGGGGCGGGATTCTAACGAACTCACAACTCGCATTTTCTCGCTCCCGTCGAGATTTGCTTGCGGGTGCACGATTGTTCTCACGCAGGCAGTAGCGGCGGCCTCCCTGGAGCAAACACACCTCCAATCCAAAGCGGTTGGCCATCGTCGTCAATGGGGTTCGGGTAGGATACTAAGCGCTCCAATTGCTCGTTTCCCAGCCTCACCATCTCATCAAGTGGCCTCCTGGATTGATGCAACGTGTAGCCCGTACGCGTCTCGATGTCTCTGTACTGTTTGTACAGTTCAGGGCGATGCCTGGCCCCGTTGGCGATGTCGCGAGGGCTGGCAAAGAAGCAGAACACGCATGAAATGCGGGTGTTGCCTGAGAGATAGGCTGGGTGGGGTGTCTGGCCGGCGGCAGCGATCGTACGCCAGACTTCTGCGGTAGTCATATCGTGGATCGGCAACCACTCGAACCAATCGCGGCCACGAACTGTGCCTCGTTTGTTGATCGTGAGTGCGATGCGCCTTGCCCTGGCAGGACTCTCTGCTGCGCGCATTCCCATGCAACTGACGACCGTTGAGAAGTGGTTGTCTTTTGCATATCGGCGCACCTCGCGCTCTATTGGCCCCCGTTTTAAGTCAGCCGTGCACTGTCGAGTGGCTGCACCCGGCCAACAGCTTGAATTCGGACCAGGTCGCACCTCGTAGCGCCGCTCAACCATTTGCAGGAACGTTTTGGATGCCCGCGCCACAAGGAATGGCAAGCCTGCAAGCTCTGCCTGATCTTTCGCTAGCTCTAGCGCGCCGTGCCACTCCGACTCCCCGAGCGAGGCATGGATCACCAACAGCTGCGCAGGCGGAATTCGATCGATCAGCTTAATGAGCATTGCCTGCGAGTCTTTGCCACCGGAGTGGCTGACCACGAAGAGAGCGTTGCGCTCGATCAACTGCTGGATTGTGGGTAGCTCGTCCATACAGTGCTTAGCGGCTCAACATCGGGTGGCTGGCATCGCGACTGCCATCGTTCATGGCGGCATCCAGCTCGCCGGGATCAAGCGATTCCAGCAGCTCGGTATCGATTCCCTCACACGCACGCATGCAAGCCAGCATGCGACGGACAGAGGCCTGTGCTCGATTCGGCCCTTCCGCATCGGGGCCGTAGGCAAACCACGCCAGCAGCGATACTTCGTCGCTGTCTATCCGAAGGCCCTTCTCGCCACGCGCGGTGCTGTCCTCCCTTGCCCGCCAGGTGTAGCCCAGCGTCATGCCCAGCTTTGCTTCCGCGCGAGAGTTCGCCACAAGCTCTTGTTGCGTCTGAGCTGTGACCTCGGCCATGCGCCGGGGTTCGCCGGTTAGAAGCTTGGCCAGTGCTAGCAGCGTGGCCACGGAGCAGTCCAAGGCATTAGCTAGCTGTCCGGTCAAGTGTGCCGGCGGCGCCGGTGCGGTCTCAGGTTCAAGCTCCAGCTGCTGGACTAGCTGCTCGATAGTGGCCACGGACATATGCTCCACCTCGGCATGCTCCTCACTTGCCGGAGCCGACTCCTGCACCCTCGCGAGTAGCCTCCGATAGTCAAGCAGAACAGGTGGGATGGCCTGGGTGAGCTGGCGAGCGGTTGGGGACATCGATGCGGTTCCGGTGGGTAACGAAACCAGAATCAGCCCTTGCGCTGCCGCGACATGCGGGCGCGGTATTCCTACCGCTTGTCAGCTATCCCGCTCGTAGGAGATCTCTCGGCTGCGGCCACAGATACAGATTCCGTCTCGACCAACCTGCGCTAGTAGCAAGCAAAAAGGTGAGCGATCGTGCCACGCTCAATTGGATCGAACTCCTAGCATAGGCGTAGCAAGTCCCACTCTACCTGCTGTGATCGACAGGCACGGCAATCGAGACCCAGTCGGGCAGTTCGACCGTGACGCCATTGTCTTGTCGCATGACCAGGTTGTTAGTCCATGGATGTACGGAGTAGCGCCCCGATACCACACATGAGCGATCGCGCATCTGTCCATTGATCGCGACGCAAGCTTGAGAGTCGAGCCTCACCCTTACCACCGCTGGACGGGGGTGCCAATAACTCCACCATGCGAGGGCTTGAAGGACGCCGTAACAGACCGCCGCCGCTCCGATTAGCTGCAAAAGCGTGTTGTAGGTCGGCTTACGATCTTCTGATTGCATTTCAGGTTTTATGAAGATTCTTGAAACGCACAATGATACCGTCAAAACGCGACCGAAGCCGCTGAAATCCAGTTTGGCAATCTGCCCGCGATCATCACCTCGGTCACGCCGCTGGTAAACGCAGTCGCGGTCCTTATAGGAAAACTGGCATGTCGCAAAACGGGGCGTAAGCCCTAAGCCCGGAGGCCACTTTTACCTTCACACTCGGGTGTCATAGACCATCGTCAGGGTTGAAATACCGGAAAAGCACGAACGTTGAGCGTTCGATCGCAATGCATACCAGAAATGCGATAACGGGCTGCGAGCTAAAGACCATCGCCATGGTTTGCAGGAAGGTCCAATCTTCCCTATAAGCCTCTACTTCAGCGAAAAACCAGAAGATAAATATAGCAGTGCAGCACAGTATGCTGGCGATACCTGCAAGGTGATTGACGACGGCAACCAATGCTATAAATACGCGTTGGAGCCTCTCTCGATGTGTAGAGGTTTTCAAGTCCATTCCTGATTAAGGCTTACCAGTCCGTACCACCGATGCTGGCGCTGTCAGACGAACAGCTACTGAAGACGCCTCCGTCTGACGATGCTACGGCACTGTCAGTGCAAGTTGTGAATGAACTGTCTGGTACGAGAGCGTCGCCGATAATTGCGCCCGTAATCGATCCGCCTGCGGCAAAGCCTATTAACGCGCTGTTAGTAGCAGCGGCGGTTACTAGCGAAAGGCTGAAATCCTCGCTGTCATTCATTTCACTTGTAGCACTCCGCCTGACAGACCGAGAAGTTGGCGTGTCGGCAGTTGCCGTGGCGGGTGTTGATGCTGGCTTGGTAGTGAGTTGTTGAGGGGGCTGATGCAGTGCATACCCAATCCAGTTGTAGCGAAACGCGAGAACTCCGGCAATAAAAATCGCCACGATGACAAAGACAAAGATCACCACCCATTCCAGATTTGCAGAATTCATTTGGTTCATTACGTTTTTCATTCTTCGCTCCTGATTAAGCGTGAAAAGCCGGGAATCCATATCAGGCTTGCCTGGTGATAGTCTGACTGCCATTTCGGCATAAATTGTATAAATTTAGGAGCCTTGCGAAATACTACTTTTATCAGCTTCAGAGGTTCCACGGGCTAACTCGTCATATATGGATTGACGCTCGGCCGGCTCTTCTGCCAGTAATGCCTCGTCTTCAATAATACCCGCCGCTTCTTCAGCTGCTTCAAGGTCACGCATTCGGAAGACAAGCCCGGCAGCAGCTGCTGGCCTGACCCAGTCCAAAATCTTAGCATGAGACTGAGCAAGCTCCTTGAGCCTTTTGAGCTCTCCGTTGTCCAGGGGTTCAAGACTACCGCTGCGAGGCACAAAACCAAAATAAGGAAGGAACAAAGCTGTCAACGTCAAAAATGCAAGGCCCATCAGCCAGTAGGTGTTCGTAGATAGATATGCCGGAAATAGTAGAACGAATGCGATAACCACTATAAAACCCACATAGTATTCAGAAAGAAAAAATCCTACAGTTCGTTTTACTTTCCTCGTTTCTTCATCCGTATACACACAATGCTTTTTGGCATTCAACATATCACTTCCTATTTGTGCCTCGCCGTTTCGTTTAGATGGCACGGTCCGCATGGTTTGCTTTAAAGCGCGACGAGTCATCGCCTAGGTCAACGTGTACGGCTTACAAGCCGGACGGGTCGGCTTTCTTCAGGGGCAAATGGTAGTAGTGGCCTTGCCACAAAATCCGGTCGCACTTATCGGGTACCTGCTGCACGAAAGTGTCAGTAAGCGTAATGGCATGTCTGCGCGGGTGCCAGTGATTATGATCCTGCGCATTCCACACGCGAGGCGCATCACAACTGCCGCCGTTGGCCAAGTAGGAAGGACTGCACGGTTCCCACTCGTCCGGGTTGATGACCGTCATGGCAATGGTGTCGCAACTGGACGCGGCGAACGTGTCTCGCACGATCGTCTCCATCCACTGGCGGGTGTTCGGACCACTGCTGTCGCACACATCATGCCCGTCTGCACGCAGCGCCAAAACGAGTTCCGACCAGGCGATCGTGCAGGCCAATCCTAGTCCCCTGGGTGCCGATGAGAGAACCTGCGCAGCGGGATCGCGCGGCATCAATGCTCCCGGGAAGAGATGTTCGGGGGTATTTTTTTCCATAAATGATCAGGTCCGAGTTTGAACTTAAGAAGGGTTACAGCAGTTTGGACTAGATCTGAATCAGACCAAGATGCTTGGTGGCTTCGTCTTTTTCTCGGCATCTCTGCCATTGCAGCGATACTGCTTTCCGCTCCGAATGAGAAGTGGACCCGGCGGCATCTGCGCTAGCTCCTCCTGAGTGAATTCGATAACGCAGCTGGCGCCGTTCGGAAATTGGGCACGGAACATGTCGGTGATCGTCTTGTTCGGACTTACCGCGCTGGTTGGCTCGATGACGGTAAGAGCGGCAATCAGTAGTAGCTTCATCGTGTTATTCGTCGTTGGTCGTATGTTGACTGAATCTGGGTGCTCTGGCCTGGCAATGGTTGCCTACAATAATTCCGGATTTGCCCTCAGAGATCGGCTCAAGGCTGGACATGAGTGAGATCGCTCAACCAACATCCTTACATTCCTCAAGCTCTAGGGCGACATCCGAAGTCTAGGAGGCTGCCTTGACCCGATCTAATGCCGCAAGGAAGTACTCAGCTGCTGCTGCTTCACGACGGCTTTTGTACGTCGGTGCTGCATCGCCGCGTGGGTCGCATACGATGCGCCACTTCTTGTCCGGGTAGTTGCGTGACACGCAGCCGACAGCCCCGTTGGCGTACCGAATGTTGGAGATATACCAGCCCCCATGGCGCCACGGTATGTAAGTGAACTCGGTGGGGATGGAGCCGTTCCGATGAGCGATCTGTGGGTCCTGGACTTTCCGCATCTGCTTGGTGCATCCCTTTGAGGTGGCGCTCCATCATCGTGCCAGGCATCTACTCCACATTGGAGTTCGGGGTTCCTGCAGTACCCTGCCCAGCTTAGAAAGGTAGGGCTTTGATAAAGTCTTCGATGATCCCCCGGGACTCTTCCTGTGTCAGGCCGTGTAGGGCGTGCAAGCCGGTAGCAGAAGAAACTAGCCGGTGGGTCAGGCTGCTGGCCTCAGCCATGTCGATTGATACTCTTACCCGCTGCTTGTTCTCATAGAAGGGTTCCGCTTGGCACAGAAGCAAATAGACGATCCCTATCAACTCGGGGTCACGGTGCAGGTAGTGTGCCCACAACGGCAGCATCTCGGTAATTTTGGAGAAGAACTCACGCGCCTCTGGCACCTGGTAGATATGCCGTGGGTCGTCGTTGTAGCCGTCAAAAGTAAAAAAGACTCGGCCGGCGAATCGACGTACGTTCTCCGCGTTATCGCTCAGTACATTGAGCTGGCCTAATGTCTCGCCAATATCGCCCCGTTCCACGCGATCTCGCGAGAACATGAAGACGATAGCGTCATGATCGAGAATGCTCTGATCGAGGTGATTGCCGTCAGTGATGTGAAATATTCTCATGGGTCTATTGAACTACGTTGCCTATCATGAGCTTGAGGGAATGGACTTCTTGTGCGCTACGCTGGCTTACATCGGACCGTAGGCTGCCGAGGACCTCTGTGATCTTCTGAATGCGGGCGAGCTGGTGGAGTACCTGCCATGCAGAGCGGTGGGGCCCATACTCGGCACCTTGATGCACCACCAGCCAGCCATCCCTCACTGCGACAACCGCTGCCGTGGTTCCATCCGCCATCACTACTCGCTTGCCATCACAAACATCGCCGTGTATCGGATTGAACTGGTCAAAAGCAATTGCCGGCACGCGTCACCTCCCTCTCGATTGAGAGTATTCCGTCCCTCATGGTGTCTCGTAAGTGGGGTTTGGGCTGGATTCGCTGAACCCGAAGCTGCATTGGTAGGTCCGCAGCTCCTGGACATCCGGGAACATCTGATCAAGGTGCGGAGCTAATGCCGCGTACAAGGCTGTTTCCACAACGTCGCGACACTTGGTGGTCAAGCGACCACTCAGATCTGTCGACAACATCGTCATAAGAGAGTCCCCATTGGGGTTAACAGCATGTACGGCACGAGCAGCTGCAGCCTGGATATTGAATGAGCTTGGAACGCGGTCAATTCCGGTAGCCAACCAGCCGTTCAATTCGGCCTCCACCTCATCGGCGCGATAGTCGCGTTGCACCATCTCAAGAAGTCGCGTAATTCGCCAGCGCGGAACTTGGGTAAGAGTGAGAGGTGAAACCTGTTTGCCGGTCATGCCTAAGTTCCTTATCGGGATACAGAGAGCATGTATCAATTCCGATAGCTCACTTGGGCGTGCAAAAAACAGGACTTCGTTACAAGTGAAGATTATTCACGTGTTTCAGCAATTCAGTGAACAGCTTCTCCAACTCCTGTCGCTGGTATCCCTGAGGATAAATGCTGTTGGCATGCGATTCGCGGTCGCGGATGTACTCGTCCACGTGTCGAACCAAGAATTCGTTGTGGACCTTCGCAGCCAGCATCCTATCCAGTGCAAATGTCTCAAACGCACGAGCAAACAACTCCCGCGGCTGCGCCCAGTACGATGTTCCCGCGTGTGTATCTCGTTCCTCGCTGCGGCGATAGAACGAGTCATTGCGTTTCCGGGTAAAAAGGCTTTCGAACAACGAGTCCATCGCGCGTACGTTGTATACATGAATTCCGCCCCGCAGCATTTCAACTACGCCGCTACTGATCGTGTATCGACCATCCTCATCGTAGTAGGACGCCATTAGGTCGGACAAGAAGTACGTGTCGGCGGGCAACTTCTCAGCGTCGAAAAATGCGTCCAAAATCATCGCGTCTAGCGCATGAGCAAACTCATGGCACAGCGCGCCGCCGCCGCGGGTCTTTGTCAAGTGCATCAGCCATTGCTCGCGATCAAAATGTGCGGCACCTGTCGCCGCTCCCCTACCCTGGCTGCCGAATCCAATACCCAAGCGCCCCGAACAAGATGCACGGTACAAAGGCGCCTGTAGGATTTCGCACAGATCAAGCGAAGCGTCGTAGAGTCCATTGAGGAATGCTTGGCGCTCGGAGGCTGTGATGCTCTTTCCGAACTGTAGTCCCTTGAAGCCAAATGCCGTCAGCAGAATCTCCTCAGTGACGTCTTCGCCCTGGCGCCAGTCCTGCCCTGTTCGAGCGTACTCCAGCACTGCGGAGCCGCCTTGCAGCTGGGACATCTCAGCGCGGCGCCTCAGCTCCTCTGCTGCGTCACGCGCAGCTGCAGCTTTCGTTGCGAACGGGTCGTGTCGAATTGGGACCACGCGCCCGCCTGCCGTGGTCAGCGCAGGGTAGTAACCGTCTTGGTAGTCTGAAACAGGTTTTTCAGCCGTCACATGGATGACTCCGATATTGGAGTCATCTGGGACATCCTGGTCTTCAGGCCAACCCATCGCCTGCAAGCTGTACATCCGCATCCTTATGCTGGCTGGGAAATCTGTAGGTGACGTGCTGGGCGTGAGGCGGCCTTTTGCCGTTGCGGCAGTTGCAAAGCGACGCTCCCCGTCAGTTAGGGTTAGCGACTCCTGCGAAGCACGAAAAGCCCGCGTTAGCCGATCGGCCGTGTGGTATTGGCGCAACTCCCACGCGCGACGCATGAATCCCACACCCGAGCGGTACATGCGCGACCAGAAGCCCAGGGTCAGCTCATCGGTCTCAGGCCTGCTCACCGCTTTGCGGCGAAGGTTGTCGTACACGGCCATGTAGAGAAGAGCAACCGACGGCTTTACGTCACCACTCAAGGCCGCAGCGCGAAAGTCCGGTCGTGGCCAAAGGTCCGCCAAATTGATTTCAGCTAGAGCCCGCTTTCGCTGAACTTCAAACTTGCGTGCACCTTTATACGCTTGGCCAAAATCACCATGTTCCATGCCTGCGGTTTTCTCTTCGTTGTCAGGCATGTTAGGTGTGCCGCTACTCGCGGCTAAAGGTGCAATTTCGAATCCAGAAACGCGATTAGACATCAAGCAGGCAAACGCGCTCGTACTGCTCCACCAGTCACCAGCTGAGCCCTGCTCTCATGAGATTCCGGAAGGTAGTCTCCCCATCCTTCCAGGGTCTTAATCGTAACACCCAAGGCTTTGGCAGCCTCAGACGAGCTTCCCAGAACCTCAATCAGATGGTTGACCTGGATCGGGCTGCATCCATTGACCGCGATTGGTCTATCGATCAATGACTTGGACACGATATCCTGCACCAGGTGAAGACGACGCAAGCGTGTAATCACAGCGAGAAGATCAGGATCCAGGCTTGCAGGCAGCTCTTTCGACAAATCTGCCAAGTCCAGGAGCTCGCGCCCCGTCATGCGCTGGGACCCTGTTTCGTTCGGCTTGCGGAATTTCTTCGGCGGCACCTTCTTCAGTTCGCCAATGATCGACGAGACTACCTCTGGGGAGATGGTTGGGGGCAGTGGCCCCGTCGCGTCGAGACCTAGCACTTTGCGGGCAGTCTCCACAACAATCTCTGCGCCCAACTTCGTCTTCAGGATGCCGATGTAGACGGTCTGGTTTTCGGTACCGAACTTGATGTTGTCGAGCATGTTCTCTCCTCTGCGAGATTTGACAGTTGCAGCCTATTGGGCGTCAGCTGCAACGAAGGTGGGTTTGAACTTGGAAATTCCGGAGATAGTGGTTCAAACAGATAGGGCCGCACAGCGGCGGCCCCAGTAATTCGCTTGTTCAATCACGACGCCATCTTCCGACTACGCCGGGGCCTCGCATCCATCACACTCCTGGCTTCCTGCCATTCGCGCATGTTGATCACCACGTCGCTTGGATCATTTCCGTTTCGACGGTACGTCTTCCCCTTCTCGATCGGCTTCCTCCCCGTCGGATGACGAAGCGTTTGCAGCACCTCATCGACGTGCTTCCATCTCAGCGTGGCCTGATAGGACAGCTGAGCCTGAGAGTGGATACGTCGCACGTAACCACCTGCGCATAGCATGGAGATTATGTGATCTACCCACACGCGAAGGGGGCGTACCAACATCACTTCGTCGTCCCAGTTCACAGCATCGGCCGTAGCGATCAGCACCATGGAGCGCGGAACTACCTGGCCCGTCGCAAGCAGCCCCTCCACCAATAGACAAGCTCGCTCGCTCGGGAGAATGTGGTAAAGGGTTAGATGCTTGTCGGAACGTTTGTTGGTTTGCATGACGTTACCTTCGGCGATTGCTGGTGGCCTGCAGCCCATCGGCGAGCTGCTCGGATCCGGTTTTGTGGTTCTTGGCGAGGGCGCGGCAAGGCGCGGCGGAACGCTTGGGCGTCCACGTATCCAGGTGGGCCTCTATATCTTTCACACAGGCCTCAAGCAGACGTTCGCGCGTCAGGTCGCTCGCTCCGTATCCCACCGTCCGTAGCGGATTGCGCTTGCGGAAGTCTTCGACTCCCACCAGTTCGGCTCTGATGTGCGCCTTCTCCGGCAGCTGACGAAGACGTTTGTTGAGGAACGGTTGCTCCAGAATGCTGCAGCAGGTGAGCTCCACCAGGCGCGAGGTTCCGTCCGGAATGCCAATCGGGTCATTCCAAGATAGACGACCTGTGTAAGCTGGCATCTGCTCGCCGGGAACCTCGATGCGTACATCGAACGTCGGCTTGTAGATCGTCAGCCCGGTTGCGTTTGACATACGGAAGGCGAAGATGGCGCGATTATTCGCAACCTTGACGTCGCCATCCGGCGGCGGAATAAATGAGGGCGGATTAAACTGCAGCTGATCCAGGGAGAAGTAACCGGCCTGATTGAGCGAAAGGCGATTACTTTCCAGCGCTTTCAGCTCCATCTGCATCGTTTCAACCATGCGGGAGTTGATCCAAGTCGGATGATCGGCCGGTAGCTCCGTCATCTTTGTATCCTGGATCTGGCGCGCCTGATTGATGAACTCAGCGACGGTGATACCGCTTAAAGCTTTGAGTGGCGTCGCTGAGTCCACATCAGACTTATCGCTACCTTTCAGGTGCGACAAGTAGATGTCTAGGGCTTTCTTCAGCTCATCGCCAGTTTCTTTTTTGCTCGCAGCAGCCATCGTGGCCACGGTCTTGCGCAACCCCGCCTCGCTTCCGTCGAACTCGATAGAGCGGCCACCCTTCTCTCCACAGCCGACCAGCAGGCCGGCACAGAGGGTCGCAGTGAGCAGTGTTTCCTTGTGCTTTCGCATCGGAACTCATCGGTTGAGCAGATGCGACACATGGTCGGTGCTGTGGGATGTAATGAATCCCCGTATGGGCGCCTGAAAAAGCCCCCACCAAAGCGCATTCGTTACATGCAATCGATCGGCGCGCGACTTGGCGCCCATGCTTCGGGATATTGGCGGCTGTCCAGCTGTAGCAGGGATTGCGAGGCGAAACGCTCCCGTCCCCTGTCGGTTATCGACTGTCGCGTATCGCTCTCATTGCTATATCGGCGGGGCTCTGGGAGCAGCGGCTCGCAACAGGACAGTGCCGGCAGTTATCCGGCTCACGGGTAGGAAGTGCCGTCGCTCCTGCATTCACTTTCCAGTAGCGGTCGTACAGGTCGACCAGCTCTCTATCAGTGAGTAGCGGCGTCCTCAGATAGACCGGAGTCCGGCCAGGCGCAATTTTGCGGATGTAGCCCCACGTCGCCACACGACCTGAAGGCCGATCTACGGACGAGCTGTGGCGCAGCACTGCAGCCTGCACTGATAGCTCCACCATATCCTCCCGTCGAACAATACGGCGGTACCCTGTCTTCGTGTCAACGGGAACCAGAATCCCTTCTGTCGTGCGATAGACCTGGTCAGCACGAGCCCCCAAACGACGCGGGACATCGCAGCGGAGATATCGCTCCGACAAGACCAGGGTTCCATTGGCGATCTCGGCAGGCTGGAACTGACGCTCCTGGTCGCCATAGTCCATATCATCAGCCCGTCCACTCCCGACAGGCTGACGATGGACCAAGTAGATGGCGATGACGAGCAGTCCGCCGCCAACCACCATTCCAAGCTCGAGCAAGCTCATCACTCGGTCCCCAAGTCCGGGGCTCGCTCGTACTGGACCATCAGGATGGGACCTTCATCGGTTTCCTTGATTACCAGCGTGACCGACTTTGGCCGTGCGTCTTCGCACAAAGACGCCATCACCGAGCGCAGTTCCTCATAAGCGACAAGCGTCTTGGCTTGGTAGGTGCCAAGCTGGTGGCACAGGCTTGCGGTAGCCCGCGAAATATCGCTTCGGTGGAACGCCCGCGCAGCGTGCATACCACCCAGAAGAATGGTAGTGGCCTCTAGGGAACCCAAAAGCGCCCAGCACCGCGGGTCGGAGCTAAGTTCCTGGGGATGGTCGACCCACTGCATGATCTCCTCCATCTGGCGGAACTTGTACGGCGCAGAGTGATCCCGCAGCTTTCGCGTCATGTGGAGCGAATAGTCCCGAAGGTAGAACTCCAGCCTTTGCCATGCCGTACTGGCCGCGACTGCATCGTTACGGACGGTCTGCGCGAGCTCGCGCACCCGCAACCACAGATCCGCGACGGTCGCGATTCGCGCCACGTGGCTCATCCAGTAGGGCTCATGGTTTCCAACCGGCTCAACCAGCTTCCGGTTATTGCGTGCGCTCATGCTCTCCATCACTTCCTTTCTCCAGTAGCGGGCGAACCATCCTGGTCCTTGCCCAGTCCAACATCTTGGCCACCATTGCAGCTGCTCTCGGCCTCATCGAGAGCCAGCGCGCAAGCGGTGGGCTGATGGCGTAGTAGATGACCACCGACCACGCCGTCCACTTCGTACGCAACAAGACCTGATCGCGAAATGCCCGAAGTTCGTCTGTTCTGCTGTCGTCGTGCCCATACACCGCTGATGCCACGAAACAAGGGCCGCGGCGGCCTTTCACGTCCCCACGATTGTTGCGGTTGTGGGCCGAGGTCACCTGGTTGTGGAATCGAAGGTGCTCTGCGATACCCGCCCTTCGAGCAGCTTCTCCCCTCTCCGATACAACCTGGCCGTGCTTCCTCTCTATTTCGACCAGATGCTCGCAACGACCGAAGCGTGCCAACTCAGATGCCGGGAGGTAATCCCCAGGCTTGTAACGTCGCACTTGGCGCGAACGCGTCACTCGATCACTCCCTGCTTCGCGCCAGCGACGAACGATCGCGACACAGCTTCAGCAGTCAACCCCATGTCTGTCATGAAGGACGACTTCGCGCGGTACTGGTAGATCCGCTTGTCTTTGAAACGGGTCAGCTTCAGGTCTTCCAGTACCGCTATCTCGTCGACCAAACCTAAGGCCACCGCGTCCTGCGCTGTCCAGATGCGGCCCGACATCAAGTCCTCTCGACTCCCCTTGAGCCTGGGGCCGCGGGCTGCCTGCAGCTGGCCGTAAAACTCACTCGCAACCTGGACAACCAGCTCTGCCATCAACTTAGAGTCCTCTGGAGAGCTGCCAGACAGCGTGGAAGGCCCACCCTTCAACTGGCCGGACTTGTACACCTGCTCGACAAGGCCTACCCGCTGGGCCAGACCGCTTGCGTCCACGTAGCGGGTGATGGCGCCGATGGAGCCGACGAGCGAGTATCGGGAGGCGTAGATCCGGTCCGTGTGCATAGCGATCATGTAAGCGGCACTGGCACCCATCGAGCCAATCACCGAGGTCACCGGTCGCTTAGCTGCCTTGCAAATCTTGAGTGCGGACACGATGCGGTCGGCGTCGGTGGGCGACCCCCCCGGCGAGTCGATCAGAAGCACTACCTCTGTCACTCGCTCTGCTCGACAGGCCTGCTCGATGAGAGGGATGACGGATGTGGCCGAAGCCTTGCCCATCTCGCCAATACCGCCGTTGATCGTAATCAGTGCTACCGAGTCCCGCACCGGATCTGCATTCAAGCCCCATAACCGCCGGAAGTTATTCAGGTTTACCAGCACAGCAAACACGAACACCGCCGCGAGGGCGGCGAACTTGGCTGCATTCCAGTACCCCTTTCGGCGCTCGTTTCGAGTAGCCGTATCGGCTAATGCGGATAGCGCAAACATCGCATCTTTGATAGCCGGCGCCAGGTCTGCCAGTACGTTCCGGTTCGACGCCGGCGGTTTTTCGTCCATGTTACTCATCAGGTTTCCTTGTCGTCGCCGGCGGTCGTTTCGGGACGGCGCAGCGGAAGAATGGTTGCGGACTTGTGATTCGCGTTTTCTGGAGGTGCATCGCCCTGGCGAAGGAACGCATAGGGGCGACGCAGCACCGCTGACAGCGGGACCGGCAAGTTCAGGTAGCTACGGAGCGCATCCCACAAGCCGACGTCGGCCGCGGTCATTTGGTGGGCTGTGGCGGTGATATGCATCTGATCCAATCCTTGGTTCTCATCGTCTGGGCGGCCATTCGTTTGCTTCGTATCAGTCATACACCGCTCGCTGATGGTGGGCCAAGCCGCTTTGGGGGAATTCTGCGGACGCGGCGACCTGAGTGTCATGCGCCAACGCCTCGTTCGAGGCCAGATCAGCCGTTGGCGAAACCAGTTGCGTCACCGCCTCCGTGTCGGTGCCGCGCGTGGGCACGGCTGACAACTCCTCTACCTGCTTGTTGATCATTCGCAGGGCGAGCCGAAGCGAGACGACCCTCGACCAGAAATCCCGAAGCGAAGTAGCCCTGCGTTCGGCTTCCAGCACCAGTGACAATTCGTAGTCGCGAGCCATGGCCGCCAGCTTGTTCAAGTCGTAACTGAGCCGCTTGCCCTTGTTCACGCGCGACTTGAACCAGCCCGTCTTACCGCTCGCATCCGGCTTAGTTTTCCCCTTGATCTCCGACCAATAGATCTCAAGCGTCCCCTTGTGCATCCGTGCATAAAGCGACAGGGGTGCAAAGCGTTCACGGTATTCCTGCTTGGTGGTTGCCGCTCCCAGCGATGCTTGGATCTTCTTCCGCTCCTCTTTGAACCACTCGCACAGGTCTTGTGCCTGCATCTCTGCGAGCGTCTCCATGACCGCGATCTGGTTGTTGATGGTCTCGGCTGGCTCTATGACCAGCCTGACGTCGAAATGTTGCGGATGTTGTTCGTTCTCTGTCCTCATCCCATCTATCTACTTTACGTGGGACTGAGGAAGATCCCACTAAAGGAACGCGAAGGTTAGGTAGGTTTGGGGGTGATTCGTTTGGCGTCTCTACACTCTAGTGTGGGGAATGGATCGCCATCCTTTCCTTATTAGTGGGGAACGCCTGCTAGTCCCACTCCTGCCTCGCTATCCCACTCGCGTGGACTGAATGCTCAGTCCCACTAAACTTAGTGGGATCGCATAACTCTCCCCACGTCTACCTGCTCGCGTGCGCTTCAATCCCTTGGTCGTGCTGGCTCATTCGCCTTTCTCATGCGATCGGGAAGTCTTCTTTTCCGCGCTGCCTCGCTCGCTTTCGCTGGAGCATGACGAAATCCGCCCCTTCCCTCTCAATCATCGAAGAGCTCCGCTCCTGGTTGTCGAGTGACCGGCGAAGTACAGATTTCCGTTTGTCGCTAAAGCTTTGTGCAGCAAAGCATTTGGCGCATTCCGCGATGCGTTGTCCCGCTTTAAAAGTGCAGTTTCGCCTTCCGTCAAGTTAGATGCCACGTTGGAATCTGCACTTTTTGTGCCCGAAGTACAGATTCTCTGAAAGCCGAAACACCTGCGATCTATGACTATTCCCGTCATTCTGATGGTTTGCTCGATACGGAGAAGTCGAGATTTTTTGAAACACCCTGCAACCCTACTTACGCGCGCACATTGAGCAGTCAACGCTACCCATGTGACTGAAAAGCGGAATTCCCCGCCCACACGGAGTAGTTGCAATGAGCGCTTTCCCCTTTACCGCGGCCGGGCTCGATGTTGGATACGGCAACGTCAAGCTGAGCGCTCGCGCTGCTGGAGAACCCATCCTGCGCGAGCTGACCATACCGATCGGCGCCGTTCCTCTCGATCAGGCGCCGAAGAAAATCACCGGTGGCTACGACATTCGCGATGGCGTGATCGTGTCTATCGACGGCCAGGCGTGGGCAGCCGGCATGGAGCCTTCTCACCTGCAGGGCTTTTCACGCCCGACGCACGAGAACTACCCGGCCACGAACGAGTACAAGGCACTGATGATCGGCGCACTCGCCAAGGCTGGCTTGACCGAGGTCGACATGCTGTACACCGGCATTCCTGTGGCCCAGTACTACGGCCATACCGGGGTCGCCTTGCGGACGCAGATTTGCAACACCATGACCGGTACCCACTGGATCAATCCGACCACCGCGATCAAGGTCAAAGCCACGACGGTCGTGCCCCAGGCAGCCGGTGCCTACATGGATATCTTAGCGCGCAGCCCGGATCTAAAGCCCTCCAAGGGTTCACCTACCCTGGTTATCGACGTTGGCTACTTCAGCGTGGATTGGGTTCGCGTCATCGATAACGCGGTGCTTGACCGCTCCAGTGGATCGTCGCTCAACGCGACCTCTGTTCTGCTGGAGAAGGCTGCGGCACTGATCGGCATGAAGTACGAACGCCCGATTTCTGCTGCCCGCTTGGAGTCAGCGTTCCGCAGCGGCGAGGAGACGCTGAACTGGGGTCAGGTTTCCCTGCATGTCGGTGAGTGGATGGAAACCGCGGCAGAGGAGATTGCGCCGAAGGTGTTCAATGACGTGGTGCGTATGCAGCGCCATGAGGAGGACTTTCCGAATCTGGTCGTCCTTACCGGAGGCGGCGGTTCCCTGTACAAGAGAGCCGCCGAGCAGTTTTTCCCTCACTCAAAGGTTGCGCTGAGTCGTGAGCCGGTCATGGCCAATGCTCGGGGCTTCCAGCACTTGGCACACCACAAGATCTCGGCTCAGCAGAAGGCCCAGGCCAGTGCTGCCACAAGCCAGGCGGCGGCCTGAGTAGGGCATGCGCGGCTACCTTCCGAGTCAGAGTGACGACAGCAAGCAGCCCCCCCGAACCTCCCTCCTGGTTCGGTGGCTGCCGTCGGATCATGTGCTTCTAGATGCCCTTCGGCCTTTCAAGGCACGAGCGAGGGGCCGGCGCTTCAAGGAGCTGGCCACGCTCGGGGCCGAGCTGGAGCGTCGCGGCTTTCGCCTGGAGGCCTCCGGCGACGGCTATCGGCTGATGCTTCCAGTTGAAATGGCAGCCGGCCTGGAAATTAGGACGGCTGCTCTGGTTAGCCTAGATCAGGCCCGCCTGATTGACACCCCCCCGCTTCCGCCCGCTTCTGCTGCGAGCGGCCTGGCCGTGCAGGACGCAGCACTCGAACTACCGGTGCATACGGCGAACGCCGAACATCAAACTGGACCAGTCACCCCGTTGGTCGACGACGACACTCTGGAGTTCGCGGCCAGTTTCGGTTGAACCCTGGGGCGAATGTACAGGGGGCTTCGGCCCCCTTGGACTGCTACCCACACTGCGCTCAGAGCCCCTATCTCCCAAATCAGTCCTCCCGATAGCCCATTTGCTCCAGCAATCCATGGAGCACGTCGTTGTCCGTAAAACTGAACGTAAGCGTTCCACCCATGCCAGGCCTAGTTTCGATCGTTACGCCCGATCCAAATTTGTCCGTGAGCTTCCGTTCCAGGCTGGCGACATTGGGATCCTTGCTCGCCTCCTCCAAGAGGCGGCGGCCCTTGGCCTTCATGACCTCGCGTCGGAGAGTCTCGGTAGACCATCCTCGTGCCATTGTTCGTCGTAAGAGCTCTTCCGCGAGATCCGTTCTCAAAGCCAGCACGTACTCGACGTGCTTCAGTTTAAGCCGGCCGACGTCCACCCACTGAAGCCATTCAGGCCTAGCTTTCCTAGAGATTCGGGCAATGTTGGCTACGCGTGACCTAGAAATTCCCATGTTGCTAGCGATCTCGCGCTGCTTCGTCTTGGTCAGTAGCTGGCCTTTGACCCGTTCAACGTCGGATGTTCGTCCTTTGGCCACCGCAACACTCCTCTTTTGTTCCTCAGGAACATTATAGCGAAGTGGAATCCCTGCATTGTGTTCCTGGGGAACATTCTGTGCCAAGGGTTGCTCTGTGAACCTGACGCTACCCCCTCCTTTTGTTCCTCAGGAACATTACAGACAAGCCGTGGCGCCTTGATTTGTTCCTGGGGAACATTTTTCGTATTCACTGCATCGTGTGTGTGGCTCTCGCCGCGTCGCAGGACGTTTCCATTACAGCTCGTCTTGGGGGCAAGGTGTTCGCGCTTTGCCGCAGCCAGCTGTGATCCCTGCCCAGCGGGTCTGGTAAGGGATCATGCCCCTACACGAGCCCTGGCGTCCGCCGTCCGAACCTCCCAGCAGGATGCGTTATCTGTAAGCCAGGCTCGCGTTGTTGGCCAATTTGATGATGCTGCGCCGGCATGTGTACCTGATCCTGCTCGAATTGGATGACGCGCTAGGCTAAGCCAATGAGTCGAGGTGCAGATGGTTAGAAGGGCTGGCTGGGGCTAGATATCGCCGTTGAGCCGATCGATTTGGCGAAGTAATTGGCATCTGTACCCTGGAGACATGCTGTCTGGCCAGCGATGGGTTCCGAGACGGTCGGGACCCTGTCGGCACAGACCATCGCATGCAGTGCTCCCTGTGCGGCAGATTTGCTAGTGGCCGCGCCGGTAAGCTGATGTCAGTTGCAGGGCGACGGGCATCTGGAATGGATCGATGTTCTTCAATGCTGTCGGTACACACACGTTGCTCCTGGGTGCTTTCGTAAGTCCCGAAATCACCGAGTCGTTGGTTCCTTTTTGCGGCGAGGAATTCAGTCTGCCGTTGGTAACGCACGTCACGGCCAAGTGCTGTCTGGCTATGTAGGCGTTTTGCTGATGGCTATCGCAATCAAGGGTAATTGACAGCACTAGCTACCCCGGGCGGCCTTGGCGTCGCTGAGGTCCTTTCGAATCAGGTGGGTGTGCTCAGCGTCGGGGCACGCCAAGGCTTATCGGCCCTCTTTTCCAACTTCGGATGTTCTGCAATTCTTCTGCTTGTTACATGGGGCCGCGCTAGCCTTTTTTTCGCTGTCTCAACCACGCAAGTGGGTTTAGAGGTAGCCGGTGTTTTGACGTACGGCTTTTGTATATCTGCTCTTGGCGCACCTTAAGAGCTGCTTATAGAGTTGCTAGATCAAAAGCTAAAAGACTGCTAGCGGAGCCCAAGAATGCCTGGAAAGGCTTGCCACACTTGGCTTGCCGGTTCGCTGCTGTGGAATAATTATCGCACTAGCGTGGAATAAGCATCGCAGGTCCGTGGGGAATTCGTCGCGCGGCCGTGGATCAACCATCGCAGGGCCGTGGAATAATCGTCGCGCCTGTGGGGAAATCGTCGCACCCGGATCTATCTTCTGTTGTGGAGAAATCGTCGCAGTATCGCTGCAACTAGCGGCTCGTGGGTGCTTCAGACCTCCCAGTTCCTTGTATTTAAAACATGACGGTCGTCAAGTTTCTCGTGACATGGAGAGGAGCACGAGCTGCCTGTATTGCGTCGTCCCCTGCCTGTCTGGCACGGTCTCGCTATCAATTAGGCTCACCACCGGCATGTGTGGCGTTGTCGACATAGCCGATGGGGTTGAGATGCGACGATTTCTCCACGCTCCACATATTTTGGCGCCTGGAAATCGGGCAAGTGGACACCGTAGTGCGACGATTTCTCCACGTCTGCGGCGAGACACGAGCTGATGCACCGCGACGATTACTCCACACCTTGGCGGTCACAGAGAAAGCTTTGATTGCTCGGCTGCCATAGCGATTGACCGAGTGACCTTCGCCTTTGCTTTCTAAGGTAGCTGATCGACTCAGGGTGGGGTTCAAAGAGGCACGGGAGATGCGAGGCAGGTATCCAAAACCCGCTAAGCGGAGAAGGCTTAAGCGCATGTCGGGCGTTGACGAATGACGTGTACTGGCGCACTCACGCTTGCTGTTGAGCATCAGCCGTTGGGCTTTGATGTGGCCCGATTACGCATGGTTTTTTGCGACGGTGTCGCACGCAGATCTAGCGCACCCGCATTAGGAATATGCGGGGTTTGTAGCAGGCTTGGCAGTGGGTAGCACAGGCGCGGATGCTGCACGGAGGGGTCGATCGTAGGCAACCGTTTTCCGCTGTATGTCTCGATGCATCGAAGGCGTGAAATGCAAGTCGATCGCCAAATGGACACCGCCAGCTACCGCCATCGAAATCGACATACCGGTCGCCGACGACTTGACGGTTGTACTTGAATAGAGCCCACTTTGTGGTGCCCAACTCAGCTATTGCCACGGTGGGAATTTTCTACCAGTTGTGTGGAGCGCAGGGTCTAGCTCGGGCAGACGGTGCAGGCCATTACGGCGCAGCAAGTGGGGACGTAGTGTCTGCTGCAGCAAGCTTCATGACGAGCTGAAACGTCGCGATCAGTTAGCAAGTCACTTCTTTTGTCTTAGCCGAAAGAAATGCGGCATGGCCAGCCGTGAGGTTGGCCCATCAACGGATTGCTCCGTGGTTTGCCCTGTGACGTGTGGCCACGCTGGGCAAGTGATGCCGGAGTACTTGTGTAGGGGATCTTCCGCCCGTGGTGGTCAGTCCCACAGTGGAGAATATGGTTCCGTAGACCCAAGTATTCCGACACAAAAAAGCCCCGAATTCGTGCTCGGGGCGATAGTTGAGCGGATCCAGTCGAACAGAGCTTAAGTCAGTTGTTTGTAGGGTTCCTTTTCGACTTTGATCTTGTCGTCTTCGATTTCCCAAGAGCTGATTGCGTTTACGGCCAAAAGTTCGTTCAGCGCATTTTTCAAAGCTCGGCGAAACTCGCGCAGGCTCATGTTAGTACCTGTAAAACTCCGCATTGTTTCCACTTTGATGGGGTAAACGTGCTTCGTGTGGGATGAATAAAAGCGAAGCAGGTATCGAGCCAGGCTCGATTTTAAGGCTCGGTCCATCTCCAAGAGGTACCGGGTCTGAACCCCTGGCCCAAGCAGCTCCAACATATGGGTGCCAATTTCGACGCGCCAACGTTCTGCATCTTTCGTTTCCTGATAAGAGAACGAGGCGATCAAGTTCCCGGAAATCGCCGTCTTCTCATCGGCACCCTTGCGGCTGATTACGATTCGAGTGTCGTGCAGGCGATGAAGTGATTCGCGCACTCGCTGGATGCTCTCACCGCTGGTGCTGATGTCCAGATCCGTGCAGAGCTCTCGTAGCGAAAACCAGATTGTTGTTCCGAAGGGCTGGTTTCGTGCGTAGTGAAGGATTTGCGCATGGACCTCTGCATCGAAAACGTTCGTCTCAGCGCCTGTTACCCGGATTTCGAAATTCGACATGCTGAACAGCAGAGTTTGCGAACGCATTGGTCGTTTGGCTTGTAGCCCGTAACGGTTAATCGTGAAGAGAGAGCTTCGCAGGAAGTCAGCAGGCATAGCCCGCATGTCTCGAGGCCAGATGTTCGACAGCATGCCTTCCACTTGAGCTTGCTGGGAGATCTGCTTCCTCTGCGGTGAAGTTGGCGGAACCGCGGCAACGTGCTTAGACGTCACTGGCGACGTGTTCGACTCAGCCGGAGCATGACGAGGAGTTCCATCCCCGGGCTTGGGTGGCTCCCCAATGCTTATTACAAAGTCTCGTATCCCTGCAGGTAGGGCAGCTCTGATCTCTGGGGCAATGCTGGCAATGACCTCTGAAACAAACACGTTCGGCGCGAACAGGATGAAGGAGTCGTCTTCAATCCAAGGCTGAAGTGGGGTGATGTTTGTTGCGATCCAGTTGGGATCTCGGCCCTTAAATGCCTGATCCTGGATCGATTTCCATAAGGTCTTCGGCGTCATTGTTCTTGTTGTTCGTGACGAACAGTCTGTGGATAAGTAAATAAGTTATTGAATTAAAAGGTCAAAACCGACTGATCGGCCATCGATTTACCGCTCAATGTATCGATTAACCAATACAGTATCACGTACTGACTGTTGCACCAGAAAAGCATTGCGCCGTAAAGTAGCACATCGAACAGTGCCGGGCTCCGAGCCCGTAGGGTCAAGGAGTGCAAGATTGAAGATTCTCAGCGTCTCTCAGCACAAGGGCGGAGTAGGGAAGACTTCCCTCTGCAAGATCCTCGCCGTCGGGTTTGCTCGCATGGGTCAACGCGTACTGGCTATTGACTTGGACTCGCAGTGCAACCTGAGCAAGCGATTCCTTGAAATGATCCGTGACCCTGACTTGCCAGACGGTAGCCGGCCGCCGGTACACCCGGAATACGATCCTTCCGACATGGATTGGAGTGGCACATCTAGCAGCGCCGATATTTTCATGGGCAGAGAGGTCGTCCCATATCCCACCGGAATTCCTAATTTGGATGTACTTCCAGGTAATGGCGAAGACCTTCGGGAAATCGAGCACGTTACTTTGGAAGGTGCCGTTGCGAGCGTGCATGGAGCCCTGCGCGAGTTCCTGCGCACTGAGGCCGTCGAGAACCAGTACGACATCATCATTATCGACACGCCGCCGTCGAAGAACGCCTTGGTCCATGCTGCCATTCGTGCGGCAACCCACGTGATTGTCCCCTCCGTCATGGAGCCGAACAGCGTGGACGGACTCGAGGGAATGATCGCCCTCTGGACTCAGGAGTCCAGGAGCAGGGCAGAGAATGACGAGATTGTCATGATCGGCATCCTGCCGAACATGTATCGGAGCAACGTTGCTTTGCATGCAGGCGTACGAAAGAGCCTCATCGATGATCGCTTGATCGGGCCGATGATGATCCAACTGCATCTGGCACAGCGAGCAGCATTTGCCGAGTCGGATCACGACAGCGCACGTCCAGGCTCAGTGTTCACGCTGCCAGCCAAGAATGCTGCACGAAAGGAGGCTGAGAACGTGGTTAAGCACATCGCGCAGGTGATGGGAGTGTCCGCATGAAGAAGCTCGGTTCAAAGGCGGATAGGTTCGCACAACCAACAAAAGCGACCGCAAACATTGCTGCGATGGTTGAGGGCCATACGGCCCCGAAGGACGCGGGAACCTTCATAGAAATTCCTATCGCACAGATCATTCCCGATCCGAAAAACCATCGAGACATCAAGCTCGACTGGGACAACCCGGAGCAGATCGCCGAGGATGATCCGTACTCAGGGAAGAAGTATGCAGAGCTGGAGCTTCTACGTGAAATGGCCAAGTCAATCGCCAACCCACAAGTTGGGTTGATCAATGCGATTACAGTGCTTCGGAGAGGTGATTCTTACCAGCTGATCTCCGGCCATCGTCGCACCCTGGCGCATAAGCTGGCGGGTAGGACGATCATCCGTGCCAACGTTCGGTCGCGGATCCTTACACGGCTGGCTCAGCATGTAGAGAATGCGCAGCGTCGCGATATTGATCTGGCTGAACTCATCACGTCACTACGCGCCGTCATGGACGAGGTCGGCATTCCGGTCGCGTCCGGCATTGACCACAGTAGAGTGCAGGAGGCTCTTCAAGAGGAAGTCGGCTACGCCAGAATTCAGGGTTATCGCCTAGCTGTCATCTTGGTCGCTTCGGATTCGTTGCACGAAGCCATCAACTCCGGCCTGGTGACCAGCATGATGGACGCATTCGACCTCGCGAAGCTTTCAGTCGACGAGCTAGCGCTCGAATTAGCCTCGCGAGTAGCTGACCACCAATCGTCAAGTGCTTCCAGCGGCGTTGACGCGGATCAACCAAAAGACTCCCGAGATGAGCGAACGGGCAAGGCGCAGCGCCGAAGCAAGGACTTCGTCACGCTGGGCAAGGTTCGGAATACCAATGTGATCAAGTTGGTCATGACCAAAGTACTTGGTGATGACGTTCCTCCTGACATCAATTGGAATGACTTGAAGGCCGTCGAGAAGGCGTTCAAGAAGATGATCAACAAGCTGGCTGAAACTACCCAATGATGGCAACCGCACCTAAGCCGCCACGTACCAAGGCAACTTCGTTACGCATGACTGCGGCAATGGCGGAGAAATACGTCAGTGCTTACACAGCTATCTATGGCCCGCGTGGGGCGGCGCGCTGGGTCGAAGAGGCATTAGGCCAACTGCTGAAGCATCCCAGTTTCGTCACCAAGATCGGGGCAGGGGAGGTAAATCAAGAGTTCGAAGCTAGCCGCTACATTGGTCTTACTCCGCTATCGCAGGCTCAGCTGGAAGATGCAATCCGAAGGTATAGACGGGTTGATCTATTAGTTGAGGGCCTGCCTTCTATGATCCTGCGTGCGGCGATCCGTCTTCGACTCGAAACGGAACGGACAACCCCATCTCAAGTGGTGATTGCGCCGCAAGCCGAGATATCGCCGGGCAAGCTCAGACGTCGGAAGCAGTGATGATCTACTTTTGGCCATTTGCAACACCGGGAAACGTCACCGTTTGCGCACTTGGTTGCAAAACCGAGGAACGCACACTGCCCACACAGTGACGAGCGTCATACTTTAGAAAGAAAAGCAGTGGCGACGATTTTCCGTCACGGATCTCAGGCCACTGCCGCGTCGACAATCGGGAAAGTTGTTTCCGTTTGATCCCTGTCAGGTGGATTCCTACATGCGACGGCAACCTTATGTCGACACATGGCATTTGTGTCAAAAAACGTCGAAAAATTGACGCAATTGACACAGTGACGTTCAGCAAGCAAACGCTGCCTTCGCACAGTCTTGGCGCGGCGTCGAGTAGCGACGCTAAAAGAACCAGTACACTCGCCGCACTTTCGGGAAGATGTGTTTGCGCAATAGGGCGGTTCGCTCAGCTGCGCATCCCCCCAAACTGAATTGACGGCGGACAACGCCGTTACATACTGAACTTGTTAAACAACTGAAAGCGTGGCGATGGATACAGGGTTATGGAACGCCGATTTGGTCGAGTTCAATCAGGCTTTTCTGAAGCTTCTTCGGATGGCCATGCTTGATGACCCAACAGCTGCAGCGGAAGCATTTGGTTACGTGGGCCATGAAGAGAAGCTCCGTACCCTGACCTTCCTAGATGATGAGCAGCTAATGATGCTCGCTAGGAACGACATCCTGTTCGGATGCAACGACTTGGATGAGCTCGAGCGACAATTGGAGGCAGCGAGTCTTCCGGGTCCGAGCGAACGAGCCATTGACTTGCTCGATGCTGGCAATGGTAAGAGGCTTTCGAGTTGGCAGGCCGAGCGTCGATTGTTCGACCTCCAGTGGTGGTTCGTCTTGCGTGGCCTGACGAATGAGAACCCTCAGGTGGCCAGCGCTGTCTTCCGCATGCCCAGTCCGATTGTGATCCATCGCATTCGCATGCTGACACGTAAGGCGGTTTTGCGTCTCGCAAGCTGGGGTGGGAACTCCCGCCTACGCCTGTCGCCGGCATTTCTAAGCTACGTCCAGATGTTGTCTGGCGGCCTGAAGCAAGACCACTTGCGTATCGCAGGTGGCGCAATTCTGACGAGCAGCCGCCATATCAACGCCGACGCCTTGATCTAATTCGCCATGTCCAATCTTCGCAAACTCAAGCCCCGACGCATGCCGCTCAACGCAGTTGATGCTGGCCAAAACTCAGCGCTCTTGTTGATACGCGCTGCCCTAAGGAATGACGAAGTTTCCAAGGAGCTTGGAAACGCCGTCAAACTGATGAAGATGAAGTTGAAGTCACCGGACATCGCGGACCTGACCGGCCTGACTCGCGAGATGGTGACGCGCCTCGGAAAGAAGGAGGCGCGCGCCCTGGCGCCGACTGGTAGGAAGATTCAATCAGTGGGCACCGTCGTCCAAGATGCGAACACGCACGTCAAAGCATCGGGGTTTTTGGTCATGCTGGAGCAGGTACTGGCTTCGGACTCCCACTACACGCTCACTGCTGACGTCTTCATTGCTGCGATTGACGCTCTTGAGGTGTTCACCCATCAAGACGTCGAGTCGACGCCATATAACCTCTATGTCGTGCTAGCTCGCAGGTTCATGAGTCGCGAGATATACCTGACCGACTGCCCACGCTGCAAGAACCGATTCCTGCAACTCTCGTTTGATCAGCGAGACCTACGTGAGCCACTGGAAGGTGAGTGTCCACATTGCCGCTTAGTCAGTTCGG
Organism: Xanthomonas sp. NCPPB 3583; assembly: GCF_041475715.2. Lineage (NCBI taxonomy): Bacteria > Pseudomonadati > Pseudomonadota > Gammaproteobacteria > Lysobacterales > Lysobacteraceae > Xanthomonas > Xanthomonas sp. NCPPB 3583. The sequence goes on from NZ_JCAQNY010000002.1 coordinate 136,214, forward strand.
TGATGGGGTGCCGGCCCAATGCCACCCGCGGTGAGCCTACGCTGCGCCGCGTGTCGCGGATCAAGCGAAAGATCAGTGACCAGGAAACGACGACCAAAGCCTTCCGTATGATCGTCGGAGACGGCTGGGGCTAAAGGTTACGGCGGCGCCACGAGCACGCCTAAAGAACCCCCAAAACTTCCGCTCATACCCGCATTCGTTACATGGATGCGGACCCAAACTGGCTGGTATGACCAATGCCAGAAGCCACCCACGTCGTAGGAAGCGCCAGCACGGCTGGGCGTCGTGCCTGCTATCACTCGCTCTTTTGGCAGGCCTGCAACAGGCCTATGCCCAATCTGCCCCTGATCCCAAGGCAGTATTCGATCAGGCCTTGAACCGGCCGGTAGGGCAGGGTGCCGGCGTGGCACCGGCCGGTCCGCAGCGCACGCAGCCGCAAACTCAATCAGCGCCTACGGCGCATACGACGGCGCCCCCTCCGGCGACAAAGAACCAGTTTTTGAATCGCCATGAGGACGGCTGGTTCTGGTACGTGGAGCCGCCGGCGCCGCCACCGAAGAAGCCGATAGAGCCGCCAAAGTCGGCAGGCACCCCCAGTGAGTCGCAAGATAAGCCGCTGAGTGTGGAGTGGATCAGGAACAACATCGATCGCCTGCGCGATCAGGCGATCAACAATCCCACGAAGGAAAACGTGGAGATGTTCCTGTATGTCCACAAGTACATGATGGATCTGTCCGAGCGCTTCGCCTATACATACCGGTCCGTGGCCGAGCAGAACACGGCGTTGGACGAGACAATCTCGAATCCGGTGACTGCGGTTTCTCGCCGGCAGATCTCCGACGCAACGGAGGGCGCTCAGAGCGAAATCATCCAACGGCTCGCTGGTCAAGTTGGCGTTTGGTACTTCTTTCAGTCGACCTGCCAATACTGTCTTCGCCAGAACCCGATCCTCGACTACATGCGCCAAGAGGTGCCACTGTCGATTCTGCCGATTAGCCTGGATGGCTTGCCGATGGTCGATGGCTCCCATCCGAACTGGGTCGTCGACAGCGGACAGGCTGCGCAACTTCAAGTGAGCACCACACCCACTCTCTACCTGGTCAAGCCGGACACCAATGAAGTGGTGCTCTTGGCCGCTGGATTGAGGTCACTTCCAGAGCTGAAGCAGCGGTTTGTGGAAGTCGCCCGAGCGCAGAACTGGATTAGCAAAGACGAATACGAAACTGCGATGCACGGGTTGCCGAGGCGCCTGCTCACAGATGGCGTTGACCTCGAAGAAGTGCCTGCGGGCGCTTCTGACCACGATTTGCTAGACATCATGCGCCGAGGCGGCATCCACGGCGGCGGGGAGCAAATCAAAACACAGAGCGAAGGTGGCAACACGCCGTGGAGGAATCGGTAATGGGGAAGCACATCTACAGGATGTTAGCCGCGGTAGTGGTTGTTCTTTCGTTCTCGCTTGCGTCCCAAGTGGCTCGCGCAGACACAGGCTTTGATCGAGCCGTGGGCGACATGTTCGGTGCCATGTCGAATACCACGGATCCTCACGTCTTCATGTCAGCAAAGCGTGGAGTTGTGTCCGGCGGTGGAATTGAGGTTCGCAACAAGATGATGAACATCAATGCCTACAATTTTCAGCCGCCTAGCCTATCGGTGGGTTGCAATGGCATTAGCGCCTTCTTCGGCAGTTTCTCCTTCATCACGAAAGAGCAGTTGCAGCAGGCAATGCGAGCGATCGCCACAGCAGCGGTGATGTACGCGTTTAAAATAGCGCTCGCCGCGATGTGTCCAACTTGCGAGGAAAAGCTGTCGGCACTTCAGGACAAGATGGACAAATGGAACATGGGCAACCTTAACGCCTGTGAGATCGGCGAGAAGCTGGTAAGAGACACAAAGCTGGAAGGTGCCATCCAGGAGAAGTCGAAAGCTTTCGGCATGGCCACGGGCCTGCGCGATGACCGCGAAGACGCTTCGGCCCGTGGAGAGGGACGTTCGCCCTCGGCATGGACGAGCTCTCGCATGACCAACGCTATGCGGAACGAAGTGTTTAAGGGTAACCAAGCTTGGCGTTTGATGAAGGATAAGGGCCTAGGCGCTTGGGGTGTCGGCGTCACCAAGGAGCTTATGGAAGACGTGATGTCGTACACGGGCACTATCGTGGCCTGTGTTCCGAACGTAGACGCAAGTTGTCCAGCCCGCGCCAAGGCAAGCGGTGCTGCGGAAGATGTGTCCGTGCACTACGTCGAGCCGTCGATGACATTGCGCGAACTCATCAAAGGGCGCAATGGCAACAGGAACGTGACACGCATTGTCTGCAATGACAATGAGCTGTGCCTCAATCCGCGTGCTACGGAGATCCCGGCGTTTAAGGGTGTGGAGGAGCGCATCAAGACTGTCTTCGTCGGTGAAACCGGCAATGGCGGCATTGTGGCAAAAGCTCGGATACCAGGCGCGACGGAACCAACGGCTGCGGAGATCGGTTGGATCACCAATACGGGTTCTTACGGGCAGATCGTCCTGAGCCTGGCCAAGACAAATCCCGATGCGGCGATCGCCTTTGTCGATACATTCTCCGAGGAGATGGCGGCAACTGTCGTATCCCAAGTGATGAGTCAGTACCTTCAGTCGATCCTGATCTCTCTAAGCTCTGAGGAAGGGGAGGGGACGCAGGAATTCCGCGAAAAAGCACGTGAGGCTACGACCCGGCTCAGGGAAGAATCAAAGCCGTTCTTCGAACGAACCAAGAGTCGCACGGCACATCTGGACTACTACATGCGAGTGCGTGATACGTCGTCCGAAAAGCCGTATCTAGCAACCACACCAGCCCAGTAATCGAGGAAGGAATCCATGTTCGAGATCTACTCGCTGGGCGATGGCCTTTTCATGAAGCGCGTGCTCGATGGCGTGGCCATGATGAGCAGCAGTGGCTTTCTTCTTGCCCTTGGCGGTTTCGGCATGCTCGTCGGGCTGCTGTTGACGGGTCTAAAGGCGATCGAAACGGGAGGTCAGAAGGTCGAACTGCCTAACCTTTTTGTCAGCTTTTTGCTGGTCCTGGGCATGTTCTCTATCAAAGTGGACACCACGCTGTATGCGTTGGACGGCGCGCCTGGAGCAAATACACTCCAGACTTACACTGTCGATAATGTTCCTTTCGGAGTTGCCGCGCCGGCAATGGTTGTATCGACAATCGGCAAAGTAATTACCGAGAAGATGCAGCAAGCCTTCGCGGTCCCTGGCATGGAGGAATTCGACGTCAACAGCGGCATGTTCGGTAACACCTTGAAGTTGTTGGACATGACCAGGCGGTGGGACTTAGACGGTTTGAAGGGGACTCAGAGCAAAGTATCGACCTTCAAGACTAACCTGCGTTCGTACTACGCTGAATGCACTATTCCGGCAATTCAGCGTGGCGCGATAGATCAGAACGCAGTGATGTCGGCTGCCAATCCGCTCAGCTTTCATGAAACAGACGGAGGGATTGGCTTCCGTGACAAGTGGACGTCTGTCAACTACATCACCAGCACCGGCCCTGCCGTACTTGATTGTGACGTGGCCATGGAACGCCTAATTATTGACTCCAATGACGCCGGCATGGAGTCGTCGTTCTTGAACTCTGCCATGGCGATGACCGATGCCAGATCGAACTCTACGGATCCCACTACAGCAGCTAACTCGGCATTCGCAGCCATTGGTGCCGGGACGAGCAGTATCCACAATCACGTCATGGCATCCGCGATCCGCGAGATAATGGATGAAGCTGTTGCGGGATCTTCCACATTGACGCCTCAGGACATTCAGGCGCAATTGATGCTTATCCAGGGCAACCGTCAGCGGCAAGACGAGTGGGGCGCTGGAGAGATCATGTTCCGCAAAGCCATGCGTCCATTCATGGCATTTCTCGAATGCATCGTGTTCATCGCCGCTCCCTTCATGGCGCTGATCGCCGGGATGGGCACCTTCGGTCAACGAGTCGTGGGTAAGTACTTCGCCGTCATCCTCTGGGTAACGACGTGGGCGCCGATGTTTGCTGCGGTCGATCTCTTTCAGCTGACGATGGTGCAGCATGCAGTAACGGCAATGGAGCGCTTACACGCCGCAAATCACGGTGTTCCTCTTTCCAGCATTGCCGGTGCTGCGGCGCTCAACTCCGAATTGACCACTTGGATCGCTGTCGGTGGATGGATGGCTACGCTGGTTCCACCCATGGGCTATCTGTTGCTGAGTGGTGGTGCCGTTGCGATGACCAGCTTTGCCGGGCGACTTTCTGGTGGCGATCACGTGAACGAGAAGATGACCTCGCCGGATCTCGCCAAGATGGGCGAGGTGATGAACGTGAGCTCGCGCATGGCTCATTCTGGCGGCGCCGGCACGTCAATGACGGGAGTCGAGAACCTGGGCGGTTCCTTCAACATGGGTGGATCTGCCAGCGCATCAGTTGAGAGCGCACGGAGTGCTATGGAGACGGCCAGTAGGACGGCCTCCACTACGCTCAACAGCGCGATCAATAGCTCCCTCACGTCGACACAGGGCGTTACGACGTCAAGTGGCGTTACCTCCCAGGTGAGCGACAGCATCGGCGATGGAACCAGCTTTACGCGTGGTCAGTCCGTCGGTTCGGACGTGAGCGACCAGTCGAGCCGGGACAAGAAGACCAGCGATGCAACCAATCTGGACAAGAACATCGGCTTGTCGGCCAACGGCGCCGGCAGCGCCTCTGGTGAAGGTGCCTCCCGATCCGGAGGGAATGGAGGGACCCAAGGACAGGGCAAGCGCGGCGGCCAAGCAACCGGCATCGTTTCCGGCGGCATTAGCTCGTCGAACAGGCAGTCATCAAGTGAGGACTCATCCTTCGGTAACACCAGCAGGCTCTCCGGTTCAGAGCGAGCTGGCCTCGACAGAGTGATGAGGGCGGAAACAGCAGCCCAGAAAGTCGACATGTTGGGCCGTATGGCGCAGGAAGGTAGTTCTGCCGCACAGGGAATCCTCGACTCCTACTCAAAGTCGCAGGCAGCCCAAGACCTCAAGTCTGCAAGCGAGAACTACTCTGAAGCGGACCGGATGTCGCAAACAGTTAGCAATCTCACTGGTACTTCTGTGCAAGATTGGAGCTGGCAGGTGAGCCAGCGCGGATCAGGCGCAGTCGGTGAAGCGGTTGCTGCTGCGGTCGACACAGGCGGTGCGGCGGCATTTCAGAAAAACCTGAGCCAAGTACAGGATTGGAGGGGCGCCGGACTCTTTGCTGGCGACGACAACCAGGCTCGCGCCATGGCGGCCGGTATGACGCTCGCGGGTAATGGTGCAGGCTATTACTCTACGAACGCCGGCAGCGAAGGGGATCGTTTCTCCGCGCTCGCTGAGCTCACCAACAAATACTCGGTCGGTGCAGCAGGTGCCAGCGTCGGAAACGCAGGCGCCAATGCTGGGCTTCAAGATTCCGCTCCGGCCTATGGCCAGGCGACCAAAGCAACTTCCGGGCTTTCGATGTCCAATGTCCCCGATGCTGGCGCTATTCGAAGCGCCGTTAGCGGCGACATTGCCTCCGGGTCTGGTGTCGATGCTGGTCGCGTGAATACAGGTGCGGGTGGTGCTGCGAACCTCGGAAATCGCGGTGAGCGTGATGACTTCTTCAACAACAACTATGGTGCTGCTCGCCAAGATGTTCAGGAGGGCGGACGAGCTGCGCTACGAGAGAATCTCAACCAGGGCGTGAAAACACCGGATTTGACCTATGCACGCTCGATCGGTGACTTCTGGGGCGCTGAAGGCTCCAACCCCTCGGGGGTTGCGATCTTCAATGGGTACATGGCCAACGGTACGGACGGAACGATTCCTCAGGCCACAGGAGGGAGTGGGCCCGTCCTCCAGCGTGATGACGATCGTGCCATGGTCGGGGATTCGGGCCTGACGCGGTACGAAGAGCTGAGGCGAGAGATCTATGCCGAGAACGGCTTCTCTAAGAACGTTGCTGATGAGGACACGGTAAACGTCATTGCTGCAGCTCGACTGCTTAACGAAAGCAGGGGTGAGTTCAGCAACGCATACCTGACCGGCTCCGATGCCGACAGGGTAGAGGCTTCAATGCAGAACCTGTCCCAGCATCAAAAGAATGCGATGTTCGGCGGCAACCCGACGACGAACGACATGATGAATGTTGCCGGCGGTGGCGGATTCACTGGGTCCGGGATTGGCTCGGCGATGGTTCGAGAGTCGGCGACAGAACGGCCACTACCTAAACCAATTGCAGAGTGATCCCCACACTACAAGGCCCCCGTAAGGGGGCCTTGTTCATTAGTCGTCCAAGCCGTTTTTAACGCCCCAGGCCTTGGCGTACAAATCATCGTAAGTTGCCCGAACCGGATTGAACCTCGACATATCGTCGTCGGCAATCGGATCCTCCTGGACAGGGGCGGGCTTGCGAAATGCGACATACAAGAAGATGGCGGCAACAAGCAGAATGATGAACGCATATGCCATTTGGCACCTCCTGTGAGGTTCCCACTATATCGCAGCCTATAGGCAGGCGCCTAGGGCGCTTGATTCCTGCAGGTTGAGAACTTAGGATTGCTGGGAATCTGCCACGCAGACGATGACTGGGGTTCCTTCCCCCTTTTTTCCAGCCTCTGGGCCATCCGCCCAAAGGCGCATGGTCCTTTTCCATTTTGGAGCGACCATGATCTCAAATGCTGCTGTTTGCTTAATTGTCCTTCCTATCCTGATAGTGGTCTTCACTCTCATGGATCCGATTGGTGCCCTTCGGGCCAAACGGCCCCCTGAGCCTGAAGCGCTACCGGTCCTGCCTGCTGCTCAGGCTTTACCAACGCCCGTGCTGCTGCCGAGGCCTGTTGACGCAAACAGGCTTGGTCTAAAACCAGTCACCTCCATGCAGGAGACGCTGGTGGTTCAGCAGACCGAGGTTCCAGTTGTGATCGCCGAGCATCTGGAAGATTCTTTCTTCGATGAAGAGGAAGATGCTCCGCTTGTAGAGCCCCCGGACTATTGGGACTACATGACTGAGTATCAGGGTCGAATGCCAACATTCGATTACTCAGAGAGTGACCGCTATAACATTGCCGACGTCGTAATGGCCGTTGACGAAAGCAATGATGAATTCGTTGACGACGAGCGAGGTGTCTACCAGACACGGAGCAGTGAGTTCGAGCCGCAAGCAACGTAAAGAGAAAGCCCGCATCCGCGGGCTTTTTTTTTGCCTGCGCCTATGGTTGCACCGCCGGCTGTAGCGCACTGTCCGGCATGACCGTTTCAGGGCGCCGCGTCCAATATGGACTACGCGCTTGTCGGCGCGCTGGTACAGAGCGGCTCATGCGTCGAAGGCACGCAATTACCCCCTTTTTTGCACATCCAAACGCTGATTCGTTACATGCGGGGCCGTCTACCTTGTCCCCACTCCCCAGCAAAGGACAGACGTGTCCCAGATCATGCCCTTCCCGAGGTATTTGAACACGCCCCAGCGGCTGCTGTTCTGGACCCTGGACCAGCTGATTCCCTTCGGCTTCTTCATGTGCGCGGGGATCATCACTGATCGTCCTCTGATCTGCATCACTCTCGGCATCGTCGCCAGCCGCTGGCTCACGAAGTATCGCGACAGCCGCCCGGATCACTTCATGTACCACGCCCTCTACTGGGTCGGAATGATCAGTTACAAGGGCCGCTGCGCAATCAACCCGTTCATTAAGCGAGTTTATCCCGCATGAAACTGCGACTCTTTACCAGCACGTGGAATGGACTCCACTTGCAGAACCATCTACTTCTGGCCTTCAGTGTACTGATGATCATCTGCAACCTGTTTTTAGGTATCGCGCTGATCGCCAAGGACAAGACCGTCGTGCTGGTTCCGCCTCGCCTTATCGGTGAGGCCAGCGTCACGGCCAACGACGCTGACGCTGCATTCAAGGAGTCGTTCGGTCTATCGCTTGCGACCATGATGGGCAATGTGACCCCGACGACGGCTCCATTCCTGGCCGACAACGTGGCGCGATACGTCGCCCCCGAAGCCCATCGCGAGATGATCGCAGCTGTCAGTGAACAGGCTGAGCAGATCAAGGGCGAACAGATTTCGATCCAGTTCGCTCCGAAAGAGGTTTTCTATCATCCCGGCATCAAGAAGGTCATCGTCAGTGGCGACTACTGGATTCGTGGCGCTCGAAACAGCGAGCAAAAGATGGTTCGCACCTACGAGTTGGGTCTGACCGTTCGCAACTATTCCGTGCAGCTGTCCAGTCTGAAGACCTACGAAGGTCCGTGGACGCAGCCGAAAGAAAAAGAACTCGAAGCGCAAGTCGCCGCCGCGTCCAAAAACTGATCCCTGAAGGTACTCAATGAATATCCGTATACGTCAAATCGTCGTGGGCGTGGCTTCAGCCATGTTCGTCACGGCGGTCCAGGCACAGGTGCTAGCGCCGCAAGACATGAAGCCTGGGGCCGCAGCTGTAGCCACTGCGAGCACGCTGCCGGGGGAGCGTCCGCTGGGTGTGACGCCTGAGCCACGCACGCTACCGGCCTCGCCAGCGCCCCAAGGCCAAGTCAATAGGCCCTTGAATCCAGGAGCGCTGCAGCAGGTCGAAATGCAGGCTCAAGCCGCGGCAAATCAGATACCAGTACGGCCGCGTAAGACGCTGCCGGCCCCGCCGCCGGTGATCGAAGTACAGTCCGGTCAGAACAAGGCTTTCGGTATCGCACTTTCACACGTAAACCGGATCATCACCCCGTTCCGTGATCCTGAGATCAAGACCACAAGCGTGGCCACGATCTCTGCAGAGCGTGGTGTGATCTATGTGTCGACTCTGCTGCAAGATGAAATCGCATTGATGGTTTACGAAAAGGGTGATCCGTTTAACGCGATCTCCATCACCATGGTTCCTGATGCGATCAGTCCGGTGAGCGTCAAGGTCAATGTCGCAGGCTACGTCGCCAATACCGATACCGGCCACTCAGTGGCCAATGGCGACCTGGCTCGGGGATGGGAGTCGGATCAGCCATTTGTCGAAGTGGTGAAGTCTACTTTCCGCGAGATCGCCCTCGGTCGCGTCCCGGAGGGTTACGGCTTCCAAGCCATCAAGCGCGTACCTGCGCAGATGCCGACCTGCGATATCCCCGGCGTAGAGATCGCTCCCCAGCAGCTCATTACTGGCAATGCGATGGTGGTAATTGTCTCGCGCATCACCAATCGCAACTACAAGCCCATCAGCGTCGACGAATCTAAGTGCGAGTCGCCGGCCGTGATCGGCGCCGCCACATGGCCAAGCCAGAAATTGGGGCCAGGCCAATCCGCAGAATTGTACGTCGCGGTACGGCAGCACGTTGAGACGGAAGGGCATCAGCGTCCGTCGTTGTTGGGCACCGGTGTGAGCAACTAAGGGACAGACATGAAGAAGAACGGACTTCTGCAGCAGAAGTGGGAAAGCATGCCTGCGGGGCAGAAGAAGATTGCCATCACTGTAGGCATCTTCGGGTCCCTGATACTGGTGTGCATGGTTATCGTGATCCTGACCGGTGGCTCGGATAAGCCACGGAAAGAACGAGTTGCGGCCTCCCGAATCGAAAACGCGCTACTGCCTGGTGGCGATTCGGCGAAGAAGATGGGTCTGAGCTCGCTGCCTCGCGAGATAGACGCGATGAGTCGTGATCGTGCGCGCGACAAGGAAATGATCGACAAGCTGAAATCTCAGGTCGAAAGCCAAGCCCAGGGCGACAGTGGCGCTTCACAGGCGCAGGAGGCAACACAGGCCCTGCGCAAAGAGGTCACCGAGATCCGTGACGTCGTTGAGCAGCTGGCGAAACTGCAGCAAGCGAATGGAGCCACAAGCGCAGGCCCGGCGGGACCGGGTGCTCCTGGTGCAGGCACGCCTGTAGGCCAGCCCGCACCACAGGCCTACGGGGGCATCCGCACTATCGGGGCTCCGCAAGTGCCAAGTTCAGTTACGAGCGTGCCAGTGTCTGCGCCGGCGCCTGCACCGCGCTCGGACGGTGCGGGCACTGTCGATGCACCGCCAAAAGCAGCACAGGGGGCGGAATCGGGTAAGCAGGCCGAAACCTACACACCGTCTGGATCCATGATACAGGGCGTCCTGCTCACTGGCCTCGACGCACCTACCGGTCAAGGCGCCATGAAGGAGCCAACGCCGGTGCTGATTCGCGTGAAGAAGGAATCGATCCTTCCTAATCGCTATCTCGCGGACTTTCGCGAATGCATGATCCTTGCCGGAGGTCACGGTGACCTTGCATCGGAACGGGCAATGCTTCGTGCCGAGAACCTCTCCTGCATACGCACAGACCGGTCAGTCATCGACGTGAAGCTGCAGGGCTGGGTTGTAGGCAATGACGGTAAGGCCGGCGTTCGTGGTCGACTGGTTAGCAAGCAAGGTGCTGTGTTGGCGAAGGCTAGCTTGGCTGGTGTGGCAGATGGTATCTCCCAGGCATTCAGCGGCAACGTTCGTGGTGTCGCGCCTGGCAACGGTATCGACTCCGCATATGCTGCCCAATCCGGTGCGTTTGGAGGTGCCAGCACGGCGCTTGACCGCATTGCGGAGTACTACCTAAATCTTGCTGATCAGATGCACCCGGTAATCGAGGTCGATGCCGGCCGGGAGGTAACGCTGGTGTTGGTCCGTGGCATCTCTCTCCCGCCGTTGCGTGCACGAACACCTACAAACTAGGTCTTATTCACCCACTCATACGTGGGTTCATTACATCACCGACGACTTAGCCTGATTAGGTCAGGAGGACCCATGTTGACCTTGAAAAACCCGCTTCTCGCTCTGAAGTGCCTTGTGGCCGCCAGCTGTCTCCTAATGCTAAACGCGTGTGCCACCGGTTCCAGCGGCAAATTCGCTTGCCCTGCTCCAGATGGCTTTAGCTGCATGAACCCGGTGGAGGTCTATGAAGCCACCAACGACATGTCAAACGCAGACGAACAACCGCGCGTTAAAAAGGGTGGCAAGGCGGCGCCACAGACAATCGTGGTGCAGCCAGTAGCCCCAGCAGTTGCTGAGGCCATCGCGGTCGGACCGGACCGCTGTTGCAATCCAGTTCTGACTGGATTGTCGGTCGGCAAGAACGACTCTCTGTCTTTGGCGCGACCGATGTCCTCAATCGTCCCCACGCAGCAGCAGGCTGATGCCCTCAATCGTGGAACACGCACCTCACCTCAGTTGCCGGCCGGTGAGGCCTACCGGGAGTCGGCAAAGATCATGCGGATCTACGTCGCCCCCTGGGAGGACGAGCACGGAGATCTGCACATGGGCGGAATCATCTATTCGGAAATCGAGCCGCGGAAGTGGCGGGTAGGGCAGCGCATGCCTGATGCATCCAACACGTTTGCTCTTCTGAAGGGACAGGCGGCGGCAGCGGACGACGAGGTGGCGTCGAACGAGCCGGTCACAGGAACCACCAGCAACAACTTCAACCCACCGCGCTAAATCTTCAAGAGGAATGCAATGAACAATATCAATCTGGACGCGGGTGCTGCCTTTGTCAGCAAGCCGGAAAGCCGTGCAGTCGTTTTCGTCAAGGACAACGGCCTGCTGTTGTTGCTGGCAGCCGTAGTCGTCGGTCAGGCTTTGGCCTCGAGCGGTGGTGCGGCTACCGGTGGAGCGGAATTCCAGGACCTGTACGACCTGGTGCTTGGCTGGACGGAGGGGGTGCTGGGCAAAACCATCGCTGTCAGCGCATTCCTGATCGGCATGATCATGGGCGTGGCAAAGCAGAGCATCTGGGCTTTTGCGATCGGCATCTTGTTCGCGGCCGCGTTCGCCTTCGGCCCGGGCATTATCGACGGCGTGTTCACCGCCGGTTTCCAACTGTAAGTCAAGGGGCCGGTCAACGTGAAAGCACAAGAACGAGCTGAAGTTCGCGAGAAGGTGTTCGGTGTCATGAATGCCTTCGACAGCGACAACGATATCTTCGTCATCTCGCCGGACAGACTCGGCTTCGGCTTCATTTGCAATCCGTTGACCGGCTTCAGCGATGTGACGCAGCAGAGCATGAATTCGCTGTTGAACACCGCACTTCCAACGGGGTCTCTCATGCAGTTCGTGCTGTATGCGAGTCCCGACTTGGAAGGCAAGCTCCACCAATACATGGTGCTCCGTCAGAATCAGAAGGACGAGACCTTGCAGGGGCTGGCTCGCGCACGAGTGGAATACCTTCGCTCACTTACAGGCGAGCCGATCTCAAAGACCCACCAGGCAAAGTTGCGGAACATGCAGCTTTACATGACGGTGCAGGTTCCGCATGGCAAGACGCCACCGAACGAAGCACAGTTAGCCCGTTTGACCGAACAGATGTCTAGCATCAAGGCCGGCCTGAAGACCGCGGGATTTAGGCCTGAGACCATGACTGCCAAGTCTTACAAGCGCGTCATGGAAACAATCCTCAACCATTCGCCGCAGGCCGCCTGGAGAGCCATGCCCTGGTCGCAATACGACGAGGACAAGCTCCTATGCGATCAGTTGCTCGACCTCGACACGTGTGTAGACATTGAGCGCAACAAGCTACATCTAGGCGAGTTCGCCCAGGTCCGCGTAATGAGCGTGAAGCATTACCCGGATGACGTCTACCCGGGCATGGCAATGAAGTACGTCGGTGACCTCATGCGTGGAACCCGCGCGTTGCGCGAACCCACGGTGATAACAGTCAACATCATCTACCCTGATCCAGACGACGAACGGGCCAAACTCTTTGCCAAGAACACTTGGGCGACCAAGAACGCTGACGGTCCACTCTCGAAATACATCCCCGACTATGGCAAGCAGAAACAGTCCTCCGACATTGCGGTAAAAGCGGTCAACGACGGCGACCGGATGATTCGTGCTTATGTCGGTGCCGCAGTATTCGCTCAGGACAGCGACAGCCTTATCCAAGCGTCCAGCGATCTGAAAAACGCTTTCCAAGAAATCGGCTTTTCGCTGCAGGACGACGCATTCATGGTCGGTCCGATGTTCTTCCAGATGCTGCCGTTCGCGGCAAGCGCCGACATGGAAGATGCGCTTGGACGATACAAGCTGATGCCGACGCGGCACTGCGTGGCCATGCTGCCCCTGGTTGCCAGCTGGTCAGGCACCGGGACTCCGATGCTGACCTTGTTCGGCCGCGACGGTCAGTTGATGTCCTTCTCACCGTATGACTCGGACGGCAACTACAACTTCCTGATCTGCGCCCAGTCCGGCATGGGCAAATCCTTCCTCGCTAACGCGTTGACGACCAACTTCCTCAGTATGGGTGGCCGGGCGTGGATCATCGACAAAGGGTTCTCTTACAAGCAGATCTGCGAATTCCTGGACGGCCAGTACATCGAGTTTGATTCGAACTCCAACGTCTGCATGAATCCGTTCTCGGGGGTCCGCAGCTACGAGGAGGAAGCAGACATCCTGTGCGGCATCTTGACCGTGATGGCAGCCCCCAGCCAGGGTTTGAGTGACTTCCAGCTATCGGGCCTGAAGCGAACACTGAAGGGCTGCTGGGATAAGAGCGGTACGTTAACCACGGTAGACATGATCGCGGACCTATTGATCGCCGAGGATGATAAGCGCCTCAACGACATTGGTCACCAGCTTTTCTCATTCACGTCGGCTGGAGAGTTCGGCCGCTACTTCAATGGCGTGAACAACCTGCGGATGGACGCCCGCATGGTTGTGCTTGAGTTGCAGCAGCTTTCGGGCCGCATGCATCTGCAGCGCGTGGTCCTCTTGCAGTTGCTCAACCAGATCCAGCAGGCAATGGATGGGTTGCCGCGCGACATGCCGAAGCTGCTACTGGTAGACGAAGCGTTTGCTTTGCTGGCGTCGAACGAGACCCAGAAGTTCATCGAGACTTTCTACCGTCAGATCCGGAAGTTCGGGGGTAGCGCGGGCATCTGTACCCAGTCAGTTAACGACTTGTACGTAAACGCCGGCGCAATCGCGATGGTCGAGAATTCGGCCCACATGTTGTTGCTTGGCCAGAAGAAAGAGTCCATCGCGCAGGTCAAGAAAGAAAGCCGTCTGGAGCTGGGTGAGGTGGGCTTCCGTCTACTCGCGACGGTCCATACAGTCCCCGGCGACTATTCGGAAATCTTGATCAACAACGCCTTCGGTATCGGGATTGGCCGCCTGGTCGTCTCTGATGTGGAGAAACTGATGTTCTCCTCAAAGGCGCAGGACGTGATGGCGATCAAGTCGTACCGAGACAAGGGGATGAACCTCATGGACGCTATCTATGCGGTACTGCGGGACCGCGGCATCCACGTCAAGGACGCGGCTCAGCGACTGGCAAGCTAACTGCAAGGATTTAACATGGACAAGAAAATTCTCTTTTTTCTGTTGATATACCCGCTCGCGATCGGTGCGGCAAACTTTTTCATCTGTCAATCAATGATGAAGAGTGAGCTCGCAGTGCGGCCGCCAATTGCTGTTGTTGATGAAGCCACCTTTATCCAGCAGAACCTGAAGCCCGGCGCGACTACACAGGACCTAGAGCAGTTGTTACTGCGTTCGGAGCAAGCGGCGACCACGCTCACCGAAAATGGCTACTTGGTGTTGAGGAAGAATCAGGTGTTTTCCTCACCCGCTGAAATTGAGGCTAAGCCGTGAGCTATGTGCAGACCCATGTGCGTCCGCGGTGGTCTGCACGCTTCTTAAAAAACCTGTTTGCTGTGCTGGCCATCACGACGATGGTGGGTGTTTCCTACGTCCAGAGCACATATACACTCGGCTTTGACCTCCAAGCGGCGCGATGCCTGCCTTGGTCAGTCTATTGGGTAACGAGGGTGGTGCCAGAAGAGGTTAAGCGCGGGATTCTGTATCAGTACCGCTTTACTGGTGACGAAAAGCTCTTCGGCAGGAATCTAGTCAAGTTCGCGGCTGGCGTCCCAGGTGACCGAATCAAGCTCGATCCACGTGGTGTGTGGATCAACGGCGAGTACTGGGGACCAATGCACCCGTTGCAAGTCGAGCGAATGATTGCTGCAGGTCAGGCGCCGTTTGCAAGTTTCGTGATCCCCAAAGGCAAGGTGCTGATGCTTGGCACATTGCCACAGACGTACGACAGCCGATATGTCGGTTTGGTCGACATATCCGCACTCAATGGAACCGCTACGCCGCTATGGTAGTTCGCCAACTTGCATCCCTGCTTCTCGCTGCGGCATTGACGCCGCTTTCGTCTCTAACTGCTTACGCCCAGCAAGATGCCAGTGCTGTGGACATCGGCACCAAAGCAGCCGAAGGCAGACCGGCCGACACCTTTGCCCACGACCTGATGACGCAATCGGTCGAGGTGCTCAACAACAGTGCCGCCTACGTCGGCGACGCAAACGAGTTGATGGCCACCGAGAAGGTTTTGCAGGTTCAGCGTGAGCAGGAGTCATACTTCAAGTCCCTGCTGCAGGCCGCCACAAGCTACAACGCTGACGCTATGAATGCGGCGGCCGTGAAGTACGGTTTGAAGCCAGATTCCAAGAAGCTGGAGGTAGAGCAGGGCAGTGGCGCTTCCAAGTTTCGCTACCGCCTTCATATCTCCTGGTCCATGGGCGACGCTGCTATAAGCCAGGCGCTGGAGTACGGACTTAAGTATCGGGAATCGATGGTGCTTTCGCTGCGCGGGCCGCGCCCCGGCGAAAAGCTTGAGCCGCTGATCTTTGCCATCGTCAAGCTGATGGGTGAAGTGAAAGAGGGATCGGTGGTACCGAACATTGAGATCAATCCACCTTCTTTCACGGACAACGACGTGACCGTTGCGCCAACTCTGGTGGTCATGAATGAGCAGGGCCAGCCTATCGCAAAGGTTGCCGGCGTGATGAATCCGGAATGGATCGAGTCGGAGATAGAAGCCGGACGCCGAGGCGATCTTGGCAAGCACGGTCAGACGTCAGCGATCGGTGAAATCGACATGATGCAAGCCATGATCGAGAAGGCGAAAGCAACTGACACAAAGGCCATGGCCGAGCGCGCGAAGGCACGCATCTGGCAAAACCTTCCAATGTTGCCTCTCCCTAAAACAACGGTACCTCGTATCCGAGAGCTGGACCCAGGTTTCTACGTCACCGAGGACATTCCGCTTCCAGACGGCACGTTCCTCGCTAGAAAGGGTGACTACGTAAACCCGCTTGAAGACGAGTTGATGGCCTTTGACGACGTCATAGTCATTGTTGATGCGAACGATCCCGAGCAGGTGGACTTCGCGGCGGCAGTCAACTCGGCATATCGTTCGACTGGCGTAATCACGATGCTGACAGAACTAGACCGCAGCAATGGTTGGGACGTTATAGGGCGACTGACACAGCGCTTCAAGGACCAACCGTTCTTGCTGACTAGTGACGTGAAAGAACGCTTCCGCGTAGAGCACGTTCCCACAGTAATCACCGTGGTTGATAAAAAGATTCTCGTGCAAGAAATTCCAGCTGAAAGCGTAAAGGTGAAGCAATGAAAGGACTGATAATTGCCTGCGCACTTATGCTGGCAGCTTTAAGTGGTGTTGCACAAGCTCAAGATGGCGGGGACGGAAAGTTTGGCTGCCCAGACTCAAAGTTCTTAGGTCCGGCATTTTTCAACAATGTTTGCTGGAGTTGCATCTTCCCGATACGTGTCATGGGAATCAATCTTGGGCCTGCAGACGGTGCATCAAACTACGGCGAGAGCGGTGTCGGCAATATGCTTCCGGATATTTTCGGATCTGGAAATTCAAGGCGGATTCCAAATGGAACGGCTGCCCCTATTTGTCTTTGTCCGGGAAGATCTGGATATCCGGCGATCGGCATCACATGGGGATATTGGGAGCCATCGCATTTAACCGAAATTGTCCGGAAACCATACTGCGCGCCATTGTTCGGAACTACCTTGCTGAAAGACAGCGCGAAAGGAATGCCTGGTGGCCAAGACGTGGCCGCTGGTCAAACGGCGATGAAAATGATTCGCTGGGGAGGCCCCAATAAGGCTTCTGACGCTACCAGCGAGAACCTGGGCCAGACTTTTTACCACTACCACTGGCTTAAATCACCATACGGCTATGTCAGTGACTGGATTCAGTCGGCACTTTGTTCGTCGGGCAGTGGCGGTGACATGGACTATTTGTGGTTAAGCGAGATCGATCCTGTTTGGACCAAGGAAAGGCTTGCAAATCTGACCCACCCTGAATCAAAGCTATTCGCTAATCCTGTGGCACAGCTGGCCTGTATGGCTGATGCGGTCACCAGCACGGTCAGTAAACCATCGGAGCTACTTTTTTGGTGTGCTGGTTCGTGGGGCGCAATTTATCCGCACATGGGATACCTAGGCTACGAGGCAAGCGCACCCCGTGAGACCTCGCTCCTTGCGACTCGTGTTTGGGCGCAGATGCACCGTCGGGGTTTGGCAAAGAAGCGCTATGGAAACGGGTCGGTGTGTGCAGCCCGTTTCTACTTCACTCTACCCAAACAGGGATACCGGCTTCAGACGTTCTATCCATTACGTGAGACTAAGAATAATCATTGGATAGGAGCTAGCCCGTTTCGCTGGGGAGAATGGCGGAATGTTCCTTACACGGGTGAAGATTATATTTATCTGTCATCGTCATATTCAGAATGTTGCTTTACATTCTGGTAATATTGAGAAATGAACATTGAATATTAAAAATAAAATTCTTCTCTCGCTGATCCTATTTGCGCTTTCAGCAACGGCGACGGGTCAGTCAACGGTCAACGATGCTTCCGGAACCGTTGAGGGCAGCGCGGCACAGGCTGGCTTTACAGATGGTGCCGGAAAAAATGGAACAGGTACGGTCCAAATCAATGGGCGCTCGTATCAAGCGGATGAAATTCTACCTTCGGGCAATAATAAGGGGTACGTCGACCGCCTCAAGCAGATCGATGGCTCCAAGAATTTGCAGAGCTTGCAATCCGCATATAACGACCTTAGCCCGCAGATCGATAAGGACCCTTCATCCTGGGCCGAGGCAACACGTACCTCTACCGTTGTGCCGAGGGACATGCACCGCGTACAGGATGAATTGCGCAATGACAATACGCTTTGGGAGCAGAGCCTTCAGAAGCTAAGCGACGGTGGAGCGCGCGAAACTCTTGGTGACATGCTCACAGAGTGCAAGACGACCACTGTTGTAACGCCGGGTAGCAAAACGCACACGTACACCGAAGAGCGCTACTGCGACACTGTCAACATACCCGCTGAGAATGGCAACAAGGATGTCTGCGAGCGGCAGGCTGAGTACACGGAAACGCCAACGAGTGACCGCAAGCAAAAGGTGTCTCAGTTGTTTGTGTCCGCTGAGGGCAATGGAACAGTATGTAAGCGCGAAACCCGCGCGGAAAACTATCGGGACACGCTGTCCGGCACCATTACGTCGACTATCGATCTAACGTCTGAAGTCGGCGGATTGTCGTGCCGTCGGGAAATTATTCCTGAATCCGTCACCACACAGGTGACTGGAGAAAAGTCCGTAGCGCTGCCGATCGACCAGCAAATTCCGGCGAACCTATGCTCCCGGGAGGTCTTCAGCGAGCTACGTGAGGCGCATACGTCGAACTCGATGGATGCTGCGCTCAACGTCAACAATGAAGTTGGCGGATTGTCTTGTACCCGTAGACGGACGTTGTATCGTCAGAACCAAACGATCACCAAGACCTACACGGCGCAGCAGACGTTTGCTAGGAGCGGCTCAACTGCTAGTGCTGCTATCTGGATGGCCGGACCGCCGGAGCCGAACCAAGCACAGCCGGTTTTTGTCTCTGCTAGGAAGATCTCCGGTTCGTTTGGACCTGGCAGCTTTGGTCCCGGCGACGGCAGCTGGACGAACTCGGTGAGCATTTGGTGGGACGGTGCGAGTTGGGCGCTAACGGGTGACACTCCTGGCAACCATTTGTGTCGGAGTGGCAACTGCACTTCGACCTACGAGATCACTTATCAAGTTCAGGCAGTCTCCAATGTTTGGGGTATCGCTGAGAGTGGTAACTGCTGGGACGGTGGTACGGCTCAGTGCCCGACACAGTGGGGTTGCACACAGGCTGCACCTACTGGTGTTGATGGCATATGGGTCTCGGATGCTGAAGTGGCCCAGCTTGGCGCACTGTATCCAGGTTCAGGGAACACCTGCGTCAGCTCAACGCTCACCCGGACCTGTGGCGGCGCTGCTACGAACTCCAACGAAGTAAACATCTCGAGCCGTCTGTCCGCCGGGACTACATCGATATCGAACTTTCGGGTTGACGTTCTTAATCCGCAGAATGGCATAACTGTTCAGACCACGCAGATTCCCAGTGCAGGTAATGGCTGGGTAGCACGGTTCAATGTTGTGCGCACCAATTTTTCCTATGTACCTGCAGCACCGCAGATCCGGCTATATTGGATTTCCAACGTGTGGACCACCTTCATTGGAACACGCGAATCGGGTAATTGCAGCGCTCCGGGAAGCCCGAACTGCCCGACGAGGTGGACCTGTGCAGCAGGGGCTCCCACTACTGTGAACGGTGTAGCAATTAGCGCTGCGGATGCGGCGAGTCGTGCACCGTTGTTTCCTGGTGCACCCAACAACTGTGCGCGTGCGAGCTTGGACACGGTTTGTTCCGGTACTGCTAGCATGAGTTCGATCATCAGCATCGCTGACAAGCTGCCTGAGGGTACGGTATCCATCAGCAACTTCCAGGTGCAAACGTTAAACCCGCAGTCAGGGGTAAATGTGGTGTTGACGCAGGCGCCTTCAAGAGATAACGGTTGGAATGCCCACTATCGAATTGATCGCAGTAATTTCAGTTTCCAACCAGTAAGTCCCCAAATCAAGATGACGTGGGGCGCTACTGTTACCATCATCTCGACCAAGGTGACAGACACCGGCAATTGCAGTGATCCAGGGTCTACTGCATGTCCGACTCGGTGGACATGTGCAGCGAACGCGCCAACGACAGTCAACGGTATCGCGGTCTCTGTCGCGATGGCGCAGAAGCACGCGCCACTATTTCCTGGAGCGTTGGCTTCTTGTACGACTGGTCACCTCACGCGGGTTTGTGATGGGAAGTCCGCGCTTATCACCTCAATCTACATTGGACATCTGCTTTCGTCGGATTCTACGGAGATCTCGAAATTTGCTTGGAAGGTGAATAATCCGCAAAATGGCGTAACAATTGAGCTTGTAGAAGTTCCTTCATTGTCGAATGGCTGGCTGGCCAAGTTCCGCGGTACCCGCAATTACACCGTCGCAACTAATCCGGTGAAGCCAAGCCTGACACTCAATTGGAACTATCTATCCGAGTTGAAAGTGCGGACAAGCATCATCACCACTGGCGATTGCACGAATCCTTACGGTTCAATAGCTGCGGCCGCACTAATGGAGAAGAGCAAGCCTGATACTGTCCAGATGATACTTGCTAAGAGCGACGGGTCGGAAGCAGAAAGCGAGGGCTTATTTGAGCGCACAGCACTGGCGGTCCTGACCGGGATTGTTCCAAGAGCTCAAGCAAGTCCAATGCTACTTGCGAGCATGTCGGCATTGGCTGCTAGCAGCTGTCCGGTACATTGGTACTGCACGAAGACCGCGCCTAGCACTGCCAATGGGATCTATGTCTACCCAGCCGACTTGCAACAGCGAGGTGAGTTGTACCCGGGTGAAAACTATACCTGCCTTGATGCTGAATACCGTAGAGAATGCGAGGGAACTGGTTCAAACCAGACCGTAATCTCGATTGCTGATCAAATCCCCTCGGCCGTTAAGTCTATTGCCAACTACGGTTGGCAGATCGTGGACCCTGGTCAGGGAGTCGGCGTTCGCCAAGTCCAGGCACCGAGCTATGGCAATGGGTGGAGAGCAATTTTTGAAACAACCCGTACTGATTGGAACGTTGATTCGAAGGCCCCAACGGTCCGCCTTGTCTGGGATCAGGTCGGCATTCCGGTATGGAATGTCGATGCCGTGGATCAAGGGAATTGTGGCCAGGATGGTGATGAGTTCTGCAAGACGAAGTGGACTTGCCTTGAGAGCTATCCGGCAGATCCTCCAGTTATTCCAGAGATCGTATCGAGAGAGATTGATCTAATCGGATCTGATTTGATTAACGGTACCGTTAATTTGGCGGTGGACCTACGTCAATATATGGGGGACATTGAAGCAATTCATGATTTCAGGGTCGCCTCGCTTTCCGGCACAGTGGACGTGTCGATAGTGGTCGAGCCTTCGAAGGCGAATGACTGGAGGGCGAGCGTCAATTTGACGACAAGAGGCTTCGAGTACGAGTACGTGGCGGGCAAGGGTCTTCAAATGTTCTCCCGCGGCAAGGTCACCTTTGCGTTCAAGCGAGGTGTTCGCCCCCCGTATGTCGCCCCCCCCTACCGCAGTCAGAGCCCCGGCCCGCTGTACCCTGGGGATGACGGTTCGTGTAAGCGTGCCGAGAAGACAATGAACTGCAGCGGTATCTGGGAGGGCGAGCAGTGCTTCATTGACGAGGACGGCAGCCGCGAGTGTGTGGTTCAACCGCCGACAGGAGAGGTTCCAAACGAGTGCAAGCGTCTGGCGGATGACGAATCCTGCACGGAGGTGCGAGAAGAATGCTCTGAAGGCGGTATGTCATCCACTGGTCACTGCTATACCGGCACGAAGGTCTATGCTTGCAAGGTGACTGTGGTCGGTGATGACGTGGAGATTAAGGAAGAAACCACTTGCGAAGGTGCCCAGCCCATCCCTTGCGCAGATGGAAGCTGCAGTAACGACGATAAGAGCACGGTCAGTGTCTCCAAGGCGGGGGCCGAGCTGGTCACTAGCCAGACTATCCTCATGGACTACAAGGTGGATGGTGCGCCGGGCGGTGTAGGCGGCATGGCCAAGGCTATTCCCATCGAAAAGGGAGCGCACGTTGACTCCATGATCGCGAAAGTGTTCGAGGCAGCACTGAGCGGCATCATCCCGAGCGCAGTGGCTCAGGAGAACAAGGATGATGCATTTGGCGTCCCCCTTCCGTTTCCGGTCCCAGACCCTGATCCTCCAGGTAACCCGGATGAGGCTATGGCCATGGAAATGCTCTCTAAGGTCAAGCTATTCACTGGCACACGGGATTCGTGCAAGAAGATGCTAGGCGGTTTGCTCGATTGCTGCACCAAGGATCCGCCTGACAGCCAAAAGCAATGGTGGGAAAGGTATGGAAACTTTGCGCGAGAGAATGGAATGGCAGATCTAGGCGAGTTTTCCGACGAACAGAATGGTGACGGAACAGGCGTATGGGATAACTACGATGCTAGCTCAGACTCCATGACATTGAATCAGTCATTCACTTCGCTTGCAGAGAACATCAATGGTGGAGGCAGTCCCGGAGCAGGCGATCCGAACGCGACTCTTGAAGACTTTGCGAAGAAGTTTTCTAATTTCTCAGCAAGCAATATCCGTCCAAAGCTTGGCTGGTACTGCAAGGACCATGAGAAGGATCTGGCGATTAAGAAGAACCTAGGCCAATGCACTTATCTCGGCTCCTACTGCCAGACTGAATCACTGTTGGGCATCTGCATCGTGAAGATGCATGTGTCGTGTTGCTTTAATTCCACAGTGAGCAAGTCGATCCGAGACCATATGGCTAAGGACGGGCGCTTTGGCATGGGGACGGCCAAGCGACCGCAGTGCGGTGGCATTCCTCTCACGCAGCTGATCAACGCCAACATGGAGAATTTCAGTACGGATGAAGTAGAGGCGCGCATGGCCGCCGGCGGATTCACCCCGAACATGTCCGAATTGTCGGGTCTGTCGGGTGAAGAATTCGACGTTGAGATGTTTGGTTCAGGCAATTCGCTCAATGATCCAAACCGGAAAGGCCTTCAGCAACGCACGGGCGAACGAATGGATGCGGTGAGCCCAAATATCGTGGAGGGTTATGACGCGATCGATGGAGCAATCAATAAGCGATCGAATATTGCGAACACCGATGTTGCGGATCCTGAAAGCCCGGGTGCAATCACCTTCAATCCTGGGTTGTACTTTGTAGACCAGGGGCATATCGCGAATGTCAAGGTCAATCGTAACGGCGGAAAGGGGACCGTGAGCGTCACTTTGCGGACCATTTCCGGCGGCACGGCGGTTTCAGGCACGGACTTCACTCCTGTGAACACGACCTTGACCTGGGCGGCCGGTGAAGTTGGCACGAAGTCGGTTGGTATCCAGACCACGAACCGGAACCGCTCTGCTGCCTTGACGATCATGCTTGAAATCGCAAACACAACTGGCGGTGCGGTGATCAATCCCTTGAGCACAGCCACTGTCGAAATTAACAAGACATCGGAGTAAGTAGATGCAGCAGAACAATAGAGTAATTGCCACCAGCGCAGTTGGAATTATCACTGAGGCATTGCGGCAGATCGTCCCTGATGTGGGTTTGCGCGTGCGTAGGACCTTCGCCTATGACGAACACACGATGACGCCGCTTGAATTTGTGCGTTCGCTGATGACATTTTCCTCGGGTGGATTTAATTCCTATAACACCCGTGGTGTGGGATATCTGCTTGTTCCTATGGCTACAGTATTTGCTCCTATGACACCGGGTGAGGCAAGCGGTGTAAATGTCCTTGTGCGTCGCCTCGCGTTCCTGGAAACCTGCATCAAATATACCCATCAGTTCTACCGGGAAGCGATCGCGCGTGAAATGGAAACCGCTCCACTACGTGAGGTTGATGATGGCGCACCAGCATTGGTAAAGCGAATCAGCGAGCTTTGCCTGCAGCTTCTGGATGAGGAGGCAATGGTCGAGACGTTGTCTTTCTTTTGGCTTGAAAGTCAGCACGAATCGATGGCATCGGTGCGGACCGTGCACGAGCTGGCTAGTGAGCGGCTGATTTGGTCAGTCGGGTCAGATCGATTCAGTTTGACCGAGCGCGGTCTGGCCTGGGCCAAGAACGGCCAGGACTGGTTCGATTCAACGCATATTGATGGGGCGGAACACTCACTCCGCTACTTTCCCCAGACGCTATTGGGTGCGCAGCTTGCAGACGCGGCACGTGATGGAAGGCCGGCATTGTCGGTTGTGACTTAAATGCTGCGCTACCTGCCTTTTTTGCTTTACCCAGTACTTCCTGCAATCGCCGGCGCGTTCTTTGCAACGTCGCCTCGATGGCTATGCGGAACGCTAGCGGTGCTGCTGGTTGCGCTCTATGCAGGTGGCAAGAGGAAATTTGCAAGATCCTTGGTTCTGCCAAGCCTTCCATCTAAGTTCGCGGGCGCGGCCGCGGCACTCTGCGTCATGTGTTTGTTCACGCAAGCTTTATCAGCATTTCTGCTGGGCATCGGTCTCGTCGCTGGCTGGCAGGTTGGTTGGTTGCTTCCATATGCTCTGATGCCGTCAGTGCTTCTCTGCATTGGTATGGCAGCACGACGGAGTCTGCGCAGGTAGCGTGACATCGTCGGAAGTGGGCTAGTGGGCGGGGTAGAGCACCTCGTGCGGGCTGCATAACGTCACCAATCATTTTCGGGAGACTCGCCTGTAGTCTGTCGCGTTTCGCGGAGTTATGTTGCAAAGTGCAATAATTCGTGAAGAGACGGTTGATCTGGCATTAGGTGTCCCGATGTATTCGCGTAAACAACCTCGATCGCGTCAGTTGGAGATCCGTCCTGCCGGCGGCGAGCACCAGGTCGTCACCGTTTCCAGCGATCGGTCACAGCGTCGGCAACCGTGTGCAAAGCCCTGCAGCGACTGCCCTTGGCGAATCGACGCCATCGGTAAATTCCCATCGGAGGCGTTCGTTCACAGCGCTCGTACAGCGTACGACATGGCTGAATCCACTTTCGCGTGCCATCAAGCTGGGGCGTCACAGCCACGCATGTGCGCAGGATTCCTGCTCCGCGGGGCAGAGCACAATCTCACCGTGCGTTTGGCGAAGATGCGCGGTGAGATGGTGTCGCCACCCTCTGCTGGCGGGCACGCCTTGCACGCCTCCTATGCGGCGATGGCGATCGCAAATGGCGTACCGGAGGATCACCCGGCTCTGGCTCCGTGTCGGGTTGGAATCGTGGATGATGACGACGAGATCCGTACCGCCTACCGCCACCGCTAAACAAAGGACCTGAAAGATGAACGACAGCCCGACCCTTCAGCACATTCTGGCCAAGTCCCGCGCTGCGGCCGCCGGCGACCTCGGCGTGTTGTCAACCGGGGAGCAGATCGCAGCGTCACTTGCGCTCAATCGGCCGGATTGGCTCGTTGATATGGGCTACTCGCTTGCCGAGGCGATCGATCGCCTCAGCGCTGACTGGCTGGCGCAGATCCCAGAAGCGGCGCGCCAACTCGTTGACGAAGCTACCGCTGAAAAGGAGGCGCATGCGATCGACGAGCAGCAGCGGCAGCTGGACGCTCTGCTTGAAGCCCCACGTGACGAGCCGGTGCGTCTTCTTGCCGAGTTCGTCACCCATGGCAACGCGCCTGGCTATCGCGACGTCGACCTGCATTTGCGCGTTACACCCTTGTACTTCCACCCCCAGGCAGAACCTCGGTTGCTCGCGCTGCGGTTACGGCCGGACGATGCACTGCCCATCATCGAAAGCATCAGCAGCGTCCACGCGTTCGCTTGGCGGAATGAGCTTGGTCCGATTGATCGGCGCGAAGGAGAGTTGCGTCCCAGCTGGGTTCCACGGTACGAGTGAGCAGCTCCCTGGGATTTGCAAGAGTGATGAGACCGCTCTGCCGGTGCGGGCATCGGTTACCTACTACCGGCTCTTCCTCCGTCCATACTGGACCGGATTTTGCGCGTCATGAACTGGTGGTAGGTGAAATAGGGTCTATCAGCAAGTCCGATTGCCTGACCTGATCCAGCCGGTCCCAGCGCCATAGCCACTGAGCGGATTGCTCGATGCCCGGTCCGATCACGCCGGCGACGTCCTCCGCCAGGTCTGCGGCTCGTGTTCGGTACCGACTGTGGCCATGGCCTCGCGAGTCACGCCAGTCTTTAACAGCCTATGGGGCGCTTGGCGTACTTATCCCTCGAAGGTGGCATCGGCGACGGACACTGGCCGGCTTGCCGCTCCGGATGTCCGTACCTACCAGGACCCGTCTAGGTCGGCATATTTGCTTCGGAGGCACCGCGCCGACTCCAGCTCGCTGCAGCGCTGGCTGGAGCGAGGTTAGGCCAGGCCAAGCGCGATCTTTGCCTTCGAGTACTTGGTTAGAAGCCTATTCCTGTCTTCACTGGACAATAGAGCTAGGCGTTCTGCAGAAGAGTTATCGGCGATGTCTGCCGCTTTTACCGCCAATGCAATGCGATTGCAGCGAATGCCGGCGTAATAGGAGTCAGTTGAGACATGCTCTTTCCTAGTCAATAGATCCACAGCCTCGACAACGGCGGCCGGGAAGAGCAAAACCGCATCAGCGTGCTCCGGCTGATCCTCTAGGACATCGTGGAGCCATGCTGCTGCAATTGCTTCGCAGCAGTGGCCGGCGGCCGTCACACGCTCCGCTACGCGCGCGACATGGCCCAAGTAGGGCAGGCCGGCCTTATCGGTCTGAGAGGCATGGGCAATTGCCGCAAGCGATCGTGCGCGCTCTACCAGCTCGTCCGTCCTTTTTAAGTTATTCACTGAAGTTAGACCTATTAAACTAATCGAAATCCAAGGAACCAAGCTGTGTAGTGGAATTATCAAGCCAGTCGCTAACTTTGAGGGCTTGGCGCGAATTCGCAGTGTGCTCGATGCCATCTAGTAGTCTAATGACAAACGCTCGAATGTTGTTTTCAAAGCGGTGCGGGTCCGAAAATGACAATGTGTGATGCTCATCACCTCGATTGAACCTTGTTAAAACACCGCCGTGAGCTACGCATATAGCGTTTGCCATGCACTGAAGGTCAGGAGAATTCTCCCACTCATCCTTGAATCGAGAAATACGGGTTCCGTATGCGAACAAAGCAGGGTACGGATAGAAGGATTGACCTCCCTCCAGCTTGCCATATCCTCTCATTCTGAGGCCATCCGGATTACTCGGGTGCATTGACTTGACGAGTCTTGCGAACTGCTCTAACCCCTGTTTATCAAGTTGGCTCTTAACTTCGATAACCCTTAAAACGGAGTCAAACGGGTAGATGCCATGGCCGCCGGACTCATAGAAGGGTGGGAAATTTCGCCTATCATAAATAAGAAGATCAACTTGCGGGCTTTGCTTTTTAAAACCGTCTATAATTACCCCGCTACCAATGCCGTATTGTATCGGTAGAACTGATTCTAGAAGCTGTCTCAAAAAAGCTTCGCGGAATGCTCCCTTTTCGCCTGGATGATGAAGTGGACCAGTGGCGCCATACAGATTCCACAGCTCGCGCACCCTCGCGTTGAAAATTTCTTCAAACACGACTAGCTCCATGCGGCAGCGACCTATCGGCAATCGAAATCGGTACAGGGGGACGGTTGAAAAAAAGCGTCTCGGCATAGCTTACAGCTTGCTTAAGGCTGAGGTCCTTTGAACTAAAGCGGCGCAAGCGCAGGTACCGAGCTTCCGAGACAGCCTTAAGATCGCACATCTAGGTGGCGTTGGTCTATCAGGGAAAGCCTGACCAGCACATCGGAGTTGCCATGGCTGCATGCCCCTGCGAATGAGCAATGTGTCCCATATCGCGATGCAAATCATGCACGTGGTCTGCCTTCCCGGTTAAGTAGTTTCCGAGCGCAAACAATTGTCGGGTCTTCTCAGGTATGCTCTCTACTCATCAGAACTTTGGGTAGCCCATGGAAGGGATGAGGTATGCAACAAGAGGCCTGTTAACGGCCACTGCTTACTGCCTAGCGTTTCAGTTAGCTTGGCATTGCTCCCTTGACCAGTGGTATTTGCCAGCTGGTCTACGGATTGCTGCCCTCCTTTTTGCACCCTATCGCATGGTACCGTGGGTGCTGCTTGGAGACGTGGGCGCTTTGCTAATGCTCAGGGTTCCAGCAATCTCCGGGATGGGCATCAGTCCTGTATGGGCGTATGGAAGTTCGTGCGTCCTTGGCTCGGCAATCTCGCTGGTACCCATGGCGATACGGATCAAGTTACGGGAAGTGCATCGTAAAGAGGCGTTGCTGATTCCGTTACTCTTGTTAGCGGCACTTTGGAGTGCGGTATGCACGCAGTGCGTTAATATACTGCTCGAAGGACCTGCAACCGCAATCGGAGGAATCAAACTTGTCCGGTTTGCGGTGGGGGACTATCTGGGCATGTTGATGGTCATCCTCCCTGTTATGCTTTGGTTACGAAGGAAAGAAACGGAGAGACCGGGACGACTCGCGATTCACAGTTCTGCGTCTTCACTGACAACAGCCCTCTTATTCGCGCTGGCAACACTTCCCGAAAACCACTTTGCGCGACTTGGAATGATGTCTCTGTTCATCATACCGGCGATTTTGCTGACATGGTTGCATGGGTGGCGTGGTGCAGCGATTGGCTTAGTGATTGCCAATGCTGCTTTGGGATTTTCTTTGCGGAATACCGGTGCATTTGGAGCATATGATTCCACTGGTTTCGTTGTACAAATCATGCTCGCAACCATCGCCACAAGTGTATTTGTGCTCGGCACCAGGATTTCGAGTGTTTTGACCGAAACACGAATTCGGCTAAGGGGTGAGCAGCAGGCTCAGCAAACGGCACGAATGAGTTATATGTGGGCTGAAAGAGAACTCCGTGAACATGTGATTGGGTTCACTGACGTACAAGTCCATGTGAACATGCTGCGCCGGGATATCGAATCACATTTGAAATCACGCGGGCAAAATGAGGCCGCTATGCGGATGATCCGCACCGGCTCGATTCAATCTAGAATGCTCAACGAGTACATCAACACACTGTACCCCTTGGAAATCGAAACGCATGGTCTTTACCATGTGTACTGTTCTGCGGGATTTGCCCGTGTCAGTCACACCGAGGTGAGTAGTTCAATGCTTCGCGGCGATCCCATGGCGCTGTCAGTTGGGCTACAGCTTGCGGTCTATAGATGCACGTTGTCAGCTGTCAGCTCTCTACCGCCTGGTGTGCGACTTGTGATCAAGGCACGTGTGGGCAAAACACGTGACATTCAAGGCATTGTTGTTACGGTGGCTGCTGACCAGGCTCAGTACACCCCGGTTGACCGAGCGACTTACGAGAATGCTGCGGTCCTATCCAGACGAGTAAAGACGTATGGTGGTGCGTTTAAACACCACCATACGAAGATCAGCTTTTACTTATCAGAGCCACTTGGGTCACGCCTACTGTTTCGGTATGACGATCCAGTTGTTATTAGACAATAGAAATACCGCAACTGTGTCCCCGTCATATATTAATATTCCTGCAGGCATGGAGCCCGGCTTTAAAATTTTTGTCCGGTCGGCATCCACACCAATTGGCATCACCCACACAACATTATCGATCCAACCTATTGCGGTTCTGACTTGTCCCGTCGAATCGTTGACTTGCAAGTAACGGATTCCATCACGCTCGAAGGCGAAAACCTTTGCATTGCTCACAGCGGACAGATCCATAGCCGCTGGACGGCTCGTTCCAAGTCCAGTCACAGCTGTGTTTGGTGTGTGGCCGACATCAGGGCAGCACGCTGCTGCAGTCTGCATAAGAGTCAGTGCCATAAAGCCGATAAGAACCTTCGCGGTAGAATGCATGTGACGCATTTCTGTATCCCTTCCCCTCGACAGGGGCGCTCGCCTGCGGTCCAGGCAGATGCGACGGTACGCGATCTTGAGCACTGCACGGCAAAAAATTGTTTTCGTAGCGCATGAGAAAAGATCGTGACATGGCGCACATCGAGAGCCGCTTTCGCGTTCCACTTGAGGCCGGATCTCTCAAGACTTTCGATTTGTAGGTCTTCTGTCGCAATGAACTAGCTTCAAAACAAGCAATTGGACTACGTCCAAGCTCTGACTTGACACCCTCGCAATGAGAGGTCTAATCTAAAAGAAGAACGCGCTTGCGCATCTCCGCTGTGGCCGGTGCCACCTCAACGAAACGTTTTTTAAAAACTACTTTCATCCCCAAAGGGCGAACTTGACTTCGCCCTTAGGCGCAGTTGGTTTGCCCATCACGCTTGGAGCAAACCAAATGTTTACTATCAATCAGGCTCGTATTGATGCTGGTTTTGATGCCGTCATTGCGGGTATTCAGAAGCATGTTTACGAGAGCAAAGCTGAGTTGCTTGGTCCGCTGGACGAACAAGCCTGGGGCGTGGTCTGCCAGAAGGAATGGGAGATTGCTCGCCGATGCTGTGGACTGTCCTGGTCGTATCTTGTCAAATTGTTCAGTACCGAGATCGACAAGCGCGTCTCTAAATTACCGGAGCATCAACGCGTATCGGCTCTCGCAGTCGCGGTTGACCTTGGTTATGAGACTCTTGAGATGCGAGATCAAGAAGATGCCTTTAATTCTGCGAACGGGTGTTGCAGTCACGGCATCACATTGGGTTGCTGCCCTCGCGGATGTGGTTCATGAGAGTGGATTCGCTTTGAGCAAGCATGCTATTAAAGTATTTCTCATGATCGGCCATCTGTCCTGCCTCAATTCATTGGCACTTGGTACGCCGCATACTTTCCCTTGCCTACTCTCTGATCCTAGCAAGGTATTCATCGGTGTTAAACACCAAATGGAAGATTGTGAATAACCCCGCTTTTTGCGGGGTTTTTTTTATTTTCACTTTTGCTAAGCTGACACGCAGGGCTTTCTCAAAGGTCAGCTGAGGTCTTACTTGTGGTCCATCAGTGTCCCATTCGTCTCAAAACGACTGGCATTGTGTGCAAGGCGCTCGGCGTACGCGATCAGTCGGATGTTGAGTGCAGCGATTTAGTGCGTACGCCGGCATCGATAGCCATATCTTCGATATAAGCATGAAGGGCTGCGAGCTCGTGATCCTGCAGCTGATCAAGCCAAGCTACAAATTCTGGACGTCCGCCTGGATACGCGTCGTGCAGCCGACGCATGAGCTGCCCAAGTGCTTGGCCTTCGAGGCCCGTCAACTCGGCAACGATCTGGCCATTGAATATCTGCTTGCGACGGCGCGAGCCGGCAAACGCTTCTTGGGACCGCTTAAGTGCATCTGCAAAATCAGGAAATTGGGACATTGCCCGCTGTAGGTGATGTTCGCGTTGTAGTCCTGCTGACGATCCTGCGGCAGTACCAGTTGTCTTCAGCCATTCGATGAAAAACCGATAGTTTTGGCGCTTCTGATAGCATGCGCGATCGCGGTATTCTCTGGCTTGCAGTAGATAGGCGACTGGATCGAAGTAGGTAGAACTTGCAGCATAGAAAAAGACATCCTCAAGGGCGTGGAAGCTTTCGGTGAAACGGCGATAGTCGTAACCAAGGAAGTCAAATGCCGCCGCCATCTTGGTGGTGACAGGTATGTCGGCTACGAGGAAATCACCATCCCTGAGTTTGTAACGTAGCCCGCTGTGCCCATACTTGAATCCCATTCTGTTGGCCGTACGGCCCATGAGGCTGCCCAGAACATTGAACGCCAAGTAATCGCGTGCGGTGTCGTATTCGATGGAGGGCACGCAGATGAGGTCAACCTGGAACGCTGCGACATCAAAGCTCAGAACATCTTCGTTAATCACCACCTCGTGTGGGCTGTACAGGCGGTGCACCATAGCAGCCACGTCTGCCGGCATAGTGCTGCGATCGGCGAGAACCTTCATATGCCCGAAATCGGCCTTGGCGCCAATGCTGCGGACCAACTCAGCACGGACGCGACTATCACGTTGCAGGGTGTCCATGACTTCCGTGGCAAGCAGGCGATAGTTGACGGCTGTCAATCGCTGGGTCGCGACCGTCTGCAATGCGCTACCCCGCATCTGCTAGACCCTCTATTACGTTGTGATCAAAAACTTTGTTGGAGATCATCTACTTGCTTATCCACAAATTTCAGCACCGTGCAAGGGTCCGAATCGGACGGAGATAGTTTACTGCAGGCAACCAACCGAAATGCGCATATTTCTGTGGACGCTGTATTCGCATCACATGAATTCCGGTTGGGGCAGGGGTGCTCAGTGGTCGCGAAGCTTCGCCAATGCTTTTTGTCGACTCTTGCCGGCGCGAGTGGCGAGCTCATTCTCTGCATAGCGAGCAGGCATAGTCGGTGTATTCCAGCGGCCTTGCTGCATGATCGCTGGCAAGTCCATTCCGGCACGCGTCATATCTTGCGCAGCCCCTACGCGGGCTGAATGAGCTGAGTATTGATTACCGGCAGCGCGTTTGATTATTCGGTCCGCTTCACGCACGCTTAAATGCGTGTCCCAGCGTAGCCGCTTAGCGTTCGCGGCTGGACTAGGTTCGAACAGCCTGTATCTAGGAAGCCGATGAAAGATATAGGAGTTCTGCTGGTATTCGTCGTGCACAGCGGGCCAAAGATAGTTTGTTGCCTTTGATCGCTGTTTCTGCCAAGTGAGCAATAGGGCGGCCGAGCGCGGCGTTAGGTAGAGCGCGACTCCAGCGCCTTGCTGATCTGTCTTAGAGCGAGAGATGGTGCATGTGGCTCCGCCGTCGGCGTCGGCATCAAAGCGAACATCGTTCCACTGTAAGCGCACCATTTCGGAAGCACGTCCTAACAGATCGTAGGCCACTGCCACGTAGACCTTGTCGCGAAGCTCAAGCAGCGAGTCGAGACCAGATGGAGTCGTTATCGCTTCCATCACATGATCCACGGTCTCAATATTTAGCGCTGACGCCTGGTGTTTTCGGGATGTGAGCTTCTCGCGGCATTGCTGTTGCCAATACCACCGAAATTGGGCTGTCTCGGTCGGGCAGGGGCAACCCCATAGCCGACTGGCCAATTTTAGCGTAAAGAGGAGGTGCTCCAGCGAGGCCCGTTTGTATCCGGCGTCAATCAAAGCTGACAGGAACTCAACCAGGTCATCAAATTGCACGGGCATGCACAGCCGATCATGATTGGCACAAAACGCGATCCAGTGTCTCCAGTCAGCGCGAATTGATTTGCGGCTGTTGTCGGCATATGGCTTGATTTCGTGTTTGAACAAGTCGCGAAATATGGCCTGAGCCTGCGCGAGCTGCTCAGTGCTGAGCTCGAATCTAACGCCAGGCACTATGACGGGTAGGTCCACAATCTCTAATACGCCGTCGTGGGGTGCAGGCAGGGCTTGTAGGGCGGACCGCACGGACGGGGAGAGATCGTCGGCCGCAAAAAACGGAGAAGTCGCACGCACGCGCTTCACAGCCTCCGTGTCCGGCTTTTCGCGCCTACGTGACTTGTAATTAGAAGTCATACGATCGCTCGGCTAGATGCTCTCTCTCGTGCAGTTTCTCAGCCCAGTCAATCGAAGATTCGATCGCCGGGGCATCTGTTTCGTTCGCCGCCAACGTGTCTTCTCCGTACGGATCCACGCCCCAGATCACATCTAGGTCCAGGTCCGGATAGAGGGCGACCAGGCCGATGCGAACCGCGAGACCTGCCGCAATGGCTTCACGTGCTTCGCAGCGCTGGCTGTCAGTTATGGGGTAGTGAATACGGAGCATGCTTTAGCCCTCGCTAAACACCATGCGCAATCTGCTGTCCGGCGCGCATGGTGGATTGCAAAATCGAGTGTGGATCATTACGCCTCCACCGCAGCCCATCCCTTGGGAGCCTCTTGCGAAGGCTCCTGCACCGTCCATAACTTCAGAGCAACGCCATCGGCAATTGAATGGGCTTCGGCCAGCTTCATTCCAACACAAGATAACCAGACTTTGGCTCCGTCGCTGAGCCAGATATTCACATACTCTGGGCTTTCGCCACGGACCACTGTTTCGATGCGAGTAACACCTGAGGGCCGCAACCAATGCACCTCATTACCTAGTTGAATGCGTACCGGAGGTTGCGAGGCATCAGTAGAGATATCAGTCATGGAACACTACCTATGAAAATGTTGTTCGTGAGAGAAGGAAATATTACCGCGACAGCGCAGTGAAAACTAACGTCGAGCGAGTTATTCACGAGCGCCGCCGCGGCATAGGAGGCGTTCGGCGAGGCCATCGTGTCTTCCAATGACAGGTACCGCGTCGTTGTTGGCGTCGTGATGCTCAGGGTGTCTTACCAATGACACTCTGCAGTAAAAATAGGACCGCTCCACTGAAGCCGACGGTGAAGACCCACCAAAGCAGCTTCTGCGCGCCAACGCATAAGCGACTCGGCTGCATCCGGCGGCCGTTTGCTGTGGCGTAACGACATTTGATGTATATGATGCCGTAGCGCAGACGTTGGCCGAGCGTTGGAGAGCCATCTAAGCTGGTTGCGGCCATGTAGGCGGCCAAGCTAGCGAGGTGCCGGCTCAACGTGCGTTTGTTGAGGTAGTCAGGGTGGCGGAGGCGCTCGAGCAGCACCATCGATACGATGGAGTGAGTCCGCTCTGCACGCCCTGGTGAAAGTAGGCAAAGGACTTGACCCGAATCCGTGCGCTCATAGCGTAATGATGCGCCGGTTTCGCTGTGCATCTTGAGTGGTCGCTTGCCCTGGCCACCAACAACGCCAGAGACATCGTAGAGACGTATGCCGAAAATGACATCGACCGTTAGTTCGTCAAGCCCTCCCGCCTGTCCACCGGGGATCACGTGGAAGTCGTAAGGTAAGAAGTAGGCAATGTCTTCCCGTTCCCGAGCCAACGCGGTGACGGTCGCTTTAGCGCTCTGGTAAAAACGAACCCAAGAACGATATCGCTCTTCCCGAATGGATTTGACCGCTTGAAATCGCTTAAGGGCTTTTTCGGTCGTCGGCGTCAAGGGTGGAGGATTTGCTGACCCGGTGTTTATTCCATTGCTCCCTGTTGGAGTATGCGCCGGATTTCGTTCACCATGGCGCACGCCCACGTGGCGCTATAGTCGGCCGAGCCACGGGCATGGCGTATGGCTTCCTGTGTCATGGCGAAGTTCTCCTCGCGTTGCTGCCGGTCCTGCCACCGTGTGTCGCGATCAGACCTACGATCTTGTTGCGAGCGTAAGCAGACCATTCCTTGACCGCGGCCTTGTCCGTGAAGCCCCAGTTGATTTTGTTCATGCGGCGCAGCTCGTTGCACAGTGCGAGTGCTGCGTCGATCGTCGCGAACCCTTCAGCGAGTTTGTAACCTGTCGCGATATGGGACACGCTGTAGCCCTCGCCGTTGGCATCACGATGGATGCCGAAGGGGTCCGTGATCGCCGCTTCGATCAGGACATATCCCAGGCCGGTGTCGATGTACATGGCGGTCACCGGCTTGAGCGGTGTGGCGAGAGCGGCGGTGCGGGACATAGATGGCTCCGATTTGCAGTGAGGCGATCTGAAGGTAAGGGTTTGGGCTCGTGCGGATATCTCTCAACATGCCCATTATCGGCCATCACCGTCGCGGGCGCTGATAACCTGCGCGACACGCTAGTAGTGCCCGCGGTGACTCCCTCGATCGCGGTCTGGCTGTGCGTCATCTTCGCACCTCTGCGGCGTCCCCTCGATCGCTGATACTTAGTCGCCGCGCTGGCAGCCGTCATTCGACCCATCTGGCACCAATAGATGCCCCGATGTCGATACGCCTCGAACAAAGTGCCCGTTTCCCAGGGCGCTACCGACAAGTTGCCCCGAATTCGACGGCAGAACCAATGAGGGTCGGCTTGGAAGGGTTTCAAGGATTTGACGAACAGTCGTTGCTTTCGTAGGGTCGATCTGCATGGGCGCTGCTGCGCCCACCTACTGGATTGATCGCCATGACAACGCTGAAGTACTTGGGGCTTCCGGATCTGACCGGACACGCCCCCGACAGCCTAACGCCGCGTCTGGGACACCTCGACGCCGATTTGCTGGGAGCCTATGAGCTGGTGCTGCCGGCGCTGCGCCAGGGCCTGCACGCTTGGATTCGCGGCACGGCGCCTTCCGATCCGACGTGGGCCGAGCTGCAGCGCCTGACCGACGCGGTGCGAGATTTCTCGCGCGAAATCTTGATCCACGGCCACTTGCGCCGTCACGTGCTGATCGGGGCGCGCCGCGAGCCGCTGGTGTTTCGGCTCGATGCGCGGCGACGTCGACCGTATCGGTTCGTCATTCACTCAAGCCTGCACGAGAGCATGGCCGCATGGCTGCGCACGTCCAACGACGACGACGTGCTGGTCACGCTGTTTCCTCCGGAGACGGTGAGACACGAAATCCAAGCAGAACGAGAGATGGAGCATGCGCTGCAGCAGCTGAGTGGCAATACACCTGATGATTCTTCTGCTTTTTCGACACGACACGTCCCTGACGAAACTGCAGCCAGCGCTGCTGCTCGCTCTGAAGCCATTGCCGATTGGCTCACTTCGCAAGAGGCCGGAATGCAGTTACGTGGCGGATCTGGCTCACCCGCCCAGCGTGCCAGCAGGTTGAGGCGTAGGGGAGCACTATTTGGCGTGTGGGTGCCCGAAAGGCGTGCCTATTGCTTCGCGCCCTGGCAGTTCATGCAATCTGGCCGGCCCAGCCCAGTACTTCCTGAGATCCTCACCCTCGTGCGCGGCCGCAACGGCGTGGCCGCCGGCGAGCGCACCTCTGGCTGGGAAGAGCTTGAATGGTTTCTGGCACCGCATGCGTTGGCCGACGGGCGCACTCCGGCCGAGCTGCTGGCTACCGATCCACTGGCTATTCTGAAGCTCGCACACGCCGATTTCGACGAAGGGGCCGACGATGCCCGGTGGTAGTCCGTGGTGTGCTGTTACCCCCACGCTGCAGGTGGTTCCGCAGATTCCGCTGTGGCATGTCTATAAGCGCGGCTACCATAGCCTCGCGCCAAATCCGTTCTCCAAGGCACGAATGGCTCT
This sequence comes from Xanthomonas sp. NCPPB 3583, assembly GCF_041475715.2. NCBI lineage: Bacteria > Pseudomonadati > Pseudomonadota > Gammaproteobacteria > Lysobacterales > Lysobacteraceae > Xanthomonas > Xanthomonas sp. NCPPB 3583. Next base: position 172,890 of record NZ_JCAQNY010000002.1, read on the forward strand.
GGTAGGGACGCACAAGATGTTTTATGCCGCCGATTCTGCTGCAGGGGCGCTGTGGGAAACCGTCCTGCGAGGCGTGGCGGTGGGCGCGAATCTGCAGGCTCACGTATTGCCGATGCATCTGCATGGCTTCGACATCGTGCAGATCCAAGCGCAGCGGCCGGATCTACCGCTGCTCGCTCTGGGCCAGCCCGGACTGCGTGCCCTCTATCACGATCCCGACAGTGCCGCCGCTCAAGCCGTGGCCACGCTGCTCCATCAGCCAGACCATTCAGTGACCCACCCCGAGGCGGTAAAGCTCCACTCCGAGCTGCAGGCCGTAGGCATCGTCGATATGCCGGTGCTGAGCTGGCCCTCGCGGATGCACCACCCTAGCACGGCGTATCTAGCCTACGACGAGCCGATGGACAGCAGCTGGTGGCAGGTGGTCGGGCCCGTCATCTCTCTGGATGATCCCGCCATAGGCTATCCACTGGTGGCCGCAGCACTGGCCAGCTCCGGGTTTACGTGGGCCACGCCTCTGGCAACCACCGCGACGCCGCCGCCGCCAGTGCCAGGAAAGGGGCCGTGAGCAAGAACTTGTCTGCGGCGACTGCACGAACCCTGCAGGTGCGTCCTGCAGGCGACCACCGCCAGGTGGTCACCGTTGCCAGCGATCACAGCAATCGCGCCCCGCACTGCACCCGCCAGTGCAACGACTGCCCGTGGAGAATCGGTGGGCCGGCCCGCTGCGCACAATGCACACTATGAGTGCATTGCCCTGAGGGAGCCTAAATCCAAGGCCGATGCAATGCTTGCAGCTGTCGACGCGCTGCACTGGTACAGCAGACGACCGCTTTAAGCAGATCCAGTTAGGCGCTCGGTCGAATCACTCGAGCAGGGGGCTCGTATCCGGAACTCCACATAGGGCCGAAGAGCTCGTCCTCGACCTTCTTCTGACACTTTTCGATGAAGGACTTCTTCTCTTTCGGCTCGTCTGCATAGATGCCTTTAAGCTCGGCCTCCATGATCCTGTCCCAGCGACGTCCCCCCGCCCTGAGTAGCGGTCGGGTTTAGAGTCCGGGGTTGATGATATCGGTGTTTGCCAGATGTTGGGCATAAGCGGACGGCGTCATGCCGCCAATTGCTTTCTTGGGTCGGTCCTCGTTGTATTCGCGTCGCCAGCGTTCGATCTCGGTGCGCGCATGCAGCAACGTCGGGAACCAGTGCTCGTTGAGGCATTCGTCGCGCAGCCGGCCGTTGAACGATTCGACGTAGGCGTTCTGGTTTGGTTTGCCCGGCTGGATGAGCCGTAGCTGCACACCCCGGTCATGCGCCCAGGCAACCATCGCTTTGCCGCAAAACTCCTTGCCATTGTCGGTGCGGATCACCTGCGGCAGGCCGCGACTGTGTGCCAACCGATCCAGCACGCGCGCAACCCCGTGCCCGGAGATCGCGCGTTCCACCTCGATGGCGACCGCTTCGTGCGTTGCGTCGTCCACGATCACCAGACACTTGATCACTCGGCCGTCGGCGGAGCGGTCGAACACGAAGTCCATCGACCACACCTGGTTGGCCTGCGCTGGCCGCAGCAGCGGCTGACGCTCGCCAACCGGTACCTTCTTGCGCTTGCGGCGCCGGACTTGTAGCTGCTGCTCGCGATACAACCGCTCCACGCGCTTGTAGTTCACCAGGCGTCCTTCCTGTCGCAGCTTGAGATAGATCATCCCCACGCCGTAGCGGCGATGGCGATGCGCCAACGCAAGAATGCGCTCGCGCAGTTCGCCATTGCGGTCTTGACGTGGGCAATAGCGCAGCGCGCTGGCGCTCATGCCGATCGCCGCCAACGCACGACGCTCGCTGGCACCACGCCCGATCCACTCGCGCACCAGCGCACGACGCGCCGGTGCGCTCACCACTTTTTTCGCAAAGCATCCTTGATCAGGTCATTCTCGAACAACTGCTCGGCCAGCAACTTCTTTAGCCGCGCGTTCTCGGCCTCAAGGTCCTTGAGCCGCTTGGCGTCGGGCACGCTCATGCCGCCGAACTTGCTGCGCCACAGATAGTACGAGGCCTCACTGAAGCCATGCCGCCGGCATAAGTCCTTGATCGCTATGCCCGCTTCGGCCTCGCGCAGGAAGCCGATGATCTGCTCTTCGGAAAAACGCTTCTTCACGTCCAATCTCCTTGGGGTAGGGAATTGGACTCCAAACTGAGGTGCTACTCAAAATTGGGGGGACGTCGCCAGTTGCCCCTATGGAACGGGCGAGAGGAGATCACCCTGAAACCCTCGCCTTGGGTCAGCGCGATGGTGAGGGTGCAAAGATCAGAACGCTCACGCATTACCTTTGTGGGCAGGTCGAATTCATAGCCCTCATGGACGTTCAGCCTGTTGAAGATCACCAGACGTTCGCAATCATCGTTGCTGGGGCACGGAACCATCAGGATCCCGAAACCGGGCGAGTAGGTGGCCAACTCAGTAAAGCTAAGGCCATGCTTGATTATGTTCTGACCGTTCTTTGGCGGATCATACGTAATCAGATGCTTGGTTCCGCCATCAAGAGGTTTGACTTTAGCGGCAAGGTACTCGGCTTTGAATACAGTCTTCAAAGCGTATAGTTGGATGTCCACTTTGGAATCGAGGTTCTTAACGTCCTGCGTGCCACTCAAAACGTCATGAAGAAGGTTGAGCCGCTCTTCCGAGATGCCCATCTTCTCACGATACTCCGAGAGATCTGTACCCTTCAGCTTGTCGAGCAAAGGCAGCAGGTGTTTAGGTATGTCATAGGGATGCATATTCTTCCTTAGATGAAGCTCTTGAATTGCCGTCTCGTTGTCGAGAGGGGGCGGTTCACAACCCCATTCCGACGTAACGCATCTCTTCATTGTTACGTGGCCAGGCCGGCTTGAGCTGCTGCTTGCCAGAGGTTTCGATAGGAATTTTTCGATACCTTCGTTCACCGCGATAACCACAGTGCTTGGGGAACGGAGTTCTGCAGCACGAGCGCTCCCCACGTCGCCTGCCATCAGCGTGGGCTTCGGAGCCAGTGCGGCCTCGGCTTATCCACAGCCGGCTGCTAGCGCTAGTGCTGCGCCCATATCTCCCTGCACATCCGGCAAGTCCTACCATTGCTCAAACCGCTGCGACAGCTGAATCCACCGACTCAACAAGGATACAGATCTAGATCACCCTGAAGCCGAGTAGGCGAATAGGAGCTTTTGTTCATTTACATAAATGAAGCGAGTCCGACAAGTGTAATTGTACGACGCTGCTCATTATGCGACGTGATACGCATTACACTGCGTAATCTCATTGCATATGACCAAAAAAAGGCCGTAGAATGGACCCATCGCCGCAGCCCTGAAGGAAATCGACATGCCGACGTACAACGACGGAAGCGCCCTCGCCGTACTGTTCCGCCTACCCCAGGAGGACGACGGCTTGTATGTAGTAGCCACCCCGGACGACAACGCCCAGGGGCTGTGCCAGGTGTTCGTTGCGCAGAAGCTGCCCCGGCGCTCCGGCCACGGCCCGGCGCGGTACGAGCAGCGGCCCATGTCCGACCGGGTCCGCGAGCGACTGCTGGCCAGCGGCTTCTCCGCCGAGCAGCTGATCCCGTGACCGCCGTCGTCGCGTTGTGGGTGGACATCGCCCGGGACCACCACCGGTGGGCAGCTGACACCCGGCGCCAGCTGCAGGGTTGCCGGCGGACTGGGCTGCCGGAGCAGCGCAAGCAGTTGCGCAAGGAACTGCGCAAGGAACTCCAGCGTCAGCGCGTTCGCCGCGCAGCGGCGATGGTGAAAGCGCGCCTAACGCGGGATGAAGTTGCCCGCGTCGATGCACTGCGCCTCGCCGAGCCCGCACGCCTGCCCGCCGGCATCGTACCCGGGCTGACGATCGGCGGCCGCCCGGTGTTGACCACCAGCAGCGAGACACCGCTGTGAGCGTGCCCATGATCCTGCACGCGAGCCGGCGCATCGAGCGCATGGGCATGACCAAGACCACCACGCTCTGCGGCCGCATGAACGCGCGTAGCCGCGATGGCATGAACATCGCCGGCGCCGACGAAGCCGTGACCTGCAAGTTCTGTCTCGCCAAAGCCGCTCGCCTGGCGAGGGCTGCGGCACCGCCTATCACCACACAACAGGGACATGCACATGCGAGCCGGTGAAAACAGCAGTGAGCCTGACATTTTCCTGCTGCAGGCCGTGGTCAACGGTGAAGCATGGGAGCACCGTTGGTACGTCCCTCGCTGGGGAGATCCAGATCCAAGGCACATGGATGGGGCTGTGTACGAAATCGACGGCAGGCAGATCCCAAATTTGGGCGTCTATCGGGTCAAGGGATTTTTTGCAGAGCAGCACGTGTCCTTTGCGGTGCCTGAAGACGTGCAGCGCGACGCCGATCGGTTCCGGTGGCTTTGCGATTTTGCAATCAACCACGAAGAGACTGGTTGCGCCACACCCTATGTCGTCTACGGCATCGGAATGGGCGACTCTCGACCTGCAGTGGCCTCCGAGATCAGAGGCCTGGTCGATGCCGCGATGGCGCGTGACAAGCACTGGCTCGCCACCCAGCTCCAGCGAGCGGGTGGGGGCAGAGATGCCGCGGCCGAGAAGGTGTAGCGCAAGCGCGCACGCCCAAGTGCTGCGCAGCGTTGCGTCAGTCCACCAGCCGGCACGACAACTTCCACGAAATCGGAGAATGCAAATGGTGTCAAAGCCAGTAATCGAGGAGGAGCGCGAGGCTGTCGCACGTGCTGTTTGTCTGGCATGCGAGGAGGTGCCGGATCACATCGGGGATGCGCAAGGCAACGCTCACCGCTGGCAAGACTACTTGCATTGCGCTGACGCAGCGATCGCGGCATTTACATCGCAAGTGAAAGGACAGCATGCGAGCCACGTTGCCCCGGTTGCAGCTGCTCATGTGCAGGCGGATGTGCTGCGCGTGCTAAGCATGCCGGAAGCGTGCAAGCACTGCGGCGGCACGGAGTTTGAGTGGTTCGTACACCAGCGCGCCGCGTCCGAAGTCGTGGACGGCCGTCTACGGACGCACGACGTGCAGTGCAGCTTTGTGCTCGGCTGCCTGGATTGCTCGGAAACCTTGATGGTAGTGGCAGCCGACAAGATCGCCGGCATGCTCCCTACCCGCCATCCGCCGAAAGCGGCAGGAGAGGCTGCGTGAGCCAAGTTGAAATGGCGATCCTGCTCCGTCTTGCATCAAGTAAAGAACGGATGATCCCGAGCACGATTGGATATTGCTTGATCGCTAGCGGAGACATTGTCCCGCGCAGAGAAAAACCTAGCGCGCAAGGCGCGGCCCTCATGGTGGCGAGACCACTCCACCAATTGGAACATTCGAAGATGATCGACTATTGGGACCGCGAGGACGAGCAACGCGGTTACGCGATCACACAGGCGGGCCGCCGCGCCATCTCAGACCTGCAGGATAAGCCGGTCGAGGATGCGTAGGTCCTAAGCTGAAAGAACGTCGCACTGTACACGCGCCACATCACGCACTCGCTGCCGAGGCTAGCACCAGCGAGTAACCATGCTCTACCAATATCCGAAGGTGAGAAGACAATGTCTGAGAACAGGGAACACGAAGTTATCCGCACCGCGCCCGTGTCGGCCATTGTCGATGGACCTGTTAACCCTGCCCCGAACATCGCTCCTGCGGCACTCGCCCAGAGGTTGAGCCGCTATGCTGATGAACTCACGGAAGTGGGACGTGCTTATAGCGCCGCGTTGCTGCGCGCTGCAGCGTGCACGATCTCCGAGCTACTGAAAGCTGAGCCAGTCAACACCACGACTGTGCCAGACCGAAAAGACGAATGCGGACCAAATTTATCGAACCACCTTAGCTATAACAGTGGCTGGAACGCGTGTCGCGCTGCCATGCTTGCATCCCGCTCGCAGCCGGCCGTGCAGCGCTTGGATCTGCCCGCTGCAGCCGCGGCCGCTGGGGAGAAGTGATGTCCCAGCAATTGCTGCTCTTCGCTGCCGTCGACCTTGAAGTCGATATCGAGGTGAGGATCAACGAAATCCTTGCGTGCCGGCGGCGCTGCAACACAAGCGGCCAAGCTGGGGAGGATGTGCACCTGATCCGAGCCCAGTTATTGCAATCTGAAGAGGTGCCGCATGGATGAGCTGGAGTCCGTCATCGCTACCAACGACCTGACTGCCAAGCAGTCGCAAGCCAAGGAATAGCTGTGAACGAGAACGCTTTGGTAGTCAGTGCCGTTGAGCATGGCGAATCCTCCCGATTTGAGCGCCTTGACGCGCCGCGTCCGGGCACGTATTGGCGCTTGCTGCAAGACGTCACCGGCGATGAAGACGGCAAGCAGATCGAGAGCAACCCGCTCGATGCCGGCACGGTGCTGCTGTTGGAATCGATCGAGTACGCCGATGGCGAACCGCACGTCTACAAGTTCGCGGCTCACCCGGGCGTACCCGAAGACGAGGCTGACTCCAGCCTGTTCCATGCCGACTGCTTCTGGCGTTACTGGACGTACTGTCCCGAAGCGGCTCAGGTGCGCGAGCGCGAGCTGTTGGCGTTGCATCATGAGATGGCGCAGACGCAGGCCCGCCTGCTGCAACCGCCGCCGGCGGCCAAGCCGATCGCCAGTCTCGGCTACGACCCCAGCGCCCCGACCCAAGCCGAGGGCCAAGCATTAGCCACGCCCGGGCAATTGCGTGACATGACCGTCTACGCCGAGCGGCTGAAGGAAAATGCCGAAGCTACTCAGAAGTGGATCGCGAAACACAGCGAGGCGTTGACGGGCCAAGGCGAAGCGTTGGCTCGCTTCCACATGGAACGGGCCACGGTGGGCCTGGCGGCTGCCCAGGGGCAGCTGGACGCGGTTAGGGGCATTCTGCGCACGGTGGAAAACCTCAAGATCTATACCGGCGACGGTGTCGAGGTGACCCAGCTCCGGCAGGGCGCGCCGGCACCCGTCGAGTTGCCACTGACGATCTACCAAGAGTTGCTTTCACTTGACGAAGAGCTTCTGCTGCACTTGGAAGTGAACGGACTGGATCACAGGGATCTGGACTCGGTGGCGGCGGTGATGGCCGATGACGCGCTGCTCGCGCGCCTGGTGCCGGCAGCACGCGGCATGGTGCTCTGCCGGTTCCGCGGCAGCTACAAGGAATTCGTCAAGCCATCCCGTCCCGGCGACATCGGCGCGGCCATGGCAAACCAGCAACTCAATCAGATCAGCCAGCTGCACATGCTGCTGGTGCGAGATGGCGAGCAGGTGTATCTGGTCGAAGGCCCCGAGTTCCTCCAGAAGATCAAGCAGTTAATGCCCAACGCGGCTGAGCAGATTGGTCATTTCAGCGACCGCGACGGCCAAGCGATCCGACGCGACGACCTGGCCTATGCCAAGGCCCAGCGGAGCCAGCTCGGATCGCTGGACGCATACGCCAAGGTCCTCACGATGCTATGGGGACTGCGCGATCGCGATGTGTTTTTTGCCGATTGGGCAGTGCCGACCTTCGCTTCATGGCTCGACTGGGGGTTCCAAGAGCGGTACTTGCGCCTGGTCGATCAGAGCATGATGCTGGGCGTTACACGGCCCAGCTATGACGCATATCGCGAGGAACAGAACCGATACCTGGCTGCGGGTGCATGGGTCGCCGTTCGCGTATCAGCGCTGTTCGAGCAGCGCTTCATTCCTGGCGCTTTTGCATCACAAGAGACACGCCAGTACGGCAATCACTGGGGCTATACCCGGGTGTATGCGCTAAAGCATCGCACGCCGATCATTGCCAATGTGCGCCGCGACAAGCGTGGCGACTACATCGAGGTGCCGTTGGTACACGAGTGGAAATCGGCCGGCCGCGAGATCATGGGTCGGCTGTATCTGCAGCGAGAGGCCATGCAGGAGGTCCTAGTGCTCGACCGTGTTCACGCCGGCGACCTAACCTATTACCTGACCTCGCGCGCACAACGTCGTAATTACAACGACTACATCCAATTGTTCCAAGCCGCCCGCACGTGGGTGGCCGAGCGTGATGCGACCGAGGAGCCACTGCGGGCCGAGCTTCGCGAGGCTGTTACTGCGGCGCGGATCCTGCACGATGCCGATGCCTTAGAAGGGGCGATCACCGCCGCATTGGCGGTTGCACGCACAGCTCGTCGCGACAAATGCTCGCCGGCGCCGGAGAGCAGCAGCTATGCCTCCTACCGCAAGGGCGCTCTGGACACCCTGCATGCCCTGCTGACCGACCAAGCCGGCCGGACTGCGGCTGTGGATGTCTGGTGTCAGCGGCACGGGCGGCGACCGCTGCGCTTGGTTTCCACCGGGAAAGGTGAGTTCAAGGTCTACCTGGAACCAGTGGCCAGCGAGCATCAGGCGTTGCTGGGCGCACCGCGGCATGCTACCTCCGCGACAGTTACCTTCGATCCGCAGACTGGCGAGGCAGTGCTCGAAGGGTGGCAGCGCGAGCTGCTACGAGCGGCCGCGAGCGAGCATGTCATCCACGACTGGCAGTACATCACCAAGATCGCAGGAGACCCGGAGGCCACGTCCTATCTGGAGCGTCGTGATCGCGCGATCGACGATGGAGCGGCGAGATGGCTAGCGCACAAGTCGCTTTTGGGGACGCTCCGTTACGACCAGGCAGAAGCTCTTCTACAGCTGCCCGTGCAGCAGTCTGATTCGTTCCGCCGTGGGCTGGATATGGCACGTATGGCCAGCCAGGCCATCAGCAGCAAAAGCAACAAGATCGTCCGACATCGGTTGCGTTTTGCGATCGGGATCGTGCACGAGCGCGGCCGCCCGTACATGCTGATGGCCGAACACGACACCTTGGCGTATTGCTATGCAAACGCCAATGCGGCGGGCAAGCAGGCGTGCGTCGACCTCATCCGGGCTTGGTACAAGACACCGGAGCCCGCTGTCCAGCGTCTTCTGCAAGGGGAAGTAGACTGGACACCCTGCTACGTCGACCTATCCGCTGTATGGACTTACCGGGATCAGGCGCGGTGTGATGATCTGGATTACAGGGGTACGGTGTTTGAGGGCAATGTGCTCGACCCAGGCCTCAGCGAGAAGGAGAATAGTGGGCGCGACATCAGCTGCATGGGACTGACGGCGCTCGGCGCCGAGCTGTTCCCCTGGCTCGCGTCCCGAACGCGGCAGGCCATGTAAGTCAACCCCGGAGAACCCTGATGTCACCATACCAAGCTGCCTTGCAGTGGATCCTGGCAAATCCAGGAACCGGAAGCGCCAACAGTCTGGCGAAGTTGATGCTCTCGCTCTGGAATTCCCAGTGTGCGTTTGCGATCAGTGAATGCATTGGCAACCTCGATGGCGTTCGTGGCGGCATCGCGCTGCAGGTGATCCAGCGTTACATGGAGGAGGGCGAGACTCAGGAGCTCAACAATGTCTGTGAGCAGATCAACGAGGCCTATCCGAGGCTATGGGAGCTAGGCATCGCGGCGACACGCGCCAAAGCAACTCTGCGTGAAAAATGGGAAGTGGAAGATCGTCGAGATGAAGATGAGGATCGAAATTGATGGACAGTAAGATGTTTCGTACGGTGGTGTTTGAGATCACCGACGCCGCCAAGGGGCATGCATTCATTGGGCCACTTATCCAAGCGATGGGTGAGTCTGTGGAGGTCGCCCCAGGGGTTCGCGTCACTGCAGTGAGCATGCGCGATGAGATAACAGCTATCGAGGCGCTGGAAGCTGGTAGCCCTTCTGCACAAGTCAGGGTCAGCTTGTAATGGTCGAGACAAGCCGCATCACTTCGGCAGAAGTATTCGATGCGATTGAGAAACTACTTGCTGACGGTCAGGCTCCAACGCACATGAGCGTTCGCGAGGTGCTTGGCGGTCGCGGCAGTGGTCCAGTGCTATCGAAGTTCATTGCTAGATGGTTTGAGGAGCACGGGGCTGAGTACTTCAACAAGGTAGCCGACGCACGCTCGCGCAAGCCGATCTCCGATATCGGTGCGCAGATACGCCAGGCTGCAGAGCAAGCATCGCTGGTAGTCTCCGAAGCCGAGCGTAAGCGGCTTGATGCACTGAGTGCGCGTGAGCAGGCTGCAGAGCAACGCTCGGTGATGCTTGATGCCAAGGAAGAAGCACTGTTTGCTGAGCAGGCCAAGATGGCCGAGCGGGCCAGTGAGCAAGAGCGGTTGATCCACGAGCTTCAGTCGGACAAAAACAACCTTGCATCGCGTCTGGAACAGGCACGTGTGGATCGGCTGCAGGTTGAAGCTGAGCTACGCGATGCGCGTTCGGCGGTTGCCGACGTCAAGGAGAAGCTCAGTCTTGCTATGCAAGAAATCGTAGCGGGTCAGGAACGTGACCAGGCCAGCCAGCATGCATTGGCTGAAGCCCGCCGTGAGCGTGATGCGGCGAATAAACGTTTCGAGCGCTTTGAAGATGCATACGCTAAGACATTGAATGCCATTCATGGCTTGCGCGAGGCGGGGCAAGGTCAGGCACAAAGTCTGCATCAAGCACTTGATGCTGTATCTAACCGCTTGGAGCAACAGCAGGCACATCTGGACGCCAGGGCCGCCGAGCTGGTTGAGGCCTCGCGTCGAGCAAGGGAGTTGGAGCACAGGCTTGTGCACGCGGAAACCCTGCTCGCCGACGCGCAGCGGGAGGCGCGCACACTTTCGGTGGCCGTGGATGGACACTTGCTCACCATTGATCAACTTCGAGTCGAGCGTGATGCGGCTATCGAACTTGCTACGTCGGTTTCGTCGAGCTTGGCGACGATCTCCACGCATTTGGATAGTAATGGCAAGTATGGAACAGAGGGAGGGCCAACGTGAGCGCACCGATTGAGACAGATTTTGAAGGCATGCCCACGTCCGACGCTCTGGACATAATCATACGCCAGGCACTGACGCTGGCTGGTAGCAGAGGTCTGCGGGTATCCGACTTGCTTACTCGTCCACCGCTCCGTCAGTTCGTGCTCAAGCACAAGTCGCAGCCGTTCGCGGCACAGGGTGAACCGCCTGTCACACGCCTGAAGCGGCAGCTCCAGGCGATGCGCGCCTGCGGCGCGGTGAATGTTGACGCGGGTTGTTGGACGCTGACTCAAGCGCCGCAGCACCGCCAACTCTATCAACTCGATGTGACCACCTATCAGCCTGACAAGTACGTCCTGCTCAACACCGATGACGGAAGCGTCTGGCGCGGTGATGTCACTACGCCAGGGATCGCACATGCGCGATGGCTTCGGGCTGCGGATGGTGCTGTGGGAGCAGTCCATATTTTGCGGCAGGCGCTGGAGGGTCTTCTACAGCATAGTGACGTAGACATTTGCCCGACTGCCGATACGCCGGCGAGACGCAATCCTGACTGCGCTGTGTGTAAGGCGATGCAAGCTCTAGAGCCAAGCATCCAGGCGACACCTACTAGCCCTGTCTGAAAAGCAGGGTCAGCATGTAGCTTTAGGTAGATCATCCAAGGATGTAGTGAATCGACCAGACAAGAGATTCTGCCGCGATGCCCACTCGGGTGATTTCTGCCAGCCACTCGTTCCTAATCCAGCCGTGCCACGTCCGAAGCGTCGGTTGATGGCGTCAAGAGTGCTCATCAAAGTATCGTCGCCCACGCGTGCGGGGGTGAACAAGTCGCCCTGCAGGTCGCCTGGTGTAGCAAGATCCATAAGGCACACGCCGGCCTTCTTGTAAGCGAAGCCTTCGCGCATGAAGCCTTGCAACAGCCGGCGCACCGTCTTCAGCACGATCCTGCTGTCAGAAGTGGCGGAGGCGAGTGACCCGGTGCGTGATGGGTTGTGCTGCGGCACACCTGGCTTGAACGAATCCGTCTCGGCAAAGATGCTTATTGCGCATGTGGTCAGCCCACGGGAGCGCAGCTTCTCTGTTGCGCGCATGGCAAAAGTTGCCAGCGCCTCAGACATATCTTGCGGATCGCTCACCCAGGTCCCGAATGACCGGCTGACCATGATCTGCTGTCGGTCCGACTCGACCTCCTCAAGCTTGAGGCAGGCATGTCCCTGCAGCTCGCGCTGCGTGCGCGCCATGACCACCCCGAACTCCGCCAGCAGGTCGTCTGCGGCGGCGTCTCGCAGATCGGCTGCAGTGTGAACGCCGCGTGCCTGCAGCCTCGCGCCCCAGCGCCTGCCAACGCCCCAGAGGTTGCCAACGGCTGTTGCTCGCAGCACAGCGTCCAGCTCGCTGGCGCTGAGCGCGGCCAGGTCGCAGACGCCAGCTAGATCGGCTGGGTAGCTGCCTGGCTTGCGAGTTGCTTCTTTGGCGACCCGGTTGGCGAGCTTGGCCAGGGTCTTGGTCGGCGCGATGCCGATGCAGTTCGGGATGCCAGTCCATTGGTGAACGCGCCTGCGTAAGTCGACCGCGAGCTGCCGGCGATCGCGGATCCCGGCCAGGTCAAGGAACGACTCGTCAATGGAGTACACCTCCACACGCGGCGCGGCTTGGCGAAGGATCGCGCCGATGCGCGAGGCGATGTCGCCGTACAGACCGAAGTTTGCGGAGCGCAACGCCAGCCGCCGGCGGATCTGCGTGGGCATCTTGTGGATGGGCTGTCCCATCGTCACGCCTAGCGCCTTGGCCTCGTCCGATCGCGCAATGGCGCAGCCATCGTTGTTGCTCAGCACGACCAACGGCCTGCCACGCAGCTCGGGCTGGAACACGCGCTCGCAGCTGGCGTAGAAGTTGTTGCCGTCGATCAACGCGAACATCAGCGGCCAGCGCGGGAATGAGCGCGCGTGACCTGGCGGACCACGCCCACGACCGCGAACACCTCGACCTCTGTGCCTGGCGGCAGGACGATCGGCGCGCAGTGTGGGCTGCGGCTGTGGAGCTCGATGTGGTCGACCGCGACCTGAAGGATCTTGCAGACCGGCTGATTACCATCCCAGATGGCCAGCACCATGTCGCCATTGATCGGACTCACTGAACGGTCCACCACAAGGATGTCCCCGTCGCAAACGCCGGCCAGGATCATGCTCCAGCCCTCGGCTCGATACAGGAACGTCGCCGGCGGATTCCGGATCAACACCCGGTTTAGATCGAGCTCGTCGTCTTGGAAGTCTTCAGCCGGCGAAGGGAAACCGAGCTGGATCCGGACTGCACTCAACGGCAAGGTGAGGGGCATCGGATCGATGCACGCTGGCCCAAGCAGCCGGGCGTATGTGTGAGCAGGTGGAAGGTGCATGATTTGGCGAACTCTCGCGTCTCGGTGTCTCACAGTCCGAGACGGCATGCTAAGTTAGCAAAATTACTAACAATGGTCTTGTAGACCTTCCTGACAGCGTTCAGGTGCTCGGAGGTCTTAATCCCACTGCGTGTGCTTTTTTAGCACCCACCCCTCGATTACCCCGGTAGGTGCGTCGTAGGCAATCTCGAGCCACCTTCCGCGGTGCTCTAGGCAAATCCCAAGCTGCCCGGCAGAAGCTCGGCGCTTTACCCTACCCTCTGGCCCCCGCTCGCGCACGGAAGTTTCGATGACGATGCGGCAAGGACGGCCAACTGAATCGGTCGAGTACGATTGTAGACTTGCCGCAATAAGATCCTGATTACGAACAGAGTCTTCATGCAGCTTGGCCGTCTTTTGCTCGAGGTCTGCAAGGCGCTCTAACGTTCGCAGACTGCTGCGCGAGACGTCAATCAGGGTCTGTATCTGCACCTTTGTCGGGTTGTTGTCTGCTACAAGCAGGTCTCTAGCATCTTTGATCGTGCCCGGAAGCTGCATTAGAAAAGTGATCGCAGCCATAATGATCGTGAAACGTAACTCTGGAGTCAGGTTTGCCCACCAACCGGACTCATCTGGATTGATAGGGGCGTAAGCCGTCGCTGTTACAGCGTCGCTCAAGCCAACGCGGGCCGTGTCCTGCGCCTCCAACTGGCTCGCGCCCTCTTCGTCTGAGCCGACAGAAACGAATGCAGATGTTTCAAACATTCGACGCAGAGATTGTTGGATCGAAACGGTTGGATCGCGCGCCGCAGCAATGAATGCCGCAAGCTGCGCGTCTGGGAGCTGTATCGACCGAAGGAACTCTGCTCGGTCTACAACTAAGCCACTGAGCTGACGATCGCTACGAAATATGCCAGCTGCGACCATCGAGGCCCGGGTGGTGAGATTGGTCAGCCAGGCATCACCAACCGGCACATTTAGATCCTGTCTCATAAACTGCTTAACGAGTGCATCGATCCGAATGCGATCCGAAGTCGCATTAGCAAAAATATCCGTCTGTGCAAGTTTTGCGTTAGCCATTGCCACCTGCCGCTGGACTTGAGCCCAGGGTGGATCGATCAAGTCGCGTATGGCCGAAATTTCATTCCTTTGTAGTTGGTCGAGCAGCTTTTTCGCGTCCATGGGTGCCGTGGCATGAAGAATAAATTTGAACTCAGATGCTAATACTTTTCCGGTCGGAGAGGGTTGCGCGCCGCCCTACCATGCGGCTTGTGCTGTGGCGCCCTCGCCGCGATAGTACTTGCAGCTCATGCTTGAGGGTCGGCAGGGAATCGTTACGTACAGGGCCAAAAGCCACCTAAGCGATTGAAACGCAATGATAATCACCTTGTCCCGGTAGCGGATCTCCCCATCTATGGGGCGTGCTCAAGGACTTTGGCGGTATAGCTCAGCGGCGCTACTTCCCTTTCAAGATCCAAGTGGTAATCGCCGAAGCGATTGATGTGGCTGGTCCGATAAGGCGACAGGCCGGCCAGGATCTCGGGCGTCAGTTCAATCCCCTCCTTCCGCATCTCAGCCAAGGTCCGGCTCATGCCTTCTACGTTGTGGAGGATGATCATGTTGGCGACCAGCTGGCTGTACTTGATGATCTTGCGCTGCTCGTGTTGGACGTTCTCAGCAATGATCCCCTGGCTGCCAAAGAACACCCATTTTACGAAGCCGTTGTACTCCTCGCTCTTGTTGGTCGCAGCATGGATCGTTTTCCGAATCTCGTTGTCATCGATGTAGCGCAGCAAGAACAGCGTTCGGACGGCCTTGCCAAGTTCCCGGAAGGCGAAGTACAGCTTGTTCTTCCGGCTGTAGGTGCCCAGCCGGCGCAGGATCGAGGACGCGGTGATCTTCCCCAAACGGATTGAGATCACGACCCGCAGCATGTCGTGGAGATGGGTCGCGATCAGTTGCCAGTCGATGCTGTCTCCGAACAATGCCTGGATGTTCTTATAGGTTCTGCCAGGTTCGGGCCGGAAGAATGTCAGATCCTTGATGTTTCGTATCCTGGGCATCAGCTGGATGCCCAGCATGTGGGCCAAACCGAAGACCGGGTAGCTTTGGGCCTGCGTGTCGCCATGGACGATCTCAGGCTGGATGTCGGAAGTGTTGGCCAGCAGGCCGTCGAGGATGTAGATGCCCTCGTGCACGCCACAGGGAATGAAGTGGCTGAACAGTGCCACGTATTTGTCGGACACGTGGTAGTAGCCAATGCCGCCGTAGCCGCCGTAGCGGATGTGGTACTCCGACAACAGGTTGTCCTCGTAGACGCTCCATTTGGTGCCATCTGCGGAGGCGCTCTTCCCGCTGCCCCAATAGCCCGGCAGGTCGAATTTGTTGTAGGTATTGATGACCTCCACGATGGCCTTCTCAAGCACATCCTCGGTCACGTATTTCAGGTTCAGCCAAGCAACCTGGCGCCGGCTGAAGCCCTTGATCGACCGCGCCGTCTGCGTCGGCCCCAGGTTGCAGCCATAGCAAAACAGCGTGGTGATCACCCGTCGAGGGAGATCTTCAACCTGGCTCTCGGTGCCGGCGATCGGACGGAAGAATCGGTGCAGATCCAGCCATCGGCTGGCGTCGATCAGGACATCGACGATGCTGGATTCCGGGAGCCGTTCGGCGATGAGGCGATCCACGGTGGTAATCGCGCTGGAGACTTCGGCGCGTTGCCCCTTCCGCAGCACCAGGCGCCCCTCCAGGATGTCCGCATGCACGTTCTCCGGGAAACGCGCGTCGACCTCGTCGGCCAGGGAGGTCAATTGTGCGCGTAACCCTGCCACGAACGACTCGGCGTCGGTGGGCAGGCCTGACACCTGACCATAGGCTTCCAGCTCCTGGGCCAAGGTGGCTTCATCGACCAGCTGCTCGCGGTAGTCATCAAACCGTTCGCTGCTGGGAATGAAGAGATCTCCGGACTTCAGCTCGTCTTTGACCTGCACCAGCACGGCCAGCTCGAAGTACTTACGGTGCATCCAGCCGGCGCCTGCCGCGCTGGCCCGCTTGCCAAACACGTGCTGACGCCAGAGCTTGGACATCCAGTCAAAATCCTTCTCCGGGTCCAGGCCGAGGGAAGCAACCTCGATCAACTCACGCCGTTGGTTGCGCAGTGACAGCACGGCCGCGATCAACGGCTCCATGCCGGCGTCGTGGCTGGTTGCCCGTAGATTCATCAGCTCCAGCCCATTGAACAGCAGCGGCCTGACCGCGCCGTAGGGCTGCAGCATGAAAGGCAGGTAGTTTTTCCCTGCATAGGCCATATGTTCTTCGCATTCGGCCAGCAAGGTCGATACTTCCGCTTCCAGGCTGTTGTCGATGGCATCCACGCGCTGACTATCGCTGCCGTCGAGCTGATAGGCCTGCAGGATTTCCTTGAGCTGGCCGATGAGGAAGTCGGCCCGCTTGGCATGTTCGAGCTGGTAGGCCAGCAGCTTCTGCTGGGCCGTGTTCTCCAGCCCGCGCACCTGCTTGATGAACAACTCGGCTGCATCATCCAGCGTCTTGGCATGCTGGGCGCGAATGAAGATGGTGGCCAGCGCATAGCGCTTGTCCGGAGCCAATTCGGCCAGCTCGCTGGCGTCATAGGCCCGAGCCATTGCACGGAATTGCTTGAGCTTGGGCACCGGCACATCGATGGGAGGCAGCTGGTCGGCCAGCTGCTGCAGCATGCGGATGTGCTGCAGATAAAAACGAACTTCCTTGTTGGTCGGCCGGCCAGGCTCGCGCTTGAGTGAGTGCCAGCCAGTAAATCTGGAGCCTTCCGGTGCGCGCAGCAATTCGTCAATGAGCGTGCGCGTTGCGGGCGTCAGCGCGTGACTGATGCTGCGGTAGTACCCCAGATTGACCCTCTCACGCGCGCCAATGGCGGCCAGCTCCAGGGTGCGGAAGCCTGGCAGTTCGTAGCGGTGGTGCACCAGCTCTTCGAGCAGGACGTTCACGATGTCCGGGATGGTGTGCTTGGTCTGGGCTGCTCCGGTGGCCACCGTGTCCAGCCAGGCCAAGCCTGATTTGTCCAAGGGACGTACCCCAATGAACTTCCGAAGCTGCGGCATATGCCGGCGCTGGCTGCCGGAGGCGTCGTAGCGTTCGAGCTGGTCGGTGTCCAATACGCGCCCGAGTCGGGCGGCCTTGGCGATGTGCTTCCGGATCCGCTCGGGCACTTCGGCCAACACCGTGAAGTAACCCAGGCGCTGGAAGAGCTTGAGATGAATCAGTACCGCCAGCTGCGGTCCCGGCTGGGTGGTCAGCTGCTTGGCGAATGCAATCTCAGCGGCGGTCGGAGTGTAGATCTCCTCCAGTTCCTTGGCGGTGGGATCAGGCTTCAGTCGCGGGTAGGCGGTCTCGTGAAGGGTAGCCATTGGATCCGAAGGTTATGAGGGGATCAATCCCAGTGCCGGCCATCGTCTGTATTGAGAGACGCTTCCAGGAAACACTGGTGCGTATCGGCCATGCGGTGCATGTCATCGAGCAACGTGGCCAGGATTTCATCCAGATCCCGGTCGGGATCGGTGGGAGCTGTCAACCGGTACTCGCTGCTGGCGGTGTTCAGCCGCACAGCCTGGAACGGGGCCAAGCAGATCTCTTCGATTCGCCCCCGGGCCTTGGCCGCGCCGCGGCCGGCGCGGGCAAACGGGGTCAGCACCATGCGCAGGCGCAGCTGCAGGGCAGATTTTCCCTCGGGCGCCGGCAGCGCCATCGTCGGAGCTGGCGAGGTTGGGCTGGGCAGGCTCGCTTCAATGCGATCCCGGGCGAACGGGTCACGCCCGTCCAGATAACGCATGGCCGACTGCACATCGCGCCAGCCCACGTACTCCATCAGCGCCTTCATGTCCCAGCCTTGGTCGTTGGCCCAGCTGGCAAAGCCGCGGCGCAGCGAATGGCTGCTGTGGAGCCCAGCATCGGCAAAACCAGCACTGGCCAGCAACTCACGCAGCAGGCGCACCAAGCTGTTGGGATGCAGGCCTTCGGCGCTCACCTGGCCCCATTGGCTGACCGCCCGAAATACCGGCCCTTCTTGCAGGCCGGCCGCCTGCAGCCACACCTGGGTCGCCTCCACCGGACACAATCGCGACAACGCCGGCACCTTGTAGGTGACGCCGGCCGCCTGCCGATCGCCCTTGCTGCGCGGAAGGAAGCAGGTCATCCCCTGTCCCGGCACCAGCGTGAGATGGGCCACGTCCAGACGCAGCAGTTCATCGCCGCGGAAGCCACGCCAGAATCCGAGCAGCACCAACGCTCGGTCCCGTTGGTGGCGCAGCGCCGCCGCTCCGTCGCCCCGCGCCTGTGCCGCAGCGATCGCTGCAGCCAACCAGTCATCGAGTTCGACCAGCCGCCGAATCTGGAGCGGCGCGGCTTGCTTGACCTGGCCCGGGTGCAGGGTTTTGATGCCTTTGAGCACCTTGCGCACCAGCGGCGACCGGGTCGGGTCGACAAAGCCGTGGTCGCGGTGCCAGGAGGCAATGGCGGCCAGCCGGTGGCGAAGGGTGCTGGTGGCCAAGGTCTGCGCATAGGCGGCCAGGTACCGCGCCACGCTGTCAGGTGTGGCTGGGAGGTGGCCTTGCCACTCAACCTCAAAGTGCCGCAGCGCCGACGCATAGCTGCGCACCGTGTTCTGGCGCGTGGCCGCATCGAGGTAGCGGTCCAGTTCGGTCACTGGCGCGTGGCCTCCACCGAGGCCGGCTGTCGCAGCGTTGACAGGATGGTGCATTCTGCCCGCTGACCGCCGTGGCAACTGGCAATCACCCGTTCCAGCTCGCTGGCCATGCGCTGAAGGTCAGCCATGCGCGCCCGCACGTCGGTCAGATGGCTGCGGGCCAGCCGATCCACGTCCCCGCACGAAAGCTCCTCATCGCCGGCCAGCTGCAGCAGGCTGCGGACCTCTTCCAGACTGAAACCCAGATCCCGGCCACGCGCAATGAAGCGCAGCCGCTCGATGTCGGCCGGGCCATAGACCCGGTACCCATTGCCTGAGCGCCCAGGGCGCGGCAATAGGCCGATCCGCTCGTAATAGCGGATGGTCTCCAGATGGCACCCGCTGGCGTCGGCAGCCTCACTGATTTTCATTCGTAGTACGCTTGACTCCGTAGTAGCTACGGACTTTACCCTCACCGGCTGTGTCATGCCAGCGGCCCGCCCGGGCCCGGCTTCCCTGCGAATGGAGATGTTCCGATGAGTGATTGCGGCTGCCACCACGAGGCTAAGAACGCGCAGGAGCGGCGCGTCCTCTGGATCGCCCTGGCGTTGAACGCGGCGATGGCCGTGATCGGCGGCATCGCCGGCTGGGTTGCTCATTCCACTGGCCTACTGGCCGACGCTCTGGACATGCTGTCCGATGCCACCGCCTATGCCATTGGCTTGGTCGCTATCGGGCGCACGGCGCGCTTCAAGGCCAATGCCGCGTGGGTCAGCGGCAGCGTGCTGCTTGTGCTGGGTGTGGGCGTGTTGGTCGAGGTCGGCCGCCGCGTAATGTTCGGTGCCGAGCCGGTCAGCGGCTGGATGATTGGCACCGCCCTGCTGTCGCTGGTGGTAAACGTGACGGTACTGCGCATGCTGGCGCCGCTGAAGTCCGGCGAGGTGCATCTGCGGGCGACCTGGCTGTTCACCCGGGCTGATGTGGTCGCCAATGTTGGCGTAATCCTGGCGGGCCTCCTGGTGTGGTGGCTGGCCAGCCCGTACCCAGATTTCGTGATCGGCGCCCTGATCGGCCTGTATGTGATCAAGGAAGCCTTCGAGATCTTGGGTGATGCCCGCCGGGCACGTGCCGACGCGCGCAAGACGGCTGCATGACCAGGCTTGGCCGGCTGGGTTCTGGCCTGCGCTGGCTCCTGCTGGCGCACTTGGCCGTGGGCCTGGTGGCGCAGCCGGTGCTGGCACTGGTCGGCGAGCTGCATGCCCAGACCCATCTGGCCGCTGCCGACCGTGGCCCGGCAGTGGCGCCACCAGCTGCCGAGCGTGGCGTAGACGTCGCCCTGCATCGGCTTCAGCAGCTGGTGCTGTGTTGCAGCCAAGCCGCGCCGGCCCCTGAGATCCTGCTGGCCGTGGCGGACATCGGCCGGTATTTGCACGCGCTGGACGCCGATACGCCCCGGTATCCGCCCGCGCACCTGATCGCGCCGTTCCGACCGCCGATCGCAGGGTGAGGTCGGCTGGCATGCGCCGGCGCCCTGTCGATATCGAGAACCTTCGGAGTACTTCCATGCATGTGCGATTGGCGGCTATAGCCGCATGGCTGCTGTTGGGCGGCGCGGTGACGACGCCGGCGGCGGCGGCCGAATTGATGACTTTGGACGACGCGTTCGCGCGTGTGGCCCAAACCCACCCCGAGCTGCGCCTGGTCGATGCGCGGGCCACCGTGCTCGCTGCCGAGCGCGATCAGGCCATGCAGCGCCCACCGTGGACGGTCGGTGCCGAGGTCGAAAATGCATTGGGCACGGGCGTGGCCCGTGGTCTGGACAGCGCCGAGCTGACCTTGAGCCTGAGCTCGGTCCTGGAGCGCGGCGGCAAGCTCGATGCGCGCCGAACCCTGGCCCAAAGCCGGATTGATGCGCTGGCCGTGCACCGGGAGACCGGCCGGCTGGACCTGCTCGCCGAGACGGCGCAGCGCTATTTGGCCGTTGTCGGTGCCGACCGGCAACGCAGCCTGGCGAACATGGATGTCGGCCAGCGCCAGCGGACCGTCGCCGCTGCCCGGCAGCGCCTGCAGGCTGGCGCGTCTCCCGAATCGGTGATGCTCACCGCACAAGCAGCACTGGCGAGAGCAGAATTGACCCGTGATCGGGCCGAGCAGCAGCGCATTGCCGCCCGGCAGCACCTTGCTGCCCTCTGGGGCGAACGTGCTCCGAGCTTCGAGGTGGCCGCGGCGGATCCCATGACCCTGCCGGCGATCGCGTCCATGCAGTCGCTGGCCGAGGAATTGGAGCGCACTCCCGAGTTGGCGCAGTTTGCCGATGCCCGCCGGATCGCGCAGGCACGACTGCAGCTGGCGCGTTCGGCGGCCTCGCCGGACTTGTCGTGGCAGCTGGGCGTGCGCCGCCTGCAGGAGACTGACGACACCGCGCTGGTGGCCAGCCTGTCCATGCCACTGGGCAGCCGCAGCCGCGCGCAGCCGGAGATCCGCGCCGGCGAAGCCGAGCTGGAGGTTCTGACGATCGAGCGCGAGGCCAAGGGCCTGTCGCTGTATTCCACGCTGGTCGAAGCCCATGGTCGCTACACCGTGGCGCAGGCCGAGGTGGCACGGCTGCAAGGCGAGGTGCTGCCGAAGTTGGCCCGGGCTGAGCAGGCCGCCGAGCGCGCCTATCGCGCCGGCGCGATCAGCTACCTGGAATGGGCACAGCTGCAGTCCGAACGCACGGCCATGGCCCAGCAGCAGCTGGACGTGGCGCTCGATGCGCAGCGCGCCCTGATCGAAATTCAACGCCTGACCGGCCAGGCGCTTGTCGCGCCGCCGGCGGCTGCTTCCACCGGAGAGACCCCATGAATCGCTTTTCCTGGACCGCACTGGGCATGGCCCTGATGATGCTGGCCGCCTGCAACGCGTCGGCCCCCAACGAAGCGTCCGAAGGCGGCGCCGCCGCTGAGGGCGAAGAGCACGGCGAGCACGAGGAAGCGCCGCTGGAAACCAAGATTGCCGCCAAAGCTGCGCAGGCAGCGGGTATCCAGGTCGCACCGGCAGGCCCCGGTGAGATTGCTGACGAGCATGAGGTGCAAGGGCTGTTGACCCCGATTGACGGTCGCATCGCGCAGGTCACGGCACGCTTCCCCGGACCGGTCCGCTCCGTGCGTGCGGGCGTGGGTGATCAGGTACGGGCCGGCCAGGCACTGGCCACGGTAGAGAGCAACCTGAGCCTGACCACCTATACCGTCACCGCGCCGATCAGTGGCGTGGTCATGGCGCGCACGGCCGCCGTAGGCATGGCCGCCGCTGAGGGCGCGCCGCTGTTTGAGGTCGCCGACCTGTCCACGCTGTGGGTGGACCTGCACATCTTCGGCGCCGACGCCCAGCACATCGGTGCTGGCGTGCCGGTGACGGTTACCCGCTTGAGCGATGGCGTCACCGCACAGACCACCTTGGAGCGCGTCCTGCCCGGCACCGCCACCGCCAGCCAAAGCACCATTGCGCGCGGCACGGTGGCCAACACCGATGGCCTGTGGCGGCCGGGGTCGGCGGTCAAGGCGCGGGTCACCGTGGATCGCCAATCGGCAGCGTTGGTGGTGCCGATCACGGCGCTGCAGACCGCAGAAGACCAGGACGTGGTCTACGTGCAGCAGGGCGAAACCTACCACACCCGGCCGGTGAAGCTGGGGCGCCGCGACGCCGAACGCGCCGAAGTGCTGGAAGGCCTCAAGGCCGGTGAACAGGTGGTGGTGGCCCAAAGCTTCCTGATCAAGGCCGACATCGAAAAGTCCACCGTGGAAGAAGAATGAGGCCCGCCATGCTCGAACGCCTCATTGGGCTGTCCATCCGCCATCGCTGGCTGACGCTAGTGCTCACCGCTGCGCTGGTTGCGCTGGGCGTGTGGAGCTACCGTCACCTTTCCATTGACGCCACACCCGACATCACCAACGTCCAGGTCCAGATCAACACCCAGGCCCCGGGTTACTCGCCGCTGGAGGCCGAACAACGGGTCACCTTTGCCATCGAAACGGCCATGGCCGGTCTGCCCAAGCTGGACTACAGCCGCTCGCTGTCGCGCTACGGGCTTTCGCAGGTCACCGTCGTCTTCAAGGACGGCACCGACCTGTACTTTGCCCGCCAGCAGGTCGCCGAGCGCCTGCAGCAGATCGCCTCCCAGCTTCCCGAAGGGTTGGACCCGGAAATGGGGCCGATCTCCACCGGGTTGGGCGAGATCTTCATGTACACCGTGGAGGCCGAGCCCAACGCTCGCAAGCCCGACGGCACCCCGTACACGGCCACGGACCTGCGCACCCTGCAGGACTGGGTGATCCGGCCGCAGCTGCGCACCACGCCCGGCGTCACCGAGGTCAACACCATCGGCGGCTTCGAGCGGCAGATCCACATCACTCCCGATCCAGCTCAGTTGGTGGCGCTGGGCTTCACGTTGAACGACGTGGTCGCCGCGGTCATGCGCAACAACCAGAACATCGGCGCCGGCTACATCGAGCGCAACGGACAGCAGTTCCTGGTGCGCGTGCCGGGCCAGCTAGCCAATCTGGAGGCAATCGGCAACATCGTGCTGGACCGGCGCGATGGCGTGCCCATTCGGGTGCGCGACGTCGCTAGCGTGGGCGAAGGCAAGGAGCTGCGCACGGGCGCGGCCACCCAGAATGGCCACGAGGTCGTGGTCGGTACCGCCTTCATGTTGTTCGGCGCCAACAGCCGGGAAGTCTCCCAGGCGGCCGCGGCCAAGCTGGATGCCGCCAACGCCAGCCTGCCTGCCGGCGTCCATGCCAAGGCCGTCTATGACCGCACCGCGCTGGTGGATCGCACCATCGGCACGGTGTCCAAGAACCTGATCGAGGGCGCGCTGCTGGTGGTGGTGGTGCTGTTCCTGCTGCTGGGCAATGTGCGCGCCTCGTTGATCACCGCGGCGGTGATCCCGTTGGCGATGCTGTTCACCATCATCGGCATGGTGCGTGGCGGCGTGTCGGGCAACCTGATGAGCCTGGGCGCGCTGGACTTCGGCCTGATCGTGGACGGGGCGGTGATCATCATCGAGAACTGTCTGCGCCGGTTCGGCGAGGCGCAGCACGCGCTGGGCCGCCAGCTCAACGATGAAGAGCGCTATGACCTGACCGCCTCGGCCACCGCCGAGGTGATCCGTCCCAGCCTGTTTGGCCTGGGCATCATCGCCGCGGTCTACCTGCCGATCTTCGCGCTGTCCGGGGTAGAAGGAAAAATGTTCCACCCGATGGCGATCACGGTGGTGCTGGCCCTGACCGGCGCCATGGTGTTGTCGCTGACCTTCGTGCCGGCGGCGATCGCCAGCTTCCTGCGCGGCCGTGTGGCTGAGCACGACAACCGCCTGATGCGCTGGTCGCGTGCCCGTTATACGCCGCTGCTGGATTGGGCCCTGCGTCGGCGCGTGGTGGTGCTGGCCGGCGCGGCCGTGCTGGTGGTGGGCTGTGGCGTGCTGGCCACCCGCTTGGGTTCGGAGTTCGTGCCGAGCCTGGATGAGGGCGATATCACCTTGCAGCCCATGCGTATTCCCGGGACCAGCCTGGAGCAGTCGGTGGCTATGCAGGAAACGCTGGAGAAGCGCTTGGCCCAGTTCCCGGAGGTGGCCAACATCTTCTCCAAGATCGGCACCGCCGAGGTGGCCACCGACCCGATGCCGCCGTCGATGGCCGACACCTTCCTGATGCTCAAGCCCCGCGACCAGTGGCCCGATCCGCGCAAGCCCAAGGCCGAGCTGGTGGAAGAGCTGGAGGCGGCGGCCAAGGAAATCCCGGGTAGCAACTACGAGTTCACCCAGCCCATCCAGATGCGCACCAACGAGTTGATCTCCGGCGTCCGTTCCGACGTGGCCGTCAAGGTCTATGGCGACAACTTGGACCAGCTGACGCGCCTGGCCAGCCGGGTCGAGCGGGTCATGCGCAGCGTCCCCGGCGCCGAAGACGTCAAGGCCGAGCAGGTCTCGGGCCTGCCGCTGTTGACCATCACGCCAGATCCGGCGGCATTGGCACGGTATGGCCTGAACCCGGGCGATGTGCAGGAAACGGTGGCCACCGCCATTGGGGGCAGTGTCGCCGGCCAGTTGATCGAGGGCGACCGCCGCTTCGACCTGGTCGTGCGCCTGCCCGAATCGCAGCGGCAAGACCCGGCCGTGCTGGCAGATCTGCCCATTCCGCTGCCGGCAAGCACCAGTGTCGATGAGTCCAGCCGTCTGGCCGCCGGCGCCAATGGCGGGCCTCGTACGGTGCCGCTGCGGGAAGTGGCGAAGATCCAGGTGGAGCGCGGGCCCAATCAAATCAATCGCGAGAACGGCAAGCGGCGCGTGGTGATCACGGCCAACGTGCGCGAACGCGATCTGGGTGGGTTCGTCGGCGCGCTGCGCACGCGCATCGGCCAAGATGTGACGCTTCCAGCGGGCTACTGGATCGATTACGGAGGCACTTTCGAGCAGCTGATCTCGGCCACTCAACGCCTCGGCGTGGTCGTTCCGGTGACACTGGCGTTGATCTTCGCTCTGCTGTTCATGGCCTTCGGGTCGGCCAAGGATGCGACCATCGTGTTCAGTGGCGTGCCACTGGCGCTGACCGGCGGTGTGCTGGCACTGGCCCTGCGCGGGATTCCGCTGTCGATCTCTGCCGGCGTGGGCTTCATCGCGCTCTCGGGCGTGGCCGTGCTCAACGGGCTGGTCATGATCGCCTTCATCCGCCGCCTGCGTGAGCAAGGCGATCCGCTGGACGACGCTGTGCGCGACGGCGCCCTTGGCCGCCTGCGGCCGGTGCTGATGACCGCCCTGGTGGCCTCCCTGGGCTTCCTGCCCATGGCCTTGAATGTCGGTGCTGGCTCGGAAGTGCAGCGGCCGCTGGCCACTGTCGTCATCGGCGGTATCGTCTCATCCACCGCATTGACCTTATTGGTGCTGCCGGTGCTCTATCGTTGGCTGCATCGCGACCGAGCTCCCCGCGCCGGTGGCACTGCTTTGGAATCTTCGACACCATGAACGAGATCAACCTGGAACAGGTGCGTGCGGCGATGTTTACCGACCCGGGCGTGAAAGCGGTCGATGACCTGCGCCTGGTCCCCGCCAAAGAGCACGGTCGTGCGATCGCGGCCACCATCACTGTCGCGGCGCCCTCGGTCGACCTGGACCTGGTGCACGCGGTGACCGCGCGGGTGCTTGCCGACCAATTCGGCATCGATCAGGTCATGCTGTGCTTCAACGACCCGGGACCGGTGCCGCCGCCACCCACCGCAGCACCCCTGAAGAAATTGTGATCACTGACGGCGGCCTTGCGTCCACGCGGTCATTGCGCGAGCGGCAGCCAGATCCAGAGCGCGATGAGCGTGGCCAACAGGACGGGGGGCGTGAGGATCAGCCCCACCTTCATGTACTGCCCCCACGTAATCCGTTGGCCCTTGCCGGCAAGGACGTGCAGCCACAGCAGGGTCGCGAGCGACCCAATCGGAGTGAGCTTGGGGCCAAGGTCGTTGCCCACGACGTTGGCATAGATCATCAGTTCGCGGGTGGCGGCCGGAAGATTGGCCCCGTCGATGGCCAGCGCGCCCACCAGGGTTGCCGGCATGTTGTTCATGATCGATGCGAGACCCGCCACCGCGAAGCCGGTACCGATCGTGGCCACAAAGGTTCCCTGCGCTGCCAGCCACTCAAGCACCGCACTTGCCACCTTTGTCAGCCAGGCGTTGCCAAGCCCATAAACCACAAGATACATGCCAACCGAGAACAGCACGATCTGCCAAGGCGCGCCGCGCAGAATCTTGGTCAGGGCCACGGTGGCGCCTCGGCCGCCTCTCGTCCAGCGACCTGCAATTGCCATCAGCACCAGCGCAGCCGCACCCGTCACCAAGGCGATGGGGACGCCGAGCGGCCCGGTTACGAAGTACGCAACGAGCAACGATGCAAGAAGGGGCAAGGCGGCGCGAAAGACTGCCTTGTCGCGGATCGCCTCATGCGGCGCTTCAAGATCGTGGAGCGGGTAAGTGCGCGGAATGTCGCGGCGGAACCAGAGCCACAGGACGATCAGCGTGGCACCGACCGACACCAAATTCACCGGCACCATGACCGCTGCGTAGCGTCCAAATGAGACGTCAAAGAAGTTCGCGGTGACGATGTTGACCAAGTTCGAGACAACGAGCGGCAGGCTGGCCGTATCAGCAATGAAGCCGCAAGCCACAGTGAACGCCAGCGCACTTGCAGGCGGGAAGTTCAAGCGCAGCAGAATGGCAAGAACAATCGGCGTCAGCAGGAGTGCAGCGCCATCGTTGGCGAATACTGCCGCGATCGCAGCGCCCAGCAAGACGACCAGCGGGAAGAGCTTCCGGCCATTGCCGCCGCCCCAGCGGGCCACATGCAGGGCAGCCCATTCGAAGAAGCCGGCTGCGTCTAGGATGAGCGAGATGATGATGAGTGCGACGAAAGTGAACGTCGCATCCCAGACAATCCCCCACACCGTGGCGACGTCACCCCACCCGACGACGCCGGTGGCCAACGCTACTGCGGCGCCGGCGAGTGCCGACCAACCGATACCGAATCCGCGCGGCTGCCAGATGACGAATACAAGGGTGACGATGAATATCGCGAGGGCAAGCATGCCGCGCTCCGACAAAGGTTAGATGGAGCGCTGATTCACGCGCTTGGACAGTTCTTCGGCGCTCTCAACGCGCTCGGAATAGCGATCGGTCAGATACGCTGAGCGACCACGCACCAGCCAAGTGAACTTCACCAACTCCTCGCATACGTCTGCAACTCGCTGATAGTACGCGGACGGCTTCATGCGCCCGGCCTCATCAAATTCCTGGAATGCCTTGGCCACCGAGGACTGGTTCGGGATGGTGACCATACGCATCCACCGGCCGAGTACACGCAGCTGGTTTAATGCGTTGAAGCTCTGCGAACCGCCGGACACCTGCATCACCGCCAGGGTTTTTCCCTGTGTTGGGCGCTTGGCGCCGTCGGCCAGCGGAATCCAGTCGATCTGCGCCTTCATGATCCCGGTCATGGCGCCGTGGCGTTCGGGGCTGACCCAGACCATGCCTTCGGACCAGTACGCGAGATCGCGCAGCTCACTCACCTTCGGATGATCCGGGGTGGCTCCGTCAGGCAGTGGTAAGTCATGCGGATCGAAGATTCGTACGTCGCAACCGTACCAGCGCAAGAGCCGGCCGGCTTCCTCTGCCAGCAGCCGCGAATAAGAGCGTTCCCGCAGCGAGCCATAGAGGATGAGGATCCGGGGCGGGTGCCTGGGGTCGCCGGGCCCAGCTAGCGCGTCAACGTCGATTGGTGCAAGTTGCGTTGCGTCGATGCTCGGCAGATCTGCGGCGATGCGATCGATCATGTCGACGCTCCGGCTACCGTCACAATTTCGCCGTCTTCCTTGGTGAAGGAGGACAGCGGGTTGTCCAGCAGCGCGAGCACCTTCTCGGACGGTCGGCACAGGGCCACCCCCCGGTCGGAAACGACGATGGGACGGTTGATCAGGATCGGATGCGCCATCATCGCGTCCACCAGTTGTTCGTTGGTGAGCGCGGGATTATCCAGGCCCAGCTCCGCGTACGGTGTTCCCTTCTGGCGCAGGAGTTCACGCGGCGCCATGCCCATCGCGGCGATCAGCTCGACCAGCTTCTCGCGCGTTGGGGGCGTCTGCAGGTATTCGATGACCTCCGGGTGTTCACCGGACTGGCGCATCATTTCCAAGGTATTCCGGGACGTGCCGCAGGCCGGGTTATGGTAAATCGTCAGTGTCATCATGATCCCCTTACGCCACGTCGGGTCGCGACGATGAGGTGCCGTCGAACTGCCCGATTTCGCCTACCTGGGCGGCCAAGCTCGTCCGGGTCAGTGTGGGGATCGGAAGTGCGACGAACGCCTTGATACGGTTCTCCATGTACACAAGCGCCTGCCGAAAGGCGGCGCGCTGCCACATGTCCCCGCGTGCTTCACGGCTCGGGTCTTGGATACCCCAATGCGCGGTAATCGGTTGTCCTGGCCACAATGGGCAGGCCTCGCCGGCAGCCTGATCGCAGACGGTAAAAACGAAATCCATCACTGGGGCGTCGGGCACGGCGAACTCGTCCCACGCCTTGGAGCGCAGCCCCTCGACTGGGTAGTCGGCCTGACGCAGCGTTTCGATTGCCAGCGGGTGGACCTCACCCTTTGGATGGCTGCCGGCGGAAAACGCATTGAAACGGCCATCGCCGATCTTGCGAAGGACGCTCTCGGCCAGGATCGAGCGCGCTGAATTGCCGGTGCAGAGGAACAGGACGTTAAACGGCTGAGGAAAGCTCATGCGCAGGTCTCCGTGGTACAAGGAGTGACGAGGTTATTGAGGGCGCCGCAGATGTCCGGATTTCCGGAACAGCAGTCCTCGGTGAGGAATTCAAGAAGCTGGCGCATGTCTTCGTAGTTGGCGGCGTACAGCACACGCCGCCCGTCGCGCCAAGAGCGCAGTAGGCTCGCCCGCTCCAAGGTCGCAAGGTGAAAGCTCATGCGCGGTGGCGGAATCGCAAGCGCTTCGGCAATTTCACCCGACGGCATGCCGTTGGGACCTGCGCGGACCAGCATCCTGAATGCGGCCAGGCGGTCGGAGTGGGCAAGCGCAGAGAGCGCCGAGACGGCAGAATCATCGTTCATTCGGCGATTCTACAACGATCCTTGTAGAATGCAATCCTAAGCCGCTTCGGCCTCTACCCAGCAGGTGTTGCTGTAGGTTGCGCATGGCAATCATCATTGCCATGCGCCGCCTCTTCGTCTTATTGGATCGCCGTAATTCGTGTGATCGTCGCGTCCATACCCTGGGACTGGAACTCGAAATTCACCTTCTGACC